>DJQM01000019.1 GCA_002437585.1 Clostridiales bacterium UBA6386 | reverse complement strand
GAGGGTTGCTCAGTAGACATTAGTTAAGATACGATAAATAATACCATTCGGTAACTCGTATATGGCCACTTGGTAGCTGGAGCAACAGTTCTGGAAAGCCATCGGTCGGAAGCGAGACCGGCAGTAAAGAAGGAGCCTAGAAGATGCTTTACAACGAATTTCTGGAAGGCACAGGTGCCATCGACACCCCGGCGAACTATGCGGAATACAAGCGCGTGGAGGAAATCTACATGGCAGCCGATTCGATGACGAAGACGGACGCTTACAGAATGGCCGTGGTCGTCACCGAGAAGGACTACAAGAAGCAGCAGAAAGCGGAGATCGCATGGGTGAAGCAGAACATCATCCCGGCAGCGGCTTTTGTTCGTGGTATGAGTGACAAAGCCTGCGGGTTCCGCAGCAGCAAGTATTGGGTCTCGGATCTAGGCAACTTCTTCGAGCTTCGCTTGGAGCGCGACATCAACTGCGGTTCCGTTCGCCTGTATAGCTTCTGGTGCAACGATAAGAAGATCGACGTCAGCTCGACTGGCAGAACCCTCGTCGAATCCGCCGAGATCCAGAGCTACAGAGCTGGATGGCAGGGGAAGACCCGCGAGGAGCTGGAAGAACTGTTCGGCTACATCGCCTGAAAGGAGAACCACATGGAGATTATAGTTGTTCTGGAAGGAGTCTGCGGCGAGATCCGCAGGCTCAAGGCAAAGCCTGAAACGACCCTTGACGACGCGATGGGCTTCGCTGAGGAGTTGGTCTACAACGGAATGTACGCAAGGGCAGCCGTCGAGGTAGACGGCGAAAGCTACTGCGAGTACGAAATGACAATGGCAAGAGGGTGCCAACAAAAATGGATATGCCTCGACTGCGGGGCGACGTTCTCGGTTCAGGGCGTTACGTCGAAGATGTGCTGCTCCTGCGGCTCTGAACGAATCGGCAGGGCTCCGAGTGCCGAACTGGCCGAGAATTTCGCTGCAAAGCGAGACGAGCTGAGAAAGCTGTGCGCCGACCTGAATCCGGCGTATCTATACTTCTCGGACCTGAAGTCCCAATACAATGAGCTGATGGCGTACTGGAAGCAGCAGCGCAGGCGAGGATATATCACTGACGAAGAATACGCTGAACTGAAGGCTCTGTACGAGGGGAAATGACCCGAATACAGCGTTTTCTACGGCATCCAGCAATACTTTCATCATTTGAGCAAGCTCCAGCGGCTTTAGAAGCCTTTTTGATAGCTTGATGTGCCGATTGGTAATTTGATTGCGGCACAGCGGAAAGGAGAAGCAATGCACCACTACACCGTATATCGAGCGAAGGACGACCGGCTCTTGGCGTTCGGGATCGCAAGGGAGTGTGCGAAAGCGTTGAAGCTGTCGAGTACGGCGTCGTTCTATTGCCTTGTCTGCAATGTGATGAAGGGAAAGAACCGAAAGTACGAGATCCTTGTTGAAACCGAAACACCAGAGGACATCAAGTGTAGAGAAGCCGAGTCGCTGGAACGACTGAAACGGAGGATAGAACGATATGAGAGAGCTTGAGAAAACGAGCGACTTCCACATCGACGTGAAGCCAGTCTCGATCACGTTCGTTTGCCCTCACTGCGGCCAGACGGTTGTGGTTCCGTGGAGAGAACTCGTCGTACCGGAGTACTGGGGAGATGATTGGGGTTACGTCGAATGTCCCGACTGCGAGAAGGAGGTGAAACTGGGTGAGTACGAATACGACTGAGCGAGACAGTCTATCTTTGGGCGATATGGTCGTGTGCAGTGCCTATATTAGGCCGAGTGGCAACCATTTCGAGATTGACAACGGAGATGCGGGGAAGGCACTGCTGTGGGAAAAGGATGCAACGGAGGGAAGAGAGATCGGAGATTACGAGTTATGCGAGAAGTTCGTCACGAAAACGGCTTTGTTCACCGGAGTCTTCGTTGGCGTGACAATGCTCTGCACGGAATTGTTCTGCGAATGGAACGAACCTCAGTACGGAAGAAGTGGATTCCAATGCAGCTCGATCAATCCGAAGCCGTTCGCCATCGTCTACTACGCTGAGAACAAGAAACGGCTGGTGCCGATGGACAGCATCAAGAAGGTGGAGCGATGAACTACTACGAGATCTACGACCGATACAGTGATGAACTGCTCGCGAGAGGAACTGCGCGAGAGTGCCGCGACCAGCTCGGCTGTGCCAGCACGGACAGTTTCTACGCGCTGGCAAATCGGTCGAAGCGCGGCATCAACAAGAACTACCGCGTCGTCATTCTGAAGGGCGGGGAAACCGACTACCCTGTTTTAGGGGCAGACGGCCCCGACCGGCGGATGCGAGAGAAAATAAAGAAGGAGCTGGAAGATGGACAATAAGAAACTCGCAACCACGTTGGAGACCGATTTGAACAACGCGGTCTTCGCACCCGGCAGGCTGACGGGCACTGCAATCGAAGCGATAAGTCGGCTCAAAGCCGCAAGCGGCACCGATGAAACCGTTGAACAGGAACCGGAGCGAACCTTGCAAAAAGCAATCGCCGTCGACTTCGACGGATGTTTGTGCGAGAACGCATACCCGGAAATCGGCGCTCCGCACTGGAACATCATCGCCGCAGCAGCGGCGGCACAAAGCAGCGGCACTGGCATCATCCTGTGGACTTGCCGGGAAGGGAAGCTGCTGCAAGACGCACTCGAAGCCTGCGAAAGATGGGGGCTTCGCTTCGATGCGGTGAACGACAGCCTGCCGTCATGGAAAGAAGCATTCGGCAACGACAGTCGCAAGGTTGGAGCCGATGAATACTGGGATGACAAGGCGTATCGCGTGGAACATGATGCGTTTTCGTCAGAGAGGAGGGAGTGATGGCATACAACATTGACTGCGTATGTGACTGCTGTGGGGTCGCCCGTCTGTGCTGGTTGAATGTCACGGTTTCATATACGAGCACCGTAGCCGTCGCCCGAAGCAGCGGGGGGAAAGTGACCAAGAATGGGTGGATTTGCCCGGACTGCGTCCGGAAAATAAAGGAGGCAAAGAAATGCAGAAAATCGTAATCGTACATCATCTGAAAGACGTGCAGCACCAGATGGCACCTTGACAACTGAAGATTAGTAGAAGGGAGGCCGGGGATTACTCCGGCCTTTCCCTCTTGACTTGAGCAGAATATCTGATAGAATAGGAAAAGATTTTAAGAACATGGAAGGGAATGAAGGGCAATGAATAATGCGCGGAAAAGGTGCATAATCCCGACTCCCATACACATAGGCGACGCGATGTTTGTCGCAAGCGGCACAGGAAGTCTCGACCGAACCGACCAAGAATCATGAGGGAAGCTATGTTTGAATTAAAGAAAACGGAAGGGAAGGCTCGGCGTGGCGTGTTCACCTGCGCCCACGGCACGGTGCAGACACCGGTTTTCATGAACGTAGGCACCCAGGGAGCCATCAAGGGCGCGCTCAGTGCCGAGGACTTAAAGAATATCGGCTGCCAGGTGGAGCTGAGCAACACCTACCACCTGCATCTGCGGCCTACGGACAAAGTGATCCGGGAAATGGGCGGGCTGCACAAATTCATGACCTGGGACGGGCCGATCCTGACGGATTCCGGGGGATTTCAGGTGTTCAGCCTGTCCTCCCTGCGGAAAATCAAGGAAGAAGGGGTGTACTTCGCCTCTCATATTGACGGCCACAAGATCTTTATGGGGCCGGAGGAGAGTATGCAGATTCAGTCCAATCTGGGCAGCGATATCTGCATGGCCTTTGACGAGTGCATCGAAAATCCGTCCCCCCGGGATTATGTGCAAAAAAGCGTGGACAGAACCTACCGCTGGCTGGTGCGCTGCAAGGCGGAAAACGCACGGCTGAACGCGCTGCCGGACACGGTGAACCGGGAGCAGATGCTCTGGGGCATCAACCAGGGGGGCACTTATGAGGACATCCGGGTCGATCACATGAAGCGCATTGCCGACCTGGATCTGCCGGGCTACGCCATCGGCGGCCTGGCGGTGGGGGAGACTGCCCAGGAGATGTACGACATCATCGAGGCGGTGGAGCCGCACATGCCAGCAGACAAAACCCGGTATCTCATGGGCGTGGGAACCCCTACAAACATTATTGAGTCCGTTGCCCGGGGCGTGGACTTTTTCGACTGCGTCATGCCCGCCCGGAATGCCCGGCACGCCCGGCTCAACACCTGGGAGGGAGCCATCAACCTGAAAAACGCCAAGTATATCACGGACTCCAGCCCCATTGACCCTCAGTGCGACTGCCCGGTGTGCCGCCGGTTCAGCAGGGCTTATATCCGGCATCTGTTCATTGCCGACGAGATGCTGGCCATGCGGCTTGCCGTGATGCACAACCTGTATTTCTACAATAAGCTGATGGAACGGATTCGGGAGGCTCTGGACGAGGGGCGGTTTGCCGCCTTCCGGGCGGAATACTCGGAAAAATTGGCGAGAAGAATTTAGGGAAACTCTGAATCAACCCCCTGCGGCTGTGAGCGGATCTTTTCCGCCCACTCATCGTCATCAAAAGCGGGAAATACATCCAGTATTCCTCCGCTTTTGATGGCTCGATCGGACAAAAAATCTCTCGCTCACAGCTTTTGCGGATTGAATCAGAGCTTCCCTGAAACCAGACAAAAAACTGCCGGAACACCTAAAGTTATTCTTGCAATTTACGCTAAGGATGATATAATAAACTGGCTAATACTTACGAAGGAGTTTTTCAAATGAACATTCTGAGTGCCACCGCGACTGGCGCCGGCATGGGCAGCACCCTGCTCATGATGGTGCTGATGATTGCTATTTTCTACTTCATGCTGATCCGTCCGGAAAACAAGCGGAAGAAGGAAGCCGAGCAGATGCGTTCCGCCGTCCGCAAGGGCGACAAAATCACCACCATCGGCGGTATCGTTGGTACCGTTGTGGACGTGAAGGAGACCAGAATCGTGCTGGAGACCGGTGCCGATCAGGTTCGCATTGAGCTTGAGAAATGGGCCATCTCCACCAACGAGACCGCCGCCGAGAACGCCAAGGCAGAGGCCAAGAAGGCTCAGGAGGCCAAAGCAAAGGCCAAGGCCGCCAAGAAGGCAGAGAAGAATCCGTAAACGCAAACGCAGGCTTTGGAGATGTCCAAAGCCTGCGTTCTTTTGTGCAAAACAATCGGGACTCCCGTCAGGAAGCCCCGATGCTTTTGTGTTTAATCGTCCAGGGAGACGTAGTCCAAGGAAATCCAGCCGGTGCTGATCTCACCCCAGGTGGTGCCGTTCACGTTCGTAGTGGACAGAATCGTCACCCGATCGCCGTGCTTCAGAGAGCCGACCACCTCGCCGTCACCGGCGGACTTGCGGATCCGCAGACCGCCCTCGGCGGTAACGGTGCCGTGCTGGGCGTTGGAGGAATCGCTGCTGTCAGAGGAGCTGTCGCTGTCGGAGGAGCCGGTATCCACAAACTTCATGCTGATCCAGCCCTTGTTGGTGCAGCCCCAGGTGACGCCGTCATAGGTGAACTGCTCCAGAATGGCCACGCTGTCGCCCTCGGCATAGGAGCCTACGGAGGTATAGCCGGTGCCAGGGCCGCTGCGGATGTACAGGCCGCCGGCGGCGGTGATGGTGCCCTTGGCGGTGTTGGTGCCGTTGGTGCCGTCCTGATAGACGTAGTTCAGGCTGATCCAGCCCTTGCTGGTCCGACCCCAGGAGCCGCTCTTCTCCAGAATCTCCACCCGGTTGCCGTAGGTGTAGCTGCCTACCCGGTCGGCACTCTGATCGGCGGAGGCACGGATGTTCAGTTCCTTGGCGGTGACGATGCCCCGGAACTGGACGGTGGTGCTGCCGTTGCCGGTAACGTTGCTGCTGCCGGTGGTTGTGCTGCTATCATTGCCGGTGGTGGGGGTGGTGGTTGTGGTGCCGCTGGTGTTGACGTACTCCATCTTCACCCAGCCCTTGTTGGTGCGACCCCAGCCGTTCTTGGTTTCCAGGATGGTGACGATATCGCCCTTATTATAGGAGCCCTGAATCTTGCCGTCCTGGCTGGCTTCGCTGCGAATGTTCAGGTTGTTGACGGTGACGACACCCTTGATGTTCAGCTCCTCGGTTCCAGTGGTTGTGCCGGCGTTGGAGGGAGCGGTGGCACCGGGGGTATTGGTATCTCCGCCGGAGGGTGCCTGGCTGGGAATGTCCATTTCCACATAATCCATGACGATCCAGCCGGCCTCGGGAGAGATGATGTAGGCCCAGTCGATGCCGGTGACTTCCTCCCGGCGGTTGATCTCCACCTTATCGCCGGCATTCAGGGTGCCGACCACGGTGGCTTCCGTGCTGGGTGAGCTGCGGATATTCATCTGGCTTGTGACCGTCGCGGTATTTTCATTGATGACAGCTGCCGGAGCGGTGGTCTCGGAAGTGGTTTCCGAAGGCGCGGTGGTTTCCGACAGGTTCAGACCCGGCACACCGGAGGTGGTGTCCTCGGGGGTCTCGGGATCCTTTTTCATGCAGCCGGTAAAGAGTGTGGCTGTAAGTGCTGCGGCGAGAATCAGACTCAGCGGTTTTCTGAGGCTGTGTTGTTCGGAGAAATTCATGGCGTTACCTCACTTTCGTCTCATTTCTCGACACTATTATAGCGAACCTACAGGCCTTTTGTCAATAGTGTAAGAATATCTTAAGAATTTTCCAAGGAAGATTGTGGAAATCCGGAAGGTTACCCTTGACAAAATACGCTTTTTGGTGGTAAAATGTGGCATAGTCAAATATCGCGATGAACGGAAAGAGTACCGGAAGGATCATCCTCAGAGAGTCGGGGTCACGGGCTGAAAGCCTCGGCGGAGTGGCGCGCCGGGAAGTGCGTCCGGGAGCGAAAAAATACGCCAACGAGTGAAAAATGAGAGTGGAACCGCGGTAATTGCCGCCTCTTGTACTTAATTTCAGTACGAGGGGCGTTTTTATTTTGTATCTATTTAGGAGGAATGTGCCATGTATCTATACAACTCTTTGACCCACAAGAAGGAACTGTTCGTTCCCAACAACCCAGAACTGGTGAAGATGTACACCTGCGGTCCCACGGTTTACCATTTTGCCCACATCGGCAACCTGCGTACCTATATTATGGAGGACGTGCTGGAAAAGACCCTGCGCTATAACGGGTATCCCGTCAAACGGGTGATGAACATCACGGACGTGGGTCATCTGGCCTCCGACGCGGACACCGGCGAGGACAAGATGCTCAAGGGAGCCCGGCGGGAGCACAAGACGGTGATGGAGGTTGCCAAGTACTATACCGACGCCTTTTTCGCCGACTGCGACAAGCTGAATATCAAGCGGCCGGATGTGGTGGAGCCTGCTACGAACTGCATCCCCGAGTATATCCACATGATCCAGGTGCTGCTGGAGAAGGGCTATGCCTATCTTGCCGGGGGAAACGTGTATTTTGATACCTCCAAGCTGAAACAGTACTACGTCTTCAACGACCACGACGAGGAGGATCTAGCCGTAGGCGTCCGGGAGGGCGTGGAGGAGGACGAGAACAAGAAAAATAAGAACGATTTCGTTCTCTGGTTCACCAAGTCCAAGTTTGAGGATCAGGCTCTGAAGTGGGATTCCCCCTGGGGCGTGGGCTATCCCGGCTGGCACATTGAGTGCTCCTGCATTTCCATGAAGCACCTGGGGGACGACCTGGATATCCACTGCGGCGGCATTGACAACGCTTTTCCCCACCACACCAACGAAATTGCCCAGTCCGAAAGCTACCTGGGTCACAAGTGGTGCAATTACTGGTTCCATGTCCACCACCTGAATACGGACAACGGCAAAATGTCCAAGTCCAAGGGTGAGTTCCTGACCGTGTCCCTGCTGGAGCAGAAGGGCTATGACCCCATGGCCTACCGGCTGTTCTGCCTGCAAAGCCACTACCGCCGGAATCTGGTGTTCTCCTGGGAGAATCTGGACAATGCCGTAGTCGCCTACGACAAGCTGATCACCAAAATTGCCGCTCTGAAGCCTGGCGAGGACATTGACCAGGAGACCTTTGATAAGCTGAAGGAGCGGTTCGTAAATGCCCTGAACGGCGACCTGAACACCTCCGTGGCTGTGACAGCCCTGTACGACGTGCTGAAGGCCAAGTGCAGTGACGCGACCAAGCTGGCACTGATTGCCGATTTTGACCAGGTGCTGTCCCTGAATCTGCTGGCCGCCGCCGAGAAGCGCAATCAGAAAAAGGCGGAGGAGGAAGCCGCTTCCGCCGATCCGGAAATCGATGCCCTGGTTGCCGCCCGCACGAAGGCCAAGAAGGAAAAGAACTTTGCCGAGGCAGACCGGATCCGGGACGAGCTGAAGATAAGGGGTATTGAGATCATCGACACCCCCCAGGGAACCAAGTGGAGAAAAGTATGAAGCTGCTGATTCTGGACGGCAACAGCGTCATTAACCGAGCCCATTTCGGCGTGCGGCCTCTGACTAACCGGGACGGGCTTTACACCCACGCCATTTACGGCTTTCTGAACATCCTGGAGCGGATGGAGAAGGAGGAGCAGCCCGAGGCCATTGCCGTGGCTTTTGACCTCCATGGCCCCACCTTCCGGCACCGGAAATACGAGGGCTACAAGGCTACCCGCCATGGGATGCCGGAGGAGCTGGCGCAGCAGATGCCGGTGATGAAGGAAGTACTGCGCGCCATGAACATTCCCATTTACGAATGCCAGGGCTGGGAGGCGGACGATGTCATCGGCACCGTGGCGAAAATCTGCTCCAATAACGGCTGGGAGTGCGTCATTGTCACGGGAGACCGGGATTCCTTGCAGCTCATTGACGAAAATGTCCATGTGAAGCTGGTGATTTCCAAGCCCGGCCAGACCACTGCTACCCTGTATACCGAAGATGTGTTCCGGGCAGAGTACGGCTTCGAGCCGAAGAAGCTCATCGATCTGAAAGCCCTGATGGGAGATTCCTCGGATAACATCCCAGGCGTTGGCGGCGTAGGCCCCAAAACCGCCAAGGAGCTGTTGGCAAAATTCGGCTCCCTGGATGGGGTGTACGCCAATCTGGAGGACGCTTCCATCCGGCCAAAGCTCCGGGAGAAGCTGGAAAAGGACAGAGAGCAGGCCTATCTATCCTATGATCTTGCCACCATCCGGCCGGAGGCACCCATCGAGTTCCAGCCGAGGGACGCTATTGTCCAGCCCTATAACAAGCCGGAGCTGTATCAGCTGTTCCAGAAATTGGAGTTCGTCCGGCTCATTGACAAGTACGGCCTCCGGGGAGCGGCGCAAGCCGCGCCCAAGGCGGACAGTCCCAAGGTGGAAGCCCTGCCCAAGGCGGAAGCCTTGCCGGAGGGCGTGAAGACCTGCGCCCTGTACCTGGGCGGGGACGGCAGCCTGGGCATTGCCTGGGCAGGGGGCGTGTGCGCCCTGACCCCCATGGAGGCCGCCATGCAGAGCCTTTCTCTGGCGGGAAAAGAACTGATCCTGCACGATAGCAAGGAGGTGTTCCATCAGCTGGACGACCGGGGAATCGGTTATGGCCAGTGCGTGTTTGACACGAAGCTGGCGGCCTATGACCTGAATCCGTCTCAGTCGGATTATCCGGTGTCGAAGCTGGCCACCACCTTCCTGGGGAAAACCGTGGAGGATGAGGATGCCGCCGGATGTGCCGAGGCACTGTGGCACCTGCGGCCGCGGCTTTCTCAGGAGCTGGAGAAAACCGGCATGGACAGGCTCTATCGGGAAATCGAGCTGCCCCTGTGCCGGGTACTCTACAACATGGAGTGCCGGGGCATTCTCATTGACCGGGTACAGCTGGAGGCCTTCGGGGACATGCTCTCCCGGCGGATCGCCGACTGCGAGACCCTGATTTTCTCCTATTCCCAGGGAGAATTCAATATCAATTCTCCCAAGCAGCTAGGGGAGGTACTCTTTGAAAAGCTGAGTCTGCCCCCCATGAAGAAGACCCGCACGGGCTACTCCACCAACGCCGAGGTGCTGGAAAAGCTGAAGGACAAGCACCCTATCGTCCCGGCCATCATGGACTACCGGATGCTGACCAAGCTGAAATCCACCTACGCCGACGGCCTACTGAAGGAAATTCGTGCCGATGGGCGGGTACACACCACCTTCCAGAATCTTGTCACCGCCACCGGGCGGCTGTCCTCTACCGAGCCAAACTTGCAGAACATCCCCGTCCGCACGGACTTGGGAGCGGAAATCCGGAAAATGTTCGTGCCGAAGCCCGGCTGTGTGCTGGTGGACGCGGATTACAGTCAGATCGAGCTGCGGGTGCTTGCCCACATTGCGGACGACAAGACCATGCAGAAGGCTTTCTGCGACCATGTGGATATTCACACCGCCACCGCTTCCCAGGTCTTCGGGGTGCCGGTGGAGCAGGTGACTCCCTTGCAGCGCAGACACGCCAAAGCGGTGAACTTCGGCATTGTCTACGGCATCAGCGAGTTCTCCCTGGCGGAGGACATCGGGGTCAGCCGCCGGGAGGCCAAAGAGTATATTGACAATTACCTTTCCCATTATCACGGCGTGCGGGACTATATGAAGCAGGTGGTGGAAAACGCCAGACGTGACGGCTACACCACCACCCTGTACGGCCGCCGCCGGTATATTCCGGAGCTAAGTAGCAGCAATTACAACATCCGCAGCGGCGCAGAGCGGATCGCCCTGAATACGCCCATTCAGGGCACGGCGGCGGATATCATCAAGCTGGCCATGATCCGGGTGGAAAACGCCCTGGCGGAAAGCTACCCGGAGGCGAGGCTTCTTTTGCAGGTACACGACGAGCTGATCGTGGAGTGTCCGGAGGAAATGGCTGAGAATGTTGCCAAGCTGGTCAGCCGGGAAATGGAGGGGGTTGCCGAACTCAAGGTACCCCTGACCGCCGAGGCGCACTTCGGAAAGAGCTGGTACGAGGCAAAATGAGAATTGTGAAGATGGGCGCGGAGCATGTGACCCAGATTGCGAGGCTGGAAAGGCTCTGTTTTTCCGACCCCTGGAGCGAAAAAAGCATTGCCTCGGAGCTTCAAAATCCCTTGTCCCTGTGGCTGGTAGCTGAGGAGGATGAACGTGTGCTTGGCTATGTAGGCAGTCAGACGGTGCTGGACGAAAGCGACATGATGAATGTGGCCGTTGATCCGGCGTTTCGTCGCCGGGGCATTGCCAGAGCTTTGATCGAAGCTCTGATTTCCGCCCTTGCCCAGCGGGGCAGCCGGTGCCTGAAGCTGGAGGTTCGGGTGAGCAACGAAAATGCCCGGAGCTTGTATGAAAGCATGGGGTTTCAGAAATTGGGTCTGCGGAAAAACTACTATCACAATCCCATGGAAGATGGCCTGATTCTGGGAAAGGAGTGGGAAACATGAACATTCTCGCAATAGAATCCTCCTGCGATGAAACCGCCGTGGCCATTGTCCGCAGCGGCCGGGAAATTCTGACGGACTGCATTGCTTCCCAGGTAGACCTGCACCGAATTTACGGCGGCGTGGTGCCGGAAATCGCTTCCCGGAAGCACATCGAGGCCATTTACGGCCTTGCTGACCAAGCCCTGGTGAGCGCGGGTCTTTCCCGGAAGGACATTGACGCTGTGGCCGTGACCTACGCCCCAGGGCTTATCGGCGCAGTGCTGGTGGGGGTGAATTTTGCCAAGGCCGCGGCTCTGGCACTGGGAAAGCCCCTGATCCCGGTTCACCACATCCGGGGGCACATTGCGGCCAATTATCTGGCCTATCCGGAACTGGAGCCGCCGTTCCTGTGTTTGGTGGTCTCCGGCGGGCACACCATGTTCGTGGAGGTGAAGGACTACACGGACATGCGCATTCTGGGCACCACCCTGGACGACGCGGCGGGGGAGTGCTTTGATAAAGTTGCCCGGGTGCTGGGAATGCCCTATCCCGGCGGGGCGGCTCTGGACAAGGCGGCAAAGCTCGGCGACGAGAAAACATATACCCTGCCTCGCAGCAAGCCCGGTGAGAACCCCTACAACATGAGCTTTTCCGGCCTGAAAACCGCCGCGCTGAATCTGATTCATCACGCTGAGCAGGTGGGGGAGGAGCTGGACATTCCAAGTCTGTGCGCCGCTTTTTCGGCGGCGGTGTCGGACACCCTGGTACCCCGGGCGGTGATGGCCATGGAGGAAACGGGCTACCGGAAAATCGCCGTGGCCGGAGGCGTGGCCGCCAATTCCCGGATCCGGGCGGATCTGCTGGCGGCGGCTCAAAGAATAGGCGCGGAGGTTTACATGCCGCCGCTGTCACTTTGCGGAGACAATGGAGCCATGATCGGTGCCCAGGCCTATTATGAGTATCTTGCCGGAAACACGGCGGATATGCGCCTGAACGCCTACGCTACCAAGTCCATTCTGGGCGAGGCACTGTAAGGAAAAAAGACGAGAGCAGAAGCTCTCGTCTTTTTCAGCTTATCAAAGAAACATTACCATACTATCTGATGGCTTCCGATAAAACCACCCATAGCAATCCGAAGCATTCCAACCTGCTTCCGGCGGTGCGGCCGGGGGGTACTTAGGGGGGCGGCTTTTCGGCAGCACCCCCTAAGCCCGCTTACTTCTCAAGGTTCTTGCCGAGACAAGAACATTGCCCCCGGAGGAACCAGCACCGAAAGTTTCTAGGAGACTTGGAATATAAAGATAGCTATTCACGGGACGATGAGGGCATCGTCCCCTACAAATAAGGTACGGATTCCACACCAGTGACATCGGTCACTGGTTCGCAATGACATCTTCTTTTTGGCTATTTTGACCCATCTGAATTCTTAGTGAGACAGCCCCTTTTGTTTACGGATTTACCACATTCTGGGGGGAACCGGCCAGGTAGGCACGGATGTTTTCCACCACCGTGTCCAGAAGCCGCTGGCGGCTTTCGATGGGTGCCCAGGCGATGTGGGGCGTGAGAACGCAGTTTTTGCAGGTGAGAAGGGGACTATCGGCGTTGATAGGCTCCTGGGAAACCACGTCCAGAGCGGCACCCCGGAGCTTTCCCGAATTCAATGCGGCGGCCAGGGCGGTTTCCTCCACCAGAGGGCCACGGGCAGTGTTGATGAGCATGGCACCGTCCTTCATTTTAGCGATAGAAGATTCGTTGATAATGCCGCGGGTCTGCGGGAACAGGGGGCAGTGAAGGGACACTACGTCGGATTTGGCAAGCAGGGTATCCAGGTCTACATAGGTGCCGATTTGCTTTCCTTCCTCGCATTGGCTCCGGTTGTAGGCCAGTACCTCCATGCCGAAGGCCTTCGCAAGCTTACCCACTGCCATGCCGATCTTGCCGAAGCCGATAATGCCCATGGTCTTCCCGGCCAGCTCCATCTGGGGGGTCAGCCAGTAGCAGAAGCAGTTGGCCTTTTCCCAGCCACCGGCGTGAACATCCCGGTCGTGAAGCCCGATGCTGTGGCACAGCTCCAGAAGCAGAGCCATGGTAAACTGAGCCACTGCCGCCGTGCCATAGCTGGGTACATTGGTAACGAGAATGCCTCGCTTTTTGCAGGCTTCGCAGTCCACTACATTATAGCCCGTGGCCTGGACGCAGATCAGACGGATGTTGGGGCAGGCGGCAAGCAGGGACTCGGTGACTGGAACCTTGTTGATGAGGACGATTTCGGCATCGCCGATCCGAGCGATGGCCTGGCCTTCAGAGTCCGTGCGCTCATAGACTGTCAGTTCGCCGAACGCTTTCAGGCAGTCGTAGGACAGGTCGCCGGGGTTCAGGGCATAGCCGTCAAGAATTACGATTTTCATAGGAAAGCCTCCTTCCGCTTGCATTGCGGTAAATTTTTTGATAAAATAAAAGGATGAAAAGGGGAGTGGACGATGGAGCTTCTGTATGCAGATAGCGCGGTGGTGGTGTGTATCAAGCCAGCCCGGGTGCTGTCCACCGACGAGCCGGGGGGATTGCCGGAGCTGGTGCGTCAGGCTTTGGGGAATCCCAAAGCGGATATCCGGACGGTACATCGGCTTGACCGGGTGGTCAGCGGTGTCATGGTTCTGGCAAGAAACGCGGAAAGTGCCTCGGAGCTGTCCCGGCAGATTCGGGAAGACCGGTTCCAGAAGGAATATCTGGCAGTCATCCATGGCGACCTGGAGGCGGACAGGGGAACCCTAACCGATCTTCTCTACCGGGACAAAGCCCGGCGGATGACCATGGTAGCCAAGGAGCCGGGGAAGGGTGTTCAGGAAGCGATTCTGGACTATGCGGTTCTGGGCAGAAGCGCGGATTTCTCCCTGGTGCGGATTCACCTTCGCACAGGCCGCACACACCAGATCCGGGTGCAGTTTGCCTCCCGGGGAATGCCCCTGGTGGGGGAGCGGAAGTATTCGACCCTGGAAGATCCCTGCGAGATCGCCCTGTGGTCTCATAAAATTGGCTTCACCCACCCGGCGACCGGGAAATTCATGACCTTTTCCCAGAAGCCGCCGGAGGTGTACCCCTGGGATACGGTATGATTATAGCATAATCTTCCGAAAAGGGAAGAGCTTGGAGGGTTGTAAAATGGCACATTACGATTTTTTTCAAAATAAAGAGTGCGAGTATTTTCCCTGTCACAAAGGGGCAGACCCGGAAGCCTTCAGCTGCCTGTTCTGCTACTGTCCCTTGTACTGTCTGGGAGACAAATGCGGCGGGAATTTTCAGTATACCCAGAGAGGCATCAAGGATTGCAGCGGCTGCCTGCGGCCCCATAAGCGGGAGTGCTACGAGGGTATCTGTAAGCAGATGTCCCAGGTGCTGGAGCTGGTAAGAAAAAAGGACTGACGGGAGAAACACATATGGCAAAAGCAAAATCCGTATTTTTCTGCACAAACTGCGGAAACGAGACGCCCAAATGGATGGGTCGGTGTCCCAGCTGCGGAGCCTATAACACCATGGAAGAGCACATTGAAAAGCCCGCGGCTCCGGGCAGAGCCAAGCCCGCCCCGGTGGGGGTCAGCCGGGTAGCTCTGCGGCTGCGGGATGTTACCGGCGACAGCGAAATTCGCTTCTCCACCGGCATGGGAGAGCTGGATCGGGTGCTGGGCGGCGGCGCGGTGGCCGGGTCTCTGGTGCTGGTGGGCGGCGCGCCGGGTATCGGTAAGTCCACCCTGCTGCTGCAAATCTGCAATCGGCTCTGCGCCGAGCGTCGGGTGCTGTACATTTCCGGCGAGGAAAGCGAGCGGCAGCTGAAGCTCCGGGCAGAGCGGCTGGGAGTCGCCCCGGAGGAGCTGTTTATTCTGTCGGAGACCCGGCTTTCCGACGTGGTGGAGACGGTGGAGGAAACGAAACCGGATATTCTGATCGTGGACTCCATTCAGACGCTATATAACGAAAACAATGAGTCCTCTCCGGGGAGCATTTCTCAGGTGAAGGACTGCACCATGACCCTGATGCAGATCTCCAAATCCCAGGGAATCACGGTTTTTGTGGTGGGGCACATCAACAAGGACGGCAATATTGCGGGGCCAAAGGTACTGGAGCATATGGTGGACTGCGTGCTGTATTTCGAGGGCGACCCCAACACCTCCTATCGGCTTCTCCGGGCGGCGAAAAACCGGTTCGGCTCCACCAACGAGATCGGCGTGTTTGAAATGCTGGACTCTGGCCTGGCCGAGGTGCCGAACCCTTCCCAGATGCTGCTGGAAGGGCGGCCGGAGGGAGCCAGCGGCACCTGCGTGGCCTGCGTCATGGAGGGAACCCGTCCGGTGCTGGCGGAGGTGCAGGCGCTTGTGACTAAGACTACCTTCAACGTACCCCGGCGAGCCGCCGACGGCTTCGATTTCAACCGGGCGGTGCTGCTGATGGCCGTGGCTGAGAAGCGAGCGGGGATGAAGCTCAGTGCCTTTGACGCTTACATCAACGTCATCGGCGGCCTGCGGCTGGATGAGCCGGGTGCCGATCTGCCTGTGGCGCTGGCCATTGCTTCCTCTTACCGGGACGCGGGCATTTCCGACGACCTGGTGGCCATCGGAGAAGTGGGATTGACGGGAGAAATCCGGTCGGTTTCCCACCTTGCCCAACGGCTGGGGGAGGTATCCCGACTGGGCTTCAAGCAGTGCATCATCCCCAGAAGCGGCTCGGAAAAAATCGAAATTCCCACGGGGCTGACGGTCTACCGGGTGAGGAACCTGAGGGAGGCCATCGAAACCGCAATGTAGTAACTACCCCCGGCGCGTTCTCGCGCCGGGGGTGTCCAGCATTATAGTATTGACTGGGTGAGAGCCAGAGCCTCGTCGAGAATGGCGTTTGCCGCTTCCTCCTTGGACAGTTTCGGAAGCTCTGTGACGGCTTCCCGGGTGATGAGGGTGAGAATGTTGGTATCCACGCCGAAGCCCGCTCCCGGAACCTTCAGATTGTTGGCGCAGATCATGTCTACATGCTTTTGGGAGAGCTTGACCCGGCTGTTTTCCAGCATGTTCTGGGTCTCCATGGAAAAGCCGCAGAGAATCTGACCGGGCATCCGGTGCTCGCCCAGCCAGCCCAGGATATCCTGGGTGCGCTTCAGGGGGATTGCCATATCTCCATCCCGCTTTTTGATTTTATTGTCCGCGCATTCCACAGGCGTGTAGTCCGCCACGGCGGCGGCCATGAAAATGAAGTCCGCCTGGGGGGCGTTGGCCGTGATGTCATTGTACATGTCCTGGGCGCAGACCACGGACACGGTGCGCAGGAAGGGAGGCGGGTCAATGGCGGTGGGGCCGGAGACCAGGGTCACGTCCGCTCCCCGGAGCATGGCCATTCTCGCAAGCGCATAGCCCATTTTGCCGGTGGAGTGGTTCGTCAGATACCGAACCGGGTCGATGGCCTCTTGAGTAGGCCCGGCACTGACCAGCACCCGCTTGCCCGCCAGATCGTGGGGCAGTGCCAGATGGCGCAGAATGTGCTGAAGCAGATCCACTGGTTCCGGCAGTTTCCCCCGCCCCACAGACCCGCAGGCCAGTCGGCCGCTGGCAGGGGAGATGACCTCCCAGCCATACTTTTCCAGCAGGGCCAGATTGTCCTGGGTCACGGGATTTTCATACATATTGGTATTCATGGCCGGGGCAATGAGCTTGGGACACCGACAGGCCAGCACCGTGGTGGTGAGCATATCGTCCGCCAGACCGTGAGCCAGCTTGGCGCAGACGTTGGCCGTGGCCGGGGCGATGATGACCAAGTCTGTTCGCTGAGCCAGGGAAATGTGCTCCACCTGATGGGAGAAATTCCGGTCGAAGGTATCGACCATGGCGCGGCGGCCGGTGAGCTGCTCGAAGGTCAGGGGCGTTACGAACTGAGTGGCGTTCTGGGTCATGATCACCTCCACCGCCGCGTGCTGCTTGACCAGCAGGGAAGCCAGAGCGGCGGCCTTGTAGGCGGCAATCCCGCCGGTGACACCCAGCAGAACGGTTTTTCCTTTCAGCATGAAAATACCTCCCAAATGATTTCCTTCATTATAGCGGGAAGGAAAGCCTGTGTAAAGAGCTGATTTGTACTTGTATTTTTTTCAAAGTTCTGGTATAATACAGCACCGGGTTTCAAACCCGAAAATTTGCGCTGTATCTCACAAATGAAAAGAGAACGGCAGCAGGAGGAACTGAATATGCAAAAACGGAAAATGGATACCCGCTGCATGGCGACCCTTGCCATGCTCTGCGGCGTTCTGCTGGTCATGGGCATGACGGGAATCGGCTTTATTCCGCTGCCCGTCATCAAGGCCACTACCATGCACATCCCGGTGATTCTGGGCGCGGTTCTGCTGGGGCCGGCGGCAGGCGCGGTGCTGGGCGGGGTGTTCGGCCTGTGCTCCATCTGGGCAAACACCACGGCTCCGGGACTTCTGGCCTTCGCCTTCTCCCCGTTCATGACCACGGAGGGGCTGCCAGGAGTGCTGAAAAGCCTGTGGATCGCCCTGGGCTGCCGGATTGCCCTGGGCGTCATCGCCGGCTGGCTCTGGCGGCTGACGAAAAAGACACTGAAAGAGGACTATCTGGCGTTGCCAGTCACCGCGGCGGTATCCACCATCTGTCATACCATTCTTGTGATGGGCAGCATCTATCTGCTGCTTGCCCAGCAGTATGCCCAGGCGAAAAACGTAGCTGTCACCGCGGTATTCGGCCTGGTTATGGGCACCGTCACCGCCTCCGGCATCCCGGAGGCCATTGCCGCCGCTGTCTTAGTGACCGTCATCGGCAAGGCATTGCTCCATCTGACGGAGCGAATGAAAAAACGGTAAAGGAGTGCGCCTATGCTTCTGGCAATTGATATTGGCAACACCAATCTGGTGATCGGCTGTTTTGAAAACGACAAAATTCTCTTTAAGGCGCGGATCGCCACGGATCACA
This sequence comes from Clostridiales bacterium UBA6386, assembly GCA_002437585.1. Classification (GTDB taxonomy): domain Bacteria; phylum Bacillota; class Clostridia; order Oscillospirales; family Oscillospiraceae; genus Faecousia. The sequence continues at coordinate 69,018 of DJQM01000019.1, read as the reverse complement.
CCCGAACCTCCGACCAGTATGGCGTGGAGATCAAGAGCATGCTGGAAGCCTACGGCGCGCGGATTGCCGACATTGACGACTGTATCATTTCCTCCGTGGTGCCGCCGGTGTTCAACTCGGTCCGCACCGGCGTCTACAAGGTCATCGGCAAGCAGCCCATGGTGGTTGGCCCAGGGCTGAAAACCGGGCTGAACATCCATGTGGATGTGCCCAGCCAGGTGGGCAGCGACCGGATCGTCATCGCGGTTGCGGCTCTGGCGGAGTACCAGGCTCCGCTGATCCTGATGGATCTGGGCACGGCCACCACCATTGAGGTGGTGGAGCCGGAGAATGTCTACCTGGGCGGCGTGATTTTCCCTGGCGTTCGGGTGTCCCTGGATGCCCTGACCAGCCGGGCGGCTCAGCTTCCCGGCATCAGCCTGGACAAGCCCAGGCAGGTCATCGGCAAGAATACCGTGGACTGCATGCGAAGCGGCATGATGTACGGCACCGCCGCCATGATCGATGGACTGGTGGAGCGGATGGAGGAAGAGCTGGGACACCGCTGCACCCTGATCGCCACCGGGGGGCTTGCCCAGTTCATTACGCCCCTGTGCAAGCGGGAGATCATCCTGGAAAAGAATCTGCTGCTGAAGGGTCTGAACATCATTTACAAGAAGAATAAAAAATGACACGCTGAGCCGTCTCGCCGAAGGGCGAGACGGCTTTTTACTGCCCCAAAGCATGGGGGTGCTATCCGGCGGACTGGCCGCATAGGCTGTCTCAGGAGTGATGCGAATGAAGTGCCAATGGGAAAAGCTGACAGCCATTCTGCCGCCGGAGATTGCCCGACAGCTGGACGGACGGGATCGGGAGAACGCCCGGGAAATCCGTCTGCGGCTGGGCGCGGCTCCGGAGATCAATCTGGGAACCGGCCGAAGGGTGCTTTGCGGGCAGGTGTCCCAGGAAAATCTGACCTACGCCATCAATCTGGCAAGCAAATATTCCCCCTGGTGTGCCGCCACCCTGGCTCAGGGCTACCTGACGGCACCGGGAGGCCACCGGATCGGCGTCTGCGGGGATGGGATTTTCCGCCAGGGTCAAACCGATGGCTTTCGGAGCGTCCGTTCCCTGTGCATCCGCGTCGCCCGGGATTTTCCGGGGATCGGGACGGGATTGGAAAGGGTCTCGACCCTGATCGTAGGTGCGCCCGGCCGGGGGAAGACCACCTTACTGCGGGATTTGTCCCGGCAGATCAGCAAGCAGGAAACGGTCAGCGTGGTGGACGAGCGGGGAGAGCTGTTCCCCCAGGGCTTTGAGACCGGACGGCATATGGACATCCTTACCGGAGTGCCCAAGCCCCAGGGGGTGGAGATGGTTCTGAAAACCATGGGGCCGGCGTATATTGCAGTGGACGAGATCACCTCCGAGGCGGACTGTCAGGCCATGCTCCAGGCCGCGAACTGCGGCGTGAGGCTGCTGGCCACCGCCCACGGGGCGGGGCTTTCCGATCTGCGGGAGCGACCCATGTACCGGCGGCTTCTGGAAGCGGGGGTGTTCCGACAGATTCTGGTACTGAGCCGGGAGCAGTCTTACCGAAGGGAAAGGGTGACAATATGAGCACAAAATGGATGGGCGCGGTATTTGTTCTGGTCAGCTGCGGGGGCTTTGGCGCGGGGATCGCCGGAGGCTATCGGCGAAGAGAGCGGCTCCTGCGGCAGCTGATGAACATTCTGGAAAATATGGAGGCGGAATTGGGCTTCCATCTGATTGCCCTGCCAGAGCTGACAAAACAGGCGGCGGGTGACGCGGGCGGAATCCTGCGGGACGTGTTTCTGAATCTGACCCGGGAGTTGAGCTGGCAGGCGCAGCCCGATGCCAGCGGCTGCATGTACGCGGCCATGGAAAAGACCCACGACCTGCCTGGCTGTCTGCGGCGACCCCTTGCCCAGCTGGGACAAACCCTGGGTCGGTTTGATCTGGAGGGTCAGATACAGGGGTTGGAAGCAACCCGTCAGACCTGCCGCCGGGAGCTTTCCCGGCTGGAAAAGAATCGGGACTTGCGTCTGCGAAGCTATCAGACCCTGGGGCTGTGCGCCGGGGCGGCTCTGGTCATTCTGTTTCTGTGAACGATGGAAATTGATCTGATTTTCAAAATCGCCGCCGTGGGAATCATCGTGTCCATTCTCAACCAGGTACTCTCCCGCTCCGGGCGGGAGGAGCAGGCCACCATGACCAGCCTGGCGGGGCTGGTGGTCGTACTGATGATCCTGGCGCAAAAAATCGCGGAATTATTCGATTTGGTTAAGGATCTGTTTGAATTCTGATGGAAGCTTTTTGGAAAATTACCGGGGCGGTGCTGCTGAGCCTGGTGCTGGGTCTGGCGGTGGACAAGCAGGAGCGGGACATCGGACTGGTTCTGAGCATTCTGGTGTGCTGCCTGGCAGGCCTGGGGGCGGTGAGCTGTCTGGAGCCGGTGCTGGACTTTTTCCGGGAGCTTCAGGCGGCCTCCGGCTTTCCGGCGGGGCTGCTCATGAGCCTGGTGAAGGCTGTGGGAATTGCCCTGGTCGCGGAGATCGCCGCTACCATCTGCGCGGACGCAGGAAAGACCGCCCTGGGAAAAATGCTGCAAATGCTGGGCAGCGCGGCGGTGCTGACCCTGTCGCTGCCCCTGTTTCGGGAACTCATGGGAATCATCAAGGAGATGGTAAGAGACCTGTGACCAGAATACTTGCGCTTGCGCTTTTATTGGCACTTGTATGTCTGCCGGTTTCGGCGGCGGCGTTTTCCGCGCCTACTGTGCCGGATTCCGGACAAGCCCTGATGCCGGAGGACACGGGAAATTTCGGGAAGGGACTGATGGAGCTGATGAGGAACGCGCTGACCCGGCTGCGGCCGGATCTTGCTCAATGCGCCCGGGTCTGCGCCGGGGTGCTGGGCGCGGCCATGCTCACGGGGCTTCTGCGGTGCTTTTCCGGTGGGGAAAAGGGTCTTGTGAATCTGGCAGGGGTGCTGGTGATCTCCGCGCTGCTGGGTACCACCGCCAACAGTATGATCGCACTGGGGCGGGAGACCGTACAGGAGATCAGCGACTACGGAAGGCTGCTGCTTCCCGTGATGACGGCGGCTCTGGCCGGACAGGGCGGCGTGACCACCTCTACGGCTCTGTATGTGGGTACGGCAGCCTTTGACACCGCCCTGGGCGGGGTGATCGCCAAGGTGCTGATTCCCATGGTTTATGGCTTTCTGGTGCTGGGGATCGGTGCCTGCGCCCTGGGAGAGCAGACCCTTGGGAAGCTTCAGGAACTGGCGAAGGGGCTTGTGACCTGGACGCTGAAAACCATGCTCATCGTCTTCACCTCTTACATGGGCATTACCGGGGTGGTCAGCGGAGCCACCGACGCGGCGGCGCTGAAGGCGGCAAAGCTGACCATGTCCACGGTGGTTCCGGTGGTGGGAAGCATTCTCTCCGATGCCTCGGAATCTGTACTGGTGGGCATGGGCACCATGAAAAACGCCGCGGGAATTTACGGAATCCTGGCGGCGGGAGCCATCTTTCTGGAGCCATTTCTGAAAATCGCCGCCCACTACCTGTCCCTGAAGATCACAGGCAGCCTATGCGCGGTGCTGTCCGACGGGGAGCTGGGGAAGCTGGTGGACACATTCTCCGGTGCCATGGGGCTGATGCTGGCCATGACCGGAGCCGCCTGTCTGCTGCTCTTCGTCAGCACGGTGTGCTTCCTGAAGGGGGTGGGCTGATGGAGGGCTTGCGCTCCTACCTGCTGGGAATCCTCTGCGCCGCGGCCGTTTGCGGCATCGCGAACCGAATGGCAAAGGACTGCGGCTGCGCCCCGGTGATCCGGCTGCTGTGCGGGGTGTTTCTCACCATCGTTCTGGTGCAGCCTTTGAGAACCTTCTCCTTCGATACACCCCTGCAATGGGTCGGAGGCCTGGAGGATATGGCATCCGGCATCACAGATCAGGGGAGCCGGGAGGCGGAAGCCCAAAAAGAAGCCATCATAAAGACCAGGCTGGAAGCATATATCGTAGAGAAAGCCAGACAGGCCAACGCCTCGGTCACGGCGGACATCACCCTGGGTCAGGAGGGGCTGCCCCAGGCCGTCACGGTCACGGGCTCACTGTCTCCGGCGGCACGGGGACGGCTGAAGCAGATACTGACGCAGGAGCTGGGAATCCCGGAGGTACGACAGCAATGGAATGGATAACGGCTCACAAGCAGGAGCTTCGCGCTGCCCTGAAAAAATATCGCCTTGCTTTGCTGGTGCTGCTGGCAGGGATCGGCCTGATGCTCCTGCCCACCGGACAGCAGCCCACGGAAAGCCCGGAGGCTCTGCCCACGGAGCCGGAAACCTCCTTGCAGGAATCCTTGGAAGCCATTCTGGGACAGATCGCCGGGGCAGGGGAGGTGCGGGTGCTGCTGACGGAAAAAAGCGGGGCGGAGACCGTCTATCAGATGAATGAGGATCGAGCCACCGGGGATAATCGGGAGGACACCCGCCGGGAGGCGGTGCTGATCTCCGACGGTTCCCGGGAGAAAACCGGTCTGGTTCGCAAAGTCAACAGGCCTACTTATCAGGGGGCGGTGGTGGTCTGCCAGGGGGCAGACAGTCCGGCGGTTCGTCTGGCCATTGCCCAGGCGGTGAAAAGTGCCACCGGACTCACCGCCGATTGCATCAGTGTGTTGAAAATGAAATGACTGGAGGCATTTTTATGAAGGTTTGGAAGAAAAATCTGGTAGCGGCAGCAATTCTTATCACCGTGTGCGCCGGGATTTATGTCAACTGGCTCTACACCGAGGACAACGCCGCGGCAAGCCTGGAGGACTCTCTGGACGCGGAAAAGGTCATGAGTGACGACTCCCTGGCACTGGAGGGGGACATGGCGGCCATCGCCGCCGGAGAGGACGTGGCCACCACCGCTTCCGACTATTTCGCGGCGGTACGGCTGTCCCGGCAGCAGGCAAGGGACAACGCGGTGAATCTTTTGCAGGAGGCCATGGCCTACGCGGACACCACCAGCAGCAAGGAGCTGGAGTCGGCGGCCAGCCTGGACGATATTGTCCAGACGGCACTGAGCGAAGCCCAGATTGAAAGTCTGGTCATTGCCAAGGGCTACGCCGACTGCGTGGCCTACATGTCCGGCGACGGGATCTCCGTGGCCGTGTCCTCTCCGGAGGGAGGTCTGCAGCAGGCGGACGTGGCCGTCATCGCAGACATCGTCATGAGCCAGTCGGATTACACGATGAGCGATATCCGGGTGGTGGAGGTACAATAAGGGAAGCCCCGCAGGCAATCGCCTGCGGGGCTTCCGCTCATTCGTGGGGATAATCCAAAACTTCCTTGGCAATATAAATGGGGCGGTCTTTTCCTTGCTCGAAGATACGACCCACATACTCGCCGATGATACCGATGCAGAACAGCTGAATGCTGGAAAACAGCAGAAGCAGCACAATGATGGTGGCGTAGCCGGGAACGGCAATGCCCCTGGTCAGCTTTTCTAGGATGACACAAATCAGGTACACAATGGCCGCAATGCCCGTCACCGTGCCGCAGAGGGTCGCCAGCCGCAGGGGCGCGGTGGAAAAGCCGATGATGCCCTCGACGGCGTAGTTCACCAGCTTCCAGAAGTTCCACTTGGTGGTGCCGGAGGCTCTGGCGCAGGCAGTGTAGGGGATAAAGCGGGTCTCATAGCCCACCCAGGCGAACAGGCCCTTGGAGAACCGGTGGTACTCAGGCAGTGCCAGCAGGCTGTCCCGGACGCTCCGGCGGAAGGTGCGGAAATCGCTGGCGTCCGGCTGGAGCCGAACCTTGGAAAGGCGGTTAATGAGGCTGTAGAAGCCCTTTTTGAAGAAGGAGAGAACCTTGCCTTCGCCCCGGCGATCCTGGTAGGCCGCCACCACGTCCACCTGTGGCTCTTCATCGAGGATTTGCACCATCTGGCGCACAAGCTCCGGCCGCTGCTGCAGATCCGCGTCGATGAGGGAAAGATAGTCCCCCCGGGCGTGCTCCAGCCCCGCGTAAATGCCCGCCTCCTTGCCGAAATTCCGGGAGAAGGAGATGACCTGCACCGGGCAGGTATTGGCCGCGTGGAGCTTTTTCAGGTTATGCAGGGTTGCGTCCCGACTGCCGTCGTCAATATACACAATTTCATAGTCATAGCCGCAGCCTTCAAAGGCTTCCAGCACTGCCTGCTGGAAGGCGGCTACATTTTCCGCCTCGTTGTAGCAGGGAACGATCAGGGAAAGCTTCATACTGTTCACGCTCATTTCAAAGGAATCCCTGCCATTATAAGAATTGCGTTCCCGTTCGTCAAGAGAATTCCAACATTTTATTGACATTGGCCGAAAAATGTGTTACCCTAAAAGCCAAACGTGAAGAAGGGGAGGTTCCGCTTCCCGAAGCTTTTCAGAGAGTGTCCGGGTGGTGCGAGGGCATAAAGCGATAAGCGGATGGTCGCCCCGGAGTGGATTTCCTGAAGGTAAAGGAAGCTCTGATGAAATCGGCAAGAGCTGGGAGCGAGAGATTTTTCGCTAGCAGAAGGGTTCAAAAGCGGAGGAATACTTCGTGTATTGCCCACTTTTGAAGCCGCACGGATAGGGGAAAAGATCCGCTATCCAGCCGCAGACGATTTATTCAGAGGTTCCTATAGGTAGGGAAGTACGGGTGAGCCCGTTACAGCTTTTGAGTGCCCGAAAGGGAATTCAGGTGGTACCGCGGAAAAGCTTTTCGCCCTGAGTCAATTTAGACTCGGGGCGTTTCTATTTTACAAAGGAGCGAAACAAAATGAGAGAGTTACCGAAGATCTATGAGCCTCGGCAGACCGAAGAACGAATCTACCGGATGTGGCAGGAGGGGGGCTACTTCCACGCCGAGGTCGACGAGCGCAAGAAGCCCTTCACCGTCGTCATGCCGCCACCCAACGTCACCGGCCAGCTGCACATGGGTCACGCCATGGATGCCACCCTGCAGGATACCCTGATCCGGTTCAAGCGGATGCAGGGCTACAACGCCCTGTGGGTTCCCGGCGTTGACCATGCGGGTATCGCCACCCAGATCAAGGTGGAGGAAGAGCTGCGCAAGGAAGGCCTGACCCGCTACGACTTAGGTCGGGAGAAGTTCCTGGAGCGGGTCTGGGACTGGAAGAATAAGTACGGCAACCGGATTGTTGAGCAGCAGAAGAAGCTGGGTGCCTCCTGCGACTGGGAGCGAGCCCGGTTTACCATGGACGAGGGCTGCTCCAGAGCCGTCCGGGAGGTTTTCGTGTCCCTGTACGAGAAGGGCCTGATCTACAAGGGCAGCCGGATCATCAACTGGTGCCCCCACTGCGTCACCGCCCTGAGTGATGCCGAGGTGGAATATGTGGACAAGCCCGGCCATCTGTGGCACATCCGCTACCCCCTGGCCGACGGCACCGGCGAGGTGATCGTAGCTACCACCCGGCCGGAGACCATGCTGGGCGACTCCGGCGTCTGCGTAAACCCCAACGATGAGCGGTACAAGGACATCGTGGGCAAGAAGGTCATTCTGCCCCTGGTGAACAAGGAGATTCCCGTGGTGGCCGACGACTATGCCGAAATGGAATTCGGCACCGGCTGCGTGAAGATGACTCCCGCTCACGACCCCAACGACTTTGAGGTGGGTCTGCGGCACAACCTGGAGGTCATCCGGGTGCTGGATGACCACGGTGTTGTCAACGAGTTCGGCGGCAAGTATCAGGGTCTGGATCGCTACGAGGCCAGAAAGCAGATCGTGGCCGATCTGGATGCCCAGGGGTATCTGGTGAAGGTGGAGGATTACTCCCACAATGTGGGCACCTGCTACCGCTGCCATCAGGACGTGGAGCCGATCATCTCCGCCCAGTGGTTCGTGAAGATGAAGCCCCTGGCCAAGGAGGCCATCCGGGTGGTGAAGGACGGGGAGACGAAGTTCGTCCCCGACCGGTTCAGCAAGATCTATATGAACTGGATGGAGAACGTCCGGGACTGGTGCATTTCCCGGCAGCTGTGGTGGGGGCATCAGATTCCCGCCTGGACCTGCGCCGATTGCGGCCACATCACCGTGTCCCGGCAGGATCCCTGTAAGTGCGAGAAGTGCGGCAGCACCCACATTACCCGGGAGGAGGATGTGCTGGACACCTGGTTCTCCTCTGCTCTGTGGCCTTTTGAGACCCTGGGCTGGCCGGAAAAGACCAAGGATTACAACTATTTCTATCCCACGGATGTGCTGGTCACGGGCTACGACATTATTTTCTTCTGGGTGGCCAGAATGATCTTCTCCGGCTGTGAGCACACCGGAAAGACCCCCTTCCACACCGTGCTGATCCACGGCCTGGTTCGGGACAACCTGGGAAGAAAAATGAGTAAGTCCCTGGGCAACGGCATTGACCCCCTGGAGATGATCGATAAGTACGGCTGCGACGCTCTGCGGATGAACATGGTCACCAGCAACTCTCCCGGGAACGACATGCGCTTCTACACCGAGCGGTGCGAGGCCATGCGCAACTTTGCCAACAAGCTGTGGAACGCCTCCCGGTATGTGCTGATGAACCTGGGTGAGGGTGCGGTGAACGAGCTGCCCGCCGCTGACAAGCTGGAGATCGCCGACAAGTGGGTGCTGTCCAAGCTGAACACCCTGATTGCCGAGGTCACGGAGAATCTGGAAAAGTACGAGCTGGGCGTTGCCGTCCAGAAGGTCTACGACTTCATCTGGGACACCTACTGCGACTGGTATATCGAGCTGACCAAGGCTCGTCTGTACTCCGAGGACGCTGACCGGAAGCAGACGGCTCTGCAGGTTCTGGTGTACGTCCTTGACCAGGTGCTGCGGCTGCTGCATCCGTTCATGCCCTTCATCACCGAGGAAATCTGGCAGAGCCTGCCCCATGAAGGCCCGGCTCTGATCGTAGCCAAGTGGCCTGAATACCGGGAGGATCTGAGCTTTGCCGCGGAGCAGAGCCACATGGAGTCTGTGATGGAGGCCATCCGGGCCATTCGTGCCCGTCGGACGGAAATGAACGTTCCGCCCAGCAAGAAGGCGGCACTGTTCATCCTCACCGGCAAGCCTCAGGTTTATGCGGAGGGTGAGGGCTTCATCCAGCGGCTTGCCTACGCCGACACCGTGACCCTGCTGAACGCGGAGCCGGAAAACCTGGACGGCATGGTGACCATCACCACCGCCGATGCCAAGCTCTATATTCCCATGGGCCAGCTGGTGGACGTTGCCAAGGAGCTGGCGCGGATCGGCAAGGAGCTGGCGGATGCCAGGAAGTTCCTGGCCAGCACCGAAAGCAAGCTGGCAAACGAGAAGTTTGTCTCCCGGGCTCCCGAGGCTGTGGTGGATGCGGAGCGTCAGAAGGCTCAGAAGACCCGGGATCTGATTGCCCAGCTGGAGCAGAACGAGCAGGCGATGCGGAAGCTTGCAAATTAAAAGCACCCTTTTCCGAGAGCCATAATAGAATTTGTAGCCCATAGCAGCCCGAAACATTCTGACGCACTTCCGGCGGTGCGGCCGGGGGATTCTTAAGGGGGCGGCTTTTCGGCAGTGCCCCTTAAGCCGGCTCCTTATCAATGTTCTTGCCGGGACAAGAACATTGCCCCCGGGGGGTCGTTCTAAGTATTTCGGATAGAATAAGAGCTTTTTGACAAACTGTATCGGGGCGTGTACCAAACGTACACGCTCCGGTTTTTTCTTGGGTTCCCTCTTTCGACTGAAAAAGCGAAAGGGGGAATTTATACTTAAGGAGATAAAAAACAAAGGAGGATTTTTCCATGCACTTTACCAGTTTTCTGGAGGAAGGACGGCTGACGGTGGCACTGACCGGGGAAATCGATCACCACTGTGCCAAGGCATATATTCAGGCAATCGCGGCAAAAATCGAGGCATACATGCCGACCGTATGTATTCTCGATTTCCGGGAAGTGACCTTCGTGGATTCCTCTGGAATCGCGGTGGTGATCAACGCCCTTCGCAGCATGACCCAGATTGAGGGGCGGCTGCTGCTGACGGGCATCGCGCCCCAGCCCATGCGGGTGTTCCGGGCATCCGGCATCGACAAGCTGGTGGAAATCAGGGAGGCAGTGTCATGAAATTTGAAAATTATATGGTTCTGGAATTTCCCAGCCGCTCCACCAACGAGGCCTTCGCCCGAAGCGCGGTGGCCTGCTTCGCCGCCCAGATGGATCCAACGATGGACGAGCTGGGGGACATCCGCACGGCGGTTTCTGAAGCTGTGACCAACTGCATCGTCCACGCCTATCCCGAAAAACTGGGCACCATTACTCTGCGCTGCCGGATTCTCAAGGACAATGTGCTGGACATTGTGGTCAAGGACAAGGGGGTTGGCATTGCGGACATTGACCAGGCTCGGCGGCCGGCCTTTACCACCGGCGGCATGGAGCGCAGCGGCATGGGCTTTACCATTATGGAAAGCTTCATGACCAATCTGGAGATCTCCTCCAAGCCCGGCAGGGGAACCACGGTACATATGCGCAGGAAGCTGCAGCGGCGCATATGAGCGTCTGCGAAGCACTGATCCGCCGGGCTCAGGCCGGAGACCGGGATGCCTCGGAGCAGCTAGTAACGGAGAATTCCGGGCTGATCTGGGCGGTAACCCGACGATTCCTAGGCCGGGGGGTGGAGGCGGATGATCTGTATCAGCTGGGCTGCATCGGCTTTCTCAAGGCTCTGGAGGGCTTCGACCCGGCCTTCGGCACCCAGTTTTCCACCTACGCCGTGCCGAAAATCGCGGGAGAAATCCGGCGATTTTTACGGGACGACGGGGCGGTGAAGGTTTCCCGGAGCCTGAAGGAGCGAGCCTGCGCCATCCGGGCGACCCGGAATAAGCTTTCCGCCCAGCTGGGTCGGGAGCCAACGGTGACGGAGATTGGAGAGCTTCTGGGAATCACCCCGGAAGACATCGCAATGGCGGAAACCGCCACTGCCGCCACGGAATCCATCCAGCGGGAATCCGGAGAGGAGGGGTTTTCCCTGGAGGACGTGCTGACGGACACAGAGTCCGAGGAACAGATGCTGGAAAAAATAGCTCTGCGTCAGGCCATTTCTCAGCTGCCCCAGCGGGAACGGATGGTGGTGCAGCTGCGGTATTTCCACTGCCTGACCCAGCAAAAGGTCGCCGCCATTCTGGATATCAGCCAGGTGCAGGTATCCCGGATTGAGAAAAAGGCCATGGTACAGCTGCGGCAATTTTTAGCCTAGGGAATTGATTCGGAGTTTCCCAAAAACAAGGCTTTACCTTTGGCGAAAAATGAGGTAAAATAACACCACTCCAGTAACCAATGATGAAATCGGCAAGAGTTATCAGCGAGAGATTTTGTCACGAATGAAAGTTTGAAAAGCGCAGGAATACTGTATGTATTTCAAGCTTTTCAAACTGCACAGTCGGGGCAAAAGATCCGTTGATAACCGCAGACAATTTCATCAGCGGTTACTCTACAAAAGATGGAATGGTGTAATCATGAGCGAACAACTGGATGCAAGATTTCTGGCGGCACGCCGCCAATATATTGAAAATCAGTTCCGCCAGCTGAACGAGGAGCAGCGTCGGGCTGTAATGACTACGGAAGGCCCCCTGCTTCTGCTGGCGGGAGCGGGCAGCGGCAAAACCACGGTGCTCATCAACCGGATCGCCAACCTCATGCGCTTCGGCCGGGGCAGTGATACCCAGGAGATTCCGGAGGACATTACGGAAGAGGACGTGACCTTCCTGGAGCACCTGGGGGAGGAAGTTGGGGAAGCGGAACGCCGCCGGGCGGACAGCCTGTGCGCCGTGGAGCCGGCTCTGCCCTGGACGATTCTTGCCATCACCTTCACCAACAAGGCGGCAAACGAAATCCGGGAGCGGCTGACGAACCTGCTGGGCGAAGCCGCCCAGGACATCTGGGCCATGACCTTCCACTCGGCCTGCTGCCGGATCCTTCGCCGGGATGGTGAGCGGATGGGCTACACCCGCAGCTTTACCATTTACGACACCGCCGACTCCGAGCGGATCATGAAGGATATCATCCGGGACATGGGTCTGGATGACAAGACCTTCCCGGCCAAGTATGTGCTGGGAGCCATTAGCCGGGAGAAGGACAAGCTGGTGTCTTCAGAGGAAATGCTTTCTAAGGCGGAGGCCAGCGGCGATCTGCGGGTACTGCACATTGCCCGGTGCTATCAGAAGTACCAGGAGCGGCTGAAGGATAACAACGCCCTGGATTTTGACGATATTATTTATGTGACCGTTAAACTTCTTCTGGAAAACGAAGATGTGAAGCAGTATTATCAAAAGAAATTCCGCTATGTGCTGGTGGATGAGTATCAGGACACCAACCATCTGCAGTACTTACTGACCTCCCTTCTTGCGGGGGGCTACGAGAATGTATGCGTGGTGGGCGACGACGACCAGAGCATTTACCGGTTCCGGGGAGCCACCATCGAGAACATTCTGAATTTCGAGAAGCAGTACCGGGGCTGCCGCACCATCCGCCTTGAGCAGAATTACCGCTCCACCCAGTCCATTCTGGACGCGGCCAACGCGGTGATTTCCCACAACTTGGGTCGGAAGGGCAAGCGGCTCTGGACGGCCAACGGCCAGGGAAATCCCATCACCGTCTACGAGGCCGCCGACGGTGCGGCGGAAAGCAACTATGTGGCCGCCAAGATCATCGCCGGAACCAATCAGGGTCACTTCAAGGATTTTGCCATTTTGTACCGGACGAATGCCCAGTCCAACGCACTGGAATATGCCTTCAAGCACAATGGCATTCCCTACCGGATCATCGGCGGCACCCGGTTCTTCGACCGGGCGGAGGTCAAGGACATGGTGTCCTATCTGTGCGTCATCAACAACCGGGCGGACGACCTGCGGCTGCGGCGGATCATCAACAACCCGCCCCGGGGTCTGGGGGCGAAAACCATCGAAATGGCTGAGCGTCTGGCGGAAACCGCCGGAAAGCCCCTGTACGACGTGATCTCCGATCCTTATTCCTATGCCGCCCTGGAAAAGCCTGCCATGAAGTTGCTCCAGTTCTCCGCCATGATCGAGGAAATGGCTCAGCTGCTCGACGATGGCATGAGCCTGACGGACTTTTACGACGAGCTGCTTATCCGCACGGGCTATGTGGATATGCTGAACGCCAAGGACACCGAGGAAAACAAGACGAGGCTGGAAAACGTCCGAGAACTGAAATCCAGCATCCTGTCCTACCTTGAGAATGCGGAAACGCCGACGCTGGCGGGCTTCCTGGAGGAAATCGCTCTGTATACAGATTTGGAGCAGTACAACGACAGCGACGACGCGGTGGTGATGATGACCATGCACTCAGCCAAGGGACTGGAATTTCCCAATGTGTTCCTGGTGGGCTTTGAGGACGGCCTGTTTCCGGGAATGCGAGCCATCGGCGACGCAGAGGAAATGGAAGAGGAACGGCGGCTTTGCTATGTGGCCATTACCCGTGCCAAGCAGAATCTGACCATCTCCTATGCCCGGCAGCGGATGCTCTACGGCCGCACCAACGCGGCACTGCCTTCGAGATTTCTGAAGGAAATTCCTGAGGAATGTATGGTGAAAAAGGGCGGCTACCGGTACCCGTCGGAAAACGCCGCCGGACACGGGGGCTACGGCCAGGGCTATCAGACCCATGTCAGAAAGCCCATTCATCAGGTGTCCAGTCCCATGGTGAGTGCTGCCTCCGCGCCCATTCTTGATCTAAACGCCGGGGACATGATTACCCATGCGGCCTTTGGCCGGGGCATGGTGCTGTCCGTCATGAAAATGGGCGGGGACGCACTGCTGGAAATTGCCTTTGACGACATCGGCACCAAGAAGCTGATGGCAAAGGCGGCTTCCGCCCACATGAAAAAGCTGTAATACGATTTGCCTTTGCCGCATAGCCTGTTCCGGGAGGGATGGGTTATGCTGCGGTGGCTGCGAAGACTGGCAATCTGGCTGATGCTGATTGGAGCGGGGCTGTGTCTGGCCTTTCTCATGCTGCGAAGCCGCTACCGGGAGGTCATCCGGGATTTGGCGCAGACCCAGGTGAAGAACACCACCTCCGACCTGACCAACGACGCCATCGCCAAGCAGATCGCCCAGGGGGTTATCCGCTACGACCGGATCGTGTTCTTCGAGAAGGACTTAGACGGCCGGATCACCGCCCTGAAAACCAATATGAGCGAGGTCAACCGGCTGAAAACCGACATCCTAAACCTCATCAACGACGAAATTCTGGCTCTGGACACCTCGGACATCGGCATTCCCCTGGGCAGCGTTTTTCTGCCGGAGCTGCTGTCCGGAAAGGGGCCAACCATCCCGGTACACATTCTGGCTATCCGTAATTCCGACGCGGTGTTTTCCAGCTCCTTTTCCCAGGCGGGGATCAATCAGACCCTCCACCGGCTGAACATGGATGTCAGCGTGGATGTGGCCGTGCTGGTGCTGGGGCAGACCAGCAGCTTCACCGTGGACAGCCAGGTGGTGGTGGCCGAGACCATCATTGTGGGCAACGTGCCCAGCACTTTTTTACAAACCGGAGGAACTTATGAATCCGAAAGACAGAATTGACGAACTGACCCGCGTACTGACCCAGGCGAATTACGAGTATTATGTCCTGGATAACCCGACTATGCTGGATTTTGAATACGATGCCGCCCTGCGGGAGCTGGAGGAGCTGGAGAAGGCTCATCCGGAGCTTGCCCGGCCTGATTCTCCCACCCGGCGGGTTGGGGGTCAGGCGGTAAACACCTTCGCCCAGGTGATTCACCCGGTGCCTCTGATGAGCCTTCAGGATGTGTTCAGCATGGAAGAGCTGAATGATTTTCTGGTGCACACCCGGAATGCGGTAGCAAACCCGGAATTTTCCGTGGAACCGAAGATCGACGGCCTGTCCGTGGCTCTGGAATACGAAAACGGACTGTTCGTCCGGGGAGCCACCCGTGGGGACGGCACTGTTGGGGAGGATGTGACGGAGAATCTGCGCACCATCCGCTCCATCCCCATGTCCCTGGAAAATGCCCCCGCCCGGCTCATCGTTCGGGGCGAGGTGTATATGCCCAAGAAGACCTTCCATGCCCTGAACGCGGCGTTGGAGGAAAACGGGGAGAAGACCTTCGCCAATCCCCGAAACGCCGCCGCCGGCTCTCTGCGGCAGAAGGATCCTAAGGTCACGGCAAAGCGGAAGCTGGACATTCTGGTGTTCAACATCCAGCTGGTGGAGGGCATGTCCTTCACCAGTCATTGTGAGACTCTGGAATACCTGAAAGGGCTGCGTTTCAAGGTGATTCCCTATAAAAAGCTGTCGGAAATTGCGGAAATCGATCGGGAAGTTCTGCGCATCAACGAGGAGCGGGAGAAGCTTCCCTGTGACATTGACGGCGCGGTCATCAAGCTGGACAACCTATCCGATCGGCAGACACTGGGCTCCACCGCCAAATTCCCCCGGTGGGCGGCGGCCTACAAGTACCCGCCGGAAATCAAGCCTACGGTGGTACAGGATATCGTCGTACAGGTGGGAAGAACCGGCGTGCTGACCCCCAAGGCTGTGGTGGCTCCGGTACGTCTGGCAGGCACCACCGTCACCAGCGCCACGCTGCACAATCAGGATTTCATTTCCTCCCGGGATATCCGGGTGGGGGATACGGTTCTCATCCGCAAGGCAGGGGAGATCATTCCGGAAATTCTGAAGGTAGATCTTTCCAAGCGGCCTGAGGGCACCGTTCCCTACCGGCTGCCCGATCGATGCCCCGCCTGCGGCGCGCCGGTGGAGCAGGATGAAAACGGGGCTTTCCTCCGGTGCACCGGTGCCGAGTGTCCCGCCCAGCTCAGCCGGAATATCGCCCATTTTGCCAGCCGGGACGCCATGGATATTGACGGCCTGGGTTCCGCCATTGTGGATGCGCTCATTGAAAAGGGGCTGCTGCGCTCCCCGGCGGATATTTACTATCTGACCCTGGAGGACATCGGAAGTCTGTGGAAGTCCGGCTCCACTGCCGCGCAGAAGCTTCTGAACGCCATTGCCGCCAGCAAGGCTCAGGACGTGTCCCGGCTGATTTACGCCCTGGGCATCCGCCAGGTGGGTGCGAAAACCGGCAAGGTGCTGGCATCCCGATTTGGCTCCCTGGACGCGCTGATGAACGCCTCCCTGGAGGAACTGACGGCAGTGCCGGACGTAGGCGAAATCACCGCCCGGAGCATTTATGAGTGGTTCCGGCAGCCCCAGTCGGAGCACCTGATCTCCCGGCTGCGGGCGGCAGGAGTGAATTTTGAAAGTCTGCGGGTAGTGACGGACAACCGGTTTGAAGGGAAGACCTTCGTCCTAACTGGTGCCTTGAGCAAGTTCACCCGGGAGGAAGCAACGGAAAAAATTGAGCTTTTGGGCGGTAAGGTTTCCGGCTCTGTTTCCAAGAAGACCAGCTTTGTGGTGGTGGGCGAGAACGCCGGCTCCAAGGAGCGCAAGGCCAGAGAGCTGGGAATTCCGATTCTGACAGAAGATGAATTTCTGAAATACCTGAATTAAAAAACGGAGGTCAGCGGGAATGCTGACCTCCGTCTACATTTTCACGAAACGATGGCAGATGTTAAGAATCCGTAGGGGCCAATGCCCACATTGGCCCGTGAATTGCAACTCTATTCTTATATTCCAAGTCTCCCAGAAGCTTTCAGTGTGGTTCCCTCCGGGGGCAATGTTCTTGTCCCGGCAAGAACATTGATAAGTAAGCGGGCTTAAGTAACCGGTGATGAAATCAGCAAGCGTTATCGGCGAGAGATTTTGTCACGAATGAAAGCTTGAAAAACGCCGGAATACTGTATGTACCCGCAAGGGGTATGCCGCATCCGTAAGCCAGCTTGCGCTGGCAACGGCTGCGCTATATTTCAAGTTTTTCAAGCTGCACAGTCGGGGCAAAAGATCCGCTGATAGCCGCAGACGATTTCATCAGCGGTTACGAAAGGGCGCTGCCGAAAAGCCGCCCCCCCTAAGTACCCCCCAGCCGCACCGCCGGAAGCGCAGAGGAATTTTTTGGTGCGCTAGAGGGATTTTATAAAATCGGTGCCAAGTTTTAAGGGTCATTACAAAGAGTAATCCTCTTCGTCGTATTTGGAAAAATCCAGAGCCTTGGCCTTTTTGGGGATCCGCTTACAGGGATCGTACCGGAAGGAGAAGCATTTGCTCTCCGGCAGGCGCGTCCCTTTTTTCGCGCACAGAATCGCCCCGTCCTCCAGAGTCGTGCCGTGGCTGCAATAGGCGCATTTGCGCTGGATTTTTCGTCTGAATAGCATATTATTTGCCTCCTGTGCTGATTAGCTGCATTATACTACAATCGCCGCCGGTTTTCCATATCTTTTTTTGCACAGAAGGAATACCGGGAAAAGTGCCAGAAGGGGAGCGGGATTTTTCAGCACCAGGCTGATACCGAAAAGAAGGCTCATAAGGGTCTGCAGTACCTTGCCAAGGCCGTAATACCGGAGGGAAAGTCCCCGGGTCACGGAGGCGGTCTGAACGGTGACGCACAGGCCTCCCGCCGCCAGAAGACAGGTGCAGACCAGAAAGCGAACCGCAAGATTGGAAATCCGGCTCAGCTCCAGACAGCCGTTGGACAGCTCCAGCAGCCCGATGATCAGAACCCGCACCGTCGGCGGCACAGCCCAGAGCACCCACCGGTCGAGAAAGGCGATGAACGTCCGAAACAGGACGATCCAGCCGCAGACCGCCCCCATGGTCTTCACGCCCTCGCGAACCGGGTCGCCCAGGCCTTTGCAGACCAATTGGGTATATTCCGGCCGGGAAGGGACGGACAGGCACCGGGCTGCAAAAAACGCGCCCAGAATGTGAACGACCCAGGCAAGCCACACCATCCAGGGTTCCGGAAGGAATCTTCCCACCATGCCGAAGAGAAAGGCAGGGCCGGCGTTGCTGGAAAAAGCCAGCAGCCGCTGGGCTTCCTCCTTGGTCAGGGAACCACTCCGCCAGGCCTGGCAGACCGCCTGCGCCCCCACCGGATAGCCCCCCAGAAAAGCGGGGAGCGCCAGGGCGGGCATTCGGTCGGTCATCCCCGGAAAAAGTCCGGAAAGGAACCCCGGAAGCCGAAGCTCCGCCCCCCAGAAGCCAACCACCTGGCAGGATACAACGAAAAAGGGAAACAGGGAGGGCACCACGGTTTTCAGACACAGTGTGATCCCTGCTTGGGCACCCATCAGGGCTGTCCGGCTGTCCAGAATCAGTGCCAGCATTCCTGCCGCCCCCAAAAGTCCCGGAAGATAGCGTCGCTGCTTCAAAGCCATTCACCTCGCCCAATTCTATGCAAACGGCGGATCCCTCATTCATATCCTAAGGAAAAGGGGGTGCCGCTGAATTGGAAAACCTAAGTGGCTTCTGGGAGCGTCTGGCCTCCCGGGCGGAGCTGGATACGGAACCCATGCCTGCCCAGCCCATCATTGAGATCGGCGGCGACAGCCGGGTGCTGGTGGAGAATCACCGGGGCGTGCTGGCTTATTGCCCGGAGGAAATTCTGATTGGGCTGAAATTCGGACAGGTTCGGGTCTGCGGAGCCAAAATGGTGCTCACCCGGATGAGCCGGGAGCAGCTGCTGATCCGTGGGAAAATCGACGCAGTGACCCTGATTCGGAGGGATGGCAAATGACCTTCTGGACACGGGCGGCGGGAATTCTCCGGGTGGAGCTGGTCAGCGCCGACCCGGAGGGGGCATTACGGACGCTGAACAATGCCGGGATTACGCTGGACGAGATCGCCCCCAGGGGCGCGCTGACCTTGGAATTCTGCCTTCGCCGGGGGGATTACCCGGCGGCGCAGGCTCTGTGCCGGAAGCGGGGAGACAGCCTTCGGGTGCTGGGGCGGCAAGGACTGTACTATGCCGTCGGGACGCTTTGGCGGCGGAAGCTGCTGCTGGCCGGGCTGCTGTTTCTGGTTGGGCTTACGGCACTGCTTCCCACCCGGGTGCTCTTTTTCCGGGTAGAGGGGAATCGGACGGTGCCTACGGCGAAGGTTTTGTGGGAGGCAGAGCGTCGGGGGCTGTCCTTCGGGGCTTCCCGGCGGGGCGTGCGCAGCGAGCGCATTAAGAATGCCCTGCTCGATGCTATCCCGGAGCTGGAATGGGTCGGTGTGAACACGAATGGCTGCACGGCGGTGATCTCTGTCCGGGAACGGGCAGTCTCCGCCACGGAACCGGAACCGAAACATCAGGTGGGAAATATCGTAGCCGCCATGGACGGCTACATACTCTCCGTTACCGTTACCCAGGGCACGGGTCAGGTGGAGCCTGGTCAAGCGGTGAAAAAGGGAGAAATTCTGATTTCCGGCTACACGGACTGCGGCATCTGCATCCAGGCCACTCAGGCAGAGGGGGAAATTCTGGCGCAGACCCGGCGGCAGCTGGAGGCGGTGACTCCGGCTGGGTATCAGAAAAAGGGGGATATCACCGGCACAAAGCGGGTGCTGAGCCTGCTCCTTGGAAAAAAGAGAATCTTTTTTTGGAAAGACAGTGGAATTTTGGAGGGCAGTTGTGATAGAATACAGGAAGATTATCCGTTGACCCTGCCGGGGGGCTTCCGTCTGCCGGTTTGCCTGCGGGTGGACACCTATATAAACCGGGAAAGCCAGCCGGAAAGGCTCACCGCACAGGAGGCCTCCGAGCTTTTGAAGGCCTTTTCCGCCCGGTATCTGCCGGAGCGGATGATTGCGGGTACGGTAGGGCAGGCCAGCCAGACGATTCTTTCGGAGGGCGGCTGTTACCGCCTCCGGGGAAACTATCTGTGCCGGGAGATCATTGGCAGGGAAAAACGGGAAGGAAATGGAGAAAGCAATGGCCAAGCAAGTGGACAGAGCGGTGAACGCGGAGCGGGTTGAAGACCTGATCGCCGTGTTCGGCTCTTTTGACGAAAATGTAAAGCGGATCGAGGAGGCTCTGGGGGTTCAGATCGTGAACCGGGGCACAGAGCTACACGTCATCGGCGACGAGGAGCAGGCCGACAAGGCCGTGCGCACCCTGGAGGGACTGCTGATGCTGGCAGCCAAGGGGGAGACCATCGACGAGCAGCGGGTTCGCTATTTGATTACCCTGGTGAACGAGGGCAACGACCAGCAGGTGGCTCAGATGGCCAAGGACGTGGTGTGCATCACCGCCAAGGGCAAGCCCATCAAGGCCAAAACCGTTGGCCAGCAGAAATACATGAAAGCCATCCAGTCTAACACCATCACCATCGGCGTAGGCCCCGCCGGCACCGGCAAGACCTATCTGGCGGTGGCCGCCGCGGTGGCTGCCTTCCGGGAGCGGACGGTGAACCGGATCATCCTTACCCGGCCGGCGGTGGAGGCGGGGGAGCGGCTGGGCTTCCTCCCCGGCGATTTGCAGAATAAGGTTGACCCCTATCTGCGGCCTTTATATGACGCGCTGTACGACATGCTGGGAGCGGAGACCTTCCAGAAATACCAGGAGCGGGGTTCCATCGAGGTGGCTCCTCTGGCCTACATGCGGGGGCGTACTCTGGACGACAGCTTCATCATTCTGGATGAGGCTCAGAACACCACCCGGGAGCAGATGAAGATGTTCCTGACCCGGCTGGGCTTTGGCTCGAAGATCGTCATCACCGGAGACGTGACCCAGATCGACCTGCCGGAGGATAAGGTCTCCGGCCTGAAGGATGCCATCCGGGTGCTGGAAAACGTGAAGGATATTGCCATCTGTCGCCTGACGAGCGCGGATGTGGTACGCCACGCCCTGGTGCAGGAAATTATCAGCGCCTACGAAAAGGCGGAGAAGGTTCCCGCCCCGAAAAAGCCCCGGCAGCTGACCGGACGATACAAGAGGAAGAATTGACATGAATCACAGAATCAACCTGGTTTTTGAGGAATTTAGCCTGCAAAGCTTTGCGATCAAGCAAATTATCCGCACCTGTATCAAGGAAACCCTGAAAGCGGAAAAAATCACGGCAAAGTGCGAGATCAACGTCCTTGTGACCAATGACTTAGGCGTTCAGACCGTGAACCGGGAAAGCCGGAACATTGACCGGCCTACGGACGTGCTGAGCTTTCCCATGTTCCAGCTGGAGGCGGGAAATCCCCCCACGGACTGGAGCGAATACGAAGACCCGGCTACGGGTCTGGTACCTCTGGGGGATATGTGCATCAGCTTGGAGCGGGCTGTTGCCCAGGCTCAGGAGTTCGGCCATTCCGTCCGCCGGGAGGTGGGGTACCTGACCATCCACTCCATGCTCCATCTGCTGGGCTATGACCACCTGGACGAGGGGGAGCAAAAGCGGCAGATGCGTACACGGGAGGAAGCCATCGCCGCCGGAATCCCCGGAATGCAAAGAGATTGACAGGAGAAGCTTTATGAATACCAAAACCGCTATGATTACCATTGCCGGACGGCCCAATGTGGGCAAGTCCACCCTGACCAACTACCTGGTGGGCGAGAAAATCGCCATCGTTTCCAATAAGCCCCAGACCACCCGGAACCGGATCTGCGGCATTGTCACCCGTGGAAACCTCCAGTTCGTCTTTGTGGACACTCCGGGCTATCACAAGGCCAGAACCAAGCTGGGAGACTACATGGTGAGCACCGTCCGGGAGTCCATTTCCGACGTGGACGCTACCATTCTGGTGGTGGAGCCGATCGCCGGCATCGGTACCCAGGAGGAAGCTCTCATGGAGCGCATCCGGGCATCCCGCTGCCCGGCGATTCTCGCCATCAACAAAATCGACACCGTGGAGAAGGACAAGCTTCTGGAGGTCATCGCCGTCTACTCCGGGGCGGGAATTTTTGACGCCATCATTCCCATTTCCGCCAAAACCGGCGACGGGGTGGAGGCGCTTCTCAAAGAGTGCGAAAAGTACGCCCAGGAGGGCCCCTTCCTGTTCCCGGACGACGTGACCACCGACCAGCCGGAGCGGCAGGTGATGGCGGAAATCATCCGGGAGAAGCTGCTGTGGTGTCTGGACAAGGAAATTCCCCACGGCACCGCCGTAGAAATCAACACCTTCTCCGAGCGGGACAACGGCATCATCGACCTGGACGCCACCATCTACTGCGAAAAGGCCAGCCATAAGGGCATTATCATCGGCAAGCACGGGGACATGCTCAAGAAAATTTCCTCCCTGGCACGGACGGACTGCGAAAAGTTCATGGGCACCAAGGTATACCTGACCACCTGGGTAAAAGTAAAGGAAAACTGGCGGGACAGCGATTTTCTGGTGCGCAATTTCGGCTACAGCGAATAATTTCCAGTTGTATTTTTCTCGTTTGCGCAAATCCTATTTCCGGAGGGGATGGGAATGAACGCAGGCGATTATTGGAACCTTTTTCTGGAAACCGGCGCGCCGGAGGCGTACCTGATGTACAGCCGGCTCGCCAAATCGGAGGAAACACATGTACTTGACGATTCAGGGAATCGTTCTGCGGGTCACGGACTACAATGACCGGGATGCTCTTCTCACGGTGCTTTCCCGCCGCCACGGAAAGCTGACGGTGAAGGCAAGAGGCCTTCGCCGGAAGAACAGTCCGCTGATTGCTCCCTGTCAGCTGCTGGCGTTCGGGGAGTTTACCCTGTTTGAATACCGGGGGCAGTATACCATCAACGAGGCCCATTCCATTGAGCTTTTTTCAACCCTGCGGCGGGAGCTGACCCAGCTGTCCCTGGGTACTTATTTCGCCCAGGTTGCGGAGGTGCTCTCCCAGGAGGACATCCCCAATCCGGAGCTGTTGTCCCTGCTTCTCAATAGCCTGTACGCTCTGACAAAGCTGAGCCTTCCTGAGGCACAGGTGAAGGCGGTGTTTGAGCTTCGGGCGGCCTGCCTGTCCGGTTTTACGCCAGACTTGTTTGGCTGCCATATCTGCGGAAGTCAGGAACCGGTGCGCTTTGACCTGCGGGCAGGGCAGCTGGAATGCGAAAGCTGCCGGGATCCAAATTCGGAGGGCATCCGACTGCCCGTGACCCCGGCGGTGCTGGAGGCCATGCGCTACATCTGCCTGTGCGAACCCAAGCGGCTGTTTTCCTTCCGGGTAGGGGAGGATGCGCTGAAGCTGCTGATGAATCTGACGGAGGCTTACTTAGCCACCCAACTGGAGCGGGGCTTTTCGACCCTGGATTTTTATAAATCCCTGTTCATAGGAGAAAAATATGTCTGAATTATATGAAAAATCCCTGCAAAAGCTGGAGCTTGACCAGGTTCTGAAGCAGCTGTCCGCCTGTGCCGGAAGCGAAGGCGGGAAGGAAGCCTGTCTGCGGCTGCGGCCAACCTCCGACTTAGAGGAAGTGACCCTGCTCCTGCAGCAGACCACCGCCGCCTCCGACCTGTGCGCCCGGAAGGGGAACCCGGTGTTCGGGGACGTGACCGATGTTTCGTCCTCCCTGGAGCGGGCGGAGCGGGGGGGCACCTTGCAGCCCAAGGAGCTGCTGCGCATTGGGGGAATCCTCCGCTGCGCCCGAACCATCCAGGGCTATGTGTCCCCGGACGACCCGAACACCGTGCTGGATTCCCTGTTCCGGAGCCTGACCCCCAACAAATACTTAGAGGACAAAATTTTCGGTGCTATTTTATCGGAAGAGGAAATTGCCGACACCGCCTCCACCGCGCTGGCGGATATCCGGCGGCATATGCGCATTCAGTCCGGGAAAATCCGGGACAGCCTGCAAAAGGTGATTTCCTCCCCGGCCTATTCCAAATTCCTCCGGGAACCGATCATCACCATCCGCCAGGGACGGTATGTGGTGCCGGTGAAGAGCGAGTGCAAAAACGACGTGCCCGGCCTGGTACACGACGTGTCGGCCACCGGTTCCACCTATTTTGTGGAGCCTATGTCCGCGGTGAACGCCAACAACGCCCTCCGGGAGCTGGAGCTGAAGGAAAAGAAGGAGATCGAGCGGATTCTCGCGGAGCTGTCCGCCGAGGCGGCAGGCTACCGCGGTGCCATTGACTTAGACTATCAGCTTTTGGTGCAGCTGGACGTGATCTTCGCCAAGGCCAGGCTCAGCTATCAGATGCGGGCAGGGGAGCCCATCATGAACGAGAAGGGCAGGGTAGAGCTGCGCAAGGCTCGGCACCCACTTATTGATCCCAAAACCGTGGTGCCGATTTCGCTGCGGCTGGGCACGGATTTTGACTCCATGATTATCACCGGCCCCAACACCGGCGGCAAAACCGTCACCCTGAAAACCATCGGTTTACTCACCCTGATGGCCGAGTGCGGCCTGCACATTCCGGCAGGAGACGGAAGCACCCTTTCTACCTTCGAGGCGATTCTGGCGGACATCGGCGACGAGCAGTCCATTGCCCAGAGCCTTTCCACCTTCTCCAGCCACATGCGCACTATCGTGGACGTGGTGGCTCAGTGCGACGACCGGACGCTGGTGCTTTTCGATGAACTGGGGGCGGGCACCGACCCGGCGGAGGGTGCGGCTCTGGCCACCGCCATCATCGAGTTCTGCCGGAAAATGGGCAGCCGGGTGGTGGCGACCACCCACTACGCCGAGCTGAAGCTCTACGCCATGCGCACCAAGGGGGTCATCAACGCCTCCTGTGAGTTTGACGTGGAGACCCTGCGGCCTACCTACCGGCTGCTCATCGGCATTCCCGGCAAATCCAACGCCTTCGCCATCTCCCGGAAGCTGGGGCTGGCGGAGGAGATCCTCAAGGAAGCGGACAGTCTGGTGGACAAAAGCGACAAGGACTTTGAGGATGTGCTTTCCCAGCTGGAAAGCCAGCGGCAGCAGATGGAAGCCGCCCGGGTGGAGGCGGAACGGCTCCGCCAGGAGACGGCGAAAATCAAGCAGCAAAGCGAGCAGTACCAGGCCCAGCTCCAGAAGGAGAAGGAAAAGGCCATGGAGTCCGCCCGGAAGGAGGCCCAGTCCATTATCGAGGAGGCCCGGGCGGCGGCCAATCTGGCCAGCGAAGAGCTGAAGGCCATGAAAAAGCAGCTTCAGGATCAGGCGGACACCACCGGCTTCAACCAGCGGCAGGCGGAGCTTCGCCGGAATCTGAACGAGGCTGAGGACAAGCTCCGGGCTGTCCAGCCGAAAAAGGAGCGTCCCAAGCCCAGCCGGGGCATTCTGGTGGGGGATACCGTGGAGCTTCTCAAGCTGGGCACTAAGGCCAGCGTCATCGGCATCAACAAAGACGGCTCGCTCCAATTGCAGGCAGGCATCCTGAAAATGACCGCCGCCCCGGAGGAAGTGTATCTGCTGGAAAACGAGAACCCCTACAAGGAAAAGGGGGGACATCCCAAGCACTCCGGCCGGGAGATGAAGCTCAGTGCCATGCCTACGGAAATCGACCTGCGGGGCATGGACGCCATCGAAGCCATCTGTGTGCTGGATCGGTACCTGGACGAGGCCATGCGGGCAAACCTGACCCAGGTGCGGATTATCCACGGAAAGGGCACCGGAACCCTTCGGGCTGCCGTCCAGCAGGATCTGAGAAAGAACAAATATATCAAGTCCTTCCGGCTGGGAGTCTACGGCGAGGGAGAGGATGGCGTGACCATCGCCGAATTCCGGTAATTTCCGGCGGTTTTGGTCGGAAATTGAATTTTGGAAACGTTTTCAACAAGAACGGCTCCATTCTGCGGGATTTCCTTGTGAAAACAGGCTGAAAATCAGTTGACTTTTTCGGTAAAAATGCTATCATATAGCTAGACCCGTCGCGCATCGCGGGTGCGATGAAAAGGAGTGGATAATATGTTTAGTAAAGAAGTTGTCGTCCGGTGTGAGTCTGGCCTTCACAACCGCCAGGCTACATACTTCGTGCAGAAGGCGAACGAATTTGAGAGCAGCATCTGGCTGGAATCCGGCAACCGCAAAATGAACGCCAAGAGCCTTTTGGGTATTATGTCTCTGGGGATCGTCACCGGCACCACGGTGACCCTGAGTGCCATCGGCTCCGACGCGGAGACTGCCGTGAATGCCCTGGATGCACTGCTCCAGCGGGACGTCTACTAATTCGCTCTATTTTTGCCGCCTCGGTGCCCGTTGACGCATTGAGGCGGCGTTTTTTCTCTGGGTAAGACGAAATACTGTAAGAAGGGAGGATTTCCCACGACATTTGACGAACTGAAGGAAAAGGCTTTGTCCCTGCCCTATGCCCCAGGGGTCTACATTATGCGCGATCAATCCGACAAGGTGATCTACGTCGGCAAAGCCAAAAAACTGAAAAACCGGGTGAGCCAGTATTTTCAGGACACCGCCTCCCACACCCCGAAAACCAGAATGATGGTGAGCAAAATCCACCACTTTGACGTGATCGTGGCCGCCTCGGAATTTGAGGCTCTGGTGCTGGAATGCTCCCTCATCAAGCGGTATATGCCCAAGTACAACATCCTTCTCAAGGACGATAAGGGCTATCCCTATCTGCGGCTGGACATGCGGCAGGTGTATCCGGAAATTACCATGGTCAGCAGGCTTTCCGACGATGGGGCGGAGTATTTTGGCCCCTATGGCACCCGGGGCGTCACCAATGCGGTGCTGGAGGCTCTGCGGCTGACCTTCCAGCTCCCAGGCTGCCACAAGCAATTTCCCCGGGACATCGGCAAGGAGCGACCCTGCCTGAACTATCACATGAATCAGTGCGCCGGCTGGTGCCAGCCTGACGTCAGTGCCGTCCGCTATCGGGAGGCCATGCTCCAGGTCAGAGAGCTGCTCCGGGGAAACTACAAGGGCGTGGCTGCCCAGATCAAGGAGCAAATGCTGGCGGCCTCCGAAGAGCTGAAATTTGAGCTGGCGGCCAGCCTCCGGGATCGGCTCCAGGCCGTGGAAAACCTGGGACAGAAGCAGCTGGTCACAGCCGGGTCTCTGGCAGATACGGATGTGATCGGCTATGGAGAGACGGAAGCCAAGGCCTGCTTTGCGGTACTCCATTTCTCCGGAGGAAATTTACTGGATAAGGACTACGAGGTTTTCCCCCGGCCGGACGACAAGGAGGAGGCGGTTTCCAGCCTTCTGAAGCAGTACTATCTCAGCCGGGGGCTGGTGCCAAAGCGGATTTTCCTGCCCTTTGAAATCGAGGACGGGGACATGATCGGCTCGCTTCTGGAGCAGCAGTGCGGCCGCCTGCCCAAGCTCCAGGTACCCCAGCGGGGGGACAATGTGCGGCTGGTGGAGCTGGCCTGCAAGAACGCCTTTGAGGAGGCTCAGCGGCTTACCGGCAGGGAAGAGCGGGTCAGCGCGACCCTGACCCTCCTGGGAAAAATGCTGCACATAGAGGCTCCGGAGCGGATCGAGTCCTTCGATATTTCCAACATTTCCGGCACGGACATCGTGGCCGGGATGGTGGTTTTCGCAGGCGGAAAGCCAAGGAAAAGCGACTACAAGCGGTTCCGGCTGGAGGGTTTGGCAAATCAGGACGACTACGCCTCCATGCATCAGGTGGTGAAGCGGCGCTTTGCCCACTACAAGGCCGGGGATGCCGGCTTTGGGGAAAAGCCGGATCTTCTGCTCATCGACGGCGGCGTTAACCACGCCAGAATCGCCCTGGAGGCTCTGGAAGAGCTGGGTCTCGGGCTTCCCGTGTTCGGTATGGTCAAGGACGACCGGCACCGGACCCGGGCACTGGTGACTCCGGAGGGGGAGGAGATCCGGATCGACAACAATCAGGCTATTTTTTCCCTCATCGGCAGCATCCAGGAGGAGGTGCACCGGTTTGCCGTCACCTACCACCGGCAGCTGCGCAGCAAGCGTCTGCGCTACTCGGAGCTGGACAACATTCCGGGCATCGGCCCCAAGCGGAAGCAGGAGCTTCTGAAGCAATTCAAATCCCTGAACGCCATCGGCCAGGCCACCCTTCCCGAGCTGGAGCGGCTGCTGCCCAAGGATGCCGCAGGGGCGGTCTATTCCCATTTTCAGAAAAAACGGAGTTAATTATGCGGGTAATTACAGGAAAAGCCCGGGGCGTGAATCTGAAGACCCCGGAGGGGATGCTCACCCGGCCCACCGCGGATCGGGTGAAGGAGGCTCTTTTCAGCATCATCAACTTTGACATTCCAGGCGCCAGTGTGCTGGATCTGTTCGGCGGCACCGGACAGCTGGGCATTGAGGCTCTCAGCCGGGGAGCGTCTCAGGCGGTGTTTGTGGATGCCCGGGAGGAGGCCTGCAGGCTCATCCGGGAAAACCTAAGCCGGACGAAGCTTCCCGGCGGAACCGTGGTGCGCGCGGACTTCATGGACTACCTGTCCCGGTGCCGGGAGCGGTTCGACATCATTTTTCTTGACCCTCCTTACGCGGAAACCTATCTGGAAAACGCAATAAATAGGATTACAGAAATTGACATTTTGCAATCCAATGGTATAATGATAGCGGAACGCCCGTTGGGGAAGGAGCTGCCCTGGGAATTTGAGGGCTACACCCGTTCCAGAGACTATAAGTATGGAAAAACCCTGCTCACGATTTATCGGAAGGCGTGAGGGGCTGCGGTAAGACTATGAAAACAGCCATTTATCCGGGCAGCTTCGACCCGGTCACCAGCGGACACCTGAATATTATTCGTCGAGCCGCCGGGATTTTTGACAAGCTCATCGTCTGCGTCATGGTAAACGCCGGCAAGAACCCCATGTTCACCCAGGACGAGCGGGTGGAGCTGATCCGCCGGGTCACCCGTGACCTTCCCAATGTGGAGGTGGACGCTTCCAAGGAGCTGCTGGCGGAATATGCCCGGCGGCGGGGCAGCTGCGTGGTGGTCAAGGGACTGCGGGCGGTGTCGGATTTCGAGACGGAATTTCAGATGGCTCTGGTCAATCGGAAGATCAACCCGGAGCTGGATACCATGTTTTTGACGGCGGACAGCAAGTTCATGTTCCTTAGCTCCAGCCTCATCAAGGAGCTGGGCACCTATGGCGCGGATCTGTCGGATTTGCTTCCCGCTGAAATTATTCCGGATTTTCAGGCTAGAATAGAGACAAGGAAAGCCAACCATTAAGGAGGAAATAGTAATGAGCGATCGGAATACGGAGGATATCATCGGCGCGCTGTACGACATGGTGCAGGATGCCCGCTCCATGCCCCTGGCCGCGGACAAGTGCATTCTGGAGCGTGACCGGGTGCTGGACATGCTGGACGAGATCCTGGCTCAGCTGCCCGGAGAGATCAAGCAGTCCCGGGCCATTGTGGAATCCCGGACGGAAATCGTAGGCCAGGCTCGCCGGGAGGCGGAGAATGTGCTGCGGGAGGCTCAGGAGAAGGCCAAGCAGATGGTCACCAAGGAAGCAGTGTACGCCGAGGCCAAGAAACGCAGTGAGGAGCTGATCGCCCAGACCCAGGAGCGGATCAATCAACTGCGCAAGGCCGCCAACGAATACATGGACGAGTCCCTGCGTCAGACCGAAGAGGTGGTTTCCAAAGCTCTGAACGAGGTCCGGGATACCCGAATGAAGTTCCGGGCGGTGACGGAGGCTCAGGAGCAGCGTAAGTCCGCCAACGTGGACGTGGAAGTGTAAATCAGGCCCCCGGCGCAGTCGGGGGCTTTTCCTTTGAATTCAACGAAAGAACCGGAGCCGTGATTTCCGCGGTTCCGGTTCTTTTTCTGCCTGTGCCGGTATAGAATTGAGATAGGGGAGGGGTAAGAATGAGCGGAAAGTGGAATTCCGGAAGGGCTATGTCCATCCCAAAGGGACTGGCCTTAGGAAACGGCATCAGCCTGGGGCTGACGCTTCTTCTGTCGCTGGGGCTTGCGGGGCTTATCAGCCGGGAACGGCTCCAATGGGAGCAGATCGGCTACGGGATTTTCATCATTTTGTTTATCTCCGCGCTGCTGGGCGCCGCCGTCTCCGTCAATGCCGTCAAGCGGCAGCGGCTGATGATCGCCATGGGCGCAGGCGTGATGTTCTGGGCGACGCTGATTGCCCTGACGGCCCTGTTCTTCGGAGGGCAGTATGACGGAATGCTGGTCACAGGGCTTATCATTCTGGCGGCCAGCGGCACCGTGGCCCTGCTGGGTCTGCGCCGGGAAAAACGGAGGGGAACGGCTCCTTACCGACGGAAAGGACGCTGATTTTTCCGGTTTGGCAAGCCTAGGTAAATTTAATTTACCTAGGCTTGCCAAAATGCAGGATGACTTGCAATTCCAACATTTAGTGAATTTCCGCAACATGAATCCCAATATGTAGAGAAAATAGTTGAAAATGATAAGGAATTGAAGGAATGTTTCACTGCTGGTTGACATAAAATAGTTTACATAATTATCCGTCAATATTGACAAAAAAAGCAATTTTGGCTAAAAATGCTTGAATTTGTGTACGAAATGGAGTATAGTATGGGGGCATGGAAATCTTGACTGTATTTGTCGCCTTTTGCACCTGGTTCCTCTTTTTCGTAAGCTGGCATTTTGCCCGGAAAGGAAGTGAACCTGGATGCCTAGAAGACTGTCTGCCGTTACTTCCCGCAGGCGCAAGGCTGCGGCTTTTGTGCTTGCATTTGTGTGGATTTTGGGGATGGCTTGCGGGATTATGTATTCCCGCTGTCCCTCGGCCGATGCCGCTTCCCTGATGCGCGGGGCTTTGCAAAGTCCCGTGTCGATCGTTTCTTTTCTGTGTGTCTCACTCTTACCTTTTGTAATGTCCGCCATTCTGGCTTTTTTTCATTGCCCTTGTCTGGTCTATGGGATCTGCTTTTCCAAGGCATTCCTTCATGGATTTGTATCGGCAGGGCTTATAACGTGCTTTCCGGACTGGGGCTGGCTTATCCGGTGCTTTCTGCTGCTGGGCGACGGCACTCTGCCTGCCCTGTACTGGCTTTGGCTGCGGTGTGTGCAGAGCCGGCCGGTACGGATCCCTCTGGCTGCGGTCGGCTGTGGGCAGCTGGCACTGGCAGCTGCCGGGTACTGTCACGTTTTTCCCTTTTACTGGCGGCTCATGGAATCTATGAAAGGATAAAAGGTAAGCTGTTACATGCTGGATTTGATTCATGCCTACGAGAACTACCTGGTTAAGGTAAAGCAGGCCTCCGTGAACACCGTGTCCTCTTATCTGCGGGATATCCGCCAGTTTGACAGCTGGCTGGGCGGCAGCGTTCTGGAAGCCTCGCAACAGAATATCAGTGCGTATCTTACTTACCTTCAGGAACAGGGAAAGTCCGGTGCCACGGTATCCCGTTCGTTGGCCAGTCTGAAAAACTTCTACGCCTACGCCGTGTCCTCCGGGTTCCTGGATGCTTCTCCCGTTTCCGGTCAGATTCACGTTGATCGGGGCGAGCGACGGCTGCCTCAGATTCTGACCGGCAGGGAAGTGGAGCTTCTGCTGTCCCAGCCCTCAGCCGTGGACTTCAAGGGTGTCCGGGACAAGGCCATGCTGGAGGTGATGTACGCCACCGGCATCCGCGTTTCCGAACTCATCGATCTGAACGTGGACGACGTGAACCAGGACATGGGCGTTATCCGCTGTGCCAGTGTCAAGAAGACCCGGGTGATCCCGCTGTATCCGGCGGCGCAGAAGGCTCTGAGCGTCTACCTCAGCGAGGTTCGCTCCCTGATCGCCACCAACCCCGCCGAGCGGGCACTGTTCGTGAACATCGGCGGTTCCCGGATGAGCCGCCAGGGCTTCTGGAAAATCCTGAAGCATTACCAGGCCAAGGCCGGGATTGAGAAGGACATTACCCCTCACACTCTCCGGCACAGCTTCGCGGTACATCTGCTGGAAAACGGGGCGGATATCAGTGCCTTGCAGGAGCTGATGGGTCACAGCGACATTTCCTCCACCCAGCTGTATACCTCCCTGATCGATAAGAAGGTGAAGGCGGTTTACGAAAAGTGCCATCCTAAGGCTTGAACATCAGCCCCCCTCCGTATGCTTTGACATACGGAGGGGGTTTCTGCATCCATTGTAAAATGATGTGACTCACGCTGCTATCCTTGACTTGTGGCTCTATTTGGGGTATAATATAGCCACGAGAAAGGAGATGATATCATGCAGATCATTCCCATGCGTGATTTGAAAAACACTGTTGAGGTCGAGCGCCGCTGCGCCGAGGAAAATGGCCCGGTGTACGTTACGAAAAACGGTTATGGTCGTCTGGTTGTCATGGACATCGAATATTACGAACAAACCATGCGGAAGATGTACGAAGCCCAGGCACTCATCGCCGGAATGGAGGATGTGAAAGCCGGACGAGTGGTGGATGGAGCCTCTGTCCTGAACGATCTGAGGGACAAATATGGTGTCTGAATTCAGCTATCAGCTGACCACCAAAGCGGAAGCAGACTTGGACACAATCGTATCCTATATTGTCGTTCAGCTTGAAAACCCACAGGCGGCTACCGGTTTTCTGAACAAGTTACAGGATGCCATCCAGGAAGCCTGTTCGTTTCCTGAAAGCGGCTCCCTGGTCATCAATGAATTTCTCCCGTACAAGGGCATCCGCAAAAAGCTTGTCGGCAACTATATTATGTACTATTTCCCAGATGGGAATGCCAAGACGATCTATGTTTTGAGAGTCATATACGGACGCAGAAATCTGGGGGAACTCCTCAGGGAAATGAACTTATTCTGAGGCATAATCGGATGGGGCGGCCTTTCGGGGCCACTCCTTTTTCATACCGTTCTATTCCCAAAATGTGACCTTTTTGAGTTCAATTCCGTCTGTATAGATGAAGACCGAACGAAGGGAGGCACCC
This sequence comes from Clostridiales bacterium UBA6386, assembly GCA_002437585.1. Lineage (GTDB taxonomy): Bacteria > Bacillota > Clostridia > Oscillospirales > Oscillospiraceae > Faecousia. The sequence goes on along the minus strand of DJQM01000019.1, from coordinate 36,416 downwards.
CATGGAAGACAGCAAAATTCTGGAGCTGTACTGGAGCCGGGATCAGCAGGCCATTGCCGAGACCCGGGCTTCCTACGGAAGCCCATTGTTGGCTCTCGCCGAACGGATTCTGAGCAGTCGGGAGGATGCGGAGGAAACCGTCAGCGACACATTCCTTCGGGTCTGGCAGACCATCCCGCCGGAGCGGCCCAGGTGCTTTTTCGCCTTTCTCCGGCGGATCTGCCGGAATCTGGCCTTTGACCGGCTGGACTGGAGACAGGCCGAAAAGCGGAATCCGGAGCTGATTACCCTGACCGCGGAGCTGGAGCAGTGCATTCCAGACACCCGGCAAGGGGAGATTCCGGACAGACTTTCTATCAAGGAGACTTTGGAGCGATTTCTGCGGCAGCTGCCCCGGGAAAGCCGGGTGATTTTCTTACGCCGGTATCTCTATGGAGACTCCATTGGTGAAATCGCTCAGCGGTACGCCGTCAGGGAAAGCAAGGTAAAAATGCAGCTGCAGCGAACCCGGGAGAAGCTGCGCCGTTTTCTGGAACAGGAGGGGATCACACCATGACCGGAAAAGATTTGCTGATAGCCCTGGGCACCATTGACGAGGCATTTTACGAGGAAGCGGAGCGGCCACTTTCCAGCCGCCGAAGGCGAATCGCCGTTGCGGTGCTGGTGGCCGCAATGCTCCTGTTGGCAGGCTGCTCCTATGCGGTGCTGAGTCAGGCTCAATGGTTCCGGGACTTCTTCGGGCGGCTGAATGGCCAGTCCCTCAGCCAGGGGCAAGCCGCGTATATTGAGGAAAACGTGCAGCCCCTCGAGGGGCAAAGTATGACCGTAGGCCGCTACCGGCTGACCCTGGAGTCCGCCCTTGCCGAGGAACGCACCGCCTGCATTCGTCTCCGGTTGGAAGGACCCGGGCTGAAAGAAATGTACAGCGTCGGCTTTTTGCCCCGACCCCTGGCAGACGGCACCGGTAAGGAAGCCGTATTTTTCCGGAAGGGGAGAACGCCCCAGGAGGAAAGTCCCTATGCTCAAGGGGTATGGTCTTCGGGGCTCGAGGGGAACAGCTTTTTCATTCTGCTCTGGCTGGAGCAGTCTCTTTCTTCGGAAACGCCCTTTGAGGTCGGGGTGCCCTATGTTCTGCATCTGACCGATCTGGAAGCAGACACCTTTGGTGGGCCTCTGAAACTGTTGCAGGAAGGGGAGTGGGACTTTGAAATTGTGTTCGACCACCTGAGCCGGGAGCAGGCAGAGCTTTTGACGGAGCCGGTCACGGTCGACAGTCCGGACTATCCGGGGGTGTCCCTCACGCTGACATCCTGGAAGCTTCGGGCCTTGGGAATGGATGTGAAATTTGAACCGGGTTCTCTGGATTATCTGGGCAGGGGCTGCCTGGAGGACGCTTTTGTGGCACTGAAGGACGGCACTCGGGTGGGTGCCTATCCGCTGTTCTACGATCCCGACGGCACCGCAACCTACACCCTGGACTGTCCCATAGACATCCGGGAAGCGGACTATGTGCAGCTGTGGGACGGAACACGTCTTTCGGTTCCCTCGCACGGAAGATAAAAAAGCGCACTGCTCCGGCAGTGCGCTTTTTTGAATATAGAATGTAGAAAAGGGGGAGATTAAATGCCGGTCATGGCAGCCAGAACGTCGACCTCCATCGGCTGGATGCTCTTGTGCATGGCCAGCCCCTCGTCGATATCCACATCGGTGAAGCAGCCGTCGTGGGTACAGACGATCCGATTGGTCTTGCCCTGGAGCAGCAGCTCCACCGCCAGATAGCCCATTTTGGTGGCGTTGACCCGGTCACGACCGGTAGGGGAGCCGCCCCGCTGAATATGACCCAGAACGGTCACACGGGGATCCAGGTCGGTGGCATCCTTGATCTTGGCGGCAATGTCCGTAGCTTTACCGGCACCTTCGGCCACTACGATCATGTAGTGGGTGAAGCCATTGAGCCGAGCCTTACGGATTTTTTCCACCACGTCCCGCTCAAAATCGATCTGCTCCTCAGGCACCAGAACAGCAGTGGCACCCACGGCCAGACCGACGTACATGGCCAGATAACCGGCGTTGCGTCCCATAACCTCCACCACGGAGCACCGCTCGTGGGACTGCATGGTGTCCCGGAGCTTATCGATGCACTCGATGGCGGTATTGGCGGCGGTGTCGAAGCCGATGCAGTAGTTGGTGCAGCTGATGTCATTGTCAATGGTACCGGGAATGCCGATGACGTTGATGCCGTACTTGCTCAGTGCCCGGGCACCCCGGAAGGTACCGTCGCCGCCGATGGCGATGATGCTGTCGAGGCCTAAGAATTTGCAGGTAGACACGGCCTTACGCTGGCCTTCCTCGGTCATGAACTCGCTGCTGCGGGCAGTATAGAGGATCGTACCACCACGGTTAATGGTGTGAGAGACACTCTTTTCGTCCAGCTTGACCACATCACCGGCAATCAGGCCATTCCAGCCACGGCGTATTCCATAGCATTCCAGACCATGGTACAGCGCGGTACGGACGACAGCCCGGACGCAGGGGTTCATGCCGGGGGCATCGCCGCCGCTGGTAAGGACACCAATTCTTTTTACGCTCATAAATGATCCTCCATTCAATTTGGGTACGTCTCTATTCTAGCGCAAAATTGAAAAATGTAAAGAAAAAAATCGATGGATTTTCAAATTTACCATTTCCACTGTTGGTTCCGGTGACCGTAAGCGGACTGGGTGACTGTCAGAGGGGGGGACGCTCTGCCGCCGGGGAAGATAAAGTTCCGTCCGGAGGACTTCATACTATTTGGCGCAGTTAACGCAACAAAATAAAAATTTTGTTGCGTTCAGAGTGCAGATGTGCTATCATAGAGCTATCACAGCGAGCCAGGCGGCTTTGGAGGCATTTATGAAGCGATATTCCGATTGTCCGCAGATTCTGCGGGAGTTTCTTATTTACCACGAAAACATCATGGGACAATCTCAGCTGACCATTTCCGAATACTATCTGGATCTGCGGATGTTCCTGCGATTTGTCAAGCTTATGCGCGGCGACATGCCAGTGAGTACTGACCTGAATAGCATCGACATCCGGGACGTGGGTCTTGACTTCATCCGGGAAATCGACACCTCGGACGTTTTTGACTTCCTGTCCTATCTGGCCAACGACCGGGCTGTGAATCCGGAATCCGCCGCTCCGGATTATGGCATATCGGCCACTGCAAGAGCCAGGAAGCTGTCCTCCATCAAGTCCTTTTATAAATATCTGACGGTGCGTACCAAGCAGCTGGAGGAAAATCCCGTGGCCGAGCTGGAGTATCCCAAGCTGCGAAAGAGCCTGCCAAAGTACCTGACCCTGGATCAGTCGGCGGCTCTGCTGCAGGCCGTTTCCGGTCAAAATGAAAAGCGGGATTACGCCATTCTGATGTTGTTTCTCAACTGCGGCATCCGGCGAAGCGAGCTGGTGGGACTGAATCTGACAGATGTTTATGAGGATCGGATCCGGGTGGTTGGCAAGGGCAACAAGGAGCGGTTTGTGTACTTCGGCTCTGCCTGCCGGAAGGCCATTGATGCCTATCTGGAGGAACGAAAGCAAATCGAGCTATCCGACAATCGGGCACTGTTTGGTTCCCGGGACAAAAACCGGATCAGCGTTACTGCCGTCCATCGGCTGGTGAAAAAGGCATTGCTGCAGGCGGGATTGGACTCCACTCAGTTCTCCGCCCACAAACTGCGGCACACCGCCGCAACGATGATGCTCTCCGGCGGCGTGGATGTAAAGACCGTCCAGGAGGTGCTGGGTCACGAGAATCTGAACACAACGCAGATCTACACCCACATTGAAAGCACTGAGCTGAAGATTGCGGCGGAGGCAAACCCCCTTTCAAAGCTGGATTTCAACAAAAGTTGATAAATCTTTGAAAAGCAACTAATAGTTGACAGATTTTGAGGTAGAAATATGTCGATTGGAGAGAGAATTACAGAGCTTCGCATGGCAAGGAACATCTCCCAGGGCCAGCTTGCCAGTGCCCTGTCCGTGTCCCGGCAGGCCATCAGCAAATGGGAAAATGACCAGTCCAGCCCGGATACCATCCACCTGATCCAGCTGGCGGACATTCTGGATACGGAGGTAGCGTATCTCGCCACCGGTGTCCGGCCAGTATATCAGGAGGCACCGATTGTGGTAAACCTGGTCAAAAAAGAGGATCGGGTGGTAGAGGTCGAAAAGGTGGTGGAAAAGCCGGTGATCCGTCGGGTCGTTCGGGTAAAATACCGAAGAAATCCGCTGGAATACCTGGTTTTAGCGATTCTTTGCTTTGCAGTGGGACTGCTTTTGGGGGCGTTATTGTTATAAATAGGTAATGTCAAAATGCCGGGCATTCATCGAATGTCCGGCACCTCCGATTTTGGTTCAGAGGGTCTCCCCTCTCCCCTTCCCTTTAACGATAAAAAAGAGACACCCCAGAAGGGATGTCTCTTTTGGTGGGCGAGGCGGGACTTGAACCCGCACGTCCGCAGTGAACACTAGAACCTGAATCTAGCGAGTCTACCAATTCCACCACTCGCCCATATGCACGCTGTCTCTCAACGACTTGCTTATGATACCACAGGCAAAGCGGTTTGTCAATAGTTATTTTTGGCTATTTGCTGTCTTTTCGCAAAAGATGTCGAACGGAGCCGTACATAGGAAGGGTCGCCTGGATCTCGTAGCCCTGGGACTGGGCATTGCGCAGACTGTAAACATTGTCCGGGTGAATGGTACACAGGAGAATTTTCCCTGGCTCCAGTTCCCTTTCCGCCGCCTGCATGAGCCTGCGCTGAAGACCCCGACCCCGGTAGTCCGAGTGAACTGCCGCCGTGTCCATATTCACAACCCGTGCAAGGTCTTCCGGAGGAAGATTCAAATGCCAGCCGTAATTAACTGGCGAGGTGCCTGGGAAAACCACCGTAAAGATACCGGCCAGTTTCTCCCCATCCTCGGCAACCCACAGCCATGCAGCACCGTTTTCCATCCGCTCCCGGAATTTCTCCGGGGTGTCCAGGCAGAGCCATTCCTTGTGGGTCATTTCCGCCTTGACCTGTGCCAGAAATGTCAGAACCCGCTGTGTATCCTCACAGGTTCCTCGTCGGATTGTAATCATTGGAATCTCCTTATTGACCCGCAGCCGTCAGATAATTGCTGATGCAGTAAAGGGTCTGTCCGTTGTAAATCACTCTCGACCAGCCTACGTCCCGGTTGATGCCGGTTCTGGTCACGATCTCGCCGTTTTTCAGGGTGGCTACCACCACGCAGTTAGGATCCTCTACGCTGGGCAGGGATCGCAGGTTCACCTCCACCTTGGCTGTGACCTGATCCTGAATGTCCTCAAACTGGGTCTGAATCTGAACCTGACCGGAGGACTGGCTCGGTTCGGCGGTGGAGGCGGCCGCCTGGGTGGGCTGGGTCTCCCCTTCTCCCACCACCTTCAAATAGCTCGTGACGGCGTAACAGGTCATGCCCTGGTATTCCAGCTTTGACCAGCCGTTTTCGCTGACACCCACCCGGTTGGCGGTGTCCCCTGCCTGAAGCTGAGCCAGCACCACAGCGTCCTCATGCTCCACGCTGGGCAGCTTTCTCAAATTCACCACATTCTTGGCCGTCACCACATCGTTCACCGCCGTGAACTGGGTCTGAATTCCGTCCTCCTGCTCCAGGGTTTCCTCATCCGGCGGGGTGTAGCTCAAATCCGTTGTCAGATAGCTGGACACCGCGTAATAGATATTTCCCTCATAGAGAATTTTCGACCAGCCGCTGGTGCTGACGGCAATCCGCTGGGCAACCTCCCCGTTTTTCAGGGTGAACAGCACCACGCTGTCATCCCCCTGGCTGGGGATATTGCGCATGTTGGTCTCGTCCCGGGCGGTGACCTGCTCGCTGACCTCGGCGAAGTCCATCATGGCTTCCACATCCGGCTCTGCCTCCGGCGGGGTTTTCTTACTCTTGGCAGGCTCAATGCCGTCGTAGCCAAAGTAAGCGATGTTCATGTCCACAGGCTGGCGGATGCCCCGAACTTCCCCGTTTGTGGTGTACTGCCACATCTGGTGGGTTCCGTTGTAGGTGGAGGCGGGGGTGTCCGGATAGGGCTGAGCCGGATACTGAGCCACCCAAATTTTATATTCCTCTGCCAGGCGGGAGGTTTCCCAGTCATTCTCTCCCTCCAGCTCCCCCTTGGAGGCATAAAACATGCCCTCATAGCCGTGCTTTTCGATGGCCTCCAGGAAGGCCAGAGCCACGTCGGTGCGCTCCTGCTTCGTCATGGAAAACTGGCGGCTGGTCTCCTCCTTGAAGCCCTCGCAGTCGTAGACCACCGGGTAGGTAATGGGGTAGCAGGCCAGGGTTTCCGCCACCCAGTCTGCCTCCTCCTGAGCCTCCTCTTCGCTGATGGCGGTGGAGAAGAAGTAGGCTCCCATGGGAATTTCCGCCTTGGCGGCCTCCTGAAGGTTATATCGGCCATTGGGGTCTTCCTTGATGATTCCGTCCGATCTTCCCCGGTAGCCCACCCGGATCATGGCAAAATCCACCTCCGTGTTGGAGACTGCCGCCCAGTCGATGGTGCCCTGATACCGGGCTACGTCAATGCCGATGGTGGTCTCGTCCGTTTCCTTGGCGACCCGTCTTTTCAGGGAACAGCCGCCCAACAGTCCGGCAAGGATTGCCGCCGCCAGGGTCAGGGCTGCCGCTGTTCGTAACTGTTTTCTCTGTATCATAAGTTGCGTTTCCTTTGCTGAAGATGAGACTAGAATATCACAAATTCCCCCGCTTGTCCATATGGGAAAAACGGCCTCACCGATTGGGGCTTCCCTTTTGACGAAAAATGGTGTACAATACGGAAAAAGAGACAGAAGGAAGAGAAGCTACAATGAATATGAATTTCAGGCGCAAGCTGCCCGTCCCCAAGGAGATCAAGGAGCAGTATCCTTTGACCTCAGAGCTGGCCAAAATCAAGGAGGCCAGGGATCGGGAGATTGCGGACATTTTCACCGGGAAGGATGGGCGGATGGTGCTGATCATCGGCCCCTGCTCCGCCGACCGGGAGGATGCGGTGCTGGACTACTGCCATCGTCTGGCAAGCTTGCAGGAAATCGTGAAGGACAAGCTCCTGCTGATCCCACGGGTGTACACCAACAAGCCCCGCACCACCGGCGCGGGCTACAAGGGTCTGCTCCATCAGCCAAACCCGGAAGGCAAGCCGGACATGCTCCAGGGCGTTATTGCCATCCGCCGACTGCACACCAATGTGCTGTCGGAAACCGGCCTGTCCACCGCCGACGAAATGCTCTACCCGGACAATTACCGGTACCTTTCCGATTTGCTTGCCTATGTGGCCGTGGGAGCCAGAAGCGTGGAAAACCAGGAGCACCGGCTGACCTCCAGCGGCATTGCCGTGCCGGTTGGCATGAAGAATCCCACCAGCGGAGATATTTCCGTCATGCTCAATTCCATCATGGCCGCCCAAAGCGGGCACACCTTCATCTATCGTGGCTGGGAGGTGGACACCACCGGCAATCCCCTGGCCCATGCCATTTTACGGGGCTATGTAAACAAGCACGGCGAAGCCATCCCCAACTATCACTACGAGGACTTGGAGCATCTGTACCAGAATTACCAGGCCAAGGGGTTGCGGAATATGGCTCTGATCGTGGACACCAATCACTCCAATTCCGCCAAAAAGTACGATCAGCAGCCAAGAATCTGCAAGGACGTGCTCTATACCTGTCGGCACAGTGCCCAGATCCGTTCCATGGTCAAGGGCTTTATGATCGAGTCTTACTTAGAAAACGGCTGTCAGAAAATCGGCGAGGGGGTCTATGGCAAATCCATCACTGACCCCTGCATCGGCTGGCCGGAGACCGAACGGCTGGTGAGGGAAATCGCAGAGCTGCTTTGAATAGGATACGAACCAGGCGGCCTGTTGAACCGCCTGGTTCGTTTGCGTCTGAGTGCCTTTATTTCGATGTCAGCTTATTCAGCAGCCAGGTGGCACCGGCGATGGCACCGATGACCAGGAAAATGCCTGCCATGCCCTTTCCCAGCATGGGAAGGGTCTGGGTCAAAGCGTCGGGATACAGCATAAAATCAACCTCCTTAATAACCCATCAACGTAAGAATCAGGCCGCCGGCCACCACCGAGGCGATCTGGCCGGAAACGTTGACGCTGACGGAATACATGAGCAAAAAGTTCTGATTGTCCTCCTGAAGCCCCATCTGGTTCACCACCCGGCCGCTCATGGGGAAGGCGGAGATGCCCGCCGCGCCGATCATGGGGTTGATCTTCTTGCCCTCCGGCAGGAACAGGTTGATGAGCTTGGCGAAAAGCACGCCGCCGATGGTATCTCCAACGAAGGCCACCAGCCCCAGCCCCAGAATCAGCAGGGTGTCCGGCCGGACGAACTGCTCTGCCGTCATCTGGCTGGCTACGGTCAGACCCAGCAGGATGGTAATGAGGTTTGCCAGGGTGCTTTGGGCGGTTTCAGACAGGGCGTTCAGCACCCCGCACTCCCGCAGAAGATTGCCGAACATCAGAAAACCAACCAGGCTGGCACTGGCCGGGGCGGCGATCCCGGCGATCATAGTCACGAGGATGGGAAACAGAATTCGGGTCAGGCGGCTGACCTTTCCCTTCTGATAGGGCATCCGGATGAGCCGCTCCTTTTTTGTGGTCACAAGACGGATTACCGGCGGCTGGACAATGGGCACCAGTGCCATGTAGCTGTAAGCGGCCACCATGATGGCTCCCAAGTATTTGGAGCCCAGGACGTTGGCCACAAAAATGGCGGTAGGTCCGTCGGCGGCACCGATGATTGCTATGGAGGCCGCGTCACGCAGATCAAAGAAGAACCCGGCCAGCACCAGGGTCAGGAAAATGCCGAACTGCGCAGCGGCGCCAAACAGCAGCAGCCAGGGCTTTTCCAGCAGAGGGCCAAAGTCGATCATGGCACCAATGCCGATGAACAGCAGCAGCGGGAACAGTTCGTTTGCCATGCCCGCCTGGAACAGGACGCTTAAGACTCCCTCCACCTCCCCCTGGGTGATGGCACCGGACAGAGGCAGGTTCACGAGGATGGCTCCGAAGCCCATGGGAAGCAGCAGACTCGGCTCCATTTTCCGGGCAATGGCCAGGTAAATAAGCAGTCCGCCGATGACCCACATGAGCACCATCTGAGGTGTCACGTTGGCAAAGTTTGCGAATAAAGACAGAATTTCCATACATTTCCTCCTTCTTTGCCGTGAAAGAGGATCAAAAAAGAGACCCCTATCACAGCACAGAACTGTGATAAAAGTCTCAAGCGTCAAGCATGACCCCGGGCGTTCGCCGTGATGACGAGACCATGCGGCGGCAGCACCGCCCCCTACTCCCTTTTATCCTGGGGTTACTATATGCGAATATACGGAAAAAGTCAAGAGAAAACTGCCGGAAAGCGAAGATTCTTCCGGCAGTTTTAACAGATTTACAATTTCATTCGACAGGCCTTCAGAAATTCCTTATGCGCCTGGGGTACCCGGAAGCTCTCCATGGCCTTCTGGATGGTCTTATTGTGTGTCCACGGCTCCAGGCGGCGGTGGGTGATGTAAGGCAGCGTCGCCGCGTACTGCTTGGCAAGAGCCGTGGCAAAGTACCAGGCCACCATCATTTTCACATAGTATTCCTCCCGGCGCACGGAGGCGGCCAGCTCCAGAAGCTCCGGACGGAAGTCTCCGTCCAGGAAATGACACATGAGCATCCCCAGACCGAAGCGGACGGTGTATGACCCTGGGGATTCCAGCCACTCGGAAATCCGCGGCAGCAGCTTTTCGTGATCCCGGAAGGCCTTGGGGCGCAGCTGGTCACAGGTAGCCCAATTGTCTACAAACGGGAGGAAGGCTTCCACCGCCCGGATGGCACCGTCAAAATGCTTTTCCTGCCCCAGAAGGAACGCATGGATCTGATTTTCCTCAAAATATCGGTGAGGCAGTTTCTCCCGGAAGGCATCCGCATCCTCCAGCTCCCGTGCCAGCTGCCGCAGAACCGGGGTACGCACGCCAAGAATCGTCTCCGGGTCAACGGTAGGTATGAGCCTGCGCTGCATATCCCGATAGGCAATATCCTGATGGCTTAAAAGCACGCCGTATAACGCTTCGGAAACCATTCAGGTTCTCCGGTCAGTCAGGCTCTTCGCCAGAGCCGCCAGGTAGTCCTTGTCCTGGAAGGCATCCAGGGCGGCAACGGCCTCCTGGGTGTACCGCTCCACCAGCTCCGCGCACTTGTCCAGACCGTAGAGCCGGACGAAGGTGTTTTTCTCCGCGTCCATGCCCGTGGCCTTACCCAGCTCCGCCTGGGAGCCGATCACATCCAGCATGTCGTCCCGAATCTGGAAGGCCAGACCCAGCAGTGCCGCGAACCGGGCGGCGGCTTCCTTCTGGGCTTCCGTTCCCCCGCCGGCGATGACACCCAGGACGCAGGGAGCGGTGATCAGCTTTCCGGTTTTCCGGCTCTGGATGTCCAGAACCTCCTGCTTCGTACACTGCCGCTGCTCGCTCATGATATCCAGCACCTGACCGCCGATCATGCCCAGAGACCCGGCGCACTCGCTTAAGGCCGCAATGGCTTCCCCGATTTTTCCGGGTTCCGGAAGCTCCGCTCTGGTAGCCACGGCAAAAGCGTCGGTGAGCAAAGCGTCCCCTGCCAGCACGGCCATGCCCTCGCCGTAAACCTTGTGATTGGTCAGGCGACCCCGGCGGTAATCGTCGTTGTCCATGCAGGGCAGATCATCGTGAATCAGGCTGTAGGTATGGATCATCTCCACCGCCGCCCCGAAGGGCAGGGCTCTTTCCGGCTCCCCGCCGCACATCCGGCAGAATTCCAGAGCCAGAATGGGTCGCAGCCGCTTACCTCCGGCCAGCAAGCTGTAGTTGGCCGCCTCGAAAATGGGCTTCTGAGGTTCCGCCGTAAAGGGGGCGTAGATGGAGGCAAGATAGCTTTCGATCATTTCCCGGTAAGCCTGAGTTTTCTCCTCAAATTTCATCGCCGAAGGCCTCCTCCTGGGGGCTTCCGTCAGGCCCTGCCATGATTTTCTTCACCTGCAGCTGAGCATCGTCCAGAAGCTTCTGGCAATTTCGCACCAGCTCCGTGCCCTCCTGAAACAGCTTCAGGGACTCTTCCAGAGCCACGTCTCCCCGCTCCATTGCCCGGACGATCTGCTCTAAGCGAGCCATGGATGCTTCAAAGGTCTGATTTTCGGAATTCATTTTCTTGCCTCCTTATTCATGACGGTAGCTCGCAGCGTGCCGTCCTCCAAAGAAATCCGCACCCGCTCCCCCGGCTCCACCTGGGAAACGGAGCGAACCACGGTGCCGTCCTCCCGCTGGGTCATGGAATAGCCCCGGATGAGCACCTTCAGCGGACTCATGGCGTCCAGCTTGGCGGCGGCGGCAATATACTTCTGCTTTCTCACGGCAATGCTCTGATTCTGGGCGGAGATCAGTCGGTTTTTCAGAAGCAAAACCTGCTGCGCCCGCTGCTCTAAATAGCCCGTGGGACTTTGCAGAGCGGGCGAGGCGGCCAGAGCGCTCAGATGCTGCCGGGAGGCCTTGAGCTGCCGGGTCAGGGCAGCGGCCATGGTGCTCACCTGAGCGTCCAGGCTTTGGCGCAAAGCGTCCCGGTCGGGTACTGCCAGCTCCGCCGCGTTGGAGGGCGTTGCCGCCCGAAGGTCGGCCACATAGTCGGAAATGGTCACATCCGGCTCATGGCCTACCGCGGAAATCACCGGAATCTGGGATTGGTAAATGGCCAAGGCCACCTGCTCATCGTTAAAGGCCCACAGATCTTCCATGGAGCCGCCGCCCCGGCCTACGATCAGAAGGTCTGCCAACTGGTAGTAATTGGCATAGCGGATTGCGGAGGCAATCTCTCCGGGAGCCTGGGCGCCCTGCACCCGGACGGGAAGCAGGTATACCCGGCTCAAGGGGTAACGCTTGTTCAGAATCCGCAGCATGTCATGCACCGCCGCCCCGGCGGAGCTGGTGATAATGCCGATTCTGCCGGGATATCTGGGCAGAGGCTTCTTGTGCGCCGGATCAAAGAGACCCTGAGCCGCCAGCTTCTTTTTCAGCTGCTCAAAAGCAACGTACAGGTCGCCCACGCCGTCCACGGTCAATGACACGCAGTAAAGCTGATAGGCTCCGTCCCTGGGGTACACGGAGACCTTGCCGACGGCGATGACCTTCATGCCGTTTTCCGGCCGGAACCGGAGCCGCAGGGCGTTGCCCTTGAACATGACGCAGCGCAGAGCACTGGCCTCGTCCTTCAGGGTAAAATAGTGGTGGCCGGAAGGGTACTGCTTATAGTTGCTGATTTCCCCCCGGACAGCTACGGTATTGAGTAAAGGGTCGGCGTCCATCCGACCCCGGATGTATTCGTTGAGCTGGGTAATGGAAAGCACCTGCTGCTCCATGGTTACACCTCCGTACAGCGGCTTGCCAGCACGGCTACGCCCATGGCGTTGTCCGTGGAAAACTGGGGCTGGGCAAAAATCGGGTTCAGTGGCTCCAAAACCTGCCGAAGCAGCGAATTGGAGGCTACGCCGCCGGAAAACACCACCGGCAAGCCCGGATAGGCCTTGCGTGCCTGCTCTGTGGCCTGGAAAACCCCGTAAGCAACGCAGCGCAGAGCGAAGGCCGCGGTTTCCGCCGGATCACCGCCTGCTTCAAAATACTGCTGCACCTTGTTCTGCACTCCGGAGAAGGAGAAGGTCATGTCCTTACACCTGACCCGGAAGAAGTCCTTTCCCGCCGCTTCCCGGCTCAGGGCATCCAGGTGTTTTCCCGATGGGAAAGGCAGCCTTAAAAGCTGGCCGGTGCGGTCAATGAGCTGACCGGCGGAAATATCAGACGTGCCGCCGATCTTCATGCAGTTTACCAGCTTTCCCTCCGGCTCCACGAGAAGCAGCTCCGTGGTACCGCCGGACAGGTGCCAGGCAAGGTGAGGCTTATCCATCAGCTCCAGATGCCCCGCGCTCCACAGGGAGGCCGCCACATGACCCTGCTGGTGGGAAACCTCCACAAGGGGCACACGCAGTGCCTCGGCCAGAAGCCTTGCGTGGGAAAGACCCACCAGGAAGCAGGGCATATAGCTGCCCTCCACCGCCCGTGGGCGGGTGCTGACCCCCACCGCCGTGACCGGAGTCTTCCCAATATGGGAAAACAGCCTGCCGGAAAGCTCCGGCAGGCTTTTGATGTGAGCAAATACCGCATCGGACTGCCGCAGACCCAGCTCCCCGGACTTCACGGGCAGCAGCCTGGAGCAGTTCTCCCCACCCACGCCGTCAAAGAAGGCAATGGAGGTGGTGTAGTTGCTGGTATCGATCCCGACGACACCCATTATTTCGCTTCCTCGGCTTCGGCGGCGGGCAGACTCCGGACAAAGCTGCCTAAGATTCCGTTGATGAAGGCACCGGTATCGTCGTCGTGATATTTCTTGGCAATGCGCACCGCCTCGGACACGGCAACACCTGCAGGCACGTCGTCCACATAGAGAATCTCGAAGATGGCCAGCCGGAGAATGCACCGGGCCAACCTGGAAATCCGGCTGATGTCCCAGCCGATGGAGAACCTGCGGATCTGCTCGTCCAGCTCCTCCTCCCGGTTGGCAACGCCGGTGACCACCGTGTCGATGTAGCGCAGCTGAGCCCGGCTGGGCCGCTCGGCGTAGACATCGGTTTCCTGGGCAAGTTTCGGGTAGTATTCCTTATCCAGCCGGGTGGCGATGACGTTTTCCGGCTCCTCGCCGGTGAAGACACGTCCGTAGATCAGATGCAGTGCCAGTTCTCTGGCATTTCCTCTCGTCATATCAAAGCCCTTATTTGCGGGCAATGCCGCAGACATTCACGTCCACGTCCTTGACCTTCACACCGGTGACGGACTCTACCGCAGCGGTGATGGCCTCCTGAACGGTCTGGGCTATCCTGATAACGGACTCGCCATAGCGAACGATAATATTGCAGCCGATGGTCAGAGTGTCATCATCCTCAATGCGGATCCGGACGCCCTTGCCCCAGCTCTTCTTCCCGATGACCTCGGCACCGCCCCTGACCACGCCGTCAATCTCCGTCAGGGTGTTTTCAACGATGGTGGACACCACGTCCTCGGAAATCATAACACTCCCGCCCTCCTGGGCGTGAGTAATGTACTGCTTTACGTCTGCCATTGGATTTACCTCCTATATGCTCGCCGTGCCGCCGGCACGACATACTTTTGTTTATTGTACCACAAATCCAGAATAATACAACTGTTTTTTGCGTCCCGAAGGGCTTTGGATCAGGTATATGTATGAATGATCGCCAAGGCGATGTCCTTTTTGGAGGAGCACCGATCCATAGCCTGCTTTTCGATGTGTCGGTGAGCCTCCGCCTCGGTCATTTTCAGCTGCTCGATGAGAATCCATTTTGCCCGGTTGACCAGGCGGATTTCCTCCATTTTGTCCTCAATGGACAGATTTTTCGTCTCCATTTTCCGCAGACGCTCCCGTGCGGCCATCATCCACTTAAGCCCCTGACGAAGGGCACTTGCGGGAAAAGGAACCTGCAGGGTAAACACCCCATAAGGTGTCACCTGGGCATCCACCTCCTCGTAGCTTTCCGCCCGGAGCAGAAGCAGCACCACCGTATTCGCCCGATTGCCGGTGTCGATGGCAAGGCGGGTGCCGCTTTCGTCGGACAGAGGGGCGTTGATGATGACCAGGTCATAATTGCGCCCAACCAGCTCCCGGCGGGCTGCCGCCGCGTTGGTACAGAAGGACACGGGATAAAATTCCGAGGAAGGCAGCATGGGTCGCAGAGCCTCGTTCAGCTTCTGCTGTCCGGAAACCACCAGCACACTGTAGGTATCCCCGCTGAACAGCATGTGTCCTCCCCCTTTTCGTTCTGTTTCTTTTCTCTTAGCTGCGGTAGCAAGCAATCAGGGACTCCGGAAGATGGGCTCGGATGAACGCGCTTTCCTCCGCCCGTCTGGTGGCCGCGCCCAGAGAAAGGGGCAGAGTCTCCATGTCCCCGATGTCCTGGGGTTCGGCGGTATACAGGTTCACGTTGGCCTTCTCCGGAAGGTCGATCCGGTTCTGAATGCCGTCCAGACCCGCCCAGATGAGTAACGCGAAGGCCAGATAAGGATTGGCGGCGCAGTCCGGAGAGCGAAGCTCCACCCGGCGGTACTCCCCTGCCGCCGCCGGAATGCGGATAAGCATGGAGCGGTTGTTGTTCGACCAGGAAATATACTTGGGAGCCTTGAAGGCACCCAGCCGGTTATAGGACTGGGGACAGGGATTCAGGAACCGGGTCATGTCCGACACACGCTCCAGAATACCGCCCATCATGTGGTGCATCCGGTCTTCTCCCGGACCTTTCACGGACATATTGATATGGAAGCCGCTGCCGGGCTGATCGGGCAGAGGCTTGGGAGAAAAGTCCGCGTAGAGGCCGTTGCCCGCGGCGATGGTTTTGACCACCGTCCGGAAGGTCACCGCATTGTCCGCAGCGGTGAGGGCATCGGAATAGCGGAAGTCAATTTCGTTCTGGCCAGGCCCTTGCTCGTGGTGGGAGGATTCCGGACGGATGCCCATCCGCTCCAATGTCAGGCAGATTTCCCGGCGGACGTTTTCGCACCTGTCGTCCGGGGACACATCCATGTAGGTGGCCTGGTCATAGGGAATGTGGGTCGGCTCTCCGTTTTCGTCCAGCCGGAACAGGTAGAATTCCAGCTCCGAGCCGAAGGAAAAGGCAAACCCCGCCTGGGCTGCGTCGGCAATGGCCTGCTTGAGAATACTCCGGCAGTCGTGGACAAAGGGCGTTCCCTGCTGGTCGGTAACAGAGCAGAACATCCGCACTACCCGGCCATGCTCCGGCCGCCAGGGCAGCACGGAAAGGGTAGCCGGATCCGGACGGAGAAACAGATCGGAGTGAGCCTCATCGCCGAAGCCCGCGATGGCGGAGGCGTCGATGGCGATGCCGTACGCAAAGGCCCGCTCCAGCTCCTGGGGCATGATGGAAATATTCTTATTGCAGCCGTACACATCACAGAAGGCAAGGCGGATGAATTTCACATCCTCCTCCTGGATATACTGCATGACTTCCTGGGGCGTGTATTTCATACTACCCTTCCTTTCCGGAATCCGGGCTTTCGGCAGAATCCGCCGACGGAATTGTTTGGAAAAATTATATTCGACGAAAAGCGGCTTGTCAATCTGCCTAAAGCAAAAAAATATTTTTTGTGCAGGGTGTTGACAAATGGCCGCAAGTAGTGTACAATGCGCCCATAAGGCAAGGATGTCTTGAAGCCGAGCGGCTTCGACACCCTTGCCTTCTGTTTGATTTCTGACAAAATAGAAGGGGTGTAATATTATGGGTACTGTTTCTGATTATTTCGGCTGTCTGGTGTTTGACGATCGGGTGATGAAGGCGAATCTGAGTTCTGAGGTCTACCAGTCCCTGCGCAAGACCATCGATCACGGCGCGAAGCTGGACGCCAGCGTGGCCAATGCCGTGGCCTCCGCCATGAAGGATTGGGCGGTGGCCAACGGTGCCACCCACTACACCCACTGGTTCCAGCCGCTGACCGGCATCACCGCGGAAAAGCACGACAGCTTCATTTCCCCGGCTCCCGACGGCGGCGTGATTATGGATTTTTCCGGCAAGGAGCTGATCAAGGGTGAGCCGGACGCATCCAGCTTCCCCTCCGGCGGCCTGCGGGCGACCTTCGAGGCCAGAGGCTACACCGCCTGGGATCCCACCTCCTACGCCTTCATCAAGGGCAAGACCCTGTGCATTCCCACGGCCTTCTGCTCCTACGGCGGCGAGGCTCTGGACAAGAAGACCCCCCTGCTTCGCTCCATGGAGGCTCTGAACCGGCAGGCCATGCGGATTCTGAAGCTGTTCGGCAATAAGGACGTGTCCTGCGTCCGTACCTCCGTGGGTCCCGAGCAGGAGTACTTCCTGGTAGATCGGGAGATGTACAACAAGCGCAAGGATCTGATCTACACCGGCCGTACCCTCTTCGGTGCCAAGCCCCCCAAGGGACAGGAAATGGACGACCACTATTTCGGCGTCATCAAGCCCAGAGTCGCCGCCTACATGGCTGACCTGAATGAGGAGCTGTGGAAGCTGGGCGTTCTGGCAAAGACCGAACACAACGAGGTGGCACCCGCCCAGCATGAGCTGGCTCCCATCTACACCACCACCAACGTGGCCACCGACCACAACCAGCTGACCATGGAGATCATGCAGAAGGTTGCCGCCAAGCATGGCCTGGTGTGCCTGCTCCATGAGAAGCCCTTCGCCGGTGTGAACGGCTCCGGCAAGCACAACAACTGGTCCATCGCCACGGACACCGGCGTGAACCTGCTGTCCCCCGGCGAGACCCCCTACGAAAATGCCCAGTTCCTGCTGTTCCTGTGCGCGGTCATCAAGGCCGTGGACGATTATCAGGATCTGCTGCGGATTTCCGTGGCCACCGCCGGAAACGATCACCGGCTGGGCGCCAACGAGGCTCCTCCCGCCGTAGTCTCCATCTTCCTGGGCGACGAGCTGATGGGCATTCTGGATGCCATCGAATCTGACACCCCCTACGCCGGAACCAGGAAGACCACCATGAAGCTGGGCGTGGACGTTCTGCCCCGGTTCGCCCGGGACACCACCGACCGGAACCGTACCTCTCCCTTCGCCTTCACCGGCAATAAGTTCGAGTTCCGGATGCTGGGTTCCTCCAACTCCATTGCCTGCGCCAACATGATGCTCAACTCCGCCGTGGCGGAATCCCTGAAGATTTACGCCGACCGGCTGGAGGGCGCGGAGGATTTTGAGAGCACCCTGCACGAGATGATCCGCAAGACCATCAAGGATCACAAGCGGATCCTCTTCAACGGCAACGGCTATGACGAGGCCTGGATCAAGGAGGCCACCGAGAAGCGGGGTCTGTGCAACTACCCCACCACTCCCGACTGTATGCCCCATCTGCTGGATAAGAAGAATGTGGATATGCTCACCGCCCACAAGGTCTTCTCCGTTGCCGAGCTGGAATCCCGGTGCGAGATCATGCTGGAGAACTACTGCAAGGCTGTGACCATCGAGGCCAACACCATGATCGATATGGCTCGCAAGGAAATCCTTCCCGCGGTGGAGGGCTATGTTTCCGAGCTTGTCAAGACCGCCGCCGCCAAGAAGGCTGTGGCTCCCGGCATCCCCTGCGCCTACGAGACGGGTCTCATTGAGAAGCTGTCCGTGCTGACCGATCAGATCGCCGCCAAGACGGATGAACTGGAGGATGCGCTGCTGAAGCTGAAGAGTATTTCCGATGTGAAGGAAGAGTCCTTCGCCATCCGGGATACCATTCTGGGCAAGATGGCCGCCCTGCGGGCGGTGGCCGACGAGGCTGAGACCCAGACCGCCGAAAAGTACTGGCCCTTCCCCACCTATGGCGAGCTGCTGTTCGGCGTTCGTTAACTTTGCTCCCTTCTATAGCTGCCAAATGTCGTCTCGGACGGCCCGTGGGAGGGGACTGACCATCCCCTCCCGGAAAGCGGCTATTGCATAAAATATAAAATACGATTTACGGAAAGAAGAAGTGACTAATATTTAGATAGAAACAGGAGGTAAAGAATATGAGTGAAATTTGGAGCGTATGGTACCTGATCGGCGCGGCACTGGTTTTCTGGATGCAGGCAGGCTTCGCCATGGTGGAGGCCGGCTTTACAAGAGCCAAGAATACCGGCAACATCATCATGAAGAATCTGATGGACTTCTGCATCGGCACCGTGGTGTTCATCCTCATTGGCTTCAGCCTGCTCATGGGCGAGGATCTGCTTGGTTTTATCGGCAAGCCAGGTTTTGACCTGTTCACCGCCTATGAAAGCTTCGATTTTTCCAGCTTTGTGTTCAATCTGGTGTTCTGCGCCACCACCGCGACCATTGTTTCCGGTGCCATGGCCGAACGTACCAGATTCCTGTCCTACTGTGTGTACTCGGCGGTGATTTCCGCCCTGATCTACCCCATCGAGGCGCACTGGATCTGGGGCGGCGGCTGGCTGGCTTCCCTGGGCTTCCACGATTTCGCCGGTTCCTGCGCCATCCACATGGTGGGCGGCATCTCCGCTCTCATCGGTGCCAAGATGTTAGGCTCCCGGATCGGCAAGTTCGTACACGGTCCCGACGGCAAGATCATCAAGGTCAACGCCTTCCCCGGCCACAGCATTGCCCTGGGTGCTTTGGGTGTGTTTATCCTCTGGCTGGGCTGGTACGGCTTCAACGGTGCCGCTGCCACCTCTGTCGGCCAGCTGGGCTCCATTTTCCTCACCACCACCGTCGCTCCCGCAGTTGCTACCGTGGCGTGCATGATCTTCACTTGGGTGAAATACGGCAAGCCCGATGTGTCCATGTGCCTGAATGCCTCCCTGGCGGGTCTGGTGGCCATCACCGCCGGATGTGATGTCACCGACTGCTTCGGCGCTATTGTGATCGGCGCGGTTTCCGGTGTGCTGGTGGTCTTCGGCGTGTGGCTGCTGGACAATGTGCTGCGAATTGACGATCCCGTGGGTGCCGTGGCTGTCCACTGCCTGAACGGCATCTGGGGCACCATCGCCGTAGGCCTGTTCGCAACCAGCACCGCTCCTGGCTACTCCATCGCCAATGCCTCCGGCGAGACCATTGAAGGCCTATTCTACGGCGGCAGCTTCCAGCTTTTGGGCTTGCAGCTGCTGGGCTTTGTGACCGTAGCCGCCTGGACGGTCGTCACCATCACCCTGACCTTCCTGGCAATCAAGGCAACCATCGGCCTGCGGGTGTCCGCGGAAGAGGAAATCACCGGTCTGGACGCTACCGAGCACGGTCTTCCCTCCGCTTATGCCGGATTTGCCATGCTGCCGGATTCCACCTTTGAGGAAGTCCCTGCGGTGGTCACCGGCGATACCCCCGCTGCCGAGGCCATACCCGTGAAGAAAATGCCTGTGTTCAGCGACGACAGACCCAAGCTGACCAAGGTGGAGATTATCTGCAAGGAGGCTCGTCTGGAGCGGCTGAAGAACGCCATGATGGGCATCGGTATCACCGGCATGACCGTGTCCCACGTCATGGGCTGCGGCGTCCAGAAGGGCAAGCAGGAGTTCTACCGGGGCGTTCCCGTGGAGGCCAGCCTTCTGCCCAAGGTGCAGGTGGACATCGTCGTCAGCAAGGTTCCCGTTCGCGCGGTTATTGAGACCGCGAAGCGCGTTCTGTATACCGGCCATATCGGCGACGGCAAGATCTTTGTCTACGATGTGGAGAACGTTGTGAAGGTTCGCACCGGTGAAGAGGGCTTCGATGCCCTCCAGGATGTAGAATAATAAAATAATCACCTGCGGGAGAGTCGAATTTTTCGGCTCTCCCATGGGTTTGTTTTTAGGAGGAAATATAGATATGTGTTCAATTATCGGTTATTGCGGAAGACCCCTGAACATGGCAGCGTTCCGGCGGGGCTTTGACCGCACCATTTCCCGTGGCCCGGACGATTCCCGGATTCTGGAGGTCGGCGGTGGAGTCCTTGGTTTTCACCGCCTGGCCATTATGGGTCTGCACCCGGAGGGGATGCAGCCCTTTACTTTGGAGTCAAGCGCTGTGGTGTGCAACGGCGAAATTTACGGCTTCGAGAAATTCCGCCAGGAGCTGAAAGACAGCTATACCTTCCAGAGCGACAGCGACTGCGAGGTACTGCTGCCCCTTTACCGGAAGTATGGCGTTAAAATGTTTGATATGCTGGACGCGGAATACGCCTGCATCCTCTACGACGGCGAAACGAAGCAGTTCATCGCCGCCCGGGATCCCATCGGAATCCGGCCCCTGTACTACGGCTACGACACCGCGGGCACCATTGTGTTCGCCAGCGAGCCGAAGAATCTGCTGGGTCTGGTGGGTGAAATTCTCCCCTTCCCGCCCGGATATTATTACGCGGACGGGAAATTTGTCTGCTATCGGGACATCGCCGCCGTGGATCAGTATCTCGACGACGATCTGGAGACCGTCTGTCGGAATATCCACGACAAGCTGGTGGCCGGTGTGCGCAAGCGGCTGGTGGCGGATGCCAAGGTCGGCTTCCTGCTCAGCGGCGGCCTGGACTCCTCTTTGGTATGCGCAATCGCCGCCAGGGAGAGCAAAAAGCCCATCAGAACCTTCGCAATTGGCATGTCCGGAGACGCCATTGATCTGAAATACGCCAAGGAGGTAGCAGATTTTATTCACTCGGATCACACCGAAGTCATAATTTCTAAGGAAAATGTCTTGCATGCGCTGGAAAATGTGATAGAATTACTGGGGACTTTTGATATCACCACCATCCGCGCCAGCATCGGTATGTATCTGGTGTGCAAGTACATTCATGAGAATACGGATATTCGGGTGCTTCTGACCGGCGAAATCTCCGATGAGCTCTTCGGCTATAAGTACACGGATTTCGCCCCGTCTGCGGAAGCCTTCCAGCAGGAAGCCCAGAAGCGGATTCGGGAGCTTCATATGTACGATGTGCTCCGTGCAGATCGGTGCATCAGCGTCAACTCCCTGGAAGCCCGGGTGCCCTTCGGCGACCTGGACTTTGTGAAGTATGTGATGGCGGTGAACCCGGAGCTGAAGCTCAACAAATACCATAAGGGTAAATATTTACTGCGTCACGCCTTCGACGACGGCACCTATCTTCCCCACGACATTCTGTGGCGGGAGAAGGCGGCCTTCTCCGACGCGGTGGGTCACTCCATGGTGGACTACCTGAAGGCCTACGCGGAAAGCTGTTATACCCAGGCGGAATTTGAGCAGAAGCGTCAGAAGTATACCCACGCGCAACCGTTCACCAAGGAATCTCTGCTTTACCGTGAAATTTTCGAGAAGTATTACCCCGGTCAAGGCAATATGATCGTGGATTTCTGGATGCCGAATAAGGACTGGGAGGGCTGCAATGTCACAGATCCCTCCGCCCGGGTACTGTCCAACTACGGTGACAGCGGAAAATAATCAGGAGGAAACAACATGGAACCGAAAGAGCAGCTGTACGAAGGAAAAGCCAAGAAGGTATTCACCACCGATGACCCTGAGCTTCTGATCGTGGCATACAAGGATGATGCCACCGCGTTCAACGGACTAAAGAAGGGCACCATCGTCGGAAAGGGTGTCATCAACAACAAAATGAGCAACCGGCTCATGGCAATGCTGGAAAAAAATGGAATTCCCACCCACTTTGTCAAGGAACTCAGCGACCGGGAGACCCTGGTCAAGAAGGCGCAGATCGTGCCCCTGGAGGTCATTGTCCGCAACATTTCCGCCGGCTCCTTTGCCAAGCGCTACGGTGTGGAGGAAGGCATCGTGTTTGATCAGCCCACCTTTGAATTCTCTTATAAGAATGACGCGCTGGGCGATCCTCTGCTCAATACCAGCCACGCGCTGGCTCTGAAGCTGGCTACCGCTCAGGAAATTGAAACCATTCGTACCTACGCTCTGAAGGTCAACGAGCTGCTGAAGGCCTTCTGGCTCAGCTGCGGCGTGACCCTGGTGGACTTCAAGCTGGAGTTTGGCCGTCTTTCCGACGGCACCATCGTCCTGGCCGACGAGATCAGCCCCGACACCTGCCGCCTGTGGGACTCCAAGACCCATGAGAAGCTGGATAAGGATCGCTTCCGTCGGGATATGGGCGGCGTGGAAGAGGCTTACGCCGAGATCATGCGCCGTCTGGAAGAGCACCTGTAAGGAGGACGCGGAAATGGGAAACGCTGCAATCGTAGGAATCAACTGGGGCGATGAAGGCAAGGGGCGGATGGTGGATCTTCTGACCCAGGACTATGACATCGTGGTTCGTTATCAGGGCGGCGGCAACGCCGGCCACACCGTTGTCAATGAGTACGGCAAGTTCGCCCTGCATCTGCTGCCCTCCGGTATCTTCCGGAAAGGTGTTATGAATGTGCTGGGCAACGGTGTTGCCCTGGATCCGGAAAATCTCTGGAAGGAGATCGAGCAGACCACTTCCCAGGGCGTGGCCATCACCCCGGAGAATCTGATAATCAGCGACCGGGCTTCCCTGCTGATGCCCTGGCACCGGGAGCTGGACGGTTTGGAGGAGGCCAGACTTGCAGACAAGAAGTTTGGTTCCACCAAGCAGGGCATTGCCCCTTTCTATGCTGACAAGTACGCAAAAAAGACCATTCTTGCCGGGGAACTGCTGTATCCTGAGCATCTGCGGGAGCATCTGCAGGATCTGATGGAATGGAAGAATCTGACCCTGACCCGGATTTACGGCGCAAAGCCCGTGACCATGGAGGAACTGGAGGCCTGGATTGATAATTTCTGCAATCGGATCAAGCCCTTCATCCGTGACACCGGTGTTTATCTGCGCCAGTCTCAGAAGGACGGAAGGAAGATCCTCTTCGAGGCTCAGCTGGGTGCTCTGCGGGACTTAGACTACGGCATCCATCCCTATACCACCTCCTCCAACCCCATTGCGGCCTATGCCCCCGTTGGCTCCGGTCTGCCCAGTGTGAAGATCGATGAGGTCATCGGCGTGGTGAAGGCCTACTCCAGCTGTGTGGGCGAAGGCCCCTTCGTATGTGAAATGTTCAGCGATGAGGCCGAGGCGCTGCGCCAGGCGGGCTTTGAGTACGGCGCGAAAACCGGCCGTCCCCGCCGGGTGGGTCCGGTGGACATCGTGGCCACCCGCTACGGCGTTCAGTGCCAGGGTGCCACCAACATCGCCCTGACCAAGCTGGATGTGCTCAGCTATATGGACAGGATTCCCGTCTGCGCTCACTACCGGCTGAACGGCAGGATCACCGACGAGTTTCCCTTCCCTGCCCTGCTGAATGACGCCGAGCCTGTCATGGAGTACATGGATGGCTGGAAATGTGACATTTCCGGCGTGCGCACCTGGGAGAATCTGCCCGTTCAGGCTCGGAAGTATGTGGAATATCTGGAAGCCGCCATCGGCTGCCGCATCGGCTATGTTTCCGTGGGACCTGAGCGGGACAGCATCATTCTGCGCTGAGAGAGGTAAGTCATGACAGATAAATACGAATCCCCCTTAAGCTCCCGTTACGCTTCGGACTACATGCTGAAGCTGTTCTCCATGGACACCCGGATCCGGACCTGGCGTAAGCTCTGGATTTCCCTGGCAAAGGCGGAAATGGCACTGGGGCTTCCCATTACCCCAGCGCAGGTGGCTCAGCTGGAGGCTCATGTGACCGACATCGACTACGAATGCGCCGCCGCACGGGAAAAAGAGGTTCGTCACGACGTGATGGCTCATGTCTACACCTATGGAAAGGCGGCACCCGACGCTGCCGGTATCATCCACCTGGGCGCGACAAGCTGCTATGTCACGGACAATGCGGACATCGTTCTCTACCGGGACGGCCTGAAGTACCTCCGGGGAGAGCTTCTGAAGGTGCTGGCAAATCTTTCCCAGTTTGCCGACACCTATAAAGCCATGCCAACCCTGGGCTATACCCACTATCAGCCGGCTCAGCTGGTCACGGTGGGAAAGCGGGCTACCCTGTGGATGCAGGATTTGCTGGCTGATCTGGAAGAGCTGGACTTTGTCATCAGCAGCATGAAATTCCTGGGCTGCCGGGGAACCACCGGTACCGAGGCAAGCTTTTTGGATCTGTTTGACGGAGATACTTCCAAAATTGACGAAATGAACCGGATGATCTCCGCCGACTTTGGCTTTACCAAGTGCTTTGCCGTCTGCGGCCAGACCTACCCCCGGAAGCTGGACAGCCGGATTCTGAATGTACTGTCCTCCATTGCCCAGAGCTGCTACCGGATGGCAAACGACATCCGCCTGCTGCAGCACGACCGGCAGGTGGAGGAGCCCTTTGAGAAGAATCAGATCGGTTCCTCCGCCATGCCCTACAAGCGCAATCCCATGCGCTGCGAGCGAATTTGCTCCCTGTCCCGGTACCTGATGGCCGATGCGCTGAACGCCCCCATGACCGCCTCCACCCAGTGGCTGGAGCGGACGCTGGACGATTCCGCCAACCGGCGGATTTCCCTGCCTGAGGGCTTCCTGTGCGCCGACGCGGTGCTGCGCCTTGCCCAGAACGTTACCGACGGCCTTCACGTCAACGAAAAGATCGTGGAGCGAGCCGTCCGGGAATATCTGCCCTTTATGACCTCTGAAAACCTGATGATGGAGGCCGTCAAGCGGGGCGGCGACCGGCAGGAGCTGCACGAAATTATCCGCTCCTGCTCCATGGAAGCCACTGCCCGGATGAAAAACGGCGAAAGCTGCAATCTGCTGGAGCTGCTGTCCGCCCGGAAGGAGTTCGGCATGACTCCCGCAGAAATCGAGGCACTGCTGGATCCCAGGCTCTATGTGGGACGCTGCCCGGAGCAGGTAGAGCGGTTCCTGGCGGAAATCAAGCCCCTGCTGGCGGACGTTGAGCACTCTGCCACCGAAATCAACCTGTAACGGAGGTATCATCCATTGGAAAAAATTCTGGTTTTGGACTTCGGCGGCCAGTATAATCAGCTGATTGCCCGCAGAGTCCGGGATCTCCACGTTTACGCGGAGATCGAGCAGTACGACAGCATTACGCCTGAGGAAATCCAGACCCGGGGCTACAAGGGCATTATCTTCACCGGCGGCCCCAACAGCGTGTACGATATGTCCTCCCCCCACTACGATTCGGCAGTGCTGGAGCTTGGCATTCCGGTTCTTGGTATCTGCTACGGCTGCCAGCTGATTGCCTGGATGGCTGGCGGCTCCGTCATTACCGCCGAAACCTCCGAGTACGGCAAAATCGATATGACCGTCGTGAAAAAGGATTCCCTGCTGTTTGCCGAGGTTCCCACGCAGAGCGTGGTGTGGATGAGCCATACCGATCGGATTGACAGGGTTCCTGAGGGCTTTGCGGTTTCCGCCCGGACGGACAAGTGCCCGGTGGCGGCCATGGAAAACGCCGCCAGGAAAATTTATGCCATTCAGGCGCACCCCGAAGTGACCCACAGCCAGTATGGCAATCAGATGCTGAAGAACTTCCTTTACCGCGTCTGCCGCTGCGCCGGCGACTGGCAGATGGATTCCTTCATCGAGGACACCGTGAAGGCTCTGAAGGCGCGCATCGGCGACAAGAAGGTCATCCTGGGTCTGTCCGGCGGCGTGGATTCCTCGGTCGCTGCCGGCCTTATCAGCCGGGCTGTGGGCAGCCAGCTGACCTGTGTGTTCGTTGACCAGGGTCTTATGCGCAAGGATGAGGGAGACTTCGTAGAGAAGACCTTTACGAGCCTGTTTGACATGCACTTTGTCCGGGTCAACTGTCAGGAGCACTTCCTGGAATGCCTGAAGGGGGTCACTGAGCCTGAGCAGAAGCGGAAGATCATCGGCACCGAGTTCTACAAGGTCTTCTGGGACGAGGTGCGCCGCCAGGGCGGCCAGGATGCCTTCTTTGCCCAGGGCACCATTTACCCGGACTGCATTGAGTCCGGCAAGGGCAACGCCGATAAGATCAAGACCCATCATAACAAGGTGAAAATGCCTGAGGATGTAAAGTTCCTGGACATTATCGAGCCGCTGGCCAGCCTGTTCAAGGACGAGGTGCGCCGGGTGGGCGAGCAGCTGGGCATTCCTCAGGAGCTGGTCTGGCGGCAGCCCTTCCCCGGCCCCGGCCTGGGCGTGCGCATCATCGGGGAAGTCACCGCCGAGAAGGTGAAAATCCTCCAGGAGGCCGACTGGGTGCTCCGGGATGAAATGGCCAAGAACGGCTACGAGCGTCAGATGGCTCAGTTCTTCTGCGTCCTGCCCGGTGTCAGCACCGTAGGCGTTATGGGCGACCACCGGACCTATGACCATCTGCTTGCCATCCGAGCCGTCACCACCGACGACTTTATGACCGCCGATTGGGCAAGAATTCCCTATGACATCCTTGCCACCGTATCCAACCGGATCACAAACGAGGTCAGGCACATCAACCGGGTGGTCTATGACGTGACCAGCAAGCCCCCGGCAACGGTGGAATGGGAATAAACCGCATAAATCCGTAAACGTTCGCTGCATTCAGGAAGGAGAGATACAGGATGACCAAGTATATTTTTGTCACAGGAGGCGTGGTATCCGGTCTGGGCAAGGGCATTACCGCCGCTTCCCTGGGTCGGCTGCTCAAGGCCAGAGGACTGAAGGTCGCCGCCCAGAAGCTGGATCCCTATATCAATGTAGATCCGGGCACCATGAGTCCCTATCAGCACGGAGAGGTTTACGTTACCGAGGACGGGGCGGAGACCGATCTGGATCTGGGACACTATGAACGCTTTATCGACGAAAATCTGAACCAGTATTCCAATCTTACCACCGGTAAGGTCTACTGGAACGTTCTGAACAAGGAACGCCGGGGCGAATATCTGGGTTCCACCGTCCAGGTCATCCCCCACATCACCAATGAGATCAAGGAATTCGTCTACCGGGTGGGCAAGAAAACCGATGCCGACGTGGTCATCACCGAAATTGGCGGCACCATCGGCGACATCGAGTCCCAGCCCTTCCTGGAGGCTGTCCGGCAGATTTCCCTGGAGGTTGGCAAGGAAAACTGTCTGTTCATCCATGTCACCCTGGTTCCCTTCCTGCGGGGCTCTGATGAGCATAAGTCTAAACCCACCCAGCACTCTGTCCGGGAGCTTCAGGGCATGGGTGTCAAGCCGGACATTGTGGTGCTGCGCTGCGATGAGCCGCTGGAGGACAGCATCTTCCAGAAAATCAGCCTGTTCTGCAACGTCAAGCCTGACTGCGTCATTGAGAATATCACTCTGCCGAACCTTTACGAAGCCCCCCTGATGCTGGAAAAGCAGAATTTCTCCGGTATTGTCTGCCGGGAGCTGGGTCTGAAGACCCGGGAGCCGGAGCTGGCCGAATGGCAGGAGCTGGTGCGGCGGATTTATCATCTGGAGCGTCATGTCACCATCGGGCTGGTGGGCAAATATGTGCAGCTGCATGACGCCTATCTGTCCGTGGCGGAGTCTCTGCATCATGCAGGTTATGCCCTGGATTCTGAGGTGACCATCCGCTGGATTGACTCCGAGACGTTGACCCCGGAGACCTATGAGGTGATTCTGTCCGACCTGGATGGCATTCTGGTGCCCGGCGGCTTCGGCTCCCGGGGTATTGAGGGCATGATTCTGGCCGCCAGATACGCCAGAGAGCATAAGGTTCCCTACTTTGGTATTTGCCTGGGCATGCAGATCATGGTCATCGAATATGCTCGTCAGGCAGGACTGCGGGATGCCAATTCCGGCGAATTTGACCCTGCCACGCCCAATAAGGTCATCGACTTCATGCCCGGCCAGAGCGACGAGGTAGCCAAGGGCGGCACCCTCCGCCTGGGTGCCTATCCCTGCGTGATTGCTCCCGGCACTACCATGGAGCGGTGCTACGGTACCTCCCAGATTTCCGAGCGGCACCGTCATCGCTATGAGTTCAACAATGACTACCGGCAGTTCCTGACCGAGGCCGGTCTGACCTTAAGCGGCACTTCTCCCGATGGCCGCCTCATTGAGACCGTGGAGCTGACGGAACGCCCCTTCCATGTGGGTGTTCAGTACCATCCGGAATTCAAGAGCCGTCCCAACAAGCCCCATCCCCTGTTCTGCGGATTCGTTGCCGCCTCTCTGGGAGGCCGGAAATGAGTATTCACGAGGAATGCGGTGTTTTCGGCGCATTCAGTCAGCAGTCGGCTGACCTGGCCAGTCTTACCTACTACGGCCTGTATGCTTTGCAGCACCGGGGTCAGGAAAGCTGCGGCATTGTGGTCAACGACGACGGCCTGTTTACCGCCCACCACGGCATTGGCCTTGTGAATGAGGTCTTCGCCCGTCGGGAGCTGGAAAGCTTCCCAAAGGGACAGATCGCCGTTGGCCATGTGCGCTATGGCACCACCGGCGGCGTGACCATGCGCAACTGTCAGCCCATCCAGGTCAATCACCTGAAGGGTAAGCTGGCCATCGCCCACAACGGCAACTTAAGCAATGCCCTGATTCTGCGAAGCTCCCTGGAGCTGTCCGGTGCCATTTTTCACTCCACCTCGGATACTGAAACCATTGCCTATGTGATTACGAGGGAGCGGCTGTCCGCTCCCTCCATTCAGGAGGCGGTCTACCAGGCCATGGCCAGGCTGGAGGGCGCCTATTCTCTTGTAATGATGTCCTCCACCAAGCTCATTGCCGTCCGGGATCCTCACGGCTTCCGACCCCTGTGCTACGGCAGAACCCCGGAGGGCACCTATGTGGTGGCTTCGGAAAGCTGCGCCCTGGCCGCCGCGGGAGCCAGCTTTGAACGGGATCTGCTGCCCGGAGAGATCGTCACCATCGATCAGGATGGCCTGACCTGTGACCGGCGGCACTGCGGTACGGCTCCCCAGAAAACCTGCATTTTTGAGTATATTTACTTTGCCCGTCCGGACTCCACCATTGACGGTGTCAACGTCCATGCCGCCCGTGTCAATGCCGGACGGATTCTGGCCAAGGCGCATCCGGTGGAGGCAGATCTGGTGATCGGCGTACCGGACTCCGGTCTGGACGCCGCCATTGGTTACTCCAGGGAATCGGGCATCCCCTACGGCATCGGTCTGATCAAGAACAAGTATATTGGCCGTACCTTCATTTCCCCGGGACAGGATCACCGGGTGGATCAGGTGAAGATCAAGCTCAGCCCCATTGAAAGTGAGCTTCGGGGCAAGCGGGTGGTGCTGGTGGACGACTCCATCGTCCGGGGCACCACCTGCGCCCGGATCGTGTCTTTGCTGCGCGGTGCCGGAGCCAAGCAAATCCATATGCGCATTTCCGCGCCCCCTTTCCTGCACCCCTGCTATTACGGAACGGATATCGATTCCCGGGAAAATCTGATTGCCTGCCAGCACAGCATTCCGGAAATTGCCGAGCTCATCGGTGCGGATTCCCTGGGCTACCTGCCCCTGGAAAGTCTGCCGGAGCTGTGCGGCGGCCAGGGCTATTGCAGTGCCTGCTTCTCCGGGGAATACCCCACGGAGATTCCGGAGGATACCCGCAAGGATCAGTTCGAACAAAAGCTGTCGGATGGGAAAGGAAATAGAAAAGTATGATTCGCCAGTTTGACAAGAAAATTGTGTTGCAGGACGGCACGGAATTCTACGGTTACGGCTTCGGCGCGGCGGGCGAGTGCACCGCGGAGATCGTCTTCAACACCTCCATGGTGGGCTATCAGGAAATTCTTTCTGATCCCTCCTACACCGGTCAGGCCATCGTCATGACCTATCCTCTCATCGGCAACTATGGCATGTGCGAGGCGGACTACGAGTCCCGCCGGCCTACCGCCAGTGCCATGATCGTCCGGGAATATAACGACGAGCCATTCAATTTCCGCAGTAAGCAGACCCTGGGTCAGGTGATGGAACGCTACGGCGTCATCGGCATTGCCGGTGTGGATACCCGGAAGATTGCCATGCACATCCGGGATCAGGGCACCTGCCGGGTGCTGATCACCGGTGCCGACACCTCCACCATTGCGGCCACTGCCCATTTGCAGACGGTGAGCCTACCCACCGACCAGGTCAGCCGGGTCAGCACCCCAAAGCCCTGGTTCTCCCCTGCCAAAAACGCCAAATATCACGTTGCCGCCATTGACTGCGGCATGAAGCTGAACATTGTCCGCAAGCTTAACGACTGGGGCTGTGATGTGACCGTCCTGCCTTGGGACACCACCGCAGAAGAAGTGGAGAAGCTGTCTCCCGACGGTCTGTTCCTTTCCAACGGCCCCGGAAACCCGGAGGACGTGCCCTGTGTTGCCCAGCTGGTGCGTGCGCTTCGGGGGAAATACCCCATTTTTGGCATCTGCCTGGGTCATCAGATTCTGGCTCTTTCCTACGGTGCTCACACCTACAAGCTGAAATTCGGCCATCGGGGCGGAAACCATCCGGTGAAGAATCTGGCTACTGGGAAGGTGGAAATTACCTCCCAGAACCACTCCTACGCGGTGGATATGGCAAGCCTTTCCGGAACGCC
Source organism: Clostridiales bacterium UBA6386 (assembly GCA_002437585.1). Taxonomy (GTDB): domain Bacteria; phylum Bacillota; class Clostridia; order Oscillospirales; family Oscillospiraceae; genus Faecousia. Next base: position 5,403 of record DJQM01000019.1, on the reverse strand, counting down.
CCTCACAGCCACCCATGTGAATCTGCTGGACGGCACGGTGGAGGGTCTGCGCTGCGAAAAAGATCATGCGTTCAGCGTCCAGTACCACCCGGAGAGTGCTCCAGGCCCCCAGGACAGCGGCTATCTCTTCGGAGAATTCATCCGGATGATGGAGGAAACCAGACATGCCTAAGCGGACAGATATTCATAAAATTCTGGTCATTGGCTCCGGCCCCATTGTCATCGGCCAGGCCGCGGAATTTGACTACGCGGGCACCCAGGCCTGCCTGGCACTGAAGGAAGAGGGCTACGAGGTCGTCCTGTGCAACTCCAACCCGGCCACCATTATGACCGACCCTGCCATTGCGGATAAAGTCTACATGGAGCCGCTGACCCTGGAATACATCGCCCGGATCGTCCGTTACGAGCGACCCGATGCCATCATTCCCGGCATCGGCGGCCAGACCGGCCTGAATCTTGCCATGCAGCTGGAAAAGAAGGGTATTCTCCGGGAATGCCGGACGGAACTGCTGGGTACTCCAAGCCGAAGCATTGAACAGGCGGAGGATCGGGAGCTGTTCAAGGAGCTGTGCGAGCACCTGGGTGAGCCGGTGCTTCCCTCTCAGATCGCCTGCTCCATGGAGGAGGGCCTGAAGGCTGCCCAGGAAATCGGCTATCCGGTGGTTCTGCGCCCCGCCTTTACCCTGGGCGGCACCGGCGGCGGCTTTGCCGATAACGAGGAGGAGTTCCGGGAAATCATGAAAAACGCCCTGGTGCTCTCCCCTGTCCACCAGGTGCTGGTGGAAAAGAGCATCAAGGGCTATAAGGAAATCGAGTACGAGGTCATGCGGGACGCCAATGACACCGCCATCGCCATCTGCAGCATGGAGAACCTGGATCCCGTAGGCATCCACACCGGCGACTCCATCGTGGTCTGCCCCTCCCAGACCTTGACGAACAAAGAATACCAGATGCTCCGGGATTCCGCTCTGAAGCTCATCCGGACCCTGGGCATTCAGGGCGGCTGCAACGTCCAGTTCGCCCTTGACCCCAATTCCTTCCAGTATTACCTGATCGAGGTAAATCCCCGGGTTTCCCGTTCTTCCGCCCTGGCCTCCAAGGCCTCCGGCTACCCCATTGCCCGGGTCTCCGCGAAAATCTGCGTGGGCATGACGCTGGACGAAATCCGGCTTGCCAACACCTGCGCCGCCTTCGAGCCGGCTCTTGACTATGTGGTCACGAAAATGCCCCGATTCCCCTTCGACAAGTTTTCTGATGCCAACAATCGTCTGGGCACCCAGATGAAGGCCACCGGCGAAACCATGAGCGTAGGCCGAACCTTCGAGGAAAGCCTTCTCAAGGGCATCCGCTCCCTGGAAATCGGCATTATGCACCTGCATATGAAGAAGTTCGACCACTGGGATAAAGCGGCTCTCATGGCCTACATTCCCATCGGCACCGACGACCGGATCTATGCCATCGCTCAGCTGCTCCGGCTGGGTGCCGGGGTGGATGAAATGGCGGAAGCTACCGGCATTGACCGGTTCTTCCTGCGAAAGCTGCGGAACATCGTCCAGATGGAAAGCTTCCTCCGCGACCATGCTTCCGACTCCGCCGCCCTGTTCGCGGCCAAGAAAATGGGCTTCTCCGATTGGGCGATTGCCAAGCTCTGGGGCACTTCTCCCAGAAAAATCTACGAGCTTCGCAAGGAGAAGAACATTTTTCCGGGCTACCGGATGATCGATTCCTGCGCCGCGGAGTTTGACAGCTATATCCCCTATTTCTACTCCACCTATGAGTCGGAAAACGAAGCCATCGTGGCTCCCAGGAAGAAGGTCATTGTCCTTGGCTCCGGCCCCATCCGCATCGGTCAGGGCGTGGAATTCGACTACTCCACCGTTCACGCGGTGAAGACCATCCGGGACGCGGGCTACGAGGCCATCATCATCAACAACAACCCGGAAACCGTCTCCACGGACTACACCACCGCGGACAAGCTGTACTTCGAGCCGCTGACCACCGAGGACGTCATGAACATTGTGGCCCTGGAGCAGCCTGACGGGGTCATCGCCTCCCTGGGCGGTCAGACCGCCATCAACCTGGCCCAGCCCCTGACGGACATGGGCGTGAACATCATCGGCACCGACTGCGCCGCCATCGAAAAGGCAGAGAACCGGGATGCTTTTGAAAAGCTGCTGCTGGAGCTGAACATTCCCCAGCCCCGGGGCAAGGCCGTCACCCGGATTGAGGACGGCGTAGCCGCCGCCAGGGCCATCGGCTATCCGGTGCTGGTGCGGCCCTCCTTCGTGCTGGGCGGCCGGGCCATGCAGATCGTCTCCGGCGAGAGCCAGCTGCGCCACTACCTGCAGACCGCCGTGGAAATCGACGCGGACAAGCCGGTGCTGGTGGATAAGTATATCCGGGGCAAGGAAGTGGAAATTGACGCTATCTGCGATGGAGAGCAGGTTTTCGTCCCCGGCATCATGGAGCTGGTGGAGCGCACCGGTGTTCACTCCGGCGACTCCATTTCCGTCTATCCTCCCTTCTCCATTTCCAACAAGGTCAAGGGCATTATCCTGCAATATGCCAGAAAGCTTGGCCCGGCCATCGGGATCAAGGGACTGTTCAACATTCAGTTCATCGTTGATCCTCAGGAGAACGTGTATATCATCGAGGTCAACCCCCGGTCTTCCCGGACGGTCCCCTTCCTGAGCAAGGCCACAGGCTATCCTTTGGCGGACATCGCCACTCTGGTCGCCCTGGGGCGCAGCCTTCACGATCAGGGCATTGACCTGCTGTACCCGGACGAAAAGAAGCGGTACTACGCCAAGGCTCCGGCCTTCTCCTTCTCCAAGCTGCGCGGACTGGATGCCTACCTGTCCCCGGAGATGAAGTCCACCGGCGAGGCCATCGGCTACGACAATTCCATCACCCGGGCACTGTACAAGGCTCTCCAGGCCTCCGGCGTCAAGCTTTTGAACTACGGCACGGTGTTCGCCACCATCTCCGACGAGGACAAGCCGGAGGCTCTGCCCCTGATTCGTAGGTTCTATCAGCTGGGCTTCAACATTGAGGCTACCCCGGGCACGGCGTTGTATCTCCGGGAGGCGGGCATCAAGACCCGCAGCCGGATCAAGGTGGACGACGGCTCCACGGAGATTCTGGACGACATCCGTTCGGGCTTTGTGTCCTATGTCATCAACACCATGGACGTGCGCAGCGAGGATGCCCACACCGGCTCCAGTCAGATTCGCCGGTGCGCCGTGGAAAACGGCGTGACCATCCTCACCTCTCTGGACACCGTCCGGGTGCTTCTGGACGTGCTGGAGGAGATCACGCTGGGCATTGCTACGATTAACGATTGAGAAAGAGGCGGCCGCAAATCTGCGGCCGCCTCTTGTTCATGTCATTCGATTCCCGCCGGGCAGACCGAAGCTCACCGCGATGGCGTCGTCCACCTGAGCCATCTGATGCTCATCCAGGTGACCCATGTGCTCCCGCAGCCGCCGCTTGTCGATGGTTCGGATCTGCTCCAGCAGAATGATGGAATCCTTGCTCAGGCCCACGCTTCCGCCCGCGATGTTGATGTGGGTGGGAAGCCGTGCCTTTCCTGTCTGGCTGGTGATGGCCGCGGCAATGACGGTGGGAGAATGCCGGTTGCCCGTATCGTTCTGGACAATCAGAACCGGGCGGGTTCCCCCCTGCTCGCTGCCCACTACCGGAGAAAGATCCGCATAGAAGATATCTCCCCGTTTCACAGATGATTCGGTCATAGTTTTCACGCTCCGTGCAAAATCTCCTGCGCTACCGGAAAGCTCCCTATGTAACGCGGTAATCCTATTGTCCCACGTCACATCGGATTTTATACTTTCAATCCCAGCATATGCCCAGGTTTTCCCGGATGCTACGGAATCACCACATTTTTGAGCTTCATCGACAGGATTCCTTTCCCCTGACAGAAAACCTCCGCCTGGGCGGGCAGATCGTTTTCATCCAACGTAACATCCAGACTCAAGGCATCGTCGGCATAGCTGTCATTGACGTTCAGGACAAGCCTTCCGTCCCGCTCTCCAACGCCCGTGATGCTGCCGCCCCGCAGGGCACTCACCAGCACCCAAGCCCCGCTGACCGGCGACAGCCGCCCGTCCGCCAGCAGGCCAAAGTCCAGTGCCGTACCGTCGAAGGTCAGCTTCCCGCCCTGGGCGGAGATTTCCCCGGTAACGCCGGAAATCGATTCCGGGGCGGTCACGGTAAAGGCCACATTTCCCTTGTCGCCTGCCGTGCAGTCCATGGAAAAGGACACCGTTTTCTCCCCAAAATCCCCTGTGATCTCCGCCTGAAAGCTCCAGGATCCCGCTTTTAAGAGCTTTCCCCGCAGTGCCAACGCCCGGTTCATTTCCCCACCGTCAGAAGCCGCGCAGCCCGTAAGCACCAGCACCGCGCAAAAACACGCCAACATTTGCCGCAAATTAATCCCGCCTATTTCAGTAGTCGCGGAAGGGCATCCAGCATGTCCGTGGGCAGCATTGCCCGCTGACCCAGCTCCCAGGCGCACAGGTCTCCTGCCGCCCCATGAAGCCAGGCGGCGCAGGCCGCTCCCTCCAGCGGGGACATTCCCTGACCCAGCAGACCCGCAATCATCCCCGCCAGTACATCCCCGCTGCCGCCTACGGCCATACCGGCGTTTCCGGTTCGGTTCCGATAGCCGGTTTTGCCGTCGGTGACGCAGGTCTGATGACCTTTCAGAAGCAGTACGCACCTGTTTTCCCGGGCAAATTCCGCCGCCGAAGCCATCCGGTCTTCCCCGATTGCGCCGCCCACCCGGCCAAACTCCCCATCGTGGGGCGTCAGAACCGTTGGCTCCCTTCTTCCACGCAGAATATCCATATGCCCGGAAAGCAGGGATATACCATCGGCATCCACGACCACCGGGCATTTGGCGGTGTCCAGCACTGCCTTCACCACCGTCCGGGTACCCTCGGAAATCCCCAGGCCGCAGCCAATGAGCACCGCATCCATTCCAGGCAGTCTTTCCAGAGTCGGCTCCACCGCCCGTTCGCTCAGCTTTCCGTCCCCCTCCGGCAGGGGAAACACCACCGGCTCCGTCATTTTCACCGCTTCGATGGGGTAAATGCTCTCCGGCACCCCGGCAAACACCAGCCCGGTGCCCACGCGCAGCGCCCCCCTTGCGGCAAGGTAGGCCGCCCCGGTAAAGCCACGGCTGCCGCACAGCAGCAGCACCTTTCCGAAGCTTCCCTTGTGTCCCCAGGGATCCCGCTGTGGTAAAAGCGACTGCACATCCCCGAAATCCAGCTGCCTGATTTCCATAATACCACTTCCTTTTTCTTTCCCTAACCATACCACAGGTCGCTTTTTTCGTCAAGAATCCGGAAAAATATAAAATATGTATGTGCTAAAATGAAG
>DJQM01000058.1 GCA_002437585.1 Clostridiales bacterium UBA6386 | reverse complement strand
TGCTGTGTTAAGTCGATAAGCACTTTATATTATAATACCGAATGAGGCCGGTGTCAAAACATTTATTTTTGTTTACAATCCCCCTGGGGGGCTTGCCATTCCGGGTCGTCCCGTGTATAATGGGCTGATAGGATTGGAAAAGGAGGGGGCGAAATGTCCGATTTTCATGAAGATACCCAGCAAATGGAGCACGACCACGCCTACCTCCATGCCCACGGCATTGCCCACACCCACGGCCACGTTCACGAAAACCAGCGGGCGGTGATCAACCGGCTGAGCCGGGCCATCGGCCACCTGGAGAAGGTGAAGCGGATGGTGGAGGAGGGTCACGACTGCTCCGAGGTGCTGATTCAGCTGGCGGCGGTGCGCTCGGCTCTGGACAACACCGGCAAGGTGATCCTGAAGGATCACATGCGCCACTGCATGGTGGACGCGGTGGCGGCGGGGGACACCGAGGCCATCGACGACCTGTGTCAGGCCATCGACAAGTTTATGAAATAGTCGGCAGGGCCGACAGCCAGTGCGTGCGCAAGCTGGTGTGTATTCGTTACACCATTGGGTCCCGCTCGGTATCGTTCTGTTTTTAGAGTAGAACCGAACGACGCATGTCATTGCGAACCAGTGTGGTGCTCCGCGCAGCGAATCAAAATCTTAATGACTGCCGGTGGCAGTCATACCTTAATGTACCGCACACTGGTGTGGCAATCCGTTCCTCAATATCCACATCTTCTCCCGATGCGGTAGCATCGGGGGAATTTTTATGCCGTCCGCAGATTCCGGCGGATTTTTTCGGTTATCGTTCGATGGCGAAAGAAGCGGCTGAGTATTACAATGACCACACGGTAAAAACCGAAATAAAGGAGGTTCGGATTATGGACACAACCATTCCCCTGTACGGCTTCGGCGGAGGCGGCGGCACCGGGGCAACCCTGACGGTCACAGCCCCGGAGGGGGCGACGGTGGCCGTCTCGAAAGACGGCAAAACCAAGCGTAAAACAGCGGTCAACCAAAAGGCGGTATTCCGGGGGCTGACCAGCGGTACCTGGACGATTACCATCACCGACGGCACGGATACGGCCAGCAAGACGGTGGAAATTCGGGCGGATTATGAAGCGGAAATCACCTTCTTCACGGCCACCCTTCAGATCGTCTACCCCGCAGGCCTGGTCTGCACGGCAACGGACGGTGCCACCGTCCTCACCGCCCCGGATACCACCGGCAGTTGGATCTGTACTGTGGACAGTCCGGGCACCTGGACGGTGACGGCGGGGGACTGGAGCGCAGAGGCGGTGCTCACTGCCAGCGGACAGACCCAGACACTTCGGCTTGCCCAGTGGATTGTCCATAAGGGCGTGCTGACCGATGTGGGCCTTTCCAACCTGCTGATTTCCGGCAGAACCCTGACACCCACCCAGGAGGCGGAATACCTTCAGATTCACAACACCCTGTCGAATCAGGCGGCGGGGGTTCTCACCGGGAAGAAGCTGGATCTGACAAACGCGGCGAGGGTGACGGCAGATGTGGAGGTTGTCACCACCGGCGCCAACTCGTCGGCGGCCAAATTCAGCGGCATCGGCCTGGTGCTGACCCAGGCAGTAGGATACAGCAGTTTGACAAATGCGGCCACGGGCATTACCCACGAGGATATTTCCCGGGCTACCGGAAAGCTGACGCTGACCATCGACACGACCGGCATTACCGGACAGTGGTATGTGGGCTTTGCGCTGGGCGCGTCCGGAAATATCAAGGTGCTGAATCTGCGCCTGGAGGTGTGAGGGAATGACCAACCGGCAGAAGCAGAATCTGCTCCAATACCTGGGCTATTACCTGTCCGCCCCCGACGGCATCTGGGGCGAAAAATCGAAGGCAGCCACGCAGGCCTTTCAGGCGGCCTGGGGTCTTCCTGCCAGCGGCGTGTTCGACGCGCAGACGGAAACGAAGATCCGGCAGGTCATCGGAGAGGGAAAGGAGCCGGAGCCTCCCGGCTGGTGGCGGGAGATGCCCCACTTCCGGCGGGAGGAATTTCGCTGCCCCTGCGGCGTCTGCGGGGGCTTTCCGGCGGAGCCGGAGGAAGCCCTGGTTCGGCTTGCCGAGCAGGTACGCACGGCCTTTGACGCGCCGGTGCTGATTTCCAGCGGCGTGCGGTGCCCGGCTCACAACGCCGCCGTAGGCGGGGTGAAAAACAGCCGGCATCTTTCGGGCAAGGCCATGGATTTCCGGGTGCGGAACCTGTCCGGAGAGAAGGTTCTGATCTTTGTCCGGACGCTGCCCATCCGCTACGCCTACCGGATCGACGGCAGCTTCGTCCACATGGACGTGGCCTGAAAGGGGGTGAGCGTTTGGAAGCCATTCTCACAGCCCTGATTGGCGGCAGCGTGACCCTTGCGGGAGTGCTGATTGCCAATTCCCGAACCCAGGCCGTCACGGAAACCAAGCTGGACGAGCTGACCCGGGAGGTTCGGGAGCACAACAACTTCGCCCGGCGGATGCCGGTGGTGGAGGAGCAGATCAAGGTCATCAATCATAGAATTGGGGATCTGGAGGAAATGCAAAAAGCCAACTAAGGAGGAAAAATATGGAAAATATGACCATGCTCAATACCTGGATCAACCCTACCATTCTTGCTGTCTGCCTGGTGGCAGGCTATGCGGTCAAGCACCTGCTGCCCAGGGTCAGCAACCGGCTCATTCCCGTGACGGTCGTCATCGTGGGCATCATCACCGCCCTGTGGACAAACCAGTGGGGGGTTCTGACCCCGGATATTCTGCTGTCCGGGGCACTGAGCGGCCTGGCATCCACGGGACTGCACCAGCTGTTCAAGCAGTGGATCGAAGGGAAAGCGGAATAATGCGGAAGGGCGCGGGGCATTGCCCCGCGCCCTCAATTGTTTTTACAGTCCGGGCTTGGAAGCCTTGTCAAACAGAGCCTCTACCTGCGCACCAGGCCCCTTCTTGTCCAGGGCGGACACCAGCCAGGCAGCCAGCAGCCCCACGAAGAAGCCGGGGACGATCTCGTAAATCCCGGTGGCGGACTTGGCCAGAACCAGCCACAGCACGTCCGCGGCGGCACCCACCGCGATACCGGCCACGGTACCGCCGAAGGTCAGCTTCTTCCAGAACAGACTCAGCAGGATTACCGGGCCGAAGGCCGCGCCGAACACGCCCCAGGCGTTTTCCACCAGCCCCATGATGGTGCCGGAGTTGGGATTGGAGGCGATCAGCAGAGCCACCACCGAAATGGCCATGACCACCAGGCGGCTGGCCCAGAGCATCTCCTTGTCGGAGGCGTTCTTCCGGATCAGGGGCTTGTAAACGTCGCTGGCAAAGGCGGAGGAGGCGGCCAGAAGCTGAGAATCGGCGGTGGACATGGCGGCGGAGAGAATGGCCGACAGCAGCAGGCCGGACACCAGAGCCGGGAAGATCCGCCGCACCATGGTGATGAACACCGTGGAGGAATCCTGGATTTCTCCCAGGTACAGCCGACCGGCCACGGCGGTCAGGGCGGACATGACCAGAATGATCACCGTCCAGGAAATGCCGATGACGCTGGACTTGCGCAGCTCCTTCTCACTTTTGATGGACATGAAGCGGATGATGATGTGGGGCATACCGAAGTAGCCCAGACCCCAGCCCAGGCCGGAAATCACGTCCTGAGGGGTGGTGAACAGATGAAAGAAGCCATCGGGCAGCTGAGCACCTACCGCCCCCTCTCCCTGTCCCACCAGGGCCAGGGCGAAAATGGGAGCCAGCAGCAGTGCCGCCAGCATAATCATGCCCTGGAAGAAGTCCGTCCAGCACACGGCGGAGAAGCCCCCCAGGAAGGTGTAGGAAATGATGATGAAGGCCGCCAGATACATGGCGGCCGTGGCGTCCATGTTCATCACCGTGTTGAACAGGGTGCCGCAGGCCTTGATGGAGGAGGCGGCGTAGACCGTGTAGGCCACCAGGAAAATCACCGCGCACAGCACCTGCAGGGTTTTCTTCTCCTCCAGGAACCGGTTGGTCAGATATTGGGGAATGGTGATGGAATCCTTGGCGGCGATGGAGAACCGGCGCAGCCGGGGAGCCTCAAAGATCCAGCTCAGGGCGTAGCCAATGCCCAGACCGATGGCGATCCAGGTCTGGCCGATGCCGAAGGCGTAAATGGAGGCAGGCAGACCCATGAGCACCCAGGCACTCATGTCGGAAGCACCGGCGGACAGGGCGGACACCCAGGCACCCATGTTCCGGCCGCCCAGGAAATAGTCCTTTTCTCCGGCATCCTTGGATTTCAGGAAGAAAAATACGCCGATGCCCAGCATGAACAGGAAGTAGGCAACGAATACCAGCATCTCGACAATGTTCATAAAATTCCCTCTCTTCTGTTTCATGACAAAATATCATGAAACTATGCTATATTTGTGATGGAATTATTATAATCCCTGTCCAGCCTTTTTGCAATCAAAAACTGCCCGGGGAGATTCACAAAAAAACAGTTGCCATCCAGATGGATATATGATAATATGAACAAGAAACTATGAAAATTAAGCATAGTAAAGAGGGGGAAAACATGAGCCTGAAAAAATATGAGGCATTCGTCCGGACAGTAGACCTGGGAAGTCTGACCAAGGCCGCCCAATCCCTGGGCTCCACCCAGTCCCGGATCAGCCACATCCTGAACGATCTGGAGACGGAATACGGCTTCTGCCTGATGCGCAGAAGCCGCAGCGGCATTGTGCTGACCGAGGCCGGCCGTCTGGTGCTGCCGAAAATGCGGGAGATTCTGCGCCGGGAGCAGGAGCTTTCCGAGTGCATCCGGGAAATCCGCAACGCCAACGCCGGAACCGTCCGCATTGGCGTGTTCACCAGCGTGGCCGTCCACTGGCTGCCGGGGATGATCCGCCGGTTTCAGGCCGAGCACCCCGGGGCGAAGCTGGAAATGCGCAGCGGAGACTACCATGATGTGGATCAGTGGCTCCGGGAGGGCAGCGTGGATGTGGGCTTTGTGACCCTGCCGGGGCCGGCGGGCACGGGGATCATCCCCCTGGCCGAGGATCCGCTGGTGGTGATCCTTCCGAAGGATCACCGGCTGGCGAAGCTGGAGAAAATCCCGACCCGTGAGCTGGCGGGTGCCCCCTTCATCAGCCTGCTGCAAAGCTCCGATCATGACATCCATCGGGCCTTGGACAATGCGGGCATTCACCCGGACATCAAATTCACCACCAAGGACGACTACGCCATTCTGGCCATGGTGGAGCAGGGGTTGGGCATTTCCATCGTGCCCAGCCTGCTCATTCGGGGTCGTGCCCAGAACCTGGCGGTACGCCCCCTGGTTCCCCAGGCCAGCCGTACCATCGCTCTGGCCATTCCCCAGGGGGAATCCCTGCCGGTGGTCAGCGCCTTCGCCCGGACGGCTACCGACTGGCTGAAGGAAAATTGGGAATCCGCGCTATAAGCTGAAACCCAGCGAATAACGCATGTTATTGCGAACCAGCTTCCGGAAGAACCATGTCATTGCGAACCATCCCGCAGGATGGTGTGGCAATCCGTTTCCCTACTAATAACAGACACCCCGGGAGCCGGCAGCTCTTCAAAATTTATTTGCAAATAATTCTTATTTACTTATTGACAAACGGATGCTCCTGTGCTATACTCAGCTCGTAAACAAGAATCACTTACAAATAGAGCGACGGAGGTGCCCATGGAAGCCAGCGCAAAGCAATTCAAAAAGCGCAACGCCATTCTCACCTGCCTGCGCTCCACAAAAGCTCATCCATCTGCCGTAATGGTTCACGAAATGCTCAAGGCCGAGCATCCGGATATTTCTCTGGCAACGGTTTACCGGAATCTGGCCTGGTTCAAGAATCAGGGTCTGGTTACCAGCGTGGCCACGGTCCGGGGAATCGAACGGTTCGACGCCAATACGGAACCCCATGTGCATTTCATCTGCGCCCAATGCGACGCGGTGCTGGATCTTCCGGAGATGGAAATTCCAAAGAGCCTGAGCGCCCAGGCGGAGCAAGCCTCCGGCGGCCAGGTTCTCGACTGCCGCCTGACCTTCACGGGTCTGTGCCGGAACTGCGCGAAAGTTAAGGAAACTCTGAATAAATCGCCGGCGGCTGGGCAACGGATATTTTGCCCCCAGGCATCCGTTTGAAAAACGGGAAATACATACCGTATTCCTCCGTTCTTCAAACCTCGTCTGAAAACAAAATCTCTCGCTGCCAGCTCTTGCCGATTTCATCAGAGCTTCCTTAGAAAAGGATACACAAATGAAAAATCAAATTAGGGAGGATATCATTATGAAGAAATTTGTTTGCCCCGTCTGCGGTTATATCTACGAAGGCGAGTCCATTCCGGAGGGCTTCAAGTGCCCCGTGTGCCATGTGGACGGCTCCAAGTTCAAGGTGATGGAGGAAGGTAAGCTGGCTGCCGAGCACGAGTACGGCGTCTATGCCAAAACCGTCAAGAACAACCCTGACATTTCCGACGAGGACAAGAAGGTCATCTTTGAGCAGCTGAAGGCCAACTTCTATGGCGAGTGCAGCGAGGTGGGCATGTATCTGTGCATGGCTCGGATCGCTCACCGGGAGGGCTATCCCGAAATCGGCCTGTACTGGGAGAAGGCCGCCCACGAGGAGGCCGAGCACGCCGCCAAGTTCGCCGAGATGCTGGGCGAGGATCTGGAGCCGAACATGAAGGCCTCCACCCGTGCCAATCTGGCCTGGCGGGTAGACTGCGAGTTCGGCGCCACTGAGGGCAAGTTCGACCTGGCTGTCTATGCCAAGCGCAACGGTCTGGATGCCATCCACGACACCGTCCACGAAATGGCTCGGGACGAGGCCCGGCACGGCAAGGCGCTGAAGGGTCTGCTGGAGCGGTACTTTAAGTGAGAGGAGGCTTTTCTATGAAATACGAGTGCCCCTGCGGCTATATTTATGATCCCGCCCTGGGCGATCCCGACAACGGCGTAGCCCCCGGCACGGCCTGGGAGGACGTCCCTGAAGATTGGGTCTGCCCCATCTGCGGCCTGGGCAAGGATGCTTTTTTCCCTGCTGAGTAAAAAGTCAATGAGAGGAGAGGGAGAAATCCCTCTCCTCTTTTTGCTGCCAAGGACATGGCGCAGAATGGAATTTCTTCTCCCCGGCTCGGTCATCGCCGCATCCAGGAAGCGCTGATGAAATCGGCAAGAGCCGGCGGCGGCTGGCTATATTTGCCATTTTTCAAACGGAAGAAATGGAGCCAAAAGACGGCTGAGTCTCGCAGGCGCAATTGCGCGGTGTTTCCCTTATTGACAGCACGGAAAAAACCGGGTATGATACAGATAGCTTGTTTCATGAGAATGGGGTATCCAAATGACAACAGGAAAGCTGTTTTTCTTTGCGCTGTCCACCCTGGGTTCCTTCGAGCTGCTGCGTATGGTCGGCGGAAACAAAATTCAAATTTACTTTCTGCCCAGCCTGACCATTGCGGTGCAGGTGAGCGTGCTGCTTCTGGCCGGGCTCTGGAACCTGCTGCCGGAGACCGCCCTGGCTCTGTATCTTTTTGGCTTTTTCGGACTTTTTCTGAGGGTATTCCGGGAAAAATCCCTGGGCTTTCTCCGGAAATACATGGATTATGGCTATGCCGCCCTGCTGCTGATCCTGATTGGCTGTGCCCTTGCGGTCAGGGGAAAAATGTTCCTGCAATATGACAATTTTTCCCACTGGGCACTGGTTGTGCGGGAAATGCTTCGCTCGGATCGGTTCCCCAATTTTGCGGACACCTTGATTCACTTCCAGGAATACCCCCTGGGCAGTGCCGCCTACATCTACTACTTCGCCCATCTGGTGGGATCCGCCGAGCCGCTGCAAATGCTGGCTCAGGCCTATGCCATCGCCGCGGCGATATTACCGCTGTTCTCCCGGGCGACCGGGCAAAAGCCCCTTTGCTGCGCCGCCCTGGTGGGCTTTGCCTGGTTTGTGTTCGACTACAACACCGCCATTACCGATCTTCTGGTGGACACTCTGCTTCCCATGGTGGGGATGTGCGCCCTGCTCTTCACGGTGACCCATTGCAGGGAAGAGTTCGGAAAATTCGAGCTTTTCGGCGCCGCCTGCTATGCTATCTGGCTGGTTCAGATCAAAAATTCCGGAATCTTCTTTCTTCTCCCTGTGGCTCTGGTCATCGGATTTTACGCTCATCGGCAAAAGGCCTGGCGTTCCTGCTCTCTGGTTCTCCTGGCTCCCCTGGTTTCCCTGCTGCTGTGGCAGAAGCATTGTGTCTACGTCTTCCCGGAAGCCGCCCTCACCACCCACGCTATGACCCTGTCCAACTATCAGGTCACCCTTCTGGGAAAAACCGCCGAGGACATTCTGGCCATCTGCCGCTCCTTTCTGACCTTTGCCGTCACCTACCGGGGGCTTTGGCTGACCGTGGTTTTCTGCGCCGGGGTGGGCGGGCTGGTTTTCCTTCTGGATCGGCCGCTGGGCAGGGATTTTACCAAAATCGCCCTGCTGTCCGTGGGGCTGTACCTTCTGTATCAGCTGGGAAATCTGGGCATGTATCTGTTCTCCATGCCCACGGTGGAGGCTCTGCATCTGGGCGGTGTGGAGCGGTACACCAAAACCATCCTTTTGGCAATTCTCTATCTGAATATGCTCCCGGTGCTCCGGCTGATTTCCGACGCGCCCTCCGGGCGGCAGGCCGCAGCCCTGACCGCCGGGGTTTCGCTGGCACTGTTTGCCTTCCTCTACCTGAACCTTGGCTCTATGGATGCCGTCTTCCGGGGCAGAGAGGATCCGTCCAAGCGGGAATGGATTGAGTCGGTGCGTCTGGAATACGGCCTGCCGGAAGGAGAATCCTACCGGGTTCTGGTGCCTGCGGAGTTCGCCGATGACAACGGCTACATGTATATTCTGACCCGCTATGTCTTCCGCGCCAGCTCCGTCCGGGTGATAACGGAGACCGACCTGGACAGTCTGACGGAAGACAACCCCCATTTCCTGCTGATTTATGACCCCGATGAGCCGGAGGTCGCCCGATGGGTCGCCGCCCACTATCCCAGTCAGACCGGCCGCCCAGTTATCAATCTCTGGCTGGACGAATAAGTGCAAAAGACGGAAGCAAATTTCGGTTTGCTTCCTCTTTTTGTGCATTTTGGGCGGAAATAAATCTGAACAGCCCTTGAATTTTTCTTGAATTCTCCCCGGCGGGGGTGGAAGTTTCCCGGCGTTTGTGGTATACTGTGGGCAATGATAGGATGCGGAAGTATGCAAACCTTTGAACGGAGAGAAGACTATGCTGGAATTACTGTCCCCCGCCGGCTCCATGGAGGCTCTGCGGGCCGCGGTGCAGAACGGTGCCAACGCGGTGTATCTGGGCGTGGGCAATCTGAACGCCCGCCAGAGCGCGAAGAATTTCACCCCCCAGACCCTGGTGGACGCGGTGAAATACTGCCACGTCCGGGGGGTGGACGTCCACCTGACCCTGAACACCCTGGTCTCCGACCGGGAGATGAAGGAGGCCGCGGAGCTGATCCGCCACGCCGCCCAGTATAATATCGACGCTTTTATCGTCCAGGACTTAGGCGTTGTCCAGCTTTGCCGCCAGATCGCCCCCCACATCCCCATCCACGGCTCCACCCAGATGACCATCCACTCCCTGCCTGGGGTGCAGCTGTGCGCCGCCATGGGCATGAAGCGGGTGGTGCTCAGCCGGGAGCTGAGCCGGGAGGAAATTCAATACATCTGCGCAAATTCCCCCATTGAAATCGAAGTCTTCGCCCACGGGGCTCTGTGCATGAGCTACAGCGGCCAGTGCTATCTGTCCGCCGCCATCGGCGGCCGCTCCGGCAACCGGGGTCGGTGCGCCCAGCCCTGCCGCCAGAGCTACGGCTATGGCCGCTGGGAGGAAAAGTACCCCCTGAGCCTGAAGGACAACTGCCTGGTGCACTACTTAAAAGAGCTGGAGAGCATGGGCGTGGCCTCCGTGAAGCTGGAGGGTCGGATGAAAAAGCCGGAGTATGTGGCCACCGTTACCGCTGTGTACCGGAAGGCCATCGACGAAGGAGTCGTCACCAAGCCCATGATGGACGCGCTCATGACCGCCTTCAACCGCCAGGGCTTCACCGACGGCTACTACACCAGCCGGGTCAACCGGAAAATGTTCGGCATCCGCCAGGACACCCGGGACGATCCCCAGTGGCTCCAGGCGGCCAGGCAGTCCTTTGAGGCGGGGGAAACCCCTCTGGTGGACCTGAAATTCCGGGCGGTGGTCACTGTGGACGGAAGCTCCCTCACCGCCACCGACCCGGAAGGCCGCACCTGCACCGCCGCCGGCCCCCGGCCGGAGCTTGCCCGGAACATCGCGCTCACCGGGGAAATGCTTGCCCAGCGGGTAGCCAAAACCGGCGGCACCCCTTACCGCTGCGTGGAGGTACGCACGCGGGTGGATCCGGGACTCATCATCTCCGCCGCCGCCGTCAATGCCATGCGCCGGGACGTACTCAACCAGCTCACCGCCCTGCGGGCCCGGCGGGCGGATTACCCCATCAATCCCCCCAAAAGCGTTCCCGATTACCGGGGATCCAAGGAGCTGCCCGGTCTGACCGTCCAGGTCACGACACGGGAGCAGCTGACCCCGAATCTGCTCAATTCCGAAACCGCCATGCTGTATGTGCCGCTGCACATCCTGGCCGCCGACCCGGAAATGACCGGATTGCTCGTGAAGCGGGGGCGGCTGGCGGTGGCACTGCCCCGGATCGTTCACGACGGGGAAATGCCCAAGCTCAGGAAAGACCTGGCTATGCTGCAAAGCATCGGGGTGAAAAACGCCCTGGTCGGCAACCTGGGTCTGCTGGCTCCCGCCCGGGAGGCGGGCATGCGGCTTCACGGGGATTTCGGCCTGAACATCTACAATTCCGTGTCCATGAACGTGCTGCGCTCCCTGGAGGTCTGCTCCGCTCTCGTCAGCTTCGAGATGACCCTGCCCCAGATCCGGGACTTAAGCAAGGCGGTGAACGCGGAAATCTTAGCCTACGGCAGAATGCCCCTGATGATCACGGAGCAGTGCCTCATTCAGGGGCGCACCGGCGAGTGTACCTGCCACTTAGGCAGCACCAAGCTCACGGACAAAACCGGCGCGGAATTTCCCATTCTCAAGGACGGGGACAGCTGCCGCAGCGTGCTGTTCAACGGCAAGAAGCTCAGCTGGCTGGATCGGCAGGACGACCTGGCCAAGCTGGGGGTCTGGGCCATCCGGCTGTACTTCACCACGGAAAACGCACGGGAGGTTGACCGGGTTCTGGAGGATTACCTGAACCCCGCCCCCTTCGACCCCGGCGCGTGTACGAGAGGATTGTATCTGCGCGGCGTGGAGTGATGGAAATGCAAAATGCAGAATGCAAAATGCAAAATTTGTTTTCTGTGTTCCGACATTTCGTAGGGGCCGATGCCCTCATCGGCCCGTTAGTAAAACCTGGCTATATATAGGACGGGCCGATGTGGGCATCGGCCCCTACTGAGTTTCCCGAAAACGTTCATTTTGCATTCTGCATTTTGAATTTTGCATTCATCAAGGAAGGATGTTTATGCGACTGATTTTAGCCTCCGGGTCGCCCCGGAGAAAGGAGCTGCTGGGTCTGTTCGGCTTTCCCTTCACCGTGTGCCCGGCGGATATCGACGAAACCATGGATCCGGCTCAGGCTCCCTTTGACGAGGTGGCCCGGCTCAGCCGCCAGAAGGCTCTGGCCGTCCCCCGGGAAAAAGACGACCTGGTCGTCGCCGCGGACACCATCGTGGTCTGTGAAGGGAAGGTGCTGGGAAAGCCCCACTCGGCCGAGGAAGCCCGGAAAATGCTCACCCTGCTTTCCGGCCGGGATCACCAGGTGATGACCGGCTGCACCGTGCTGCGCAGAAGCCTTGGAGAGACCTTCACCGAGGTCACAGACCTGCACTTCCGGCACCTTTCCCCAAAGGAAATCGACCGCTACATCGCCACCGGCGAGCCGATGGACAAGGCCGGAGCCTACGGCATCCAAGGGGGAGCCGCCCTGTTCTGCGAGCGGATGGTGGGCGATTACTATAACGTTATGGGGCTGCCCGTCTGCCGCCTGGGTCAGGCATTGCGGGAAATTGCCCCGGAAATCATGGAGGATACCCAATGAGAAATCTCTTCAGCACCAAGGTAAAGGTGCTTGTGGTGCTTGCCATCCTGCTGTCCATCGCCCTGGCCATCGCCAGCGGCGTGTCCAACACCTCGGTGGTGGACTTGGCGGTGAAGGGCGCGCTGGCTCCCTTCCGGGCGGCCTCCACCGCCCTGACCTCCATGGCGGAAAAGTACTATGGCTACATGTTCCGCTATGAGGCGCTGGCCGCGGAAAACGAGGTGCTGAAAAAGCAGCTTTCCGAAATGGAGGACACCGCCCGACAGGCCGAGTCCGTCTCCCGGGAAAACCAGCGTCTGCGCAAGGGGCTTAACCTGCTGGAGACCCACGAGGACTACAAGCTGGTGGACGCCTACATCATCGGCTGGAGCTCCTCGGACTGGGAGAACACCCTGACCATCAACCGGGGCACCAACTCCGGTATCCAGGTGAACATGTGCGCCATCACGGAAAACGGCGAAGTGGTGGGTCTGGTCACAGAGGTAGGCCTGAACTACGCGGTGGTCACAACCATCCTGGACTCCACTCTGGAAATTTCCGGCACCATCTCCTCCTCCGGCTACAACGGCATGGTCAAGGGCGGCTACATCGACGGCCACCAGACCTTGCTTCAGATGAACTACCTGCCCTCCGCCGCCATCATCCGCAATAAGGAGCAGGTGGTGACCTCCGGCTCCACCGTGTACCCCCGGGGTCTGATCATGGGCAACATCGTGGACGCGGGCTTTGAGGAAACGGGCATTGCCAAGTACGCCCTTCTGGATCCCGCCGCGGAGATCAACTCCCTGGAGCAGGTGTTCATCATCACCGAGTACACCACCGAGGCCACCACCACCAGCACCGGCACCACCACCGGCACCGGCACCGGCGCCACGGAGGAAACCACTGCCGCCACCGAGCCAACCGTCACGTCGGAGACCTCTCCCGACGGGGGCTTCGGCTAAGAGGGAACGGCCATGGCTGAAAAGAAGAAGCGCAAGTCCTCCCGGCGGCCCCGGCAGCGAAGCCTGACCGATCTGTTCCGCCGACACAAAAAGCAAAACCTGAACGAATTCAAGCCCGACGCGACCACCGCCACCCTGTTCAAGACCCGGAAGCTGACCCAGCAGCAGCGGCTCCGGCTGACCAAATGGGTGCTGTATGTGGCCATCGTCGTGGTGTGCCTGGTCGTCCAGGACACGGTGATGTGCCGTCTGCCTCTGCTTGGCGCCACCACCGACCTGCCAGTTGCCGCCATTCTGCTCATCACCGTGGTGGAGGGAACGGATGTGGGAAGCCTCTTTGTGCTGATTGCCTCCGTCCTCTACTATTTTTCCGGCACCGCCCCCGGCCCCTACTGCATCGGCCTGATGTCTGTTTTCGGCATCTTCGCCACCATGGTGCGGCAGATGTACTGGCACCGGAGCCGGGGCAGCCTGACCGTCACCGCCATGCTGGCTCTCATCTGCTACGAGCTGGGGCTGTTCGTCACGGGCCTTCTCATGGGCCTGACCTACTGGGGACGGCTCCACTATTTCCTGCTCACCTGTCTATACACCTGTCTGATCATGATTCCACTTTATTCCCTGATCAACAAAACCGGTCTCATTGGAGGTAATACATGGAAAGAATAAGCCGCTTCCGTGCTGGTATGTTTCTGGGATTGTTCGCGTTTATCCTGCTTCTTTACTCTTTCAGGCTCTACAAGCTTCAGATTATTGATACCAAAGGCGATACCGACAATACCCAGGTTTACAGCACCATCACCACCGTCCGCGCCGCCCGGGGCGATATTCTCGACCGCAACGGCAATGTGCTGGTGGGCAACCGGGCTTCCTACAACCTGGTGTTCAACCACTACGTCACCAAGTCCAACCCCAACTGCAACCAGGCCCTTTACACCCTGGTGCAGAAGTGCCGGGAGCTGGGCATTACCTATTCCGATCACTTCCCCGTGTCCACCAACCGCCCCTTCGTCTATACCCTGACGGATTTTACCACCACCTGGCAGAATAACTTTCAGCTGTTCATGGTGGACAGAGGTCTGGACTCGGACATCACCGCGCCCCTGCTGGTGGAGAAAATGCGCGAGCGTT
Source organism: Clostridiales bacterium UBA6386 (assembly GCA_002437585.1). Taxonomy (GTDB): domain Bacteria; phylum Bacillota; class Clostridia; order Oscillospirales; family Oscillospiraceae; genus Faecousia. The sequence continues at coordinate 7,318 of DJQM01000058.1, read as the reverse complement.
ACGAAATTCCCACCAGCTGGTCCGATGAGGATGCCCGGGCGGTCATCGGCTTCCGGTATGAGTTTGACCTGCGCGGTATCACCAACCTGCCGACCTACACCTTCCTGGAGGACGTGACTGACCAGCAGCTGTCCGCCATTCTGGAGCTGAACACCCCGGGTCTGAACGTGGAGGCCTCCACCGTCCGGGAGTATCACACCAAGTACGCCGCCCACATCTTAGGCTATCTTGGCGGCATGAACGACAGCCAGTGGGCGGAATACAAGGACCAGGGCTACTCCATGGACGCGAAGGTGGGTCAGACCGGCTTTGAGCTGGCCTTCGAGGAATACCTTCACGGCATTGACGGCACCCGCTACGATGAGGTCAACAAGGACGGCGCGACCACAAAGTCCTACTACACCAAGGAGCCTGTGGCCGGAAACAGCGTGGAGACCACCATCGACATCAAGATCCAGGAGGTGGCAGAGAAGGCTCTGGCCAACGTCATGGCCAATATCACGGATCCGGAGCAAAACACCTCCGAGGGCGACGACACCGGTCTGGACGCCCAGGGCGCGGCTGTCGTCGTGATGGAATGCCAGACGGGCAAGATTCTGGCCTGCGCCAGCTATCCCACCTTCAACCTGGCCACCATGTACGAGGACTGGGCCAAGATCGAGGCCGATGAGCTGAAGCCCTTCTTCAACCGGGCCTTCGGCGCGGAGTATCCTCCCGGATCCTCCTTCAAAATGTGTACCCTGATCTCCGCCATGGAGCACCGGGATAAGTACGGCAACATCATTCACCCCTATGGCACCCGGATCGAGGATAAGGGCGTATTTACCAAGTACCCAGGCTTCGCGCCTACCTGCCTGGCCTGGACCTCCGGTCACTTCGTTCACACCGCCTTTGACGGAAGCCCCGGCGGCATTGACGCCACCGACGCGCTGTGCTACTCCTGCAACTACTTCTTCTACGTTCTGGGCGACCTGAACAACGAGGAAAACATGGTGGAAACCTGTGAGGCTCTGGGTCTGGGCGTGCCCACCGGCATCGAGCTGGTGGAAAAGACCGGCCGGCTGAACACCGCCGAGGTCAAGCGTCAGATCTACGGCTCCGGCGTCAACGGCAACTTCTCCGCCGGCGACCGTGTCCTGGGTGCCATCGGCCAGGGCGAATACCGGTTCACCCCTTTGCAGCTGTGCGTCTACGCTTCCACCCTTGCCAACAAGGGCACCCGGATGAAGGCCACCTTCCTGAGCCGGGTGGTGTCCTCGGACTACCGCACCCTGATCAAGGAGAATCAGCCGGAAATCGCCAGCCGTCTGGAAATGGCCTCCACCACCATCGAGACCTACTGGACGGGTATGCGCAAGGTCATCACCCAGATGGGCGGCACCGCCACCGCCTACTTCGGCGGCCCCAAGGATCTCTACGGCGAGGGCGACGGCGTGTGGCCGCTGAAGGACGAGGTTCTGGTCTATGCCAAAACCGGCACCGCCCAGCACGCCTCCCTTGGCTCCGACCACGGCGCGTTTATCTGCTTCGCCCAGAAGAAGGATGCCGCCGCTCCGGACATCGCCATCGCCCTGTACGGCGAGAAGGTGGCGCACGGTTCCTGGCTGGCTCCCGTGGCCGAGCAGATTCTGACCAGCTACTACGAAATGGATGCGGCCAGCGAAGTCACCGCCTTTGAAAACCAGGCTGATTAAGCTGACATGTCGCCGCTGACACCGCACCGAAACCGAAATAGAAATTGTCATTGCGAACCAATGTGGTGCTCCGCGCAGCGAATCTAAAATAGCCATGACTGCCAGTGGCAGTCATACCTTAATTCATGCACACTGGTGTGGCAATCCGTCTCCCTTTGCCTTCCCTTGGGGGAAGGTGGCACGGCGCAGCCGTGACGGATGAGGGAAAATATCGTGAAAAGTTCCGAAAAAGCATGTAGGGGCGGCCATTGGCCGCCCGAGGCTCCCCTTGCTGACCAAGGGGAGCCTTTGGAGAACGGATTGCCACACCATCCTGCGGGATGGTTCGCAATGACACGGTTTTTAGCAAAAAGAGTGCCGAACCCATCCGGGTTCGGCACTTTTCGTTTCCCTATAAGACATCATTGCCCGCCGCTGCGGTACTTATAATCCCAGTCCAGATCAAACAGCTTGTTCCCCTGCGCCATGGGGCAGCCGGTATCCATGTCGTCCGCCAGCTCCCGCAATGTCTCCGCAGGCTCCAGGCACTCAATATAGAATTCCGGCAGAGCCTCTTCTCCCAGCCGCAGGCCTAAAACAGCCCCGACCAAAGCCCCTACCGCCGCGCTGCGGCCGGAGTGATTCACCGCCACGATCATGGCACGGTCAAAATCATCCTCCGCGACCAAACAGGTGTACACCGCCCCGGCCAACGCCTGGGCCGCGTTTTCGCATTTGAGCTGCTCCATGACCTCCACCGGCCGGATATCCGGGGCAGAGGCGTAGGTCACCGCGTGGCGCACCAGGGTGGCAATGTCAAAGGCCTGGGAATACTGATGGCCGAACTGATCCTTCATGGCGTCCACCGCGGCCAGGAACACCTTTTTTAAGGGCGCGCCGGGGTGCCGGATCAGAAGGCTAATAATGTGGGTCAGCACCGCGCCCGTCAGGAAGGCCGTGGGGCTTCCGTGGGTCAGAGCCACCGCCTCCGCTCCCAGTCGTGCCATTTCCCGCCAGTCCATCCGATCCTTGTGGTAGAAAAGTCCCACGCCCACGGCGGCGGTAAGCCCCGCCGGGTCGGAATAATTGTTCACCGGGCTTTCCAGGGAGCTGGGGGCTTCCCGGCTCAGGGTGTCCAGCATCCGGGTGTCCATGCAGTGCCGGCGGCACAGCTCAGGCCTGCGCAGCAGCCAGCAGTAGCAGCTTTTCGGCCGACCCCAGGAACGCTGGGAGGCCGCCCATTCCCGGCTGCTCATTTCGATATATTTGATGTAGGGAGCCATTTTCCCGCTGAGCTGCCCCCGGGTCATGCCGAAGAGCAGTCCGTTGCAGGTGAAGGCTGCCAGCTGGGTGTAGGAGGTCACGTCCGCGTAGCCGTTGACCAGGTCATAGCCAAGTAACCCGTTGGGGCCGTAGTCTTCCTGAATTTCCTGCCAGCTCCGGTTGTCCACGGTGTAGCCCATGGCGTCCCCCACGGCAAGACCCAATAAACAGCCCCGATAGGCCGATTGCCGACTGATGGCCATGCGTGATTCCCCCTTTCTTCCCATTTCTGTTTTATTATACCCGTTTCGCCGGGAAAAGGCAAGGGCAGAATCCACTCAGGTCTTCATCAGGTTCTCCACTGCCCTGAGGGCTTTCGCCAGGTCTTCCTCCCGGATGCCGGAGTAGTTGACCACCAGATACCCCCGCTGAGCCGTGCCCTCCCGGTAAAATTCGCTCAGGGCATGTACCCGGATACCCACCCTTGCCAGCCGGGCGGTCAGCTCCCCGTCCGATAGGGGTGTATCCACCCGCAGGAGAAAGTGCAGTCCCGCGTCCTGCTCCAGAATGGTGAGCTTGTCGGAAAAGGAACACTGCTTCAGCATGGAAATCACGGCGTTCCGGCGGCTTTTGTAGGATTTTCGCATCCGGTTGATGTGCTTTTCAAAATATCCCCGCTCCAGGAACCGAGCCAGGGTGTACTGCTCGAAGGAGGGCACCGTGCAGCTGTAGAACCCCAGCCGCCTCTGAAATTCCGCCATCAGCTCTCCGGGCAGCACCATGTAGCTGATACGGATGGAGGGAGCCAGGGTCTTGGTGAAGGTGTTCATGTAGATCACCCGTCCCCGGCCGTCCAGAGCCTGCATGGCTGGCACCGGATGGGCGTCGAACCGGAATTCCGAGTCGTAATCGTCCTCGATGATCCACTTATCCGTCCCGACCCAGCTCAGCAGCTCCAGCCGCCGGTTCACCGGAGTCACCAGACCCGTGGGATAGTGGTGAGAGGGGGAGCAGTGGAGCACCTGGGCACGCCCAAGGCTTCCCGGAAGCACCCCCAGGCTGTCCATAGATGCGCTGACGCATTGAACGCCGCCGGCGGCGTAAATTCTGCGGATTTTCCCGTAGCCCGGCTCCTCCACGGCGTAGATTTTCTCCCGACCCAGAAGCTGGATCAGCAGATTGTAGAGAAAATCCGTGCCAGCCCCCAGGAGGATGTTCTCCGGATCCACTCCCATGCCCCGGAAATCCGCCAGATGCCGGGCGATGGCCCGGCGCAGCTCCGGAATGCCCCGGTTGGGAAGGGGGCGCAGAAGTGCCTGGCCGTAGTCCAGCATCACCTCCCGCTGGAGCTTCATCCACACGGAGAAGGGAAAGCCCTCGGTGCCGTTTTCCGTCAGATCCAGCAGCCATTGCCGAGGCGTTTCCGCCGGAGCCGTCGGCTCCGGCACCGCCTCCCGGGGTCGACGCTCCACCCGCTCCACAAAGTAGCCCACCTTCTCCCGGGTGTACAGATATCCCTCGGAAAGCAGCTGGTTGTAGGCGGTTTCCACGGTGATCTTGCTCACCTCTAAATTCTGCGCCAGGGCTCGCTTGGAGGGCAGCTTTTCCCCAGGGGCCAGCTTTCCGGCGAGGATATCCTCCCGAAGGTGCCGGTACAGAGCCTCGTACAGAGGCACCCCCGGAGCTTTTTTCAGTTCATAAGTTACCATAACATTCCTCAGCCCCGGATGGGAAAGCCATCCTTCCGCTCCCAGAGCACCAGAAGGCTTCCGTCCCTCACTTCGATTTCCGCTTCCTCCCCGATAAAGTGGTTGCTCACCCCCAGGGGAAAGCCGGAGGTCAGCGTCCCGTTTTCCAGCTTGTAGAATAGCCCCCGCTCGGTCACGCACTGAGCATCCTTTCCCATGCAAAATACGGAAATCGTGCCGTATTTTCCCGCCGGGAAGGTGATTTTCCCATTTTTTACCACGGTGACCAGGGTGGTATTACCCACCAGATACCCGGCTGCCCCGCAGTCTGCCAGATATTGCAGCGTCTGGAAATTGGCCACCGTGTGGTCAAGCCTAGGGCCGTCCAGACTGCCGTAGAGCAGAAATTCCCCGCAGCCCTCCCGGAGACCCAGCCGGACGGCCAGCATGGAATCGGTGTCGTCCTTTTCCACCGGGAATACGTTGGCTCCTTCCGGGGTGTAGCCCAGGGAGTCGAAGTCCCCCAGCACCACGTCCGGATGGAGCCCCAGCGCCCGGGTATGCCGCAGGCCGCCGTCCGCCGCGATGACCAGGGCATCCGGGGCGATGGGTCGGGCCAGCCCCGTGAAATCCGCCGCGCAGAAAATCACGCATTCTCTCATGGTACCCACCTCCTAAGTTCCCCCATTGTATCATAATTGACCCCAAAGGGGAAGAGGCATATTCCCCGGCTCGGGACATACCCTGTTTTAGGGAAGCTCTGATGAAATCGGCAAGAGCTGGCGGCAAAAGATTCGCCGTCCAGCCGCCGGCGATTTATTCAGAGTTTCCTTAGGAGGGATGGTATGAAAAAACGGGATCTGCTGATTCTGCTCATCGCCGCTGCCATTGCCCTGGCGGTGAGCGTCAGCGTGTTCGCCTCCAGCACTCTGGCCACCGGCTCCTGGGGGCTGAGCTTCCGTCAGGAGGGCGCGCCGCCCATCGGCAATGCCGGGAAGGATCAGCTGCGCCAGTATCAGGCGGCCTACATCGGCAACACCAGCGAAAAGGTGCTGTACCTGACCTTCGACGCCGGGTACGAAAACGGCTGCACCGCCAAAATTCTGGACACCCTGAAGGAAAAGCAGGTTCCCGCCGCCTTCTTCCTGGTGGGAAACTACATCCAGCGAAGCCCGGACTTAGTGCGCCGGATGGCGGAGGAGGGGCATACTGTGGGCAATCACACCATGCACCACTACGACATGAGCAAGCTCTCCGACAAGGCCGCCTTTTCCAAGGAGCTGACCGATCTGGAGACCCTTTACCAGGAAACCGTAGGCCGGGAGCTTCCCAAATTCTACCGGCCGCCCCAGGGGATTTACAGCGAGGAAAATCTGAAAATGGCTCAGGAGCTGGGGTACAAGACCGTATTCTGGAGCCTTGCCTATGTGGACTGGAACAACGACGCCCAGCCGACCAAGGAAGCGGCCTTCGCCAAGCTCCTGCCCCGGACCCACAACGGGGCGGTGGTGCTGCTCCACTCCACGTCAAAGACCAACGCCGAAATTCTGGGGGAGCTGATTGACAAATGGAAGGACATGGGCTACCGCTTCGGCACCCTGGAGGAGCTGTTTTCTCAGGAGGGGCTTGCCAAAACCGGGTGACATATGGTATAACGGAGAAAAACCAATCAGGAGGTCAGGACTATGTCCGGTCAGCTTCATCACATGGCGGTAAATTCCCAGAATTTTGAGGAAACCGTCGCCTTTTTCCAGACCCTGTTCCAGATGGAAATCGCCCGCACCCGGGGCGACGCGCCCCACCGGATGCTCTGGTTCCGGGAGGGCATTCAGGTCAACGAGGTGACGGAGGTTCTTCCCGGCGGCAGCCGGTACGATCACATTGGGATCGGCGTTGCCAACCGGGAGCAGGTCATGGAGAAAGCCCTGGCTATGGGCTGCAAGCCCGTCCCCGGCAAGGAAGCCCACTGGCTCTCCACCCCGGACGGGTATGTGCTGGAGCTGATGGCGGAATGACACCGGGCGCGATACCATCGGTTCGATTCCCGTTCGTCCTCAATGTACAAGAAAAGCACCCCTAGCGGCAATGCCATCAACTTAAGGTTTCCCGTTTGAACGTGTCAAAAAATAGTGGTAAGGCAGCACCGCACAATTGCACCTTCGAGTCTCAGCCAGGATTTTGATACCAGTTCACATTCTGCTTTTCGCAAGGACATGGTCTTTTGACAGTCTTAAAAAAACAGGATACCCGGGTGGGTATCCTGTTTTTTGGCAGAGGATGAGGGATTCGATTGCCGTTCCGCCGGGAGGCGGAACGTAAGGAGCATCCGGCGGAAACGCCGGATGGCAACAGTCCACTAACGCTGTTGCATTTCAATTGGTTCGAATCTCTCACCACTGGATAAAAAAATCAGGATACCCGAAAGGATATCCTGATTTTTTGGCAGAGGATGAGGGATTCGAACCCCCGCAAACGGAGTCAGAGTCCGGTGTGCTACCGTTACACAAATCCTCTGTATGTGACCCGCGGCCACATGGTGGAGACAACAGGACTCGAACCTGTGACCTCATGCGTGTGAAGCATGCGCTCTAACCAGCTGAGCTAAGCCTCCAAGGTGGTGACCCGTACGGGATTCGAACCCATGTTACAGCCGTGAAAGGGCCGTGTCTTAACCACTTGACCAACGGGCCATAT
>DJQM01000033.1:6049-6600 GCA_002437585.1 Clostridiales bacterium UBA6386 | reverse complement strand
AATACAACATTCATCAAGGAGGGCAATCACTATGGACTGCCAACATTATACCACAGAACTTCCGGAACGCAAGAGGGGACAGCATCTTCAGCGAGAAGAGCGAGGCGCGATCCAGGCGCTGAAACGGCAAGGGCTGTCCAACAGAGCCATTGCCAGAGCGTTGGGCTGTACGCCTACCACAATTGGAAATGAGCTGCGGCGCGGCACCCCGCCCCGCAAATCAAACAAGGGACGCGCTCCAAACTACAGTGCAAGGCATGGCGAGGCGGTGTATCGATCCAATCGGCTCCGCTCCCGGAAGCCTCATAAGCTGCGCTCCTGCGAACCGTTCGTGTCCTGGGTGGCCGCACAGGTCAGGGAGCACAAGTGGTCACTGGACGCCTGTGCCGGATACGCAAAACGGCATGACTTGTTTCCAAGCTGCGAGATGGTTTGCACCCGTACACTCTATCGTGAGGCGTGGGCGGGCAACCTTCCCATTGAGATCATGGAGCTGCCGGAAGCCGTGAAGCGGAAGCACTCTCAGTCTCAAAAGCCCCGCAAAAATAAGA
>DJQM01000033.1:5642-5962 GCA_002437585.1 Clostridiales bacterium UBA6386 | reverse complement strand
CATTGGGAAGGCGATACCGTGGTCGGAAAACGGGCAGGAAAGGAAGCTGTGGTGCTCTCTCTTCTGGAAAAGAAAACGGAAACCTACATGGCGTTCCAGATTCCGGGCAAGACCAGCGAGGCGGTCATGGCTGCCATGGAGATGCTGAAAGCGGAATACGGAGACCGCTTCGCCCAGGTGTTCAAAACCATTACCGTCGACAACGGATCCGAATTTGCTGACTTTGCCCAGTGCGAAAGCTGGGGCACTGAAGTGTTTTTCGCCCACCCCTATACTTCGTGGGAGCGGGCGCAGAATGAGCGCCACAATGGATTGTTCCG
>DJQM01000033.1:0-5619 GCA_002437585.1 Clostridiales bacterium UBA6386 | reverse complement strand
CAAAGGGTGCTTCCATCCAGGACTACTCAGCGGAGTATATTCTGGCGGCTGCGGACGAGCTGAATGCCCGCCCCAGGAAAAAGCTGAACTATGCAACGCCGGAGGAGCTGTTTGATTCGTTTCTTGACCGGGTATACGCAGCGGATAGCAAACCCGTCCGAACCTGTCAAGGACAAGCGGCTGCGCCGTGCCTGCGGCATCCTTGACAGCTCCAGCCGTGCCTGCTGTGTGGCAGTCAAGTCCGGCTTACGCCGTACATTTTTTATTCATGCGGGTGTCCAACTTGCACTTGCAATTTGCGTAAAAAATGTGTATTTTGTATTCTTCATAGGTACTGCGGGTAATCTGCGGGTCTTCATGCAGCCGTACATCGTCGCCGTAAATCCTTGCGGCAGTTCCCTGAACCCAAGCAGACAGGGACGAATCGGTTTGGTAAAGGGGCGCATCGAAGCCGCAGCCGCTAAGTAGCAGCGTGCAGGTAATACCATCATTTTCTTTTTCATAAGGCAGCACCGCATAATTTGGCAAGCAGACTCGGCGGGAGATTTTTCGTCAAGTCAGGGCTTGATATGTCCCCGCAAGGGGTATGCCGCAGCCGGAAGCCTGCTTGCGCTGGCAGCGGCTGCGCTATATTCCGAACTTTTCAAACCGTGGAATTGGCGGAAAAGATCCGTCGAAGCGCACAGGCACAATTGTGCGGTGTTGCCATACATGTCCTCCCTGCATTTTGAAACAAAGTGGATATTATATTTTACAATTCAAACAACATTGATAAGAATACAGACACTTGTATTATAACTTATTCACAATTTATTTGCAAGTGAATTATGATTTGTAAAGTGAATTTTTGGACAACTGTGTCCAACGCCGCTGCCCGTCCCCTATCGTTTCCCCTTGTTTTGTCCTGCGCACCAAGAATACCATCAAAATCCAAAAGTCATTTTAAGGGAACCCGCTTCTTTACTTTTTCCATTCGTTTGCTATAATGATGGCAAAAGGGGGTATTCTCATGGAAACCGACTACACCTGGCAGGTTCGCAGTCAGGTATTGAGCCTTCTGGACGAGGAAACTTGCTCCATCTGGAAAACCATTGAATCTGAAAACCGTGGAGACGATGCGTCCCGCTGGCGGGAGACCCTCGGCAAAATTGCGGAGGAATATGCCCTGTCCAGCCGGTTTGCTCTGATGCGGATTCTGGCCGCCCGTGATGCGGACTGTCCGGTCAGTCAGCCTGTTTCCCTCGCCCAGGCAGCAGGGCTGACACCTCAGGAAAGTCTGGATAATCTGAACCGACTGCTGAAAATAGCCGGGCAAAATCCGGATAATGATCCGGAGCAGTGCGAATATCTCATCACACGGGCTTGGTATGATGAGGAAGGGGTCAACGAGGCAGCAGCCGCACTGCTGCCTGAAGAGCTTCGCAAGGATCCAAAGGCTTTTCGTCAGGCCAAAGCCGCCTTCGTCAAAGAAAACAAAAAGAAATTCCGTACCCGGCTGACCCGCCCTGAGGCTATGGAGCTAGGCCATTGCCTGAACTTCTCTCTGAAGGAAATGGAATGGTATCTGCTTCGGGTCTTCGACTGCGGTGAAGCCTTTCGTTATAATGAATCCGCCGATCTCATCGATGCCTATGGCTTTCTGGTCGGTGCAGGAATCAACCGGGTCGCACGTCTGCGAAGCCGCTATTTGCAGGCGGCGGCTGCCCAGCCCCGAACAGCAGATGGGGTTATCGGCAGCGGTTTTACCCAGTCTCTGGCAGATACTTTGTCCGGACTTGTCTGCCAATGGCGGCATCAGCCGGAAAAGATGGACGAGCTTTTCCTCGGCTGGATTCTCAGCCAATCCTTCCGGCTGGATCACCCCTCCCAAACCACCCTGCGGATCTACAGGAACCTGGCAGTCTTCGCCGACGATCTTCTCACCGGCGAGGAGTTGATCCCGGATGAGACAGAACTGGAGGACTGTATCCAGGACGTCTACCGTGAACCGACAGAAAGCGGTGCCGTGCGCAGACTTCTGTATAATGGTGGAGCTATCTCTCCTGCCGGTTGCCGGGAGCTCGCCGCCCGGCTGCTTCTGGAAAACAAAATACAGTCCGCTTCCGCAGAGGCAGACAACGCAGGCGCCTGGCACATTCTGACCACCCGAGCTGACGGAAAGCTCACTGCCGCCGGTGGACTAAACGCCAGCCGCACTCGGGTAGCGGATATTCTGCTGGGTCGGGTGCAGCCGGAAAAGGGGGATCTGCTGTACCTTCTGTGGTTCATAGAAAATCTTGTCTGGCAGAATGCCGACCCGGCGGACAGAACCGGCATCCGGGAACGGATCGGCGGCTTCATCCAGACTGCGGACTATCTGCTGGAGGCTGCGCTGCTGCCCCACTTCTATACGCCCCATCTGATGGAGCAGGCCATGCTCCTGTCTATCGTCCAGGGCAGCAAGATGGGAGAGGATTCCGCCGTGGTTTACGAATATGCACTGAACGCCTTCAAAGAGCGGCGGGAACGCGCATCCGGCTCGGTACGCCATGACCCGGAAAGCAAGATGCGCATTGTAACGGACTACATTCAGTCTCCGGACATGACCTTGGAGCAGTGCGCAGCCAAATACTGCATTTCCCCCAAGACCCTTTCTGCCTGGCAGAAAGCCCTGCTGGAAAAAGGGCTGATATCTGCCCCGAGCCACGACAGATGATTCTCTGCTTATAAGCAAAGCCCCTTCCTGGGGGATAAACCCAGGAAGGGGCTTGCTATCGTTTCCGGTATGTCGGCGTTACACCGCTTCGCAAGTGCCATAGTAGGCGTTCAGGTACATCTGCTTGATCTCGCTCATCAGGGGGTACCGGGGATTTGCGCCGGTGCACTGGTCGTCGAAGGCCTGCTCCACCATGGCATCCAGCCGGTTCAGGAAGTCCTGCTCGTCGATGCCGTAGTCCCGGATGGTCTTCTTGATACCTACCCGCTCCTTGAGCGCGTCAATGGCGGCGATCAGGTTTTCCAGCTTCTCCTCGTCCGTGGTGCCGCCCAGCTTGAGATAATCCGCAACCTCGGCATACCTGGCCAGGGTGTGAGGATGGTCGTACTGGGGGAAGGTACCCATCTTCATGGGAACCTCGGCGGCGTTGAAGCGCAGCACCTCATCGATCATCAGGGCATTTGCCACGCCGTGAGGCAGATGGTGGAACGCGCCCAGCTTGTGCGCCATGGAGTGACACACCCCCAGGAAGGCGTTGGCGAAGGCCATGCCCGCCATGCAGGCGGCGTGGGCCATGTTCTCTCTGGCTCTGGGTTCCTTGGAACCGTTGTCATAGGCCTTGGGCAGGTTCTCGAAGATCAGCTTCAGACTCCGCAGAGCCAGGCCGTCGGTGTAGTCCGTGGCCATGACGGAGGCGTAGGCCTCCAGCGCGTGGGTCACAGCGTCAATGCCGGAGGCGGCGGTGAGACCCTTGGGAGCGTTCATCATCATGTCCGCGTCCACGATGGACATTTTGGGCAGCAGCTCGTAGTCTGCCAGCGGGTACTTGACCCCGGTCTGCTCGTCGGTGATGACGGCGAAGGGGGTCACCTCGGAGCCGGTACCGGCGGAGGTGGGGATGGCCACGAAGTAGGCCTTTTCGCCCATCTTGGGGAAGGTATACACCCGCTTGCGGATGTCGCAGAACCGCATGGCCATATCCTGGAAGTCCGCCTCGGGATGCTCGTAAAGCACCCACATGATCTTGCCCGCGTCCATGGCGGAGCCGCCGCCGACGGCAAGGATCAGGTCGGGCTGGAAGGCCGCCATCTGAGCCGCGCCCTCTCTGGCGCAGGCCAGGGTGGGATCGGGAGCTACATTGTAGAAGGTGGTGTGGATGATGCCCATTTCGTCCAGCTTCTGCTCGATGGGTTTGGTATAGCCGTTATTGTACAGGAAGGAATCGGTGACAATAAAGGCCTTCTTGTGCTCTTTCAGTTCGGCCAGGGCTACGGGCAGACAGCCCTTCTTGAAATAAACCTTCTCAGGCGCGCGGAACCACAGCATATTCTCCCTCCGGATGGCCACAGTTTTGATATTCAGCAGGTGCTTGATGCCCACGTTCTCGGACACGGAGTTACCGCCCCAGCTGCCGCAGCCCAGGGTCAGGGAGGGAGCCAGCTTGAAGTTGTACAGATCGCCGATGCCGCCCTGGGAGGAGGGGGTGTTGACCAGAATCCGGCAGGCCTTCATGGTGTGGGCGAAGGCCTTCAGCTTGTCGGGGCAGTTGACCTCGTCCAGATAAATGGAGGCGGTGTGGCCGAAGCCGCCGTCCCGCACCAGGGTGTCGGCCTTTTGCAGGGCGTCGGTGAAATCCGCCGCCCGGTACATGGCCAGCACAGGGGACAGCTTTTCGTGGGCGAAGGCCTCGCTCAGGTCGGTGGACTCCACCTCGCCGATGAGAATCTTGGTCTTCTCCGGCACCTGGATGCCGGCCAGAGCGGCAATCCTGGCGGCAGGCTGACCTACGATCCTGGCGTTCAGAGCACCGTTAATCATGATGGTGTTCCGGATTTTATCCGCTTCCTCGGCGTTCAGGATATAGCAGCCCCGGCGGACGAATTCCGCCTTCACGGCTTCGTAAACCCCGTCCAGCACCACCACGCTCTGTTCGGAGGCGCAGATCATGCCGTTGTCGAAGGTCTTGGAGTGGATGACGGAGGAAACCGCCAGCAGAATATCCGCGGTGTCATCGATGACAGCGGGGGTGTTGCCGGGGCCCACGCCCAGGGCGGGCTTGCCGGAGGAATAGGCGGCCTTCACCATGCCCGGGCCGCCGGTGGCGAGAATCAGGTCAGCCTCCCCCATCAGCTGATTGGTCAGCTCCAGGCTGGGCTGGTCGATCCAGCCGATGATGTCCTCCGGCGCGCCGGCCGCCACGGCGGCCTCCAGAACGACCCTTGCGGCGGCGATGGTGCAGCCCTTGGCTCTGGGGTGGGGGCTGATGATCATGCCGTTGCGGGTTTTCAGGCAGATCAGAGCCTTGAAGATAGCGGTGGAGGTGGGGTTGGTAGTGGGGATCACCGCGGCGATGACACCGATTGGCTCGGCGATCCGCCGGATGCCGTAGGCGGTGTCCTCCTCGATAATGCCGCAGGTCTTAGCATTGCGGTAAGCGTTGTAGATGTACTCGGAGGCGAAGTGGTTCTTGATGACCTTATCCTCCACCACGCCCATGCCGGTCTCCTCCACGGCAAGCTTTGCCAGGGGAATGCGCATCTGGTTGGCGGCGGTGGCGGCGGCCAGGAAGATTCTGTCCACCTGCTCCTGGGTGTACTCGGCGTACCTTTTCTGGGCATCACGGCACCGGGAAAGGGCATCGGCCAATTCCTGGGCGGTGGCAACGGGCATGTACTGTTTTTCCATAGTGAACCATCCTTTTCCGTTTTAATCAGTAATCGTATACCGATATCTGTTTATCGATACTATACATCATGAATACGCGCTTGTCAAGAGGGAATCCAGCTCTGCAAAAAATAGGATCTGTGCTGTAAATAGATATGACCCAATGAAAGAGGAAAAAAATCGATGTGGCATATGACAGGTTGCAGGATGGACGCATCGTCAGATGTGTCCGTCCTGCAACCTTTGCCAAGGCCTTTAGG
>DJQM01000016.1 GCA_002437585.1 Clostridiales bacterium UBA6386 | reverse complement strand
CAGACCATTTCGCCGGAAAAAGTCACGCCGTCCGGGCGTGTCCAGCTTGCACCCGCAGGTACAAAGCGGTAGCCCTCGACGTAGGCGGCACACTTGCCGTCAAAATAGTCCGTTTCCACGGCGGTCAGGCCGTCCCCTGGGGCGGTGTGGCACTTGTAATCGGTGTCAAGATAGATTGTCATGGTCACACCTCCGCCCGCAGATTGTAGACATTGACCTCTCCTGCGTTGCCGCCCATCGATATGCCAATGTACCAAGTACCAGTAATACTTGTTGCATCAAGGGATAATATCTGTCTTCCCTTATCCTTTGATATAGCATTGTGCTTAATTGCGTTCAATGCGGGTTGTAACCCCGATACATTTGCGTTATTCGTCAGCACGATACCGTTACCCCTAAATACCGCATAACTACTGCTGGTGCTGACAGATATAGCATCGATATCCGCAATCACCGTCTTCACGTTCCCAAAATCAACCATCGCATCAGATAGCACGGCACAGTTGTCTTTTGTTGTTTTCAGATGTACATATCCGCTTTCCTGGGTAATCGTATATCCAGTGCCGGTAAACAGTTTCGTTGCAAATCCGATATCCGTAGGCACACCATTTTTGACGATCCACCTTGCAACCCGGACGGTTTCCGTTTGGCCGCTGGTGATCATGATTGCGTCTGCGCTAAAGTCACCCGCTGTGATAGTCCACGCCCCTGCGTTTGGCACAACGCAGTCCCATGTGCCGCTGGTGTCCGGTGCCGTCAGGGTGGTGCTGCCGTCCGTGGCCGTGCAGGTCAGGCCAGCCGGGTAGGTGATGTTGATGGTTGCGCTGAAGAACGTAATTTCTGCCTGGTAGTCCGCCTTGATCTCCACCGTCTTACTGGCCGTGTCCGTGCCATGGGTGATGGTGATTGTCCAGGTGCCGGTTTCCAGCCCCTTGAAGACCACCGTGCCGGTCGTGGATACTTTGGACGGCTTGGACTTGCCATCCTTGCTGACGGTCACCGTAGCTCCCACCGGGGCAGTGATGGTCAGAGTACAGCCTGTGCCGCCGCCCCCGCCCGTTACATTGAATATCATGTTATCCCTCCTATGTCAGAATCACCGCATTGGCGGTCAAGTCCCCATTCGGCTGATATGGGGCGGTGAATGTCAGAGTTCCGCTCCCTTGCTCAGAACAGTAGGCCTCGAACTCGTTGTAATCGCTGCCCGGAGTGCCGCCTATGATGACCGTGGCATCCGCCGTCACGCCGGAGACTGATACCGTCTGCTCACCGTCCACCCACCCGGCCAGCGGCAGGGAGATGGTCACCTCCCGCCGCTTTGTAGCCGAAGCCGTGCCCACAATCCGTGCGCCGTTTGCGCCATAGGCAGTATAACCTTCCAGCACCGTTTCCGGTGTCGCCGTGGCATCTGTCATGTCTACCAGGGTTTTACCCCCGTAGATGATCTTGTTAACGCCCATGGCGGTTCACCTCCTTAGCCGATGGTGACGGTAGTACCTCCGGCAGAGTTAGCCGCCTCTTTATAGGGGATAGCCTCGACCGTGACCTGAGACAGACAGTTGTATCCCTCATCCGGCAGGATCACCTGCTCTTCAGCGGAGGGGGTGGCAGTCTTAGCCTGGGGCTTTGCGCCCTCGGTGCCGCTCATGGTGCCTTCCACGCCCAGGACAGTCACGCCCTCCCGGATGTTGCCGGGAATCAGCTTGTCCTGTTCCGCCTTGGCAATGCTCACCTTGCCGGAACCGTCGTGATAGCCCTGGGGGATGGTGTACTGGGCATCCTTTGCGGAGATCGTGCCGGTTACGGCTCCGTTGTTGGGCATGGTGCCGGTGATCTTCTTGCCCTTGTTGTAGGCGGTCTTGCCCTTCAGGATTTCGGCCGCGGCGGCGGTCGCGTCCTGGGTATTGGCATCAAACGCGCAGGTGCCGGTTACCAGTTCGCCGTCTTTGCCGTGGGCGGTGATACCGGCCAGCAGCTTGTCCGCCGCTACGGTGTCGCTGGTCAGATCGATCAGGGTTTTGCCGTTGAAAATAATTTTACTGTTTGCCATGTAATTGCTCCTTTCAATTTTCACCGCCGATGCAGATGGTATTTCCACCGGCGGCATTGCTTACACTGAAATAGGGAATGGGGCGGACGGTCACATCGTTGTGCATCCGCTTCTGCGCCGTGGGAAGCACCTTCCCGGCGGCGGAAGGTGTCACGGTGTAGATTCCTTCGTACCAGTCGCTGTCCGGTACGGCCAGGATTTCGCCGAAATCGATGGTCAGCGTTTGCTCTCCGGCGAAATCCGCCTGCAGGATTGCCGGAGCCTGGTCAAAGATAATGTCCAGGATCATGTCAGCACCTCGGTATTCAGAATCTTCTCCACCGCCAGAGACATGACCTTGGAGGCCATGACATTATCATCCGTTGTCAGCACCTTGATTTGCAGCTCCACCGCCGCCAGAGGCGTAAAAAGCAGCGTGTCCTCCTGGGTAAGCCGGAAGCGGATTTCCTGTCCGGTCAAGGTGCAATCGTCTTCCGTCGCTTCCAGCACCGTTTTTCCGCACTGGTTGTAAGTAATCCTTAACTGCCGGATGGTGTCCGTCTCGATGGGGAGCCTAAAAATATGGGTTGGTGTTGTGCCACGAATCATGGCCTTCACCTCCTATTTGTTGATGATCTGAATATTAACATCCAGATTAACGCTGGGTACGTCCTCGCAGACAAAGGTCAGCGTACCGGCACCCTGAGCACTGCAATACACATCCGCTTCCAGGTACGCCTTTCGGGAGGTGGGAACAGGCGCAACGGTCACAAGGCTGCCGGTAGTCACATTGGAGACGCTGACGGTCTGTGCGTTATTGCTCCAGGCACTAGCGGACAGCGTCACCGTCGCTGACTTCACAGGGCTTTGGTAGTCCGTACCGGCTACCGCCGCCGACACGCCGCCGGAACCGTTCCCCTTCAGCAGGCCGGAAGCCGTGATTTTTGGCTGCTTGCCGGAGATTGCCGTGGAAATGGACGTGGGATCATCGCTGGATTGCGGGATGTCGGCACCCGTCAACGGGACATTTCCGCTGGAATCCGGGTCTACCCCGCACACTGTGCTTACCGCGCCGGTGCCGTCAATGCCCATTCTGGACACGCAGTACCAGGTGATGGTATCGCCGGTGTTGAAGGTGACATCCGTTTTCGTCCACAAGAACTGCCCCTGGGGAACTGTGGGCACCGCCTGGAGCCAGCTGCCACTAGGAGCCGTTGTGCCGGAAGCCCCAATCTGATAGGTGACGGATTTATTTGTCACAGAGGCGGCATCGCCGGTGTCGCCCTTCTCGCCCTTGATTTGGAACCAGGCGTATTGCTTGTAGTCCGTGGGGGCGGTCGCGCTGTTTCCGGCGTAAATACCCATCCAGTTATCCGGCGTGGTGCCGAAGCTGTGAGAGCTTTCCGTAGGCTCCTGGCCGGTGTACCGAATCCAGACATAGGAATTATCGCCCTTGTCGCCTTTTGCGCCGTTGGTGACGGTGAAATCGGTGGTGGTGCCATCCTTGGCGTAATAGATACGGTAGGTATCTTTCAGGCCGGAGGTGCTGACCTTCTCGATTTTGGAAATACCGCCGAGGGATTCCGCAATTTCCAGCAGCCAGTTTTTCAGGGTATTGCCGCTTAGCTTCTTGGCAGAGCCGGACTGATTCAGCACAAACAAATCATCGGAATATACCTTTTCCGCCTCATTCAGCTGGGCTATAGACTTATCAGCCATCGGCTTTTTCCTCCTTCTTCTCGTTGTCGGAAATGTACTTGTTCACCATCTCCGTTGCCCGCCGGATCGCCTGGGCACAGCCGATGAACTTGTCCTGGTTGTCCAGTCCGACGACGGAAACGGTGTCCATGGTGTACATGACGGATTTCAGAAGATTGGTTGTGGATTTCAGATTTTCCATAGGTTATGGCCTCCTTAAAAGAATCCGGATTTCGTCACCCGCTGGCATGATAGACACTAAGTCAGTGTAACCAACCGCATGTACGTTTCCAAAACTAAGTTGCATTGTTTCCTGGCTATCGCCAAATATGGCAGAAACCGAAGCAATGTCGATACCGGCTACCTGAACTCTGAGCCGTCCGGCTTCCGGACGAAGGTTGAAGTAGTCGCATTGTATCGTTTTGCCCGTTGCTGTAGTGAGCATATCCATTGCAGACCTCCTGTTTTTCATTCCTAATAGTTAGCCAATACGGAGTAAAAATCTCCGTTAAGGTCTTGAATAGTAATTGGCTTATATCTATCTCCGTTCAGGTACAACCGTGCCGTGTAAAGATAAGACGCATAGAATTCTTCAACGTAGCTTCCGTTGCAAGCATCGTTGAATGTGTCCGCATAGTCTAATGATGTGTTAATTCCTTCGCTTGTGTAAGCTGTGCTGATCGTATTTGCGACCATCCTATTTCCGGTGATACTGCCGCTGGAGATACCGCCGCCGCTAAAATATCCATCATTCCCGCCGTAGTCAATCTTTCCGGCACTTACATTTCCTCTGAAATAGCCATTTTCAGCGTATAGATTTCCATCTGCGGTCAACTGCACGCCGGTACTCTCTGAACCGCACTGGATTCCCTCGGGGCCTATGTAGATACCGTCTGAGTTTCCACCGCCCCAATCCTGGCCGTTGGTACACAGATACCCGTTCTCAATGGTAAACCCGCCGATGCTGCCGGAAGTGGCTCGGATTTCCCCCTCAACTTCGGCACCTCTGCTGTCCACCTTAAAGATGGTCTTGCTCTGGTTTCCGACCGTCCAGCTGTCGCTGAGCAGCCTCCACCAGAAACTAGAAGTCTGATTGCCCTCTTCCTTGGACACCTTCGCCGCGATTTCTGTGGCTTTTAAGGTCAAATCCGCCCGGACACTGGCCGTGAACCGTGCGTACTGCCGGTCGGTGGGTGACTGTACCTGAAATTCATGCTCCACTTCCTCCTTGGAGGGAGCCTCCAGGTCGGTACGGATGTACTTGCCATAGGTGGTCTTCTTGGCAAAGATACCGCTGTAGATATCGGAAATGGTCACAGCGTCCCCGATTTCCGAGGAAGGGTCAATGCTGGAACCGCCTGCCTTGTAGGGCTGGTAACGCCAGCCTCGGATTTTCTTCAGGATTGCTTCCGCCTGCTCCGGAGTACCCCATTCGTTGGTGATCTCCAGGGTCGTGCCGGTATCGTCTCCGGCGGTGTATATCTTGTCCTTTCCGTTTTCGTCCTGCCCGGCGTAGATGGTCACGCGGCTGTAGCCGGACAGCTCCGGAGAGATGTCCAAACTCTGGACACGGCGCAGAAGATTAAAGCTTTCCGTCATCATAATTTCACCTCGCAATCACGCAAGAATGTACACATTTTCCCCTTCCGGGGTTTTCCCGAAAACGATCTTATAGCCGTCCTCGGTACACAGCACCCGTGTCTCCGGCGGCAGGTCGAACATACTCACAAGCCGAAGCTGGCCGGTGGGCGAAATGATGAAGTTCCCGGCATAGGCGGCGGCAATCATCCCCAGAGCCTCCCGCATGGAGTAGCCAGCCGGAAGATTGCACTTGTACCCGGCGGTCATCAGCTCCCACGTCCGGGGGTCTACGCTGATACCATTACCGTCTGCGTCAATCTTCATGTTGTCGGCAATGAACTGCACCATGGTTTTGTCCAGCAGTGGATAGTCGTGCTTGTCATCGCTGGGATAGGACACATTCGCCAGGAGCATAGCGTCGTAGCCCTTGACTTTCAGAATGTCCCGGCCGCCGCTGTGGGTCTGCTCCCGGGTGTCGATGTAATACACGCCCTGGGGTACCCACTCGGATGCTTCCGTCCCGTTTACCACCCGGCAATACAGGGCGATCCGGGCTTTTTTCGGGATATTGTAAGGAGCCAGCATTCTGATATCCACATATCCGGCAACCGCATCTCCGACGCTGGGAGAACCATCTGTGAAGAACTCATGGTTGGTAACGACGCTGTACAGCGCGTTCTCCCGGAAGCCGGAATCCGGGCTACCGGTATCCACCAGAATGGATACTACCTCATGCGGAGCTTCACCGAAGGTAATAACATCTCCCGATTCCGTTACCAGCCGCCCGGAATCGCCGATGGTCACGGAGTTCTCGAACCAGTGCTTTCCGGCAAGAATCCGCTGATAGGCTTCAGATGTCTGCTGCATAGGCTCACCTCTCGATCATGGAGAAGCTGAGGCCAGACCACACGACTTCCCCGTCATCCCGAACGACCGCAATGGCCGCCTTCCGGGAGCTTGTGTACATCTGGCAGGTGATCTCGCCCTTGCAGGCATCCAGCACCGTGGCCTCATAGAATTCCTGCTTGATGTCCGTGAGGATGGCTGAGGATTCCGATTGCAGAAGATCCCGGCAGGAGATTTGCAGCTTGGTCTTGTCCGCCAGAAGGTCTCTGTCCATCATGGTGTCCATGGCACGTCCGGCACCGTCGCCGTCGATGTCGTTGTCCTCCCACTGGTAGCCGTCTTCCGCGACAAAGCCGGAGTAATCATGGCCGTTGATGATGAGAACTTTCCGTGCCATTTAATACCCCCTTGCCCGTTCAGCCACCCGGTTGTACCGGGCGGCGGCTCTGCCGATGGTCTCGTCTCCTACCTCGATACCGTTCACCACGGAGATCAGGGTCTCCAGCAGTTCCTCTACCCGGCGGCTGCTCATGCCCCGGGTCTCCTCCCGGACGATCTTCCGGATGAGACTTTCGGGAGCCTCGACGTTGTTTCCGCTGCTCTGGTCGCCCAGCACGGCCAGGAACTCCCGGTTGGGCGGGATAACCGCACCCTGGGCAAGGTAGGGAATATGCGGAATGGTAAACAGCTGCATTTCCCCGGGAGAAATCAGCTGGATTCCGCCAATATTCAATCCGCCCCACTGGAAGTGCATCTTTGCGTTAACCCAGTCAATGAACGTATTCAGCAGTCCGATCGCCGCGTTGATCCCACGGTGAATCGCGCTCTTCAGGCCATCCGCGATACTGGTAAATTTTTCTTGCCAGAAGGCAATCGTAAACACGGGAGCTATTTTACTGTTCCAGAAGTTTTTGACTGCATTCCATATTTCTTTTACCTTATCAACGATGAAATTCCAGTTAACGGCAACAACAGTCGCCAATCCAGCCGCCCCGGCGAGGATCAGGCCAATACCCAGAGGAATTCCAACGCCTGAAACACATAGAAGGATTCCTAAGACAAGAAGAAACCCGCTCACAATTGCTACCACGCCCCCAAGCTCCCCTTGTAGAAGTTCCGAGATTGCGTTCCAGTTAGCAGCGGCAGTAGTCGCCAATCCAGCCGCACCCACAAGGATCAGGCCAATACCCAGTGGAATCCCGACACCAGAAAAGCAAAGTAGGCTGCCTATGACAAGTAGGGCACCGCTCACGACTGTGGTCACTCTTCCAATCTCACCTTGCAGAAGTTCCGAGATTGTATTCCAATTCAGCGCAACCGTTCCGGCCAGTGCCACCGCTCCAATCGCTATCAACCCAATACCCAGAGGGATATCGACCCCGGAGAGTGCGAGGATCAAGCCGATTACCAGTGCCGCCGCGCCAATGGTCGCAAGAACCGCTGTCAGGGCGTTGCGTACATTATCCGGCATAGCGTCCCAGTTTTCCTTGACTACGGCGGCCAGCGTCAAGGCTCCTACGACCATCAACCCAATACCGAGCGGGATGTTGATTCCGGAAAAAGCCAATATCGCGCCAACCGCAAGCAAAGCCCCGGAAATGTAAATGATGATTTCATCCAGTTTGTCCGTGATGAATCCGGTGTCGAAATCAAAATCCGGTTCGATACCGGAACTGTCCGCACCGCCGGAATAACCGCCATAGTCGGAAGAATCATCGCTGTTCATCACGTTGAGTTCATCGAATCCCGCAAGGTACTTGCTGGCTTTCTTCGCCGCTTCTCCAACACCGGTTACGGCCTTCTTCTTATCATTCAGTGCCTTTGCCGATTTCTTGTTGTTCGCAAGGAACGAAGCACCAAACAAATTCATCACCAGCGTAATCACACGGGTCAGCACGTTCGCCAGCGTTGTCAGGACGGGAACAACGAAGTTGAGGATCGGCTGAATTGCCGTCAGCACGGCACCCTTCAGCCGGGCAAACGCCGCGCTCGCCTCATCATCCGCGGCGATAGCGTCTTTCACCTTGCTGACAACCGCTGACAGTCCCTTGGAAATCAGATTGAAAACAAAGGCATTCAGGGCAAGCTGCCCGATCCGCTTTCCAAGTTTATCAAAGCCGCTTTCCACCTTTTGTGAAATCTTTTCCAGCGCGGAAACCTTCTGCCCCGTTTCAGCCGCGGCAGGGGGTGCCGCTTGCAGCTGCTGGACAAGCCCGCCCGCGGCGGCTTCCGCTCCGGAAAGCTGGCTTTGAACACTTGCTATATTGGCTTCAAGACCCGCAGTGCTTTGCTTTGCCGCCTCAAAAGCCGCAGATGCCGAATTTACCTCGGCCTTCTGCTGTTCCAGCTGGACATTCGCGGCGGCGATTTTGTCGTCATACCCCTGAATCTTGGCAAGCAGGTTGTCATATTCCACCTGAAGCTGGGCGATTTTTTCCTGCGCCGCTGTCAGATTCTGATCCGCATTCGTGCCGCCCTTGGCGTTGACCCACTGATTTTTAGCGTCCTCCGCTTCCTGCTTTGCCTTTTGAATCTGAGACTGAACGCTTTCAAACGAAGAAATCTCCGGTTCCTGGGATTTTTGCAGGTCGGAGACTTTCTGTCTGGAGGCTTCATATTCCTGCCGCGCTTTTGTCAGCCTCTTCAATGCGGCTTCCTGGGTCTTTGCGGCAGCTGTCCGCTCCTTTTCAAGGTTTTTCAGTTCTTTTTCATGGGATTTGATTTCCTCGTTCATTTCCTGGAGCTGCTTCTCCAGCTCTTTATTGTCAAGTTCCGTAGAAAACGTTATTTTTCCATCCGCCAATCAGGATGCCTCCCTTCACGCAAAAGAAAAAAGCCGCCGAATAATCATTCGACGACTTTGCGTTATGAAATTTTACAGGTCGACTCGCATATTTTGCTTTCTTTTGTACTTCCGGAAGAATCGAAGCATGTTTTGAATGGTATTCAGGTATCTGAAACCATCAAAGAGAATATACTGAACGCCGCTTCCGCTCTGGTAAGCCAGTATGACGAGCTTTCCTTTGACCGTGTACTTTTCCAAGGAAGGCGTGCCCAGAAGAATCGCTCCGAGGGCACCGCCTACCATCGCTCCCGCAATGGCACCAGCCGTATTGGACACCATCTGATGGTGTACTTCCGAATGGGTCAGCTTCTCGATGGTCAGAATCTTATCCATTGAGATATGAAACTCCTGCCCAACTCCGGTAAGGATCAGTTCCTCTTTTTTTCCGACGGCCATCATAATCGTCTGCTCCGGGATATTCAAGCCGGACAGATACTTTATCTTCCCGCCGAATATGACACCCGGACGATATCGGATTTTGACGGCGACATGCTGTAAGAGCAGGACAATACCCCAAACGGCAAGGAAGCAGCCAATCAGGAGACAACACACAACTACGGATTCAGCATCCATGGATATCCCCCCTTTTATGGGAGTATATCATGCTTTGGCGGAAAAGTCTATACCATCCAGCCGCTAATAGTGGCTTTTTCTTCCGATGTGTACGCTGTCTGCATATCCACAAGGTCACGGTTCTTCCGATACCACGCTTTGTCCTGTGGGTCTTTCAGCTTCCCCGCGGCCTTGAGACTGCGTATCCGCACGATCTGCGCGAAAAGGCAATCTCCGATCTCATAGTACGCGGCCAGGAACGTCCACCAATGTAAATGGGGAAGAGTCCGGATTTCCGTCCCCATCACTCTGTTAATCGGAGACACGATACGCGGAAAGTCCTTTTCCCAATCTACCAGCTTCGGCCCCGGACTGCTTTTCCGTTCTTCAACGCCGCCATTCAGGAACCAGAAGCATTTTGCGATTGCTTCCTGATATGCCGTGTACGGGATTTTTTCCAATTCCGGATAGAAAATACGAAGCACAACCTCGCCCCGCTCCTGCTCTTCCAGTTCCGGATCGGACAAGGCGACGCAGATATCCAGCATTGCCCGAAAATCTGAGCGTATGGCGTATTCCTCGCCCGCAACCGTCACGCTCTCCGGAAGCAGGCTATCCCATGGCTTACTCACCGCTGATATTTGCTGGTGTACTTGGCGATTCTGGGGTTTGTCTTCTTCTGCTCGGCGGCGAAAGAAGTATCGATCTCGTCGATGATGGCAAGCATCAGATTTGCCCAGACCGGCAGGCCATCCGCCATGGCATAGGTATTCATAGAACCGAATACCCGGTTGCAGGTGTCCGCCCCCAGTGCGTTGTCCAGAATTGCCCGCATTTCCGCATCTCGCTCACGGGCAACCCGGAAGATTTCTCTTTTGTCGGTGAGTTTGGAAACCTCCTCCCGGTATGCCTCCTGCTTTTTGTCCAACTCATTGAATGCCACAAACAAGCCTTCTACAAAATTGCTGTCCGTCGGATTGAATGCGGTCTCGCTTTTCCCGTTGATGGAATATGTGGTAACGCCGGTGTTAATATTCAGTTCTTTCATATCGTTCTCCTTACTGATACAGTTGGGGAGGTATCACACCTCCCCAATCATCGTTTTACTCGCCCTTCGTGAACGCCAGGGCGCCGTCGGTCATCTTGGCCGTGCCGGTTTCCCGCTCGCCGCCGAAGGTCACGTCGATGGGCATACCCACGTTGGCAGAGCCGCCCAGGCCGGTAGGCCGGACAGCACTGGCGGGATATCGCTCGGCGAATGCGCCGTCAGTGGAAGTGCCGGTATAAGCGTGTACCAGCAGCAGGTCGTTGTTGGCCATTGCGCCCACGTCCTGGTCTTTGATGGCCTGGTTCCAGATCTTCAGCTGCGCCTTGTCCCCGGAATCCAGTTCGCAGGGGTCGAAGGACTGGGTGATCTTCGGTCTCTGGAGGGTGGTTCTGGTGACACCCAGAATGTCCTGCTTGGTTTCCTCGCTCCAGTCGTATTCCATGGAGCTGTCCTCCACCCGCCGACCGATGACAGACCAGACAGGTTCCGTGGAAGTGCCGGTGTTGAGATACAGAATCAGCAGCTTTCTTTCCACAACGCTGCCTTCTGTGGTGTTAAAAGTCATATCAGCCATTCGTTTTTCACCTCAAATTTCTTCGTAAATGTCACGGCCAGCTGCACCATGTACATGGCCGTGCCTTCTTCGTCCGCACCGTACAGAACGCCGTTCTGAGCGGTGATCTTCTCCGATTTCGGATCGTCCCCGAAGGTGGGTGCTCTGCCCAGGGCGGACATTTCCTGCACCCACGCCTGAAAATCCATGACCCAGTCCGCGTTCTCGGCGGCTCCGTCATCGTCCCCGGGAGACTTCTCGAACACATAGTACAATCCGAAATTGTACTGGTTGATGGCGGTGACATTTCCCAGAATATCAGAGGTTCTGGAAACCTCCGTAAGGCCGGAGGGAAATACGCCGCCGTTGAAGGGAATCTGGTCTGTGTAATCCACATGGAAATCCCGGAAGATATCCGCGCCGGGATACCGGCTGAGAAAGTCCTTGATTTTCTCCAGTGCGGTCATTTTCCCCTCCTTTTGATGTAGTCCTGCACATCCTGGGCGATCTGCGCCGCCTCAGAAGCCATCATCCGCCTGTCCCAGAAGGGGCCAGCTTTCGGATGCTTTGTCAGATCATAGTTCAGGTCACGCTCTGTGGCTTTCAGAACAGTGCCTTTCCGGTACCGGTAGCCAACCCCGGGAATAAAAGCGGGACCTTTTCCGGTTTCGGAATTGACCATGACCTTTCCGTAATACTGATAGCGGGCATAAGGAGCAGCCACCTCGATTTCTGTGGGGCTTTTGATCCGCTTCGATTTGGTGGACAGCGCACCGGTTCGGAAGGGCATATACTTGGTAATCCGGTTACTGATGATTCGGGTCACCTGCATCTGCACCTGGCCGTTCTTGTCAACGCCCAGCCGGGTCAGGATGGTGTCAACAGGCTTCATGTCCACTTTGATTCGTGTACTCATCCGCCCGCCTCCACATGAATCAGCTTGCCGCCCCAGTATTTGGGGTCAACGTACTTCACCACGACCAGCCCAGGCACCTTCACCGAAATAAAGGATGGCCACTGGGTCGCCGTGATTTCCTCCCCGGTTCCCAGCAGCACCTTGTCCTCAGGATGCACGCACGCCTCCGAACAAGGAATGACCAGCAGAAAGGAATTGACCTCCTTACTTCCGGTTTTGTCCACATTCTCGGTTTTCTTGAAGTCCAGGAAGGCGTTGTCATACACCGTTCTGGTCACTTTGTCACCGTCCCGGTGATATACCGTGACCGTCTGATTGCACAGCCGGTAGTCAAGCGGACACTTCCGCCGCCGGAGATTCAGCACTTCCCTCACCCCCGATAGATGTCCAGGTAGAGACTTGCGCAGCGGTACAGCTCTCTCGCCTGCCCCTTGGGGCTGATATCCACCGCCGTCGGAGTTCCGTAATTTACGGAAACAGACCCGATAGCGGCGGACTGGATGGCTCCGGCCTCGCCGTTCTGGATAGCCTCAAAGCCGCTCAGGGCATCGGTCATGGCGCACACGGCCATTTTCTCCGCCCCGGATTCCGGCTCCGTCACGGTGTAAATCCGCTTGTACCTGGCCAGAACCTCCCCGGCTCGTTTACACAGCCGGGGAAAGTCCTCCTCCGAAATTGCGCTGCCGAGATAATCCTGAATATAAAACTGATAATCCGGCATAGCGGCCTCCTATCAGCCGCCGGAAGCGGCGGTCTTGGGCTTGAGCACGATACCGTTCAGGGCGGCGGCCTTCAGGGTGTTCTTCAGCACCACACCGGCCACCAGCTCCACCTCGCCCTTCTTCACCGCGCCGGGGGCGGTCATGTCAGGCATGTAGGAAGAGATTACGCCGGTGCCGGTGGGGGAAATACCGTGGAAGCCGTCCAGGGCGATGTTCACCGCGTAGATGCTGGAGGTACCGGCGGCGGAGGTGCTGGGGGTGGAGGTGTCGATGACATCCACGGACTTGGTGCCGTTGTAGTACATGCCCGCATCCATGATGGGAATACCGCCGAAATACTCCACCGCTCTGCCGAAGTCGTCCTTCTTACGCTCGTAGTATCCGGCACGGCGGGCAGCTGCCCGAACCTTCAGCAGCATGGCGGTGTTCATGAGCAGCAGAGAAGCACCGCCGTCCACCATGTGGGTCAGCTGATCCAGCTGGTCAACGAAGGCGTTGGCATTGCTGTCCATCTTGCCGGAATCGGACAGGTCAATGTCCGTGGTGAACTCGTTGGAGGTACCGGCCAGAGACTTCCGCAGGCCGTCGAAGGTGTTCACCACATAGCCGGTGCCGGAAGCGGCGGAAGTGCCGTTGATGACCAGATTGTGGAAGTAGTTGGCCGTCGCCTTGATCTTCTGCTGAGCCTGGAAGGCCAGCTCGTCCACGGCACCGGAGGTGTTCTGAATCACCCGGTCAACCTGGAAGGAACCGCCCATGATGACCGCCTTGGCGGTCTTCTCCTCCCGCTTGGCCTCGCCTGCCGTGTACTCGGTGTTGATGGCACGCACAGCGGCGGTGGAGGGGGTTTTCAGCTGAATGTAACCGTAGGTCAGGGTGCTGCCGCCGGTGCCGGGGGAAATGGTGTTGTCGAAGGTCAGCATGTCCAGCAGCAGAGAACTGCGCCGGAACGTGTCAATGATCTGCTGATCGACCTTGTCGGCCATGCCGACCTTTGCTTCTGCCAGAGTAATTGCCATAGTGAAAAATCATCCTTTCATGTTGTATTTGGCTCTCAGTGCCGCCGCAAGGCCGCCCTGCTCCGAGCCGGGGTTGGGTTCCTGCTGCTGGGTGCCTGCACCCCTGGAATAAGGAGGCGGGTTTCCACCGTCATCGAACAGATATCCGCTTTCCTTTTGCAGCTTTTCCAAGGCGGTCTTGATGTCCGCCTCCTGGTTCTTGCTTGCCTTCAGAGCGTCCACGTCCAGCATCGCCCGGACGGCCTTGGTGCTTCTGCCACGCTTGCCGGTAATGGCAGCGTCCAGAGCATGGTCAAATTCCATGTCCGCAATCTTCCGCTGGCTTTCGGCCACAGCATCGTTGTACTTCTTCTCCCAGTCCTTGGCGGACTGTTTGATGGTCTCGATGTCCTGACCCTGGAAGCCGGAAATGGTCTTCTGCGCCTCGCTCAGCTGGCTCTTGAGGGTGTCATAGTCGGCAAAGGGCTTTTTCGCCGCCTCAATGTCCAGACCGTTTTCCGCCATGATCTCGTCGATGATCTCCTTGCTCAACGGCTGGTCACCGACCTTGAAATTCTGCAAGAACTCTCGTTTCATGTGCTTTCCTTCCTCAGCTATGCTTTGTTGTATGGGGGTCGCCTCCCCTGCTGTCGGCTTGTTTTACGCCAGCCACGGCAAAAATGATATGAAAAAAGCAACCGTTCGGAAATTCCGAATCGTTGCTTCAATCAACTTGGTTGTAATGGCACTTTCCATCGTGCCAGGCACCACATGATTCCTTTTTACACTCGATGAATTCGGCGGTGTTGTGTTCTATTGCCTGTTGTAGGGTCTGGTTGCCGCTTTCATCGTACTCATACGTTGTCTGCTGAACCAGATGCCGGTTCATCGCATA
The DNA here is from genome assembly GCA_002437585.1 of Clostridiales bacterium UBA6386. Lineage (GTDB taxonomy): Bacteria > Bacillota > Clostridia > Oscillospirales > Oscillospiraceae > Faecousia. The sequence continues at coordinate 59,739 of DJQM01000016.1, read as the reverse complement.
GGGACAATACATCATGTTCATTCACCTCTCAGGGCATAGTGAAAGAGAGCCATGTTACCATAGCTCTCTTTCCTTATTCACATATTGCTTTTCTGAGTGTCCCAAAGACATCATCCTCAACAATCTCAAACCTTCCTCCGGGGTGATCTGAGTTTGCGATGGGGCGAGGATTGTGCGGATCGTAGAGGTAATCTTCTCCGCTATCATCAACGATTTGAAGAGCTCCTGAACCTTCGTCATAGGAAAGAACCTCATATTCCTTTCCATCCGTCAAGCCATCGATTCCGAAGCTTTTACCAACATATCGGACACGCATATTATTTCGCCCCTTTCAACTTTATTTCATCCGGCGGAACGCCTTTGGTATTCTCATACCAGTGAACCACATAATGGTGATTCTTTGCATACACCGTCCCGGATTTCTTCTTCCAGCTACTTGCATCCCCGTAGTCAGGGTATGTTGCATACAATCGCTTCAAATCCCGAATCGGTGTGCTCGTTCCGTCTCCGGCCATCGTATACACCTCAACAGCTGCTGCGCCTTTTGGGACAACGCCTTGAATTTTGGGGAGGTTTACAGCCACAGTATGAGAAATCACCGTATCTGCTTCCTGTAACTTTTTCGGCAATCCGGATTCCGCCTTGATTGTAGCATCGTTGTTGATAAATTGCAAGTTTCTTTCGTAATTTTCCGCCTCTCTGGCCTGCTTCGCCCCGAAACCGGACATTTCCATACGCTCCTGCTGGAGCCTCAGGCCAGCCGCCTTGGAGAAGCGTTTATACTCCTGGTTCAGCACCTGATACTTGATCTGGCTTTGCCGCAGGCTCTCCTTGTCCCCGGTAGCCTCGGCAACCAATATCCTGCGCTTCTGCTTCCGGATGGAAGCTTCCAGCCGCCGCTGGTGCTGAGTGGCCTCATACATGGAATAGTGCTTGCCGCTGTAGTCAACGCCCTTTTCGTTCTCCTGCCGTAGCTTTGCCAGCTCCTCCGGCGTGTACTGCGGGGTGTCCACACCCAGGATGATCGGGAAAGCGGCGTGACCGCAGTTCAGAGTGCCAATTCGCCGGGCAAGGGAGCTGTTCAGCTTCTCATAGGCCGCATCGGTGTACTGTCTGCCCTGAATCGGCTCATGATCGGGGGCACTGGCGGCGTGAGCAGAGATTTCCCAGCCGTCACAGCCGAAATCGTCGTGATTCTGCTGGCTGATTTTCTCCTGCATCAACCCTAAGCCGCCCATGACGCTCCGCCGGACAGCGGCCTCCAGGGAGGTGGACACGCCGGATTCATAGTCGATGGAGACGATTCCCCGGTCTGCCAGATTCCGGGTTGCCTCCCGAATGGCCGAGGCGTAATCCTGAGCGCCGGTGGCTACCTTCTGAAAGGCAAAATCACAGGCGTTCTGATAGGCTTTCGTCAGCTCCCTGGCCTTCCCGTCCGAACCCACAAAGCCCATGGTCTGGGTGATATTGCTCAGGCTCTCATCCGCCAGCTCAGCCGCCGCGGACACAATCTGCTGTAAGGCCTGATTCTCCCGGAAGGGAACCGCCTGGACATAGGGGTGCTTTCGGATATCATAGTCATATCCGGCCTCCCCCGCCTGGCTCATGAGCTTTCGCAGTTCCCGGTGAGACACCTTCAGCCGCTTCCTCAGCTCCTTTTTCAGCTGCCGCTGAGAAACACCCAGCTGTTGAAGTCTCCAGGCCTGGTAGGCCGCCGTGCCGGTGAACTGCCCCGCTTCCGCGATTCTCCTTGCGATGTCCTCAATCAGAAACTCCGTCACCGGAGAAATCAGCTGTCTGGCTTTCTCCCCCAAAACGTCGATCTGGTCAGCGGTCAGCATCCTTACTCACCATCCTCGGTGTTCTCAGTGTCCTCCGTGTCAGGCATATACTTCTTTCGGATTTTCGCCAGCTGAGCTTCTGTATCTGTTGGCATATTGAACCGCCAACCCAGGGCAATTTCCGGCTTGAGCAGCCCGGAGGCTACCATGTCCTTGTATTCCTCCCAGGTTTTCTCCTCATCGTACAGAACGCCGTTGCCCCAATCCACAACGATGGAGTCATCCTCCACCTCATGAGCACCGGGAATATGATACAGCTGACCCAGAATGCCGCACAGTCTGGCAGCCTCCCGCAGAGCGTTCTCCCACATCCGCTGAAAATCAATGATCGTCAGATTATAGTCACCTTCAGAGGATGTCACCTCAGTAGCCGTTCTTTCTGCGGCTTCTACCTCAGACAAAAGGCCGCGCTTCAGGCCGATCACGTTTTCCACATTCCGGAGGTATTCCGTTTTCCTCGCAAGATAGGACTGCTCCCGCAGAGCCGGAGAGAAGATGGTGATACCGACATCCTCCGGGGATTCATCCACTGCGGTGAACACGCTGGCGGACAGCTTCTTTTTCCCCATCTCGTCAATCTCCAGCATGTCACCGCTGGCAATGATCCGGCTTTTCCCCCGCTCAAATTCGCCGCTGAGCTGAGCCTCGTTCCGGTCGATATTCTGAATCAGCCCCACCGCCGGGGCATAGACGGACACACAGTCCATGCTTCCGTCCACACAGTTTTCAATGGGAACTTTCAGCCAGGCAATGCCCACACTGCCGATTGGCTTGTCGAAGGTGTATTCCTCCTGCAAGGACGCATATTGCGGAAGACTGTCCAGAGGCACGGGGAGACCCAGCGTGCCGGGATTCTGCGCACGGTACAGTTTGTTCGCAATCGTCAGATATCCGCCCTGACGCACCGTCCGCCGCTCCAGCAGGGTATAATAGAATCGGTCAAAGGTGCTTCTCTCACAGGTGCCGATGTCGATGGGGTCTCCGTGTTCATCTCTGGCAAACACCAGCATATCCCGCCGGTTGACAACGTAGAAGCTGAAACCGTCCTTCTCCGGCACCGGCTTCAAACCGCTTTCCCCGCCGATCAATGCCCGGTGCATAGCCGTCTGCTTTTTGCTGTCTGCCGCCTCCAAGACAGCCTGTGTGAATGCGTCCCGGCTGGTAGCGGTATATTCGGAGAACGCCGTCTTCGTCAGCTTGTTGACGATGGTATACGGAATCCGCTGACAGGGGTCAAAGTCTTCCGATGGCGTGTTTTCGTAATACATGCTGTACCACTTCTGAATGGCCAGCTTCATCGCCGGGGTCGTGATATCCACGGCACGAAAGGCCGTTTCCAAATCCAATGCAAAGTAGTTCATACTTTTTCACCTGCCGTGTTGATTGTGATTTTCCGGATTGCCCGGACAGCGTATTGCAGCCCCTGAATATAGGCATCCTTCCGGGCAAGCTCCGCCCGGAGTCCGACAATTTCCGCTTCCAGCCGTGCGTTTTCCGCCTGCAAGGAAGCCTTTGCCCAGATTGGTGCCCTGTCTATGATCCATTTACGAATCCGTTTCCTCATCGCAAATCCCTCCGATGATCTGCCGTGCCTGCCGGTTTCTGCGCATGACTGTGGCACAGAAATACCGGATATCATCCATGGCATGGTCGTTTTCCTTCACCGGCTTGTCCACCTCGCCCTTATCGTCCCAGTGGTACAGTCCGAATTCCCGAATGGCGTCCTTGCAGTCCGCGCCGATTTTGATAACTCCGGCCTGAAGCATCATGGCCGTCAACCGGATACCATACATGACATCATTCTTCGCTTTCCGGACGGAAAAACGCCCGTGAGAACGAATGCAGGTAATAAAAGAAGCCGCTGACGGGTCAACCACAACGTGTCGGATACCCCTGTCACCGGCCAGCTTTTCAATTTCCCGGTAGTATTCCTCATCCGTGAGCTGGTGCTGCCGTTCCCGCCCAGAGTGATAGAACTCCGCCACCCGGACGGCAACGCCGTCTCTGACGCACCACAGGCCAGCGGAGAAGGGGTTCAGAGTTCCGTAGTCACAGGAGATGTACCACTCGCCCCATTCCGGCAAATCTTCCGTGACGTGCTTCTCCGGGTCGAACTCATACACCAGCCCTTCCGCAAGGCACCACTGCCCCAGGATATACCGCCGGTAGAAAATGCCGGTGTACATCGCCCGATATCTGGCTCGTATCTGCTCCGACAGGCTCAGGTTATCCTCCATAGTGAAGTGGAGGTACAGAAGGTTTCGCTTCTTCTGCTCATCAATCCACTGCTTCTTGAACCAATGCTCTGGCCCTGCCGGGTTGCAGTTGCACCAGAACTTGGAGCCATCCACAGAGCAGCGGCCCGTGGCCTGATTAACGAAGCTTTCCGGCATCGGGGCGATTTCGTCCAGCAGAATCCCGGCCAGGGTGATACCCTGCACCAGATCCTGAGAGCCTTCGTCCTTGCCGCCGAAGATGTAGTAATAATTCTCGGTACTTCCCCGGGAGATAACTACCAGGTTGTCCGTTCGCCGGTCGTGAATGGTATACCCTCTTGCCGGAAGCATCTGCTTGAGCACAGACAGCACATTCCGGCGGAAGCTGCCCACGGTCTTGCCGCACATGCCGAAATTCTGGCCACTAAAGCTGTGCATCGACCATTGGACGAAGGCCAGCGACATACACACGGTTTTCCCTGACCGGATGGCTCCATCTGCTATGATTCCGTCTGCGTCTGATACACCGGATTCCGGGAGCCACCAGGTGAGTATCTGCTTCTGCTTCCGGGAAAAGGGCTGAAACCGAAATGCCGCCTGTTTTAATCCTCCTGCCATATCTGTCCCGCCTCTTCTCGCAGTGCGTCCATGAACCCGTCATCCGGTGTGCTTTCTTCCCCGGTGGAATCCCCAAGCAGGTCAACCAGCACCTTGGCACACCTGGCATCTCCCTGAACCGCTGCCTCTGTCAGTCCAACGATCATGGCCATCTGATTGTCGATATCCTCCGGTTCCACCCCGTCCCGGGCGATTTTGTTCCACACCCGCCTGTCTGTTACCGGCAAGGACAGGTACAGATCAGCCGCCTGTTTCAGGCTCCGCTTTCGACGGCGGGCAGCTCCGGAGGCAATTCCACCAGCTCTGGCAATTTCTCGCCGCTCTTCCGGAGTTCTTTCGGAGTTGGGAATAATGTTCCGTTCATTTGCCACCCGTCACCACCTCTCTTGACTTTTATGTATCTTTTTTCATTTTCCTGCTTGACAAATGCGCATTGAGTGCGTATAATATATACCGTAAGGAGTGAAGCGTATGAAGCGCAAAGACCTCATAAAGCTCTTGGAATCCAACGGCTGGTGGTTACAACGCAACGGCGCGAACCATGATATTTACACAAATGGCGAACGCTCTGAACCGATTCCCCGGCACTCGGAAATCAAAGAGCAGCTTGCAAAATCCATCATCCGACGGCAGGGGCTGAAATAAGCCCCTTGCCACCCATAACAGGAGGTTCTAATATGGCTAAAGCAATCTATCCAATCATTCTTCATCCGGAAAAAGAAGGCGGATATTCCGTAGACGTTCCAGACCTCAATATCGGCACTCAGGGTGAAACCGTAGCCGAATGTATCGATATGGCCAGGGACGCGATCGGACTCTGGGGAATCTGCCAGCAGGACGACCATAAGCCTATCCCAGCTCCATCTACTCTCACCCCCCATTGCGATAAGGGGAACCTTGTAACCCTTGTAGACATTGACTTTGATGCCTATCGAAGAGCCAACGACATGCGCACTGTCCGAAAAAATGTCACGCTTCCATCCTGGTTGTGTGATTTAGCGGAAAAATCTGGTGTTAATTTCTCTCAGGTTCTTCAGGAGGGTTTGCGCGCAAAGCTGCATGTATCGGAAAGATAACAAACAGCATAGCAAAGAGGCCAGGGAATCATCCTTGGCCTCTCGCTTTTTCGTTTTTACCAGTATAGCACATTGAAAGTGAGAAGTCGTCTCGTTTTTTTCTCAATTTTCAGTCTGCCCATACAGGCACAGCGTAAAGTGCCACAACGCCTCATCCTTTCGACGGTATACGGTTGGTTTCTCAATCCCCATCTCCCCGCACAGCCTGTCAACATTGCCCCTGGCCGGGTTTATGTAGAATCTGTCCAGGACGAGCCGCTCTTCTTGGCTGAGAATCGCCAGCCCCGCGTCTACCAGGCTGACCCACACTTTCGCCTGCTCCAGCGAACGTGACAGCTCTTCTCGGTGGACGATGTTGGAAAGATACCTGTCCTCCCTGCCGGAACCGCCGCCTGAGACCGGCGTACCGTCCGACGTGGCACTGCGGATGCTCTGCATCTCAGATTCCAGCCGGGCGATTTCCTCCGGAATACTGCGTAAGGCCTGCTTCTTTGCGTTGTAGCTCTTGAGTTTTTCCATCGCCTCATACTTCCAGTTCAAAAAATCACCTCCATTTCCCTGTCTGATAGTCGAATTTCTTCACGTCGTATCGGTCGGAGAAGCCGTAGAACCCGTCTTGGATTTCATCGCCATAGGCCTCCCGAAGGAGCCTGTCCAGCATGGCCTGGTAATAGTCGGCTTCGTCGTGCTTTTCAAAGGCCGGGGAAAACTCCGTCATCAGCTCCTCAATCCGGTTCAGCACCTTCAGAATCCGTTTGCCGGAGAAGGTATTCTTACCCATCACTTCCGGATCCCGGAGGGACAGAGTGAGGAAATCACACATCTGCTGCCGCCCCACCCGGATACCGCCTTCAAAGGCAGCGTGTTCCCGCTCCTTCTGCCGGGATAGGAAATCATTCTTTGGCATTGTCCATCGCCTCCCATTTCTTGCAGGAATCCCCGCTGTCCATGAAATCGGCTCGGCACTCCGATTCTCCATTGCAGCACACGCCGCAGTAGGATTCATACCATTTGCAGGTCTCACAAACCTTCATTGTTATCTCCTTCCCGCCCGGGTTGCCCCGGGCTATAAATCAAAGATTCAGTTCCATTTGGCCAGCCACCTGGTTCGGCAAATTTTCCCACTCTACGCCGATATAGTCCAGCACTCTCCCCCAGCCATACTGTTCTCCAGTTACCGGTTCTGTCACACAGCGATACATCCAGAATTCCCATTCTTTTGGGTTGTTTTCCCTCAGTCGGTCGAATCTATGCGGGCGTTTTTCCAGGTGAATGCCAAAACCACACATCGTGCAACCAGTTCTCTGGGCACGGGTTGTCCGGAGCGTTCCATCCGCATCCCGAACAATATCCCCGTAAATTTCCGGAACCGGCACTTCCAAATCCAACGCAAGTTGGAGAATGTCCTGTCTGGTGAAAACCGCAAATGGACAGCTTCTCACAGTTTCTTTTCCGAAATAGTTGCAACCGTTTTTCGTCAGTCCCATCTCTCGTTGGCCGCCCTCAGATGCCATCAATCCAAGGAAAGGGACGCTGCTATGCTCCTTGGCCCATCGGTCGGCTGGCAGTTCTTTCAGGAAATAGCAGCACTGGGCAGATACTTTGAATGGCGCACACCGACATTGCAGATCGGGCCGATGATCTGCATACAACCCGCCAAACAGTTCAAGGTACTTATCCGGAAGTTTGATTTTCTCACTATGCTGAAAATTGCCCTGCTGTCCCATATCGCCGGTCATAATGGCATGGATGAAGGTCGTCTTCTCATTTTGGCTTTGGAGTTTCTCAATTTTTGCAGCCTTCGATTTGCTGATTACTGGAAACCCATAGTCTCGGATGATCCCGACTTTGGATTTATTCCCCGGAATGCTGATAACCCCCAGTTCTTTGTGGATTCTCTGAATGCTCTTATCTTCCAGAGATGAACGGGAGATAGCCGGAATTTGCACATCTGGGAAATACTTCCGCAGGAATAGCAGCAGCGTGATAGAATCCAGGCCGCCCACGCTGATATGTACATTATGCGCACTGTATCTATCGCCGTTTGCACCACCATAGGTAATGCCAGCATAGACTTTGTCAATAAATTCCCCTGCTACCTTCTTAGCATGAGCAATTTTCACTTCATACGGCCATGCCTGCCGGATTCTCATTTCATCGTAGGTCATTTCTTCACTCCACCATGTCAAACAGGCTCGGTTGCTCCGCTTCTGCATCCTCTGCCCGGAGGTAGGCCACCGCATCGGCAAAATATCCCGGATTCAGCTCACAGCCGTAGCCCCGTCGGTTCATTCGGACGGCCATCATCGGCACCGTGCCAAGCCCAGCAAATGGGTCAAATACCAGGTCACCCGGATTGGAATACCGGTTGATGATCCGCTCCACAATATCCAGCTGAAGGGGACACACATGCAGCTGCTTCCGTCGCTGACTCTGGGTGGTGTTCAGGGTCTTCATGCGGCTGATATCGTCCCAAACATCCGGGGAAGTAGAGGCGGGCGGCAGTGTCATAAACTCTTTGCTGATAGCGTCCCGCTGCTCCATGGCATAGGATAAGGCGGCGTGCTGCTCATAGTCATAGACGTGGGTCTTGCTATACTCACGGAACCGACGCATCCGGTCGCTCATTTTCAGCCGGGACAGCTCGTCCGGGTTCAGGTTCCGGTTGCCAGAAGATCTCCAGAAAGCGTGTGCGTCCAGCTGCCACTGGCTCAGTGGATAGTCCTCCTTGTTTTTCTCCACCCGATCATCGGCATAAGCCTTGGAGCGGTCTGTAGGCAGCTTCCGGAAAAGCAGGATATACTCCGGACAACCTACGCCCATCTTGGAGCCGTCCTTGCACTGCTCTGTCCAACCCAGCCGGTAGGTCTGGTTGTTTTCCCGAACCACGTCCGTCACTACGGTAATCATTCCGAAGTAGGCAAAGCCGTGCTTCATGTAATGGTCGATGCACAAGGCGTGGAAAGGCTCCATGGTGGGCATTCCGTACCCGGTCACATTCCCGAACAGTACCCGGTCTTTGACGTGAATGGCCGCTACTCTGCCCGGCTCCAGAATCCGCAGCAGCTCCGGGGTCAGGAAGTCCATCTGTTCAAAGAATCGGGCGGTATTCTCGTTGTGTCCAAAGTCGTTGTAGCTGGGCGTATACTCGTAATGGTTGCTGAATGGGATAGACGTATGAATCAGACCTACAGAGTTATCCGGCATCCGCCGCACCTCATCCACGCAGTCGTTATTGACCAGCGTCCAGTTTTTACCTTTGATTTCCATTCTCTCAACTCCTATCGACCGTGCCATTCTCTCAGCCTGTACATTGTCCAGCAGGCCGAAGTCCTTGACGATCTGGCGCATTTTCTCTTGCAGTTTGTTGTGATTCTCCCACTTCTCCAGCAGTACCCGCCATATCTGTTCTTCCGCTTCCGTAAAAATCACGTCGACGATGACCTGCTCCTTTTGCAGGAAGCGGTAGATTCTGTGAATCGCCTGAATGAAGTCGTTGAATTCGTAGTCAATGCCCACGAAAATAGCCCTGTGGCAATGCCTCTGGAAATTGCACCCGGAACCGGAAAGACTTTTCTTCGTGGCAAAGAGCCTGGTCTGCCCGTCAGAGAAGGCAATTACCCGCCTTTCCCGCTCGTCGTAATCCATGGAGCCGTAGATATCCACTACACCGGGGATCTCTTTCAGGATAGTCTCCCGCTCATATTCCAGGTCATGCCACAGCAGAAAATGCGCTTCCGGGTCACTGGCTACGATCTCCCCGGCCATCCGAACCCGCTCAAGCACGGATTCACGTTTCTCTTTTGCGGCATCCTGGAGGCTCACAGCGGCTTCACGCATCAGCTTTACCTGTCCGTCCTTGTCCACCACGTCACCGATACGGGACTGAATCATGTGTACCCGTACATCCAGGGGCGGCAGGTCATAGCCAGCAGCGTCATAGCCTAAATCCGCCGGACTGCTGAGGAACAGTGCCCAGGAGGATACCCAGAGCCAGAATTCCTCTTCCTTGTGTGGATACAGGGTCAGGTTGTTTGCTTTGGTGCTGTCCCGCTGGAAGAACCGGGTCAAAGCCTGCCCGGTGTCCATGACCTCCAGGAACCCGGCGTAGTGGATCAGTTCCTTATACCGGTTCGGAGAGGGGGTAGCCGTGGCCACCAGCTTATAGCGCACCCCCTTGAACAGAATCATGAACTGCTGGAAGGTCTTGGAGCCGTAGGAACGAAGGACGGAGGCTTCGTCCAGAGCCACACCGCAGAAGCGGCCAGGATCAATGTCACCGTCTCGCACCCGCTCATAGTTGGTCAGCAGGATTTGCCCGGTAGCCGCCTCGGCTTCCGCCATTGTCCGGACATAGGCCGGAGGCTCCATGCCCAGCAGCTCCACCGCGTCCCGACAGAACTCCTGCCGGACACCAAGCGGGAGGACGATCAGCACCTTACCGCCTTCGTGCTGGGCAACCAATCGGCACCACTCCAGCTCCTGGACGGTCTTGCCCAGGCCGAAGGATTCAAACAGGGCACGTCGCCCGCCCTTCACCGCCCATAGCACAGCGTCTTTTTGGTGGGGCTTCAGAGCCGGATTCAGAGCCGCCTCCGGCACCTGGAACCCACTGACCGGTGCTACCTCGATTTTGCTGTGAAGAAAATCATCGTATGTTTCGTTCATTATGGTTCACTCCTAAAATCAATGCCGTCGATCGCAGAAACAAGCTTATCGGCATTTTCAAGTGTTCGGTTTTTCCTGTATTCCGCCCTGGCAATATCTGTCTTACGGATGATTTCTATCCATCGCTGTCCACTCTCCCAATTGAAGGAATAGACCCGATAATCATCCAGGAAGGCTTTTTTCTGGGCTGTAGCGGTCTCCTTGTCGATTTTGCCGTCCCGGAAGCGGGCGTACAGGTCACGCAGAAGGATAAACAGAATCTGGTCTGGGTAATCCAACCCTTTCGGGATTTCCTGCCCCTTGATTGCCGCCTGCTCCCAGGGGAGCACTATACCGGTGCTTTTTGATTCAGATACCATAGCAACGCCTCCTTTCCTGCCTCCCAGCCCTTGCAGACTATACAGGCATATCCGTTTTCAAGCAGCTGCTCTTTCCACCACAGCTGGTCATCCGACACAACGCCGCCGCTTGACCGCTTCATCTCGATGTATAAACCATGGTATCTTCCACGGGCAACCGGAAGGCACAAATCCGGTACGCCCCGCTTTACCCCCATCTTCTTCAGAATTGCCGCCTGTCGTTTATCTTGGCGTTCATTGGGGACATGGTATAATAGCTTCAATTCCGGATACTGGTGCCTGGCAGAAGGCTGCTGGGACCACTGTATGAGCCATATCTGTTCCTGACTTTCGTTGGGAATCATTTATGCACCCTCTTTCCGTTGAATAACCTTGTCAGAATGCTGCTGGCCTCCAGCCGGGTCAATGTGGAGGTGTCAATATCCAGCTTTCGCCTCTGAATCTGGCGAATCTGGCTTTCCGTAGCCGGTTTACTGCCCCATCTCTTGGAAATCTCCAAATCCCAGATACGGCGGTCTTCCGGGTATTGGGTCTCTAGCGCAGAATAAGCTCTGTCCAGTGCCTGCTGATAGGGAACGGTCTGGCCGGAGATACACACATTTCCAAGTGCGTCCGGGCAGGGCATAACTATTTTCTTCCGATCCGGTAAAGAGCAGACCATAGAACCGTCCGGCATCCGGAACCAGTTCACATTATGCAGATTGTAAGACATGCTCTTTGCCCACAGGTCTACCACCTTGACATTCTGAATCCAGCTTTCCGGACAATCAGCAGCCAGGATAGCCCGTTCCGGAAGCTCGAACCATGGCCCTTGGATTTCGTTCTGCCGCTTCTGCGGAATATCACTCAGGGAGATACCCAGCAGAGACGGTGCCGTGCAAAGGCTGGCTCTGCCTGTAATGCCCACACAGTCCACCAGGATCAGCTTTTCTTTTTCCGGGTGTGGCCGTAAGCCCCGTCCCACCATCTGGCTATACAGGCTGTCTGACTTCGTCGGGCGAGCAATGATGACCGTTTCCACCAGTGGGATATCCGTTCCTTCCGTGAATACCATCACGTTGACGATGCAGGGAATTTCCCGCCTGGAGAACCGCTCGATGGTGTCTGCCCGGTTCTTTGTTTTTCCAGTCACCACGACGGCTCCCGGGATTCTGGCGGCGATTTCCTCCGCCTGATGGACAGATACCGCAAAGATGAGCGTTGCGCCCTTTGCGTGCTCCCTGTAAGCCTGAGCGATGGCATCCGCTGTCCCCTCCATGGCATCATCCAGCTCTCCGGGAGCATAGTCCCCGTTTCTGACAGATACCCTGGACAGGTCGAATCCGATATTCACCCTCAGGCAGTAGATGTCACACAGAAACCCGCTCTGAATGGCCCACCGAAGGTCTCGCTGAAAGATGATCTCAGAATACACATCGTTCAGCTTCACCTTGTCGCCCCGGTTGGGTGTGGCCGTAAAGCCGATGTGTTTTTCCGGCTCGAAGTATTCGTAAATCTTCTTGTAAGTACCGGCAGCAGCATGGTGGGCTTCATCTGTGATAATCATGCTGAACTCGTCCCGGCCGAACCGCTCCAAGCGGCGAACCAGGGACTGAACAGAAGCAATCACCACCTCTTCCCCGTGGCTATGTTCTGCCGCAATCTCGAAGCCTACCGGGCAGTCGTAATACCTTGCAGGCTGTCGTACCAACTCTTCCCGATGGGCAAGAACCAGAACCCGTCCCTTCCTCGGGATATGGGTGAAGGTTGCTGTCTTGCCGCAACCGGTAGGCATCTGCACCAGGTAGGCACCCGGCGGCATAGATTCTATCTTGCTGATACACGCTTTCTGATAGTCTCGCAGTCGAATGGTCTTTCGCCTCCGTGCGGAACATGCGGAACAGATGCGGAACATCATGTTCCGCACTTTTTTGGTTCTAAATGTTCCGGAATTTAATATTTCTTCTTGTTTTACAAATAGTTTATGGGTCTAAAAGTTATGCGTTTTTGAGGTGCGGAACTGCGGAACATTTTGCACACTTTCCTATATAGGAAGAAAAATATATTCACCTACTATGTTAGGGGGTATAATAATTTTTCCCCTATATATATTGTTTTCTGTGTTCCGCATGTTCCGCAGTTCCGCGCTTTCAAAAAGTTGTTGCGCCGCAACGACTTTCGGACTTCAAAGTGCGGAACATGGCTTGAAAAATGTTCCGCAATGTTCCGCACATGTGCCGCGTCACAGTGGAATTCCGTCAAATTCACCCGAATCATCCTCTCCGGACAGAGCCATAACGACACATTCTGTGCGGACACCGCCCACTCTTTTGCACCTGGTGTACTTGCGTCCTCGGACTTCGATCAAGCCATTGGACTTCAAGTAGCTCAGGACGGCAGAGCCGGAAAAACCCGCATCCGCCAACGCCCTGTTGAATACTCCCCTGTTAATAAACACCTGATTGCCTTCCAGGACGCCATACACGTCGCTGTTTGGCGCAGAATCGCCGGAATAGAAATGGTTGATATTTGACGCCACCCAGTCACAGAGCCAATCGTAGGCTCGCTTACCGGCTGACACCGCATCCGCCGACGCAAGGAACTTGGCAATCTCGTCAACGGTCAGTACATTCTCTTCGTCGTCAAATATCCAAAGCGACGCAAAGAAGTCCGCAGTCAGGATAGCCGCTGCCGCCATGGCCTGCTTTTCCGTAGAATCCGTCTTCCGCAGGTCTTTGAAGTTCTCGTTGTAGATGAGCTTGATCTGGTTCAGAGTGTCTTCTGATTCATAGAGCTTTTTCGTAAACGAGTAGCCCGCAAAGCCGTAGTTTGCTTTCAGGATTCCGGAAATCCGCTGGCCGTCCGTAATGACCGCGTCACCGGCGGTACACTCGATGTCAATGACCCGGTTCACCGCACCGGCACCGGCGGAATCGCCAAATATGGGCGATTCTCCGGTAGTCAGGAAGCAGCACGACCAGGTAGGTGTCATCTCGACACCACCGGTACGCTTGCCCCTGGCACGCCCTACGCCCTGGGCAAGCTGGTACACGTCGAAATTCGACCGGCCACGGCTATCTTTTGTCAGCTGCAACTCGTCAATACAGAGCGGCAGATGGTTCAGGAAGGCCGCTGTACGCTCCTGTCCGACCTGTGTAGCGTTGAAGGTCTGGACATAGCTGCCCAGTGCCGGATTGCCCCAAACAGAAGCAGCGGCCATCAAGGCAACGGTTTTGCCGGTGCCGGAATCCACGCCCCACAGGTGAACAAAGAATGGGAGGGCACCAACGATGGACAGGATTGGGGCGGCGAAGCTGGCCGCAATCATGATCTTGGCCGTGACGGACATTCGACGGCATTCCTGAATTGCGTCCATCCAGGCGGTGAGAGTACCGGATTCCTTTACCGTCTCATACAGATTCCGGAAGGAAGCATCGCCATCGAACACCAGCCCGTCCACATATGGGGAAAAACCTTCTCCTGGTATGTATCCCAGCCGCCCTATGGACTTCTGCTCCGGAATGATGTCATAGTTGAGATTCTCGATATCATTCAGGTAGTCCACCAGGGTAGAAGCGGTGCTGCTTGTGACGGAGATACCCTGAGAGGCCAGACTGGTGATTGTTCGGGCGGTGGAAATCACATCTTTCCCGACAATGGTAGTCAGCCACTGCTTGTCCTTCCCGGAACGCTTGTAGGCAAGCTTTACTTTGACTTCCCCGGTGTCGATATTTACCAGCCGCTCCACCGGCATGATTGGGTGGGCGCAAGCGTATTCCCGACCACCCATAGTGCTTTCCCGGTAAATGCCCCAATCCGTAGCTTCCCAGGTGCCGCAGGTCAGCTCCAGGTACTGCCCATCGAACTCCGTCTGATTAGGAACCAGATTTACCCGCTTTTCAGACTGCTTTGTTTCCATGAATCGCTTTACCATGTCCTTGAAGCCGAAAAACTTCACTTCTTTGGCTCTGGCGTTCATCTTCATCATTGCCGTCTGAAACACAAACGGACTACCATGGAGGCTATACAGACGTTCGTAGGGCTCTTCCGACAGGAAGTCATCGAAGCTGTACTCATACTTCTGTGGAAGAAATACCAGCTCTGCGTTCTCCTTCTCCTCTTCTGTGACCATTTCACCACCTCCTTCCATGGAGAATCACGGCTCAAAAGGGAAGCTGCGCGTCATCATCTTCAATCGGGGCAAAGGAACCGGATGTCGGATAACTCGGCGTCGTTGCCGCTGCTGGGACCTGTGCGCCAGGGGTCAGCTTCTTCAACTCCGGTATCGTAAAGTCTCCGTCCCGGATTGCTTTCCCGGATCTGACAGCGGCCACATAGAGCCGAGTCTTGACTTCCCCCTTCTTATTCAGGTACTCTTCCTCCCCAAGAACAACGCCAATATACTTCCCTACCAGACTCTTCGGGTCATTCCGGAATACATAGTTCCGATTGGAGGCTTCCACGCAGGTCTTGAAGCCCTTGAAGAACCGGAGTGCAGTCTCCTTGTATGACCGGATCAGCATAATCGGCCAGAACCCGAAAGCGTCGAAGGTCTCCTGATTCACGCCCTTGAATTCGCCTTCCGCAAAATCCCATTCGATTCGGAGGTATTCTTTATCCTCCACATCTTCCACATTCACGATCTTGGCAGCATAGCCGCCGGGAACAGGCTTTCGGATTTCTTCCTGCACCTCATCCCAATTGACATTCTTCATTCTTGTGTTCCTCCTAAATTCCAGTATTCTCGAATTGTCGTATCGACAATAGCAAGGTCATTGTCAATTTCTCGGTCAAACATCCCCATGGGAGACTTGGCCGTTGTGTACCCATCTGACTGGGTCACAAAATGATGTCCTTCGTTAGTTGCCTCGCACAGCAGGACGATAGAGAACAGCCCCTCCAGAGTCAGCTTGCTGTCAATCATCTTTCCGACGGTTTTGGCTTTCACCTTACCGCTGTCCGTGACCTCCACATGATGCAGGAAATAGACAATCACATCCGGCGGAAGGAAATTGATGATGTACCGCACCAGGCCGGAGAAATTCAGGGCCATTTCCGTGAATTTGGTGTATCCGGTCTCCTTGGCACGATCAAGCTCTTCAAAGGCCATTAGATACTGACTATCATCGATCACATAGGTTTTCAGCTTTCCTTTCGCAAGCGTCTTCAGGATGTCGTTGTAGTTCACCCGGTGGAAGCCTTCCGCCGTCTTAATGGAGCTGATAATATTCATCTTCTTCCGGAACGGAAGCGGTTTACCTGCGATATTGAAGATACCAACCTTTTCAGGTTCAAAATTCCGCAGGCTTGCGGACTTGCCAGAGCCGGATTCTCCCAAAATCAGAACTGGAATACCGATAAGTCATTCCTCCTTTTTATTTTCGAATTTCAGTGGGCACTCGTACCCCACTGTTACCCTTGTGTCCAGCAGATATTCCCCTGTCCGCCTGCACTGATTCCGAGCATAGGTTTCCAGAAGTGGGCATAGGTCGCAGCACACATGGCCTTCCGGGAAGTAAATTTCAACCTGCGCGGCGGTATACCAACGTACTCCGTTAATCGCCATATTTGATTCCCTCCCATTCCGCCTCTGAACTGTCCATCACCCGCTTACAGTCCTGACAGACGGTCAGCTCACTTTTATGTACCGAAAAAACCAGTCCTGTACATAAGGGCAGCTGATAGAACCGGTCTCCACGCTGAATCGAATACCCGCAGCAGTCACAGCGTCCCGGATAGACCGGTATCTGCTGGGGGTCAAGCAGATAGTCCTTATCGGGGTCAATTCCGACGGTCTCACTTCTAAAATTCATCTTGATTTTCCTTTCAGAACCCTGTATAATCATGACGTAGTGTTTTGCTATCCGCCTTGCCGATTTGTCCATCGGCGGGCGGCTTTTTTACGCTCCCAGCTGCTGACGCACCACGTTGGCGATCCGGGCGATGAACTCCCCGTTGGTGGGCTTGCCCCGGTCACGGCTGATCGTATTGCCGAAGTAGCTGTAGAGTACGTCTATGTCTCCTCTGTCCCAAGCAATTTCGACCAGATTCCGAATTGCTCGCTCCACCCGGGAAGCATTGGTGTTGAACCTGGCGGCCACCTGGGGATAAAGTTTGGACATGATGCAGTTGATGTAGTAGCCGTTGCTGACACACAGCACCACCGCCTCCACCGTGAAGGGATGACCGATCAGATGATCCGGCGCGCCGATGTCCAGCAGAATCTGCTGAACCAGGCTCTCAGCAGTAGCCCGTTTCTCGGTGGGAGCCGCCGTCAGCTGCTTCGCTCGTTCCCGCGCCATGGGGGTGATTTCCGCCACAATCTCAGTAAGCGCGTCGATTTTCCGGGACAGGATTTCAAATTCTTCTGACATTGGTTTCACCTCCTAAAAGACGAGTGCAATGACGGTGAGAGCCACAACGATCAGCAGTCCGGCGACGGCCAGCGCAAGTCCCCTCATTTCCTCTTTTCGTTCCTGAGCCGCCTGCCAGGCCGCGAAGGCTTCCGCCTGTCTCAGCGGCACGATGATCCCCACATCCCGCAGCATCTCACTGCGCCGGGGGTTCCTACGAACCATGCGGATCACTTCCAGATCTTCTTTTTCCATTAGGTATACTCCTTTACAAAAACTCGAATTTCCTTCTCCGTATATCCAACGGATTTCAGGATGACCGCCGGGTCTGGGTGGAGCAGTGCCACCAGCTTTTGCAGGGCGGAAAACGGCAGCGTCTCAAGCCGTTTTTTGTAGTTGGTGACGGTTTTTCCATCCACTCCGATTTCCCGGCCAAGAGCGGCGGAATTGTCGCTCTGGATACCGGCAAGGGGACAGCAGCGGTTGATTTCCTTCCAGAAGTCCTCTGCCGTGTACCGGTCGGCGTATTGCCGAATACGGGGCATAGGTTACTCCCCCTCCCCGGTTGCCGCCAGGATGGCTCCCCGGACGATGTCCAGGACGATCATGCTTTCCTCGTAAGAGGTGCACACGTCGGTTCGTACCAGCAGGTCGGCGATCTTCTGGGCGGAACGCATCAGCGATACCATGCGATACGGCGGGATATACCGCCCGGTTCGCTGGGTGATTTCCTCAGCCTCGTTTTTCAGAATTTCAGATGGTGTCATTTCTTTTTACCTCCTGTTCGTGGGAGCAGATATCATACCAGCAGAAGTCGGAAGGTCTCCCGGCCCTTGAGCGTGACCATCGTCTGTGTGCCGCTCCACTGGGTCTTCTCATTGAAGCACTCCCGAACGACAAACAGCCCGTCGTTCTTGTTCTCATAGGGCAGAAGCTTGCCCCGCTTATCCCGGTAAATGTACTTGCGCTCAATCAGAAATTCCACAAACTTCTTGGGCTTGCACTCCAGCTCCTTGGCGGTCTCCCGGAAGTTGGTCAGCAGATTACGGTCAACGAGTTCGTCGAAGTATTCCGCTTTGGGCTGCATGATCTGGTTCTCAACGGTCAGCCGGGAATTGGTCACGGAAAGCTCCCGGTTCTTCTCCTGCTCATTCTTGAGCTGCTGGCAAAGCTGAATCATGGTATCCGGATTCAGAATGGCGGCTTGCAGCGTCTCCGGGGTCATGTACGCGCCATGCTTGCGGATGCTGGGCAGAACCTCGCTTGTAATCCATCTCTTGAACTCCTTCGCACCGGGGAGCTTGCTGGACAGAATCAGGGAATACAGGCCGGATTCGTTGATAAGGGTTGTATTCTGGATTCTGCCGAGGGAATCGGTGATACCCTGTTTCAGGGTGTCATCTCCATCAACGTGGGTCGCAAGCGCATTTTCAGGTTTTGCATACCCAAGCACCTGCGCAACATCTTTTCCAACGAACCACGGTTCGTCGTTGATGGTTACGGTTCTGACTTCTCCGAAGTCAGGGTGATTGAAAATTTGTAAATCGTTCATTCGTATCTCCTTTTATTGAATATTGCCGTTTCCCGTGCTACAATCACCCTGAAAGGGGGTGATTTTGTGAAACCAAAGAGCTTTTCTCCGCCGCTCGACCTTCCGGACATTCCTGACACCTCCAATATCGACTTGAAGGAAATGGAGGAAAACCCGAAGATCGCCAAATATCTGGAACGGATACGCAGGTTAGAAAAGCAGCAGGCCGAGGAAATGGCCCGCAAGGTAGCCGATGAGAAGTGCCGAAAGCGCAGAGACTTTCTTCTCCAACTTGTCCAGGCGCTCATCGTAGCTGCTGCGACACTGCTGATTGAGCATATCCCGGACATCGTGCGGATTCTCCGGGTGCTGCTTCAAGAGCGGTCGTAGACGATTCATGTGCTCACCTCCTAGTAACCTACCGGAGCCGTCTGTTGCCGCAGGCGGCTCACTGCAAACTTGTCAGAAATTCTTGGAAGCCTTCGGATGCTAGCAGATTTACTAAAATCGACAGCACAGATAGGATAATCGCCGCTATGGCCATCTTGTCTGTATCGTCCACTATTTCACCTCCTTGCTATATTCGCCGTACCCCTCTATAATGTTCCTGCAGGCTGCTGCAACAGCCGAGTATGGAAGAAAGGAAAATCGGGGTATGTTTCGTAGAGAATCCGATAAACGCTACTACATTCCGGGTATTGATGAAATTCATCAACTGGTAGAAACCCCAGCCTCAAAAGAGCAAACAGAGAAAGAACGCTTTGTAATCACTACAATACTTTGCGCCGTCTCAGCTTTGGCCGCTGTCGTTGCTGCCGTCGCCTCCATTTTGGCTCTTATTGTGAGGTAACTCCCGGCACCTTCCGCACACACACCGGAAGGTGCCATTCTTATCTCTTCCACATTTGGGGCCGACAACAATCCATTTATGAACCATATTTACTCACCTCCGTTCCCTTGTTTGTGGTTTCCATCTTCTTACCTCCCTCGCTGGGTTTTTGATTGTTGATAATTTACTTCCCCCGTGCTATGATCGTGGTGAAAGGGGGTGATATTTTGAGTAAGCTAACCAATTCTTTTCTGGAGTTTCTCTTGGAAAAGCATAAGCAAACCGGCCAAAACTCATTTTCTTTTATTGAATACAAAGATTTTGAAGGGTATAAAGCCGCTATTGCAGAGTTGTCAGACCGGGGCGTAATCGAAGCAACGAAAGATATACTGGGAACGATCATCATCCACCGGCCTGAAAACAAGTAGCCACTCGACCGCATCTGTTGCCGCAGGTGCGGTCAATTTTGTTTTGAGAACCCATCTAAAAACTTTTTGACATCTTCCTCTCGTTCTGTTATTTCTTTCAAATACTCAGTGAACTCTTCTTCACCGCGTATCAGTGACACCTTTCTGATATCTAAGTCCATGACCCGAATCGTACTCTCGCTATTGCCGTCCTTGTTCTCCGTTGAAAAATCAAGTCGTTTAATCCCTTTTCCGAAGAAAATGCCGTCCAGCAAAAGTCCGGTATGATATCCATCTGATACTAGTGCAAATTTTGGAAATTCCATCTTCATCACCTCCCATTTGAATTTTCGTCTCATTTTTTCGCCTTCTCGTTGTTCTTTGTAACTTTTTAAGTTACTGCGAAGTCAAAAAAATAGATGCAGGATTTTCGATCTTCAAAAGCTGGATCATGGCTTCTGCCTCATCGATGCCAAACTTTCCTTTCTTCATCTTGGTATAGAAGGTTTTTTCGCTCATGCCAATTGCTTTCGCAACATCTCGCTGGGAAAGGCCGTTTTCGGCAATGATGCCCTTCAGACGCGCAGCGTTCATCTTATCACCTCCTCTGGTAACTTTTAAAGTTACCGCTATGATACATCAAAATTAGTGACTTGTCAAGTCATTTTTTACTTGATTTCAGAAAAATAAGTGATATAATAAAGTTACATCAGGAAAGAGGTGCTGACAATGACACTCGGCGATAAAATTCGAGCGGCGCGTGAAGCCGCTGGTCTCACGCAGGAAGAACTCGGCAAAAAATGCGGAACTACAAAACAAACGATCTATAAATACGAAATCGGCAAGATTACAAACATTCCCCTTGATCGGCTTGAAAAAATTGCCGATATTGTTGGTGTAACAACTACCAGCCTTCTGGGCTGGGAACCGGAAGATCGTCCTTCCATCCCTACGGCCTCCAACATCCTCCCCATGCCGGAAATGCGGAAGATTCCCCTTCTGGGCACCATCGCCTGCGGGGCACCGGTGCTGGCCGAAGAGCACATTGAGGGTCAGGTGGACATCCTCGTCCATATCCACGCCGACTTTGCCCTGACCTGCAAGGGCGACTCCATGATTAACGCTCGAATCTTCGACGGCGACATCGTCTACATCCGCCAGCAGGACACGGTGGAGAACGGCGAGATCGCCGCCGTGCTGATTGAAACCGAGGCCACCCTCAAGCGATTCAAACGCCTGCCGGACAGGATCATCCTGGAGCCGGAGAATCCCCTGTACGACCCGCTAGTTTACCGAAAAGAAGAAATGAACGAAGTCCGCATTCTGGGCAAAGCTGTGGCATTTACCAGCTCTGTGAGGTGATCTCGCCGCGCTCTCTCTAGGAACCTGGATAAAAATAAGCAAATGAATGTAAGGAGGAACCCCATATGATGTATCCCTTTATGACTCTGGATGATTCCGCGGAAATCGTCCACTCGGAAATGCGTCCGGACGGCACCGTGAAGGTCTATGTGGAAAAGCCCGACGCAAAGGACTGCTTCCACTATGGCACCTGCATTCTTCCGGGCTATCAATGGCAGGATATCTCTGGCCTTTCCGCGGAAGAATTGGCCCGCTATGAGGAGGTTATCCGCTCCACCGCTCATCTGATTCTCCGGTTTGCCCAGGAGGGAGGCTTCGACAGTGCCGCAGGTTTTTAAGATCGGTTCTTACTGGGTCTATTTCTGGTCAAATGAAAATGACCCCCTGGAGCCTGTCCACGTCCATGTAGCCCAGGGTGCGCCCACTGCCAACGCCACGAAGATCTGGATCACCGCTGCTGGTGGCTGCTACCTGTGCAACAACAATTCCCAGATTCCCGCCAAAACTCTGCGCAACATTATGATGATCATCGAAGCCAGAAGCGGTGAGGTCATTCAGAAGTGGACTTCCTTCTTCGGCTCTGCAACGTTCTACTGCTAAAGCTGCCGCTTTCCGCACGGGGAGCGTGGATTGAAAGAAAAACCAATTCCGTGCGATAGAAAGGAGAGACTTCTATGGCAAACAAGAAAGTGCAAAGTATCATTCATGCCGATGGTATCGACATTGCCGTTGTTACCACCATTGGAAATGAAGAGGATTATATTTCCCTGACAGACATGGCCCGGCATCGGAATCCGGAATTCCCCGCCGATGTCGTCAAGAACTGGCTTCGCCTGCGCAGTACCCTTGAATTCCTTGGCCTGTGGGAGCAGCTCAATAACCCGGATTTTAAACTGGTCGAATTCGACCAGTTTAAGAACGAGGCCGGTTCCAAACTCCCCGCCGATAAAACGGGAAAATAAAAAACCGCCCCGGTGCTACCAACACCGAAGCGGTCATGGAATGATTTTACTGTGGTTTTCTTCTTTGCTTCTGCACATAGTCCTTGTTGTACTGCTTACAGGCCGTTTCCAACTTTTTGAAATCGCATGAAATCCTGACCAAGAACTTGTTTCTATTGTTCACGACGTCGAAGTATGTCATCTGCGCATGGTTCAGGATGTCTGCCTTGATGCGGTTGCACAGCGACGCCTGACGCTTTAGCAACTCACGGTATTTTTCATCCGGTTCCGCGTCAAAGTCAAATTCAATCAGTGCGTCCTTATGTACCGGAACCATATTGTTAAAACCCAGCAGCCCGTATTTGCCGCCAGCCAGCTTAATAATATGCTTTCCCGGCTTGATATTCGCATGATTCGGTTTTGGGGATTCCATGGGAACGAAGTACCTAAACCCGCCGAAGTTGAAAACAACGCCGACATACGGTCTCCGAGCTCCCTTGTTATACTGGACTCTGGAATCTCTACTGTTGAGGAAACGAATGTATTGGTCACTGATTCGATAGATACGCAGGCTCTCCACGGAACACCCTCGCTTTCTGTATAAAAGGAATGGCGAGATAGAGTACCCCATCTCGCCATTTTTCTGGCCCTACTTACGGCTAGGGCTTTCCGCTTTTTTCAGTCCCAACTTCCGGCATGGGCTTTCCGCTTTTTTCAGTCCCGATTTACGGCACGGGCTCTCCGCTTGAGGAGGTGATAGATGGTAGAACCATTATATCACATTAGTGCGGACTTATCCGCACTAGTATTATATACACTTCATCAACGAAAGTAAACAGAAAAAGTGCACAAAATGTAAAAAATTTTTACCTTTTATGCGCTTGCCCTGATCTTTTCGCTTTGTACCCCCTCACAACTACCGCAAAACCCTTCAGAATTTGCACGCTTCCATGCAAATTCACAAAAAAATCCGTCTCAGGCTCATACCCCTGAGACGGACAATACAGAAACCCTCCACACTACATAGGGGCAGTCTGCCCATTTATCTTAGCAGATTTGCCCCGGAAAGGCAAGGGGAATATGCCCAAAAAGAAAAAACAGCCGGAAATCAAGCTGCCCAGAATAGAGCAGCTGCCCTCCGGCTCCTGGCGAACACGAATTTACATGGATGGGCGCACAGTGTCCATCACGAAGCCGTCCTATGATGAGTGCGTGGCGGAATACCTGGCTTTGAAGCACGGTGTCATTGCCGCAAAAAAAGCCCCCAGGAAGAGCGGAAAGCCCTTAGGAGAGGTTCTGGATAAATACATAGCCGCCCGGAAGGGCTTCAAATCTCCATCTACGATTTATGCGTATGAATCCTATCGCAAGCAGCGGTTCCAAAGCATGATGCACTCCGACGTGTACACCACAACGGATGACCAGTGGCAAGCCGCCATTCGGCGGGAGGCAAAGTCCCTATCCCCCAAATATATCAAGAACGTTTGGATGTTGATTTCCGCAGCGATATTTGAAGAGACAGGCCGACGGCCACGGGTGACGCTTCCTGAAAAGGAGTACAACGAGAAGCCGTTCCTAGATCCTGAACAGATTCCGGCATTTGTAACCGCTATCAAAGGCGATCCGATAGAGATAGCCGCATTGCTGGAGCTGTCCAGTCTGCGGCGGTCTGAAATGCTCGCCTTGACCTGGGACAATGTTGATCTGGAAAACGAGATTATATATGTCCACGGTGCGAGAGTGGCCGGGGACGGCGGGAAGCTGGTGCACAAGAAGCAGAACAAGAATGATTCCTCCCGCCGCACCGTGCCGATCATAGAGCCACTTGCCGAAGCGTTGAAAGCTGTTCCCAGCAAGGAAGGATATGTCGTAACCCTGACCGGCGGCTGGATTTACAAAAGAATAAATGAAATCTGCGCCGCGAACGGTCTTCCAAAGGTTGGGAACCACGGATTGCGGCACAGCTTCGCATCTTTGGCTTATCACCTGCAAATCCCGGAAAAGATAGCAATGGAGATAGGCGGATGGGCGGATGATGGGACAATGCACAAAATCTACACGCACTTAGCCCAGAAGGATATCGCCAAAAGGGCACAGGATTTTCGCAACTTCTTTTCCTCCGCTAACGGTAAAACGGGCGATATTTGACACGACATTTGACACGGATTTTGAAAAGTCCTTTATTTGCAACGTGTTTGACGCTTATCCAAGTGGGTTCGAGTCCCATTATCCACCCCAGAAAAGAAGAGGCACCCCCAAAGGGGTGCCTCTTCTTTTCTGGAATGGATATGGGACTCGAAAGGGCGGCGGCAGCTTCGCTGCCGCAAAAACAGTCCGGTGGACTGTTTTTAGCCCGTGGGAGAGTCCCGCGCCGTAAGGCGCAATTCGGTACGGCCTGCACACCCTGCTCCCGCCCCGGAGGGGTGGAGCGGGCGGCTTTCACCCTCTCAGTCACTTCGTGACAGCTCCCCCAGAGTGGGAGCCAAGGGGGGGACGACGGATTGCCACACCAGTGCTGCGGCACTGGCTCGCAATGACATGCGTGATACGATGGTTCCCGGAACGACCGGAGGATTGCCGCACCAGTGACATCGGTCACTGGTGCGCAATGACACCTTTCTTCTGTTCTGCTTCCTAGAACTCCTCCACCGTCAGCTGTGCCAGGATGGCGTCCAGCTTGGCATTGACCATATCGAAATCCGACACCGCGTCCATGATCTCGTCATAGGCCACGTCCTTGCCCGCCGCCTGAAGCTGGGACGCCAGCTCCGCCACCTCCTGGGCATGGGCATCGTTGTGACTGACCAGGTACCGCATCAGCACAAGCAACTCCTCAATGGGCGTGGCTCCCGGCTCCGGGGCGTGTTCGTGGGCAATGTCTCCATGGGTATGGGTGTGGGTCAGGCCGCCGTGGGTATGGGTGACTCCGCAGTGTACCTGCGCCAGAGGATCCCGCTTGACCCCGCTGACCTGGCATAGCTGCCTGTTGGCGACCATGATTTCCACATGAAAATGGGGCTCGAACAGCTTCACCAGCTCCTGCGCCGGGGGCATTTCCTGAGCCTTCGCCGGATCCCAGGCAATGCTCAGCCGTCCGTCGTCTTTCAGAAGACCCGCCAGACGGCGCAGCAAACGCTTGATACTTGTGTCCTTCGGCAGCGCGCCGTACAGCACAATCCGGTCAAAGCATCCGTCCAGCCTTCCGTCCTCCCAATCGGCCTGAATGCCCCGCACACGAGGCTCTGCCGCGTAGGCAAGTGCCGTTTCCTTGGGAAGATTCACCGCTGTGACGCTTTTGGGATTCCCGGCCAGAATTCCGGCAAGCAGCTGCCCGCCGGAAATGTCCAGAATGTCCAGTCCCGGGGCCACCTCGGCGTTCTCAAGAATCCGCTCCAGAATTTGCTTGTCCACTCTACGTCCCTCCTGTGTTTTTCTGCATCATAACACAGGCGGGGCAAAAGCGCAGCCACTTCCTCTTATGTAACCGCTGATGAAATCGTCTGCGGTTATCAGTGGATCTTTTGCCCCGACTGTGCAGTTTGAAAAACTTGAAATACACAAAGTATTCCTGCGTTTTTCAAACTTTCATTCGAGCCAAAATCTCTCACCGATAACTCTTGCCGATTTCATCATTGGTTACTTTTTTTATAATTCCTCCGAAGATTTTTTCGGATTACCGGTATTTCGACAGCATTTGCACCCCTTTTATGCTATGCTGTGGGCAGGCAAGCGGGGCGCAGGCGGATGACCGCCACCGTAGCATCGTCTTCCGCGCCTGCGCAGCCTCTGTCCAGAATTTCCGCCGCCAGCTCCCCAGGCGGCGCATCCGGAGATAGGACAGACTGGTGCTGGATACCCTCTCCATCCACACCGTCGCTGACGAGAATCAGCACTTCTCCCCGGCGAAGGGACAGCTTCTCCACCGTCATCCGGTTTTCCTCCAAAGAAAGACCCGGCGGCGGCGTGGCTGTCCCTATTTTTTCCGCGCCCCGGCGGGTAAGCAGCCAGCTGGGAGCCGCGCCCCACTTGAAAATCCTGGCAACGCCCGTGTCCAGCCGCACCTCCGCCAAGTCCACCGTCACCTCCCCGGCACTGCCCCGGAGGGCAAGCAGACTGTTCAGCGATTCCAGCGCGTGATCGGCGGGAAACCCCGCCGCCAGCATTTGCCGCAGAAGCCCCGCGGCGGTGAAGCCGGACTGGGCTGCCCCCAGGCCGGTACCCATGCCGTCGCACAGAAGCACATAGTACCGACACCCGATCCCGGAAAAGGCAATGCACCGATCGCCGTTGGCTCGCTCCTTCCCCCGGCTCCGGGCGGCGGTCTGGGCCTCGAATTCCGGCAGGGGGTGCCGTGCCTTCCGGGGGAGCCCGTCCGCAAGGGTGCGCAGATATTCTCCCAGAAAGGTATATTGCTGCGCCAGAGCCTGCCGGTATTCCAGCAGGCGTTTTCGATTTGCCTCCAGCCCACGGCACTGCTCCTGGGCAAAGCGCAGCTGGGGGATCAGCCGCCCCTGCTTCCGGCAGTCCGCCTCCAGCGGGTGCTCCAGGTGCTCCAGGGTCAGCGTCAATCGCTGGGTGCATCGGTTCCGGGCGGAGCAGGTGCCGCAGGCTCGCTCTGTGGCGCGCTCCAGTAAGGCTCTTCCGTCCACGGGAGGGGGCTGGGTTTCCGTGAGCAGCTGGCGCAGGGTGAAGAACATCTCCGCCCCCACCTCCAGCCGCACCTGGGCGGCTCCCGTCTCCCCCCGGCGATGGGGAATCTGAGACCGGGCGGGGAGCAGTGCCGCCGCCCCGCCCCCCAGCACCAGCCCCGGCAGCACGCTCCAGTCCCAGATGCCGCAGGCGGCCATCACCGCCAGGGCTCCAATGCCCGGGGCGGCGTAGTGCTGCCAGCGTTTGTCGAAGGGGATCAGCCGGATGAACCAGGAAAGACAGGTCACTGCCGTCATGGGAACCTTCGTCACCTGGGCTAAATCCAGCCCCAGCCCCGCCAGTGCCGCCGCCGGGAACGCCCCGCTGACGCTCAGCAGCCCCGCCGCCACGCAGCCGGGGTTCACCGTTCCCAGAGGAATCTGCGCCAGAGCCAGGGTGGCCAAGGCTCCGATGAGCCAGTCCGTCACCGGATCCCGGCACCGGACGGCCTGGGTAAACAGCATGGCGGTAATGCCCGCCAGGCCGATGCCCAGGCCGTACAGCAGCGGCGGCGTCCGATCCCGGAGAAGCACCTGAAAACACAACCCCGTGATGGCCGTGAGGAAGGCGGCAATGGCCGGGATCATCAGGGGCTGGTTCCGGCTCTCCTCCCGCCGTCCTACCAGCAGTGCCAGCAGCCCGGCGGAGGCCGACCAGGCGATCCCCGGAAGACCCGCCCTGCCCCAGAAGGTGGGGTAGCCCGCCAAGGCTCCCAGGGTGATGAGTACCGCCCGCCAGCCGGTGAAGCCGCAGATCATCCCCATGGCGATAGGCTGGGGAGAATTGCCCAGGCTGGCCGCCGTCAGGAGAAACCCGCCGCCCCCGTAGAGCAGAGCCAGCAGCAGCCCCCGGATTCCCGGCTCCAGCAGCAGCTGCTCCATCCGCCGACGCCCCCGCCGCAAATACGCTTCCACCATCATTGGTACACCACGCCTTTCTTTCAAGATGGCACCATCCTAGCACAGCCGGAAAAATTATGCTGTCGGAATGGCAAGCTCCACAATGATTCTTGCATCCGGCTCGGGTTCGGTGTATAATGAGGGGCAGAAACCGAAAAGGAGTGCCGCCATGGGAAGAGAATTTGAGCTGAAATACCGCGCCGAAGCCGGGGATTTAGAAAAAATCCGGAGGAAATTCGGCAACTTTCGGGAAATTTCCATGGAAACCACCTATTATGACACCCCGGAGCTTGCTCTGCGCGCCCGCCGCTGGACCCTCCGGCGGCGGCTGGAAAGCGGGGTGTCTGTGTGTACCGTCAAGACCCCCCTGCCCGACGGCAGCCGGGGCGAATGGGAGGCGGAGGCTCCGGATATCCGGGAAGGGCTTCCGAAGCTCATCGCCCTGGGCGCGCCCGGAGAACTGGCGGAGCTGGTAAAGGCCGGCGTTTCTCCCTTCTGCGGGGCACGGTTCACAAGGCTTGCCAAACTGCTGCCCACCGAGGACGGCACCGTGGAGCTGGCTCTGGATCAGGGCGTGCTGCTGGGGGTTGGCCGGGAGCAGCCCTTCGCCGAGGTGGAGGTGGAGCTGAAATCCGGCAGCGACCGGGGCGCGGAGGCCTTCGCGCAAGCCCTGGCGGCAGAGTTCGGCCTGTCCGTTCAGCCCAAGAGCAAGCTGGCGCGGGCTATGGCTTTGGCTTAGGGAAACTCTGAAACGAAACATACGGAGAAAGAGATTATGTTTGCATCCCTGTTTGAAAAATACGACCGTCTGGTACTCTTCGACACGGAGACCACCGGCCTGCAATACAGCCGGGACGAGATCATCGAGTTCGCCGCGGTGGTGGTGGAGCAGGAAAACGGCCAGCCCAAGGTGACACGGGAATACGACGAGCTGGTGGCTCTGGCTCCGGGGAGCTTTGTACCCCCGAAGATCGAGCAGCTCACCGGCATTTCCACCCAGGATCTCCGGGAGCGGGGACTGTCCAAGACCCGGGTCTGCCGGGACATCGCCGAGCTGATCCGGGGAAACACATTGCTTCTGGCCTACAACGCCCACTTTGACCTGAGTTTTCTGTTCTACATGCTGCTCCGGGACGGCGACCCGGCTATCCTGAAGGGCAAGGACAAGCTGGATTTGCTGACGGTCTACAAGGATCGCCACGCCTACCCCCACCGACTGTGCAACGCCATCGAGGTCTACGGCCTGACCGGCAAGGTGGTCAACTCCCACCGGGCGGTGGACGACGTGCTGGCCACCGTGGCCGTCATGGCGGAAATGGAGAAGGAGAAGGACGATCTTCTTCGTTATGTAAACCTGTTCGGCTACAATCCCAAGTACGGCGTGGAGGGCAGGCCCATCGGCTCCGTGACCTACAAGGCTCAGCCCTACGACCCCGCCGCGCCCCTGTACGAGAACTAGGAGGAAGATTATGGTAAACCAAAAAGCCTATGCCCTGGGAGCCAACCGCTCCTGCATCCGGGATTTATTCGAGTACGGCCGTCAGCAGGCCGCCATTGTGGGATCGGAGAACGTCTACGACTACTCCCTGGGCAACCCCTCCATTCCTGCGCCCCCTGAGGTCAACGACGCCGTCCGGGCAATCTTGAGCGACACCGACTCTCTGCTGGTTCACGGCTACACCTCCGCCGCAGGCGATTACGAGGCCAGACGCGCCATCTCCGACGACCTGAACGCCCGCTACGGCGCGGCCACCCGGCCGGAGGAATTTTTCCTGGGCTGCGGCGCGGCGCCGGAGCTGGTCAGCGTGTTCCGGGCTCTGGCGGTACCCGGGGGCGAGCTGCTGGCCGTGGCTCCCTATTTCCCGGAGTACAAGCCCTTCGCCGAGGAGGCGGGGCTGATTTTCAAAGTGGTACCCCCGGATGTGCCGGATTTCCAGATCAACCTGGAGGCTCTGGCCGCCATGCTCACCCCCAACACCCAGGCGGTGCTGCTGAATTCCCCCAACAACCCCTCCGGCGTGGTGTACACCCGGCAGACCCTGACGGCTCTGGCGAAGATTCTCCGGGAGAAGGCGGCGGCCTTCGGCCATCCCATTTACCTGATTTCCGACGAACCATACCGGGAGCTGGTCTATGGGGTGGAGGTACCCTATCTGCCCGCCATTTATCCGGACACCATCATCTGCTACTCCTATTCCAAGTCCCTGTCCCTGCCCGGCGAACGGATCGGCTATGTTCTGGTTCCCGGCTCCTGCGCGGACAGCCAGATGGTCTACGCCGCCGTGGCCGGAGCCGCCCGCGCCTGCGGACACGTCTGCGCCCCCAGTCTGTGGCAGAAGGTCATTGCCCGGTGCGCCCACCTGCGCCCCGATCTTGTGAGCTACGACCGGAACCGGCAGGCTCTCTATCAGAGCCTCGCGGCCATGGGCTACGAAATGGCCAAGCCAGACGGGGCCTTCTATCTGTTCATCAAAGCCCCCGGCGGGGACGCCAACCGGTTCTCCGAGCTTGCCAAAAAAGAGAATCTGCTGCTGGTGCCCGGCGACGGCTTCGGCTGTCCGGGGTACTTCCGGATCTGCTACTGCGTCAGCTATGACAGGATTCAAAGAAGTCTTCCGGTGTTTGAAAGGCTAATCCGGCAGTTCCAGTAAGGGCTGTCTCGCTCCGAGTACCTCCATCCAAACGCGCAAGTGATAAATTAGCTGTCATTGCGAACCAGCGCACGCTGGTTCGCAATGACAGCATTTTTTCAGACCCATCCTTTTTTTGCCCGGTTTCCTTCTTTTTCCTCCTTTGTCGAAATTTGTCTAAAAGTTTAGAAATTATGTAATTTCTGTAAGTTAACATCGCTTTTATTGACAAAAAGTTTAGTTTATGCTATCATCCTGGCAGATCGGCACAAGGCCGGTCCCAGAAACATAAGGAGGAACCCTAACTATGCGCACATCCCTGATTCGGCGCGTCGCAGCTTCCCTGCTGGCGCTGAGCCTGGTGTCCGCCGCGCCCCTGGCCGTCCAGGCTCAGGAAAACGAGACCCAGGAACCCATCCCCCTCACCCAGGAGCACGTTACCCTGGAACACACCGAGTACGAGTACACCGGCAGCCCCATTGAACCCAACGTCACCGTCCGGGTGGAGGGCACCCTGCTGACTCTGGATCAGCACTACCGCCTCAGCTTCGCCGACAACACCCAGGTCGGTCAGGCCAAGGTCACTGTCTCCGGCATTGAAACCGCCGGCTACACCGGCAAGGTGGAGATTCCCTTCACCATCGTGCCCAAGGCTACCGAGCCAAGCGAACCGTCGGAACCTTCCGAGCCTTCCGAACCTTCCGAACCCTCTGAGCCTCTGGCCATCACGGAGGACTGCGTGAAGCTGGAGAAGACCGAGTTCGTCTACCAGGGCAAGGCCGTGGAGCCGAAGGTCACTGTCACCGTGGACGGCAAGGTTCTGACGGCGGGTACGGACTACAAGCTGGCCTTCGAGAACAACGACAAGGCGGGCAACGCCTACGCCATCATCACCGCCGCTGACGGCAGCTCCTACACCGGCTCCGTCCGGGTGAAGTTCACCATCACCGAGGGGGCAAAGGAGCCGACCTACACCGTCACCGCCGGTGCCGACGGCAAATGGTATCAGAAAAGCGGCAAGACCCTGGCCTTCACCGCCAGCGGGGCCTACGACAAGTTCGTGGGCGTGTCCGTAGACGGCAAGCGTCTGGCGGATTCCGCCTACACCGCCAAGTCCGGCAGCACCATCGTCACCCTGAAAAACAGCTACCTGAACACCCTGAAGCAGGGC
This sequence comes from Clostridiales bacterium UBA6386, assembly GCA_002437585.1. Lineage (GTDB taxonomy): Bacteria > Bacillota > Clostridia > Oscillospirales > Oscillospiraceae > Faecousia. Next base: position 28,170 of record DJQM01000016.1, on the reverse strand, counting down.
AAGCACACCCTTACCGTTCATTTTGAGGACGGCAAGGCGGAGACGACGTTCCAGGTTCTGGCTCCCAAGGACAGCACCAACCCCGCCACCGGGGACAATATCCACCTGTGGGCAGGGATCCTCTTCGTGTCCCTGACGGGTCTGGCCGGAGCCGGGTTTGTCTATTCCCGAAAGCTTCGCAAGTAAGCGGGTATACGGTCACGGCGTGCCGCGATAAGCGGCACGCCGGTTTTGATTTCTCAGGTTCTACCCAGGTAACGCATGTCATTGCGCACCATCCCGCAGGATGGCGCGGCAATCCGCGTCCCCTGAAAGCGTCAGGATTTCCGACATTTTGAAGAATTACATGTCTATCCTTATATTCCAAGCCTCCCAAAAACTTTTGGTTCTAATCCCTCCGGGGGCAATTTTCTTGTCCCGGCAAGAAAATTGATAAGAAGCCGGCTTAGGGGGTGCTGCCGAAAAGCCGCCCCCCTAAGTACCCCCCGGCCGCCCTATCGAACCGCGTCAAAATCTTTCGGATTGCTATCGGTGAGTCTGTCGGAAAAGGCCTGAAAGATACAATATCATTGCGAGGAGGCCGACAGCCGACGTGGCAATGCCACAGCTTTTCCGTCCCTATTCAAGATTTAATTGAACTCCGCCATGTCAAACGTCATGGTCACATGGTAGGTGATCTCCCCCTCGGCGTTCAGGGTATCCTCCACAAAGGCGCGGATCTCCTCCTTCTTCGGCTCTAAGTCCCGGGGGATCACCACGTCAAATACCAGATTGATGTGCCGCTTGCCCCGGATCATCCGGAAATCATGGAGGGTCAGCCGGGGATCCTTGCTTTGCAGCAGGCAGGTCACCCGCCGCCGGAGCCGATCCAGCTCCGGGTCGTCCACCACCACCGGGTCATAGTGGATCACCAGGTGTACATTGTGACTGCGCAGGCACTCCCGCTCCATGTCGTCAATGATCTCGTGGCACTCCAGAGGATCCTCCCGGCAGTCCATCTCCACATGGATGCTGGCAAACCGCTGGCCGGGGCCGTAGTCGTGAACCATCAGGTCGTGATAGCCCAGCACCTTGGGCTGCCTGACGATATAATCCACCAGCTTTTCCCGCAGCTCCGGGTCGGCGTTCTCCCCCAGCAGGGGCGAAACGGTGTCCTTGGCCAGTCCCCAGCCGCTGTACAGAATGAACGCCGCCACCCCCAGGCCGATCCAGCCGTCCACGGGGATCCGGAACCGGCTTTCAAACAGGGAAGCCACCAGCACGGCGGCGGTGGTGACGCAGTCGTTCCGGCTGTCCGCGGCGGTTGCCAGCAGCGCCTTGGAATCGATCTTCTTCGACAGTGTCCGATTGAACAGGCTCATCCACAGCTTCACGCCGATGGAAGCCAGCAGCACCGCCGCCGCCAGAGCGGAAAAGGCCACCGGGGTAGGATGAAGAATTTTTCCCACGGAGGTCTTGGCCAGCTCCACGCCGATAACCAGAATCAGCACCGCCACCCCCAGACCGCTTAAGTATTCCGCCCGGGCGTGGCCGTAGGGGTGCCCCGCGTCCGCGGGCTTATCCGCCACCCGGAAGCCGATGAAGGTCACGATGGAGCCGGAAGCGTCGGACAGGTTATTCACGGCATCGGCGGTGATGGACACGGAGCCGGTGAGACTGCCCACCAGCAGCTTGAAGCCGAACAGCAGCAGATTGCACACAATGCCCACCATGCCGGACAGGGTGCCCACCGCCCCGCGCACCCGGGGGTCTTCCGGATTTTCCCCGTCCTTTACAAACAGCCGAAACAGCAATTTCGTCATAATATCCTCCAAAATACGCCGTTTATCGCAGCTCTACTGACAGTAGAGCTGCCAATTCTACCCCCGGTGGGAATCAGCCCCCGGTGATTCTCCCAGGAAAGGCGTGACTTCCCGCCGGGAATATTGTATGATAACAAGGTAAAAACCGTTCGCCTTCCATAATAACACGAAGGTACCCGGTTGGTCTAGAGTAACGGAGTGAAGAAAAATGGATTTTCAGATTATTACCGATTCCTGCTGCGATTTTCCCACGCCCATGTATAAGACCCTTGGGCTTACCTTTGTGCCCCTGACGGTGGAGTTCCGGGGGAATACCTTTGACGATAAAAATGACGGCAGTCTGAAGGACATGTACGCGGGTCTGCGAGCCGGAGAGGCGGCGAAGACCTCCGCCGTGAACCCCAGCCGCTGGAGCCAGGTCATGGAGGAATCCCTGGCCGCCGGAAAGGATGTTCTGGTGCTGGCCTTCTCCTCCGGCCTGTCCACCACCTACCAGAGCGCGGTCATCGCCGCCGGGGAGCTGAAGGAAAAATACCCGGAGCGGAAAATCCAGGTCATTGACACCCTCTGCGCCTCCATGGGTCAGGGGCTTCTCGTGTGGTACGCCTGCCGGAAGCGGGACGCGGGACTGTCTCTGGAGGAAGTGGCTCAGTGGGTGCTGGATAACCGGCTCCACCTGTGCCACTGGTTCACCGTGGACGATCTGATGTACCTCAAGCGCGGAGGCCGGATCAGCGCGGCCACGGCCTTGGTGGGCACCATGCTGCAGATCAAGCCCCTGCTGCATGTGGACGACGAGGGACACCTGATCAACATGACCAAGGCCAGAGGCCGGAAGGCGGCCATCGACGCCATGGTGAAGAAGGCGCAGGAGCTGGGCGCGGGCTATGACAATTCCACCATGTTTATTTCCCACGGGGACTGCCTGTCGGACGCGGAGTATCTAAGCCGCCAGCTCAAGGAGAAGTGCGGCGTGAAGGATGTGGTCATCAGCTATGTGGGCGCGGTCATCGGCTCTCACTCCGGCCCTGGCACCCTGGCTCTGTTCTTCCTGGGGAAGCATCGCTGAGCCAACGGCGGGTCGACAGCCAATGCGTGCGCCAGCTGGGCAATAATCGTAATACTACCGGGTAACGCTCGGTATCGTTCTTGCGGAAGCGATTGTGACACGCATGTCATTGCGAGGAGGCCAGCGGCCGACGTGGCAATCCGTATCTCCTTTGGCACCCACTCCTTTGGAGGGAGCCAAGGGAGAATGCGGGGAACGGATTGCCACACCAGTGTTGCGACACTGGTTCGCAATGACATGCGTTATACGATACCCAAAAGAAAATTTTGGGTCTCGCTATGCACCGAAAGAGCATAAAAAGCGGGCGGCCACTGACCGCCCCTACTGGTTCTATCGATGATTCTGCAATCATTATTTACAGGAAAGCCCAGGGCACGGTGCATAGCACCGTGCCCTGGGCTTTCTGATAATCGCTTAATCCTCCAGTCCCTCGCCGGCATCCCGGTAGGCGGACTGGGTGGGGGAGGCCTTGGCCGCCTCCTTGCTGTACTTCTCCACAAACCTGGCGGCCTTGTCCACCGGCAGGATGGTGCCCGCGCCGGCCACACAGCCGCCGGGGCAGGCCATGCCCTCCAGAAGATAGCCCTTGTACTTGCCGGCCTTGGCCAGCACCATCAGCTTCCGGCAGTCCCGGAGCCCCTCCGCCCGGGCGGTCTTCACCTCCAGGTCTGGATGGGTCTCCTGGATCAGATTGGTCACCGCCTGGGCGACGCCTCCGGACACAGCAAAGCCACGACCCGCACTGGTGCCCTCGTTCAGACCCTCGGATTCCTCCAGGGTGGCAAAGTCAATCTCCTTGGCCTCGAACATGCCCATCAGCTCCTCGAAGGTCAGCACAAAGTCCACATCGGAGCGGATATCCGCCCGGATGGCCTCCAGCTTCTTGGCGGCGCAGGGGCCGACGAAGACCACCTTGCACTCCGGATGCTCCTTCTTCATGAGCCGGGCGGTGAAGACCATAGGGGTCAGGGTCATGGAGACCTTCTTAGACTCACCGGGGAAGAGCTTGCCGATCATGGAATGCCAGGCAGGGCAGCAGGAGGTGGCCATGTAGTCCTGCTCGGCGGGCACCTTCCTCAGGAAATCCTTAGCCTCCTCAATGGTGCACATATCCGCGCCGATGGCCACCTCCGCCACGGAGTCAAAGCCCAGCTTCTTCATGGCCGTCACCAGCTTGCCCGGGGACACCATGCCGCTGAACTGGCCGACGAAGGCGGGCGCCACGATGGCAATGACCTTGTCCCCCTTGAGAATGGACTGGATCACCTGGAAAATCTGACCCTTGTCCACAATGGCGCCGAAGGGGCAGGACACCAGGCACTGTCCGCAGGCCACGCACTTATCCTGATTGATCGTCGCCTTGCCGTGCTCGTCGCAGCCGATGGCGTCCATACCGCAGGAGACCTGGCAGGGTCGCTCCAGGTGGATGATGGCGTGATAGGGGCAGGCGTTGGCGCACCTGCCGCAGCGGATGCACTTGTCCGGGTCAATGTGGCTTCTGCCATTGACGAAGGAAATGGCTCCCCTGGGGCAAACCTGCTGGCAGGAGGCGGCCAGACAGTTCTGGCAGCCCACGGTGACCTTGTACTGGTTGGTGGGGCAGGCATGGCAGGCGTAGGGAATGATATTGATAAGGGGCGGCTCGTAGTACTTCTCGGCCACGGCGGCGGCGTCCATGCCCTCGGTTACCAGGCTCCGGGTCTGAATGGGTCGGATGTCCAGACCCATGGCCAGGCGCACCCGCTCCCCGGCGATGGCCCGCTCCAGGAAAATGGATTCCCGGTGGAGCGGCTGGTCGCCGGGAACGATCTTGTAGGGCAGATCCTCCGCGCTGGTGAAGTCGCCGCCGGCGTAAGCCATTCTGGCAACCTCGGTAAAGACCTTTTTCCGGATATCGGTGATGAGAGATGGGATTCCACGCATTACGGTACTCCTCCATATATATTGTTTTCATTATTGTAAAGCAAGTATAGCATAAGCTTTCCCCTTTTTCCATAGGAAAAGGGGAAAAGAAGAATTTTTGGAGAAACTGTCCAATTTTTCATCGAAAATCGGCTTGTTTTCTGAGAAAGGAAAGGATTATGGGAAGCATTCCCTTTTTGTTATACCGGGGCTTTTTCCGCCCGTCCGCTCTTTTTCCCGAAGGAAAAGCCCCGCTTTTTCATGCAGTGGACATAGGCCGGGAACAGGAACAGGTCAGCCATGACCCAGGCCGCGGGGCTGGCGTAGCACACCGCGTCAAAGCCCAGCAGAGGCACCAGGCACAGCCCGAACACGCCTCGGGCGATCATCTCGAAGACTCCGGCCAGCACCGCGAATTCCGAAAAGCCAAGTCCCTGAATGGTGAAGCGCAAAAGATTTACGAACAGCAGCGGCACATAGAAGGCCAGGTTCACCAGCAGAAACTGACGGCTCAGACCGCCGATGACCTCCACCGCCCGGGTGTCCTTGGTGTCCAGGAACATCAGGCACAGATCCCGTCCCCAGAAATACATGGCGGCGTAGATTATGGCCGCGTAGACGATGCCCAGAATGGTGCAGGCCCAGACCCCCCGGTGAATCCGCTCCGGCTTCCCCGCGCCCAGATTCTGACCGGCGAAGGTGGCCGCGGTAGTACCGATGGCATCGTAGGGGCAGGCGCAGAGCATGTAGACCTTGTTGCCGGCGGTCACCGCCGCCATGGCGTTGGCGCCCAGACCGTTCACCGCGGTCTGAAGCAGGATGCTGCCGATGGCGGTGATGGAATACTGAAGCCCCATGGGAAGACCCATGTCGAGAAGGTGCCAGACATAGATTCTTCGCAGCCGCAGATCCTCCCGGCTCAGGTGGAGCACCGGGAACCGCTTTACCATGTACGCAAGACACAGCACGCCGGAAATCAGCTGGCTGAGAAGGGTGGCCCAGCCGGCACCCGCCACCCCCATCCGGAAGGTGACGATGAACAGGATGTCCAGCCCCACGTTCAGAAGGCTCGACAGAATCAGAAATACCAGCGGCGTCCGGGAGTCGCCCAGGGAGCGGATGATGCCGGAGAGCAGATTGTAGAGCATGGTGGCCGGGATTCCCAGGAAGATCACCCAGATATAGTTGTAGGCATAGTCAAAGGTATCCGCCGGAGTGTCCATCCAGGTCAGGATCTGGCGGCACAGGACGGTGGTGGTCAGGGTCACGACAAATGCGATGGCGGTGCCCAGCCAGATCATGTTGCCCACGAATTTGCGCAGGCCGTCAAAATCCTTCTGGCCGAACTTCTGCGCCACGGGGATGGCAAATCCGGCGCACACGCCGTTGCACAGCCCCAGCACCAGGAAATTCACGGAGCCGGTGGAGCCGACCCCCGCCAGAGCCTCCACCCCCAGGAATTTACCCACCACCACGGTGTCCACCATGCTGTAAAACTGCTGGAACAGAAGCCCGAAGAGCAGTGGCAGCATAAAGGCAAGAATCAGCCCCATAGGGGAGCCTACAGTCAGATCACGGGCACCGCTTTTCTCCATAAAATCACCTCAAAAGAAATCCGGTTCCGAGAAAGTCGGAAGCCGGTTTGTCGTCATTTTTCACGATATTCTACTTCCTGCTTTATGCAATGTCAATAGGGTTTCGGAATATTTTTCTCCTTATCCCCGGAATCCATTTTTCCTATGGTGAGGGAAGCTCTGATTCCGTCGGCAAGAGCCGGCGGCAGAAGATTTTGGCTCCGGCGACGGATTCAGAGCTTCCCAAAAATCATATTTCCGGAACCTCCGGCGTAAAATGAAGCAAAGGCGAGGAGGGGTTACTATGAAGAGGATTCTGGCAGCCGCCCTGGGCGTTTTGCTGCTTGCCGCGCTGCCGCTGAGTGCCGGGGCGGCCACTCTGGCGGAGGCGGGGAAAAGCGCGGTGCTCATGGACGTGACCACCGGCACGGTGCTCTACGAGCACAATTCCCACGAGGCACTGGCTCCCGCCAGCGTCACCAAGGTCATGACCATGCTGCTGATTATGGAAGCGGTGGATTCCGGGAAAATTTCCCTGGCGGACACCGTCACCGCCTCGGAGGCCGCGGCGGCCAAGGGGGGCAGTCAGATTTACCTGAAGGCCGGGGAGACCATGCGCGCATCGGATATGCTCAAGTCCATCGCCGTGTCCTCAGCCAACGACTGCGCCTGCGCCATGGCCGAACACATCAGCGGCTCGGAAAGTGCCTTCGTGGAGGCCATGAACCAGCGGGCGAAGGAGCTGGGAATGCAGGACACCCATTTCGTCAACTGCACCGGCCTGGACGACGACGACAGCGCAAGGCTTCACCGCACCAGTGCCTATGACATCGCCCTCATGTCCCGGGAGCTGCTGAAAAACCATCCCGATATCAAGAAGTACACCACCATCTGGATGGACACCGTCCGCAACGGTACCTTCGGCCTGTCCAATACCAACAAGCTGATCCGGTTCTATCCCGGAGCCACGGGGCTGAAAACCGGCTATACTTCCGGTGCGGGCTACTGCCTGTCCGCCTCCGCCCAGAAGGAGGGCATGGAGCTGATTGCCGTGGTCATGGGAGCCAGAACCAGCCAGACCCGGAACGCCGCCTGCAAGGAGCTGCTGGACTACGGCTTTGCCAATTTCGCGGTGGTGACTCCGGAGCCGGAGGCGCTGCCCCAGGTAGCCGTCCGCTTGGGAAAGCAGGCGCAGGTTCCGGCTCGGATGGCGGAATCCGCCGGGATGCTCATTGAAAAAAGTCAGCGAAGCGGCATCACCACGGAAATTTCCCTGAAGGAAAGCGTGGCCGCCCCGGTGACCCGTGGGCAGACCCTGGGAAGCCTTGCCGTCAAGTCCGGGGAGCAGATCCTGCGGCAGATTCCGCTGGTGGCGGCGGAGGATGTGGAAAAGCTTACCACCGGGGATATTTTTCTCGCGGTTCTGCGCAAAGCCGCCATGGCGAAGGAGGGAACGGAGTAATCCGGTTTGCGATGACGCTTCCTTCAGCTGACCGTGTGAACCCTCCCGAAACGAAAAACCGGAACCCTCGCGGGTTCCGGTTTGTTTCGTTTGGAGCCGATCCGGCTTAGTACATACCGGCCTGACCGGCAGCGGCGGCAGCGGCCGCGTCGGCGGCGGGATCGGGCTTGTCCACGACCAGGCTCTCGGTGGTCAGCACGCAGCCGGCGATGGAGGCGGCGTTCTCCAGAGAGGAACGGGTGACCTTGGTGGGATCCACGATGCCGCTGGCAATCATGTCCACATAGTCCTCGGTGTAGGCGTTGTAGCCGAAGCCAACCTTGCCGCAGGTGCGGATCTTCTCGTAGACCACGCTTCCGTCCACACCGGCGTTCTCGGCGATCTGGCGGATAGGCGCCTGCAGGGCAGCGGCGATGATCCGGGCGCCGGTCTTCTCGTCGCCGTGCAGAGTGGAAACCAGCTCCTCCACAGCGGGGATGGCGTTGACCTGGGCGGTACCGCCGCCGGCCACGATGCCTTCCTCCACAGCGGCGCGGGTGGCGTTGAGGGCGTCTTCGATGCGGAGCTTCTTTTCCTTCATCTCCACCTCAGTGGCTGCGCCCACCTTAATGACCGCCACGCCGCCGGCCAGCTTGGNNCGCCGGCCACGATGCCTTCCTCAACGGCGGCACGGGCAGCGTTCAGAGCGTCCTCCACACGGAGCTTCTGCTCCTTCATGGCGACCTCGGTCTGGGCGCCAACCTTGATGACGGCGACACCGCCGCTGAGCTTGGCCAGGCGCTCCTGGAGCTTCTCCCGGTCGTAGTCGGAGGTGGTGGTGGCGATGGCGGAGCGGATCATGTGGGCACGAGCCTTGATGTCCTCGGCCTTGCCGTCGCCGTCGACGATGGTGGTGTTGTCCTTAGTGACAACGATCTGACGGCAGTGACCCAGGTCGGCCATCTGGGTATCGGTCAGCTCCATGTTCAGCTCGCTGGAAATGACCCGGCCGCCGGTAAGCACGGCGATATCCTGGAGCATTTCCTTCCGGCGGTCGCCGAAGCCGGGAGCCTTGACGCAGACCACGTTGAACCGACCTTGCAGGCGGTTCAGCAGCAGGGTAGCCAGGGCGTCGCCCTCCACATCCTCAGCGATGATCATCAGCTTCCGACCGGACTTGACGATCGGCTCCAGAATGGGCAGGATCTCCTGAATGGAGGCGATCTTCTTATCGGTGATCAGGATGTAAGCGTCGTCCAGGACGGCTTCCATCTTGTCGGTGTCCGTGACCATGTAGGGGGAGATATAGCCCCGGTCGAACTGCATGCCTTCCACGACCTCCAGACCGGTCTCGGCGGTCTTGCTCTCCTCGATGGTAATCACGCCTTCCTTGCCCACCTTCTCCATGGCCTCGGCAATCAGCTTGCCGACGTTCTCGTCGCCGGAGGACACGGTGCCAACACGAGCGATGGCGGCGGAATCGGTGACAGGCTCGGAATTGGCCTTGATGGCGGCCACAGCGGCGGCTACGGCCTTGTCGATGCCCTTACGCATGACCATGGGGTTGGCACCGGCGGACAGGTTCTTCAGACCCTCCCGGGTGATGGCCTGCGCCAGAACGGTGGCGGTGGTGGTGCCGTCGCCGGCCACATCGTTGGTCTTGGTGGCCACTTCCCGGATCAGCTGAGCGCCCATGTTCTCAAAGGCGTCCTCCAGCTCCACTTCCTTGGCGATGGTCACGCCGTCATTGGTAATGAGGGGCGCGCCGTACTTCTTGCCCAGAACCACGTTCCGTCCCTTGGGTCCCAGAGTTACCTTAACGGTGTTGGCCAGCTGGTCAATACCGGACTGCAGCTTTTTGCGGGCTTCCTCGCCGTAAACAATCATCTTAGACATAGTGCATTTCCTCCTTAGTCAGTAACGACAGCCAGGATATCATCCTGCTTGACGAACTTGTAATCTTCCTTGTCGATGGTCACGTCGCTGCCGGCGAACTTGCCGACGACCACCTTCTGACCAGCCTCAACGGTCATGGTCACATCCTTGGTGCCGGGGCCAACGGAAACAACCTCGTAAATCGCGGGCTTCTCCTTGCTGGTGGTAGCCAGGATGATGCCGGAAGCGGTGGTTTCCGGGGCTTCGTGAGCCTTCAGCAGAACATTGTCAGCCATGGGTCTGAGTTTCATTTGTAATTCCTCCAACCATATAACAGTATTTTAGACTGCGGCGTGCCGCATGTATCTATGATCTTTAGCACTCAGTATCTCTGAGTGCTAATACAATATACCCCACTTTGCCCAAAAAAGCAAGAGGGAAATTGGAAGAAACCGTAAATAAATTATTAACGTGCGGCAAGCCGCCGCGGGCGGCGGGTCTGCCGGCCGGCCTGCGGGCATTTGGCCGCAGGTTGTTCTGGGGCGCCGGGCGGAAGCAGCCAGATCCTGTCCTTTGCGAAAAGAAATGCGGCAATCCCTTTCCCGGGACTTCCTCCATATTGGCCGCCTGGGTTCTTCGGAAATTCCGGCAAAAAAGCGGACGGCCAAGGGCCGTCCGCATAAACGGAAATCACAGATTTCAAGGAAGCTCTGATTATGCCTTTTTCCTGTGTCTTCTGGGCGCGCCCTTCCGGTCAAAGAAATAAGCCGCCGCCAGGCTCACGAACAGGTTGATGACCACCGCGGCAACGGCCTGCCAGACAAGACACCCCACCGCCTTCCAGGCCATGGTCTCCGGCTCCAGACCGCCGAAGCCCGCGGAAATGCCCAGCGTCACCACCGTGAAAATCGCCCCGGCCGCGGTGAACAGAAGTCCCGCCAGCCGCTGGGTAAACCGCCAGGAATGAATGCTGCCCATGCCGAAATAGCACCGGTAGCCCAGGTAATAGTTGGCCTCCTTGGGGGCAAGGAACAGGTACGACAGCCCCAGAGCCAGCATGACCACAGGCCCGATCATCACCGCCAGACGGCACAGCCCGGGCAGATGGCCAAACAGCTTCGTCAGATCCGGCAGCAGCTTCTCCGGGTGGAAGCCGTCCATGGCCTGCTTGATGGAGGCGACGTCCAGAATCGGCTCGGTGGCGGCGGTGGTTTCCAGAATCTCGCTTGCGTTCATTATTTTTCCTCCAGGAATTTGCTGATCTCCCGCATAAAGCTCTGAGCGTCCTGGAACCGGTGGTAGATGGAGGCAAAGCGGATGTAGGCCACCTCGTCCAGGGGCTTGAGCCGCTCCATGACCATCTCTCCGATTTTGTCGGTGCTGATTTCCCGCTCCAGGGTGTTCTGAATGGTCTGCTCAATCTCCGTGGTGATCCGATCCAGGTCGGTCACGTCCACCTTCCGCTTGTCGAAGGCGCGGATCATGGAGTTGAGGATCTTATTCCGGTCGAAGGGCTGACGGGAGCCGTTGCGCTTGACCACGATAATCGGCAGGCTTTCCACCACTTCATAGGTGGTGAACCGACGCTGGCACTTCATGCACTCCCGGCGGCGGCGGATGCTCAGCCCATCCTCAGACCGGCGGGAATCCACCACCTTGCTGTCCTGATCACCACAGAAAGGACATCTCACGGCGCATTCCTCCCTTATACTGTATAATTGTATATTATACCAGAAGGTTCCTCATCTGTCCAGCTTTTTTTCTCGCCGTCAAATATCTTGCAAAGCGGGGGAAAATCGGGTAGAATAGGGATGTTCGTTTCAGCCCTTTTCCTGGGAGGATATTTATGAAAAACCGCAGTCTATTCATCGCCTGGGCATTTGTCTTTATTCTGTGCGCCGTGCTGGGATTTATTCCTGCTGCCGGAGCCGCCGTGAGGATTCTCCTCACCGCCGTTTCCCTTCTCTTCTTCCTGCCCCCGGCCCTGATTCTCCGGCGGGGAAGCCGGGAGGAGCGGCAGCTGGTGCGAACCTTAAGTGCCCTGTCTCTGGTGCTTACCCTGGTGCTGATTATCGCCAATTTCCTCACGGCCTTCCGTTCCGAGGCTTTGGGAAATGCCCTGCACGCGCTGCTGACCGTAGTGGGCTGCCCCATGATCACCAGCGGCCACTGGGCCATGAGCCTGTTTTTGTGGGCCTGTCTGCTGATCGCAAGTCTCAAAAAGCGAGCTGATTGAATCAGCTCGCTTTTTTGTTATTTCGCTTTCTTGATCTCCACCCGCCAGCAGTCCAGATAGCCCAGGCACAGCAGGAAGAAGAAATTGTATGGATGGTAGAATACCCCGCCATGGAACAGATAGGTTTCCAGCATGGCACATCCCAGGAAGCACAGCACCACCAGCGCAATAATGCTTCTGTTCAGATTCCGGTTGTACCAGAGGATCACCAGGCTGTCATAGACCGCCAATGCCGTGAGGATCAGCGCGCCCAGAAGTGCCGGAACGCCCCACTCGTACAAGGTCTCCAGCCAGGAATTATGGGTGTTGTAGGCATCCGCACCATGCTGACTCAGGATAAGCCAGGGGTAATCCGCGCCCACATATTTGATTCCCGGATTGTCTTCCAGTCCCGCTATCGCCGCACCCCAAATCCTGGTACGGCCGTTCAGCGTTTTCATATCCGTTTCCAGGGAGCGTTGGCCGGATTTTTTCAGTTCCTCGGCACCGCTGGATGCCGCCACCTGGGCACTGCGCAGGTCGGACAGCTTCCGGGCGCCGGCAAACAGACCGCCCATGAGCACCACCGCCGCCAGAGCCGCAACGAGCAGCCGCTTCCATCCGCTTTTCCGCAGAATACAGAAAACGCTTCCGCCTATCAGGACACAGGCAAAGACAATTGTTGTACGGCTGTTTGTCAGTACGAGAACCAGGAACTCTCCAATCGCCAGCACTGCCAGAAGAATGCGAAGCCACAGCTTTCTCAAGGTTGCCAGCAGGTACAGTGTGGCACCCATGGCAAGAATCAGCAGTCCGGCGCAGGCGTTGGGGTGCCCCATTGCATTGAATCGGAAGCCATTCCAGCGCACGCCCTCCTGCAGGTACTCCGGCAGCACGTTCCCAATGAGCATAAGACAGTAGGAAATCAGCAGCACACCCATGGCCGCAAACACCCATGCGTACAGCTTCAATCCCCACTGGCGTTTTTCATCCTGCGCCGCAGAGGCAAAGGGAAGGAACAACGCGTAGGCGCAGACGTAAGAGCCGATCTCCTGCGCCTCCACTCCGTGAACCCGGTGAACCGTCCTGCTCACCCAGAGCCACAGGATCATCCCCAGGGACACCATAAACAGTCGTTTCGTTTGACAATTCATGGGCATCGTCAGGGTAACGCCCACAAAAATCATGGCAAACATGATAGCGTAGGATTCCATATAAGTATACGCAATGCCATTTGCCCGGTATTCCAGCAAAAAATACAGGACTTCCATCAATGCCAGCACCAGCAGGCATCCATACTGCAGCCGTCTGGAGATGGTTTGTCTTTTGCCTTCAGCCCCGTTTATTGAAACCGCTTCCATTCTTATCCCCCTTAAATCCTCTTCTTCAATTCCGCCCGCCAGCAGTCCAGGTAGCCCGTCAGCAGCAGGAACAGGAACTGGATCGGCTGATTGCTCACATAGGTGCCGAACAGGTAGGGCTCCAGCGCGGAGCAGCCCAGTATGCACAGCACCAGGATCGCCGACACGCTCTTCACCGGATCCGGGTTGTGCCAGAAAACCACCAGAGCGTCATATACCGCCACCGCCGTCAGCACCAGTGCCAGCAGCAGCCCGGGAACGCCCATGTCATAGAGCACCTGGAACCAGGAATTGTGAGCATGGTACACCTGGAAGGAATTGTACTGGGAGATAATCAGGCCGGAATATTCCGTGCCCTCCAGGAAAATTCTGGGGTTGTCCCGCAGTCCCTTGGCCGCAGAGCTCCAGATTTCTGTCCGGTTGTTCAGATTCCTGATGTCGCTGCCCCAGCCATACTGGGTGCTGTGAATTTCTCCCACAGTCCGGGAATCCTCCATATTTGCTTTGTGCGCCTTGCTCAGCCTCTGGGAACCCACAAACAAGCCGCCCATAAGCACCACCGCCGCCAGGCAGGCCACGGTAAACCGCTTCCAGCCGGATTTGCGCAGGGCGCAGAACAGGCCGCCGCCCAGAAGCACGCAGGTAAACACCGTAGTCGTCCGGGCATTGGTCAATGCCAGGATGCCGAACTGTGCCCCAATCCACAGGATCAGCAGAACCCGCTGCCAGAGCTTCTTCCATTTTCCCCAGCACATCAGGCTGATGCCGATGCTGATCATCAGAAGGGTAGCGCAGATATTGGGGTGGCTCATGGCGGAAAAACGGGTGCCGTCCCAGTGGACGGAATCCTGCAAAAATCCGGGAACCAGACCGCCCAGCAGCATCAGTCCATACAGCACCAGCAAGACGCCAAGCCCCAGGTACAGGCTCAGAATCCATTTGAGACCCTGCCCCCTTTCGCCGTCGCCGGAGGCGCAGGCAAAGGGCAGGCACATTCCGTAAGCGCAGAAAAACGTGCCGATATTGCTGGCCTCCACCCCCTCGATCCGGTGAAGTGCCTTGGTCGCCGCAAACCAGGCCAGAAAAACCACGCCGAAGATCAGATGCCTTCCGGCCTGTCGGGTTATCCGGCCGCTGAGGGTGGCTCCCAGGAACAGCATCGCCGGAACCACCGTGTAGCGTTCCATCCAGGTCCAGGCCACGCCGTTGCCCCGATGCTCGATCAGAAAGTAGCAGCCTAAGATCGCCAGCAGGCCAATCAGGCTCCCGTACTGCACCCGCCGGGCGGCGGGGTTATCGGTTTGTCCTATGGTTTTTACAGAAGGATGTTCCAGCTGCATTTTGATTTCCTCCGGAATTTGCTTTTAGCTGGGCTTATCGTAGCATAAAATCACGAATTTTGCAACCGTTTTCGTCAAACTGTCAAACCCTCCCGGCGCGTTCCGCGCCGGGAGGGTCGCTTAGTCTTCCTTTTTCAGTCTGCCGTACAGGCCGGTCATCTTCCGGATTCTCTTCGCCAGCTTGTCCGAGGCGAAGCCCGGCTGGGCACGCCAGGTCCAGTTGGCTCCGGACAGGGTGCCGGGGAAATTCATTCTCGCTTCCCCGCCCAGCTCCAGATAGTCCTGCATCTGGGCAACGAACAGCTTGGAAACGCTGGACATGCCCCCCCGGATCATGCCCCAGACGTAGCCCTCCTGCCGGTTCAGACCCAGGTAGGCCTTGGCGTAGGCCTTGTCCTCCTTGGAAGCCTCGTCGAACCACTGCTTCAGGGTCACATTGTCGTGGGTGCCGGTGTAGCACACGGAATCCACCGGGTACAGGTGGGGCAGGTAATCGCTTTCCTCCCGGGAATCGAAGGCAAATTCCAGCACCTTCATGCCCGGATAGCCGGAATCCTCCAGGAGCTTCCGGACGCCGGGGGTCACGAAGCCCAAATCCTCGGCGATAAAGTCCAGCTCCGGCAGAGCCTTCTGCACCGCCCGGATGAAGCCGATCCCAGGCCCCTTGACCCAGGTGCCGTTTCTGGCGGTCTTGTCCCCGGCGGGCACCGCCCAGTAGCTTTCAAAGCCCCGGAAATGGTCAAAGCGCACCACGTCGTACATGTCGGCGGCGGCTTCCAGCCGGTGAATCCACCAGGCATAGCCCGTATCCGCCATGGCCTGCCAGTCGTAAATGGGATTGCCCCAGAGCTGGCCGTCGGCGGTGAAGCCGTCCGGCGGGCAGCCCGCCACCACCCTGGGGTGCCGGGTCTCGTCCAGCTGGAAAAGGTGGCTATTCACCCACACGTCCGCCGAATCCAGGGGCACGTAAATGGGTACGTCGCCGACGATCCGGATGCCCTTGCCGTTGGCGTAGGCTCGCAAAGCCCGCCACTGCTTCCGGAACTGGTACTGGACGAAGCAATGATATCGGATCTCCTCCCGGTTTTCCTGCCGTGCCCGCTCCAGCGCGTCCGCCCGGCGCAGCCGCAGATCCTCCTCCCAGGAAAGCCAGGGCGCGCCGCCGTGGTTCTCCTTCAGAGCCATGAACAGGGCGTAATCCGGGAGCCACTGGGTGCTTTCTTCCAGGAATGCTTCATATTCCCCGTCCGGGGTGAACCGGCGGAAGGCCTCGTGCAGGAGCTTCCCCCGCTGGGCGTAAAGCCTTCCATAGCTGACCCGGCCAGGATCGTCCCCCCAGTTCACCGCCGCCGGTTCCTCCGGCCTCAGAAGCCCCTGGGAAACCAGGATATCCAGATCGATGAGGTAGGGATTTCCCGCCCCGGCGGAAAAGGACTGGTAGGGGGAATCCCCGTAGCCCGTGGGGGACAGGGGCAGAATCTGCCAGCAGGACTGGCCTGCCTTCTCCAGAAAATCTACAAAGTCATAGGCACTTTTTCCCATGGTGCCCACGCCGTAAGGCCCGGGCAGGGAGGTGATGTGCATTAAAATTCCGCTTTGCCGCATGTTGTTTCTCCTCATATTTTACCTTCCGGAAGCGAAGGAAGGCTTCTTCAGCGTTTCCGGACGCTCTCCCGGCAGCTGATCCGGAAGGGTACCCGCTCATGGCGGCAGGGCGCGCCGTTTTCCATGCCGTCCAGAAGAATTTTCACGCTTCTGGCCGCCATTTCCTCCGCCGGCTGCACCACCGTAGCAAGCCGGGGTACCAGATACTCTCCGATGGGCAGGCCGTCCACCCCCAGCACCGACACGTCCTCCGGCACCCGCTTGCCCGCGTCGCCCAAGGCTCGGATGGCGCCGATGGCCATAACATCGGCGCAGGTGAACAGAGCCGTAAACTCCCGGCCTGCGGCAAGCAGAGCCTTGGTGGCCCGGTAGCCGTCCCGATAGGAATAGCGCACGCCCTGATAATCCCGCGCCGGGTCAAAATCCAGGCCGTGAGCCTGAATGGCCTGAAGGCATCCTTCGTAGCGCAGACGGCTGGTGTCAGACAGCCGTCGGTCGCCGCCGACGATGGCAATGCGCCGGTGTCCCAGGGAAATCAGGGTCTCCACCGCCTGGCGTCCGGCCTCCCGGTCGTCAATGGTGACGCTGGACAGGTTCGCCAATGGCAGGGCGGAAGCGTCGTTTGTCGCCACCACGCAGGGTACGTCCACCGCCCGGAACTCCCCGGTAAAATTCTCGTTCACGCCCCCCAGGAACAGAACGCCCAGGGGCTTTTTCTCCCGGCAGAGCTTGATGGCACGGGCGGCCTCGTTGGCATCCTCGTCCACATAGTCCACCACCAGCTGATATCGGGTCTCGGAGATCCGCTGCTGGATCTTCTCCACCATCTCCCCGAACAGCTCGTTCCGGGTACCCTTGACCACCATCAGAATGGTGTTGGAGTGGGTCTGCTTGAGCTGCTTGGCGTTGACGTTCAGCTCGAAGCCCATTTCCGCCGCGGCCTGCTGGATGGCGGCACGGGCCTTGGGGCTGACGTTGGGGTGGTTGTTCAGTGCCCGGGAAACCGTGCCCACGGCGTAGCCGGTTCTGGCGGCGATGTCCTTGATGGTCATGTGGGCGCGCTCCTTTCGCTTTTTCTTTTACGGACAGGGGCGGCCAGCGGCCGCCCGGGATCATGGTTCTTCCGTCTTCTGAACGCGGCCTCATCCGCCCGGCCGGCGCCTTTCCCTCTCAGGGGAAGGCTTGGGAAACGGATTGTGACCGGAGGGAATCCCTGGAAGGGGTCACACCAGTTCTGCGATACATTGCGGTATGACTGCCACTGGCAGTCATTCGGATTTTGATTCGCTGCGCGGAGCACCACTACTGCGCGCTAAGAGCCGGCTTCGCCGGTTGCGCTCTGTACACGCCTGCGAGCCTAGTGGTTCGCAATGACAGCTTCCATATAAGCTGCTCCGCAAGGACGATACCGAGCGGTGCCCAGTGGTGTCTCGACAGCAGACCCGCTAGCGCACGCATTGCCCGCCGGGGCTCCCGGCCTTAGCCCTTGACGGCACCGGCGGCCACGCCCTTGATGATGTGCTTCTGGCAGAACATGTACACCAGAATGATGGGGATAATGCTCAGCATGATGACCGCCATGGTCGCGCCCAGATCCACGGAGCCGTAGGAGCCCTTCAGATACTGAACGTGAATGGGGATGGTCATGTACTTGGTACGATCCAGCACCAGATAGGGCAGCAGATAGTCGTTCCACACCCACATCAGCTCCAGAATGCCCACGGAGATCATGGTGGGCTTGAGCATGGGCAGCACCACCAGGAAAAAGGTGCGCAGCGGGCCGCAGCCGTCGATGGCCGCCGCTTCCTCAATCTCCATAGGAAGCCCCTTGACGAAGCCCAGGAACATGAAAATGGCCAGACCCGCGCCAAAGCCCAGATACACAATGGGAATGGTGAAGGGGGTGTTCAGCTTCAGCTGATCGGCGGTGAAGGTCAGGGTGAACATGACCATCTGGAAGGGCACGATCATGGAAAACAGGCACAGATAGTAGAAGATCCGGCTTCCCAGGCTGTTCACCCGGGCAATGTACCAGGCGGACATGGAGCAGAACAGCAGGATCAGCGCCACGGAGACCACGGTGATGAACAGGCTGTAGCTCACGGACTTGAGGAAGGGATAGTTGCCGAAGGTCATGCCCTTGATATAGTTGGCAAAGCCAACGAAGCTCTCGGAATTGGGCAGGGCGAAGGGATTCAGGTTGACCGCGGAGTTTTCCTTGAAGGAATTGATGAGTACCTCAAAAATGGGGATCACCCAGGCAAGGCACAGAAAAACGAAAAATACAGTCAGTGCCTTGCTGAGAGGGGAATACTGAGACTTCTTGTTTTTCATTACTGCTCAACCTCCTTGGAACGGGTAGCCGCCTGCTGGGCAATGGCCAGCACCGCCACCAGAATGAAGAACACGACCGCCTTGGCCTGAGCCACGCCGTGCCAGTTCTTATTGATATTGTAGGTGGAATAGATATTCAGTGCCAGCAGCTCGGTGATGTTGATCTTCGCCCCGTCCTGCATAACGGAAGGCAGGCCGCCGGTCAGAGCCATGTTCTGGTCGAACATCTTGAAGGAGTTGGTCAGCGTCAGGAAGGTGCAGGTGGTGATGGCGGGCATCACATTGGGGATGACCACCTGGAACAGGGTCTGGGAGCCGCTGGCGCCGTCGATCTTCGCCGCCTCCAGCATATCCTCGGAAATCGCCTGCAAGCCGGCAATGTAGATGATCATCATGTAGCCGATCTGCTGCCAGGCTACCAGAATCACCAGACCCCAGAAGCCGTAGGTGCCGTTGGCCGTCAGATAAGTACCGTAGTTTTTCAGAATGCCGTCGAAGATCATGCTCCAGATGTAGCCCAGCACCACGCCGCCGATCAGGTTGGGCATGAAGAAGACGGTGCGGAACAGGTTCGCCCCCCGCATTTTCTGGGTCAGGGCGTAGGCGATCAGGAAGGCGATGACGTTGATGAGCACGATGGACACCACGGCGAAGGCCGCGGTGTTCTTGAAGGCGTTGATGAGGCCCGCGTCGGTGAAGACCTTCAGATAGTTGCCGATGCCCACCCACTTGGCATCCTTCGGGGTATTGAAATTGCAGAAGGACAGATAAATGCCCTGAAGGAAGGGCCAGACAAAGCCGATAAGGAAGGCGGCGAAGGTGGGGAGAATGAAAATCGGCGCGAATTTCTTAATGGGACGCTGCACCAGATTGACACTCCGTTTGGTTTTTGCCAAGTGAATCATCCTTTCTGTGATTGATTTTTTACAGAGCAGAGGCTTGCCTCCGGGTGTTCCGGGGGCAGGCCCCCGCTCTGTATCTGGAAGAAAGGGACGGGCAGTGCCCGCCCCTTTCGGTGGTTCTATGGGATTAGCCGTTGGCGACGGTGTACTCGTAGGCCCAGCCGTCCACGAAGGCGGACACGACCTCAGCCCAGTTGGCGTCGGTGGGATCGGCGGAGTACTTGGCCAGAGCGGTCACAACGGTAGCTCTCCAGCTGTCCACGTTGGGAGTGTGGTTGAAGGCCCAGGTCACAGCGTAGTTGCCCTTTGCCAGCAGATTGTTGCCGTCAACGATGAAGGTGTTGGAGGACTCGGGGCAGCTCTTGAAGGGCAGAGCACCCAGGGTGTCGACCATCTTCTGAGCGGCGGTGGGATCGGTGATCAGCCAGTACAGGAAGTCCAGGGAAGCCTTCTGATCGGCCTCGGAGACCTTGCTGTTCACAGCCCAGCAGTTCTCGGTGCCGGAGCACAGGCCGGCCTTCTCCTCACCGGCGACGCCGCAGTAGATGGGGATCATGGCCAGGTCGTCGCTGCTCATGCCGAACTTGTCGGCGGCGGTCAGGTTGGCGTACTCCCAGGTGCCGTTCTGATAGAAGACAGCCTTGCCTTCGCCGAACTCAGCCTCGGACTCGTCGCCGGTGCTGGTGGTCAGGGTCTTGGGGTCAGCGGCGGTATCGGTGATGTACAGATCCCAGATCTGACGGAAGTTATCCAGATAGGTGCCCTTGATGGTAGCGGGCTGCTCGGTGATGTTGTCATCCCGGAACTCATAGAACAGGGGCATGTTGGCCAGGTGGCCGGAGAAACGCCAGGAAGAGGAGCTGTCCAGACCGGAGGCGGAGAAGGCGTCGAAGCCCAGCTCGGAAGCCCGGGCGTGGATGTCGTCAGCGACGGCCTTCAGGGAAGCGAAATCCTTGATCTCGTCCAGAGAGTGACCGGCCTTCTCCAGCAGAGCCTTGTTGACGATGATGCCGTAGGACTCGAAGCAGTAGCCCAGAGCCTTCAGCTCACCGGCGGCGTTGTAGAGGTTGAAGTCGTTGGTGGTCAGCTCACCGGCAACGGCGGAGTCGGTCAGATCCAGTGCGTAGTCGTCCCAGTCCTTCAGGCCGGACATGTTGCCGATGTTGAAGATGGTGGGAGCCTCGGACTTGGCCATCTCAGCGGTCAGGGTGTCGGAGTAGGTGCCGGAAGCGGCGGTGACGACCTTGACGGGAACACCGGTGGTCTCGGTGTACAGAGCGGCCAGCTCCTGCATGGTAGCGTCGGCCTCAGGCTTGAAGTTCAGGTAGTAAACCCGACCCTCGGCAGTAGCAGCCTCGGCGGGGGCGGCAGTGGCGGCTTCGGTAGCGGCAGGTGCCTTGGTCTCAGCGGGGGCAGTCTCGCCGCCGCAAGCGGCCAGACCCAGTACCATGACCAGAGCCAGCAGCATAGCAATCAGCTTTTTCATTTTATTTCCTCCTATCGTATTGGGAACCGGAAATCCGGTGTCTTATTTTGGAAACGTTTCATCGTTTCCGTGATTTGAGTTTACCGCAGTTTTCCCAAGAAATCAACCCCTTTTTGTAGGTCGAAAGGATTTTCCGCTTTTTCAACAATCCGCACAGTTTCATTTTGGGCACTTCGCTGAAACGTTTCCAATTCTACGGTGCGTTCCGGTGCTCCGTATCTGCGCAAGCCGAAAAACGCATGTCATTGCGAGGAGGCCAGCGGCCGACGTGGCAATCCGTATCCTTGCCTCTCCCTCTGGGAGAGGTGCCCGGTCGGGGCGGGGAGGGCGCATATTTACCCTCTCAGTCACTTCGTGACAGCTCCTCCAGAGTGGGAACCGGGGGAACGAGGGAAAACGGATTGCCACACCAGTGACATCGGTCACTGGTTCGCAATGACAAGTTCGATTTCGGCGCACGCTGGTTCGCAATGACATGCGTCTTTCGGCGCATCCCGCAAACATACAAAGAAACCCCGGTGCCAGGATCGGCACCGGGGTTCGGTCAAATTTTGCTCTGGTTTGCCGCCTGGGCGACGGTCACGCTGTCAAGGTAGGTACTGACAATGCGCTCCAGCTCCGTCCACACCGGCAGGGTGGAACAGAAATCCGCCCGGGGACATTCCGGCGCGCCTTCTTCCAGGCAGGCAACCGGTGCCAGAGACCCTTCCGTCAGCCGGAGGATTTCCCCGAAGGTGATCTCCTGGGCGGGCTTTGCCAGCTGGTAGCCGCCGCCCTTGCCCTGAACGCCCACCACAATGCCGTTTTTCACCAGCACCGGCAGAATCTTCTCCAGATATCCCAGGGAGATCCCCTGGCGGGCGGCCACGTCCTTCATGGGAACGCAGCCCTCATGCCGGGCAAGATCGATCAGCACCCGCAGGGAATACCGCCCCCTGGTGGAGATCATCATGGTCTGTTACAGAGCCTGAACCGCGGCAAAGCCCTTGTCCAGGTCGGCCAGGATGTCGTCGATGTGTTCGGTGCCGATGGACAGTCGGATGGTGTTGGGCTTGATGCCCTGATCCAGCAGCTCCTCCTCGGTCAGCTGGCTGTGGGTGGTGGTAGCGGGATGGATCACCAGGGACTTCACGTCGGCAACGTTTGCAAGCAGGGAGAAAATTTCCAGATGGTCGATGAAGGTATGCGCCTCCTTCACGCCGCCCTTGATCTCGAAGGTGAAGATGGAGCCGCCGCCGTTGGGGAAGTACTTCTCATACAGCGCGTGCTGGGGATGGTCGGGAAGGCTGGGATGGTTGACCTTCTCCACCAGCGGATGCTTAGACAGATACTCCACCACCTTCTTGGTGTTCGCCACATGCCGCTCGATCCGCAGGGACAGGGTCTCCACGCCCTGCAGCAGCAGGAAGGCGGCGAAGGGGGAGATGGTCGCGCCGGTGTCTCTCAGGAGCACCGCCCGGATATAGGTGACGAAGGCGGCGGGGCCGGCAGCGGCCACGAAGGAAACGCCGTGGTAGCTGGGGTTGGGATCGGCGATGGCCGGGTACTTGCCGGAGGCGGCCCAGTCAAACTTGCCGGAGTCCACGATGACACCGCCCAGAGTGGTGCCGTGGCCGCCCAGGAACTTGGTGGCGGAGTGCACCACGATGTCCGCGCCGTGCTCGAAGGGGCGGATCAGGTAGGGCGTGCCGAAGGTGTTGTCCACCACCAGGGGCAGGCCATACTTGTGGGCCAGAGCCGCCAGGGCGTCGATGTCGGGAATGTCGGAATTGGGGTTGCCCAGGGTCTCAATGTAGATGGCACGGGTGTTGGGCCGGATGGCCTTCTCCACCTCTTCCAGGTTGTGGATGTCCACGAAGGTGGCGGTGATGCCGAAGCCGGGCAGGGTATGCTCCAGCAGGTTGTAGCTGCCGCCGTAGATGGTCTTCTGAGCCACGAAGTGGCCGCCGTTCTGCCCCAGAGCCTGGAGCACATAGTCGATGGCGGCGGCACCGGAGGCCGTTGCCAGCGCGGCTACGCCCCCCTCCAGGGCAGCGATCCGCTTTTCAAACACATCCTGGGTGGAGTTGGTCAGGCGGCCGTAGATATTGCCGGCATCGGTCAGGCCGAACCGGGCGGCGGCATGCGCGCAGTCGCGGAACACATAGGAGGTGGTGGCGTAAATGGGCACCGCCCGGGCATCGGTGGCGGGATCGGGCTGCTCCTGGCCAACGTGGAGCTGCAAAGTTTCAAATTTATAGTCAGACATATTTGTTATTTCCTTTCTTTGATCGGTTGTGTTTGGGTTGTTGATTGGTTTGTCGGCAACGCGCGTCACATTCGACCAAAGCGGAAGTTCGCTCTGATCAGTGTTTCCATGCTTTCCGTCATAGGGAACACCTCTCCTTCCATTACTTACCGGTGCGGTAGGTGTTTGAAGTATATCACCTATAACCCACTTTGTCAATAGGAATTTTGGAAATTCGCCCGGCACCGCGTCGGAAACGGATTGCCACACCAGCGCTGCGATAGATTGCGGTATGATTGCCGCCGGCAATCATTGCTATTCTGTTTCGCTGCGCGGAGCACCACACTGGTTCGCAATGACATATTCTATTGCAGCCACTTCCCGAATACAAAGCAAGACGTGCCGCGAAAACGCGGCACGCCTTTTGGAAAGGGGTAGGAACAATCGGAATCAGCCGCCGAAGACGCTCAGCAGGAAGCCCGCGGCGATGGCGGAGCCGATGACACCGGCCACGTTGGGGCCCATGGCGTGCATCAGCAGGAAATTGGAGGGGTTGGCCTTCTGGCCTTCCTTGTTGGACACACGGGCAGCCATCGGCACGGCGGACACACCGGCGGAGCCGATCAGGGGGTTGACCTTGCCCTTGGTAGCCCAGCACATCACATTGCCGCCCCACAGGCCGCCGGCGGTGGAGATCCCGAAGGCGATGACGCCCAGCACCACGATCTTCAGGGTCTGGCCGGTGAGGAAGGTGGAGCCGACCATGGTGGAGCCCACGGCGGTGGACAGCAGGATGGTGACGATGTTCATCAGGGCGTTCTGCACGGTGTCGGAAAGGCGGTCGGTGCAGCCGGTCTCCTTGAACAGGTTGCCCAGCATCAGGCAGCCGATCAGAGGAGCGGTATCCGGCAGCAGCAGCGCCACAAACATGGTAACGAGGATGGGGAAGATGATCTTCTCGGTCTTGGAGACCACCCGGGTCTGAACCATCTTGATCTTCCGGCTTTCGGCGGTGGTCAGCAGGTTCATGATGGGGGGCTGGATCAGGGGGATCAGAGCCATGTAGGAGTAGGCCGCCACGGCGATGGCACCCAGCAGATGGGGAGCCAGCTTGGTGGTCAGGAAGATGGCGGTGGGGCCGTCCGCGCCGCCGATGATGCCGATGGAAGCGGCTTCCTTACCGGTAAAGCCCATGCACACGGCGCCGAAGAAGGCCACGAACACGCCCAGCTGGGCGGCCGCGCCCAGCAGCAGGCTCTTGGGGTTGGAGATCAGCGGGCCGAAGTCGGTCATGGCGCCCACGCCCATGAAGATCAGGCAGGGGTACAGGCTGGTCTTGACGCCGATGTAGAAAATATCCAGCAGTCCGCCGTTGCGCATGATCTCGCCGAAGCTGTGATACACGGGGCTGTCGGGATCCATGAAGGCGTCCCACAGCTCCTGGTGATACAGCCCGGCGTTGGGCAGGTTGGTCAGCAGGCAGCCGAAGGCGATGCCCACCAGCAGCAGAGGCTCGAACTTCTTGACAATGGCCAGGTACAGCAGCACACAGGCGATGACCAGCATCACCAGATTCTGCCAGCCGTTATTGGAAACGAAGCCGGAAATAATGGCGGCAAAGCCGGAATTGCTCCACAGCTTCAGAAGGATTGCGCCAACATTCATTGGGAGCCCTCCTTAACCGATCACAACCAGAGGTGCCCCGGTGTCCACGGTGGAGCCCTTGGAAACCAGAACCTGGGTAACGGTTCCGTCCTTGGGAGCCATGATCTCGTTCTCCATCTTCATAGCCTCCAGGATGCACAGCACCTCGCCGGCCTTGACGGCCTGCCCGGCGGTCACGTTGACCTTCAGGATGTTGCCGGGCATGGGGGCGTTCACGGGATCACCGGCACCGGTGACCACAGGAGCGGCAGGGGCAGCGGGAGCTGCGGCGGGGGCGGCCGCAGCGGGGGCGGCAGGGGCGGCCGCAGGCGCGGAAGGCGCGATGGCCTCGTACTCGTCCAGCAGGATGGCCTCACCGGCCTCCACCTCGACCTCGTAAGTGCGGCCCTTCAGAGTAACTTTATACTTCATAATTATTTGACCTCCTTGATGGATTTGAAGCGCAGCTCGTTCAGGGGCTTGCCCATTTTGTCTGCCACGATGGCCATCAGCATGGCTGCGGTCTTAGGCTCCACATCGTGCAGCTTCAGCTCCCCGGCGGAGCCGGGAGCGTAAGCCTTGGGCGCGGCGGCAACGGGAACGGCGGCAATGGCGGCCTTGGCGGCCTGGTTGGCGGCGGCGGCCTTGTCCTCCTTGGCGGTGAAGGCCTTGCCCACGGCGATGACCACCGCCATCAGCAGGATCAGGCCGAAGAACACCACCGCGTAGCCAAGCAGGGCGTACACGCCGGCCTCGCCGATCGAAATAGCATCAGTAAGCATCATAGTAAGGTTCCTCCTTACGCCTCGACGATGGTATAAGTAACCCTGTTCTCCTCGGCGGCCTTACGACCCTCCAGGAACTTTTCCGCCTGGGCGGGGAAGCAGATGTAGCTCATGATATCCTCTTCGGACTCGGCCAGGTCGCCCAGAGCGGCCTTGGCGTCGGCGAACTCCTTGCCGGTGCGCTTGCTGTCCTCCACCCGGCAGTCCAGAGGAGCCTCCATACCGGCCTCGGACAGAATCCGCTTCTCCAGCTCGGGATTCACGGGAGCGGGGGCAATGCCGTACTCGCCCTTGAAGTAAGCCTTGACTTCCTTGGAGATATTCTTGTAACGCTCGCCCACCAGCACGTTGGTCACGGCCTGGTTGCCCACCATCTGGCTCAGGGGCGTGACCAGGGGAGGATAGCCCATGTCCTTCCGGACGGAGGGGATCTCGGCCAGCGCCGCGTCGAACTTGTCCATGGCGTGCATATCGGTCAGGTTCGCGATCATGTTGCTGAGCATACCGCCGGGAACCTTGTAGACCAGAGCCTGGGCGTCGGTGCCCATGGACTTGGGGTTGATGCGGCCGTTGTCGATGTACTTCTGCTTGACGGGCTTGAAATAATCGTTGACCTCGTTGATGACCTTCTCGTTCAGGCCGGTCTCGATGCCCAGCTCGCTCAGGGCGTAGTAGATGGTCTCGGTAGCGGGCTGGCTGGTGCCGTTGGAGAAGCAGGAGGTAGCGGTGTCGATGATGTCCACGCCGGACTCCACGGCCTTCATGACGGTCATGTAGGCCATGCCGGTGGTGCAGTGGGTGTGCAGGATCAGCGGCAGGGTCACGCCCGCGTCCTTGATGCCCTTAAACAGCTGCTCGGCCTCGCTGGGGCTCATGGTACCGGCCATGTCCTTCAGGCAGATGGTGTCGAAGCCCATGCTCTGCAGCTCCTTGCACATCTCGGCGTACTTGGCGGGGGTGTGCACGGGGGAC
This sequence comes from Clostridiales bacterium UBA6386, assembly GCA_002437585.1. Classification (GTDB taxonomy): domain Bacteria; phylum Bacillota; class Clostridia; order Oscillospirales; family Oscillospiraceae; genus Faecousia. The sequence continues at coordinate 1,636 of DJQM01000016.1, read as the reverse complement.
TGGGTGTAGGAGATGCAGCCGGAAGCCACGGTATTCTTGGTAGCGTACTTCTTGGTGGCCTCCAGAGCGGTCTTGATGTTCCGGAAATCGTTCAGCGCGTCGAAGATACGCAGCACGTCGATGCCGTTCTTGATGGACAGCTCCACGAACTTCTCCACCACGTCGTCGTGGTAGTGCTTGTAACCCAGCAGGTTCTGACCCCGCAGGAGCATCTGCAGACGGGTATTGGGCATGGCCTTGCGGAAATTGCGCAGCCGCTCCCAGGGATCCTCGTTCAGGTAGCGCAGGCAGCTGTCAAAGGTGGCGCCGCCCCAGCACTCCACAGAGTAGTAACCGGCCTTATCCATGGTGGAAAGGATTCCCTCCATGTCGCTGTAAGCCATACGGGTCGCCATCAGGGACTGGTTGGCATCACGAAGGACGGTTTCAGTGAATTGGACTTTCTGAGCCATTTGGTTTTAACCTCCGTAGAAATGGATTTTGGAAGGACGGCGAACCGTCCAAAAACAATTTTTAGACCAGGCGTGTCCGCAATGGGGACGGGCTGGTTAAAAACAATCAACCGGCGAAGGCCGGACCCGCCTTAAGAGCGAAAGTCCCAACCTCCACCAACTACATATTAACACAAGGTTTCCGGATTGTAAATAGGTTTTTTCCGTTTTTCGGTATCTTTATATCGTATCTCTGTATTCGGTGTCGAACCCGGCAGCAGGCAAAATCCGGAAACGGAGACACTTTCCAGGAAAGAGTTCCTCTTTTTCCTGGATTTCCCCCCTTTTCCGGCAGTCCGTCCCCGGCCATTTGGCTTCTATGCCATCCGGATTTATGCTCCGGAACAGAAGCGCATAGAATTTTGCCTGTCTTGGCCATCGTTTTTTTACACTTTTGGATATTGATTTTCCTATATCAATCGTGTAAGATAGATTTGCGAATTTAGGGGAACCTGGTCGCGGACGGTACCCCCTGGCCCGGCAGCGGCTTCCCCCTTAATTTATATTTCATGATGAAAGAGGTTTTTTGCAATGATCGATCTGAGCAAGTATGGCATCACCGGCGCAACCGAGATTGTCCACAACCCCTCCTATGAGGCTCTGTTCGAGGCTGAGATGGACCCCACCCTGAAAGGCTATGAGAAGGGTCAGCTCACCGAGCTGGGCGCTGTGAACGTGATGACCGGTATCTACACCGGCCGTTCCCCCAAAGACAAGTACATCGTCATGGACGACAACTCCAAGGACACCGTGTGGTGGACCTCCGACGCCTACAAGAACGACAACCATCCCATGAGCGAGTCCACCTGGGCTGCCGTGAAGGATCTGGCCGTCAAGGAGCTGTGCAACAAGAAGCTGTACGTCGTGGACGCTTTCTGCGGCGCCAACCCCGACACCCGGATGGCCGTCCGCTTCATCGTGGAGGTGGCATGGCAGGCTCACTTCGTGACCAACATGTTCATCCGCCCCTCCTCTGAAGAGCTGAAGAACTTCAAGCCCGACTTCATCGTCTACAACGCCTCCAAGGCCAAGGTGGAAAACTACAAGGAGCTGGGTCTGAACTCCGAGACCTGCGTGGCCTTCAACATCACCTCCCGGGAGCAGGTCATCATCAACACCTGGTACGGCGGCGAGATGAAGAAGGG
>DJQM01000046.1:1607-7539 GCA_002437585.1 Clostridiales bacterium UBA6386 | reverse complement strand
CGGACACATCTGACGATGCGTCCATCCTGCAACCTGTCATATGCCACATCGATTTTTTTCCTCTTTCATTGGGTCATATCTATTTACAGCACAGACGGTCTGCATTTTTTACCCGAAAATATTCTTCAGGTTGTCGATGAACTTTTTCCGCTTGGGGGACACCTCGATAGTGCCGTCCAGCTTGCGCAGCAGCTCCTTCTGCTCCCCGGTCAGATGGGTAGGTGTCTCCACCACCACGGTGAAGCGTTCGTTGCCCCGGCGGCGGGAATTGCCCACCTCGGGAATGCCCTTCTCCCGGAGGATGAACTCCCGGCCGGTCTGGGTTCCCTCGGGCAGGTCGAAGTCCACCTTGCCGTCCAGGGTAGGTACCTGGATCCTCGCGCCCAGAGCCGCCTGGGTGAAGGTGACAGGCACCTCACACAGCACATCCGTGCCCTGGCGGCTGAAGATGGGATGCCGCCGGATGAGAATTTCCACCAGCAGATCGCCGTTGGGGCCGCCGTTGGCTCCCACGCAGCCCTCGCCCCGGACGCGGACGCTCTGTCCGGCATCCACGCCGGCGGGAATCTTCACCTTCACCCGGCGATTGCGGCGCACCTTGCCCTTGCCCTTACAGGTGGGGCAGGGATTCTTGATGATCTTGCCCCGGCCGCCGCAGGCCGGACAGGTGGTGGTGGACTGCATCTGCATACCCATGAAATTCTGCACCGAGCGTACCTGGCCGGTGCCGTGGCACTGGGAGCAGGTCTCGACCACGCCGTCGGCAGAGCCTGAGCCGTGGCAGGCGGGGCAGTTCTCGATTCTGGGGGCAGCGACCACCTTTTCGCAGCCGAAGGCGGCCTCCTCAAAGGTCAGCTCCAGCCGGGCAGCCACGTTTTCGCCCCGGCGGGGGGCATTCTGGGTGCCGGCCCGGCTTCTGCCGCCGGAACCGCCGCCGAAGAACTCACCGAAGATATCGCCTAAGTCACCGAAATCTCCGAAGCCGCCGAATCCGGCTCCGCCGTAGCCGCCGCCGAAGCCACCGCCGCCGGCTCCGGCGGGATTGAAGTTGGGGTCAACCCCCGCAAAGCCGAACTGATCGTACTTGGCCTTCTTGTCCGCGTCGGACAGCACCGCATAGGCCTCGCCCACCTCCTTGAATTTCTCCTCAGCGGTCTTGTCGCCGGGGTTCCGGTCAGGATGGTACTTCATGGCCAACTTCCGGTAGGCCTTCTTTATATCATCGGCACTGGCGCTTTTGTCCACGCCCAGTACCTCATAGTAATCACGTTTATTTTCAGCCACAGATATTCACCTCGAAAAATAGGTTTCGTCCTCCGATACCGGTAGACACACCGCTATGGCAATCGGGATGGTTTGCCGAAAGACTCCATTCGACCTCATCCGCCCGACCGGCACCTTCTCCTGCCAGGGAAAGGCTTGGAAACGGATTGCCACACCAGTCTGCTTACACTAAGGTATGACTGCCACTGGCAGTCATTCAGATTTTGATTCGCTGCGCGGAGCACCACTGGTTCGCAATGACATGTGTTTTGAAAGCGGAATGCAGGGGCGGTGCCCCGCGCAGCGAATTAAAATTCAATCGTTGCCAGTGGCAATGAAACCGAACTCTATCGGCCATCGGCCGCTCGCCATATTCTATGAGAGACTTCCGATTTTACGGGCGGCCGATGGCCGCCCCTACAGATTTCGTCGGGAGTAATTCATAAGCACCTAAGGGGCGGCGTGAGCCGCCCCTTGGGATTTACAATCAGTCAATGGTCTCGTAGTCCGCGTCAACGACACCGTCATCGCCGGGCTTACCGCCCTGAGAACCGGTGCTCTGGGTGTTGTTCTGAGCACCCTCGCCCTGTGCGCCGGGCTGCTGATACAGCTTCTCGGACACCGCGTAGAAGGCCTTCTGGACTTCCTCGGTAGCGGCCTTGATGGCAGCTACGTCATTGCCCTTGTTGACTTCCTTCAGCTTGTCGATGGCAGCCTGGATGGTGGCCTTCTCGGTGGCGTCGATCTTGTCGCCCAGATCGTTCAGAGTCTTCTCGGTCTGATAGACGGTCTGGTCGGCGGCGTTGTGGGCATCCACCTCGTCCTTCCGAGCCTTGTCCTCGGCGGCGTACTTCTCGGCATCCTTCACGGCCTTGTCGATATCCTCCTTGCTCAGGTTGGTGGAAGCGGTGATGGAGATGTTGGCCTCCTTGCCGGTGCCCAGATCCTTGGCGGAGACGTTCACGATGCCGTTGGCGTCGATGTCGAAGGTGACTTCGATCTGAGGCACGCCACGGGGTGCGGGAGCGATGCCGGTCAGCTGGAACCGACCCAGGGTCTTGTTATCGGCAGCCATTTCCCGCTCGCCCTGAAGGACGTGAACCTCAACGGAGGTCTGGCCGTCGGCGGCGGTGGAGAAGATCTGCTTCTTCTGAACGGGGATGGTGGTGTTCCGGTCTACCAGACGGGTGAACACGCCGCCCATGGTCTCAATGCCCAGGGACAGGGGGGTCACATCCAGCAGCAGGATGTCGTTGACATCGCCGGTGAGCACGCCGCCCTGAATGGCAGCACCCACGGCCACGCACTCATCGGGGTTGATGCCCTTGAAGCCTTCCTTGCCGGTAATTTTCTTCACGGCCTCCTGGACGGCGGGGATACGGGTGGAGCCGCCAACCAGCAGCACCTTCTGAATGTCGGAAGCACTCAGATTCGCGTCGGACATGGCCTGACGGACAGGCTTCATGGTGCGCTCCACCAGATCGGCGGTCAGCTCATTGAACTTCGCCCGGGTCAGGGTCACGTCCAGATGCTTGGGGCCGGTAGCGTCGGCGGTGATATAAGGCAGGTTGATGTTGGTGGAGGTCACGCCGGACAGCTCAATCTTGGCCTTCTCGGCAGCCTCCTTCAGACGCTGCATAGCCACCTTATCGCTGGCCAGGTTGATGCCCTCGGCCTTCTTGAACTCGTCGACCAGGTAATCCATGATTCTCTGGTCGAAGTCGTCGCCGCCCAGGTGGGTGTCGCCGGCGGTAGCCAGAACCTCGATGACACCGTCGCCGATGTCCAGGATGGACACATCGAAGGTGCCGCCGCCCAGGTCGTAAACCATGATCTTCTGCTCGGACTCCTTGTCCAGGCCGTAGGCCAGAGCCGCGGCGGTAGGCTCGTTGATGATCCGCTTCACATCCAGGCCGGCGATCTTACCGGCGTCCTTCGTTGCCTGACGCTGCGCGTCGGAGAAGTAAGCGGGAACGGTGATGACGGCCTCAGTAACGGGCTGTCCCAGATAGCTCTCGGCGTCGGCCTTCAGCTTCTGCAGGATCATGGCGGAAATCTCCTGAGGGGTGTAGCTCTTGCCGTCGATGGTCACATGATAATTCTCGCCCATGTGACGCTTGATGGAAGACACGGTGCGATCGGCGTTGGTGACGGCCTGACGCTTTGCCACCTGGCCGACCATCCGCTCACCGGTCTTGGAAAATGCCACCACGGAAGGGGTGGTACGGTTGCCTTCGGCGTTGGCGATGACGACAGGCTCGCCGCCCTCCAGAACAGCAACACAGGAATTCGTTGTACCAAGGTCAATACCAATAATCTTTGCCATAATTGTTTTCCTCCTATATTTCATGAAAAGAATTTACTAATTTATATTTGCGCTGTCTCGAATAACATATGTCATTGCGAACCAGTGCGCACACTGGTGTGGCCCCCGCTGGGGATTCCCTCCGGTCACAATCCCCCGGTCATTCCGGGTGCTTGCCACCTCAGTTGGCAACCTGAACCATCGCGAACCGCACAACCTTATTGCCGATCCTGAAGCCCTTCTGGAAGACCTGAACCAGGACGTTCTTGCCCAGGCTCTCATCCTCCGTGTGCATCACGGCGTTGTGCAGGTTGGGATCAAAGGGGTCTCCGGGGGCACCAAAGATTTCCACGCCCAGACCGTTCAGGATTTTGGTAAGCTCGGTCATGGTCATCTCCACGCCCTTTTTATAAGCGGCATCCTCGGTGGGCTGGTTCAGCGCCCGCTCCAGGTTGTCGTAAATGGGAAGAATCTTCGCAACCGTGTCGGCCTTGCCGTTTCCGTAGGCCCCGTCCTTTTCCTTGACGGCGCGCTTGCGGAAATTGTCATATTCCGCGGCGAGCCGCAGACGGGCATCCCGCTCGGCGTTGTATTTTTCCTCCCAGGGATCGGTTCCTTTGGTTTCCTTCACTTCTTCCGGAGCTTCCTCCTGAGGCACTTCCTCAGGGGCGGAAACCGGCTCCAGTTCCTCTTCGGCCTTCTTTTCTTCTGCCACGTTCATTCCTCCCTATCATACGCCCTGCGGCGTTCCGTTGTCTTTTTTCTCCGGGTTGGGCAGCTGGGGCTGCTCAGGCTTGGCGAACATCTTGGAAAGGCTTTCGGCAAAGTAGCTGAGCCTTGCCGTGACCTTCGCGTAGTCCATCCGGGTGGGGCCGACCACGCCGATCATGCCCTGCAGACCGTCGCCGATGTCGAACTTCGTGACCACCACGGAGGTGTCCCTCAGCTCCTCGGATACATTCTCCGGCCCTACGATGACCTTGGTGCCGTTGGCGCTTTTCATCACCGCGGGCAGGTTCGCCAGAGCCTCCTCGTCGATGGAGGCCATGACCCGCTGAGCCTTGTCCACGTCCCGGTACTCCGGAAGTCCCAGAAGCCGGGACTGACCGACGATGGCCACGTTGGGGCTTTCGCTGGCCCGCAGGGTCTCCTGGACGAAATCCACGATCACGGGAACCAGGGAGGCGGCTTTGCCGGCCGAACGCATGACCTTATCCAGAAGCTCGGCGGTGACGCGCTCCGGAGCGATGTCCGTTAAGGAAGCGTTAAGCACCGCGCTGAGGATTTTCAGATCCCCGTCGCCTACCTCCACCGGAAGCTTGATGAGCTTGTTGCCCACCTGCTCATTGCTGAGCATCAGAACGACGATTACGCTGCCGGGGCCTGCCAGGATCAGATCAAAACGCTTGACGGTCAGCTGACCGCTGTGCGCTGCGGCGGAAATGGCCGGAAGATCCGTTGCCTGGGAAACCAGCCTTGCCACCTTCTCCACCATCTTATCCACACGCTGCATCTTTTCCTCAATGGCGGTGTTGATGGATTTGGTTTCGTCGATGCTCAGCCGGTAGTCCATCATCAGCTCATCCACATACAGCCGATAGCCAGCGGCGGAGGGAATCCGACCGGCACTGGTGTGAGGCTGCTCCAGATAGCCAAGGGCGGTAAGCTCTGCCATCTCGTTGCGGATGGTTGCGGAGGAGTACTTCATATCCGGAAGCTCGGTGATTGCCTTGGAGCCGACCGGCTCGGCAGTGCGGATATAAAGGTCAACGACGCTTCGCAGAACCTTCTTTTTCCGGTCACTGAGTTCCATCGTTCCTCCTCCTTTCTCTTTAGCACTCCCTTCTCTCGAGTGCTAAACACACTATACACCAGAGTGCTGAAAAAGTCAATGGGTTGATTTTGAATTATTCTTGAACATTTTGCCCGGGGACATACAATATATAAAATAAATGCTCCCGGCAGTCCGGGAGCATTGCGAGTTGCCGGAATATCATGTCATTGCGAACCAGTGGTGCTCCGCGCAGCGAATCAAAATCTGAATGACTGCCAGTGGCAGTCATACCTTAGTGTAAGCAGACTGGTGTGGCAATCCGTTTCCTTCGTTCCCCCTTGGCTCCCACTCTGGGGGAGCTGTCACGAAGTGACTGAGAGGGTAATAACACGCCCTCTCTGCCCCGACCGGGCACCTCTCCCATAGGGAGAGGCAAGTAGCCCTCATCCGTCACGGCTGCGCCGTGCCACCTTCCCCCAAGGGCAATGTCATCAACTTAAGGTCAAAATGATGTTCTGCGTGTAGGGGTCGATGCCCACATCGGCCCAAATTCCGAAAAATTGGGGTCGGTAAAATCAAACGTACCGGCC
>DJQM01000046.1:0-1487 GCA_002437585.1 Clostridiales bacterium UBA6386 | reverse complement strand
TGGTTCGCAATGACATGCGTTTATTAGGGTACTCATTTCTTAGATATTTCCCGGAAAACATCAAAAAAATCCTTGACTTTTCCGGCTTCTTCCATTAAAATAATTCAGTCTGCGAACGCGGACAATCCTTACTCCCGGCGCGACCGGGGGTCAAAAGTCCAAAAGGAGGTGCAATCAACATGGCTAAGATCACCGGTAAGTATGAGGTGCTCTACATCGTCAACCCGACCCTGGGTGAGGAGAGCATCGCAGCACTTGTGGAAAAGTTCAAGGCAATGGTGGAGGCGGAGGGTACTCTGCTGAGCATTGACGAGTGGGGCAAGCGTCGGCTGGCCTACGAGATCAATGACCTGAACGAAGGCTACTATGTTCTCATGGATATGGAGTGCAAGCCTGAGTTCCCCGCGGAGCTGGAGCGCGTGATGAAGATCACCGAAGGCGTTATGCGCTGCCTGACCACCGCAGTGGAGGCCTGACATGCTCAACCACATTGTTATCATGGGTCGCCTGACCCGTGACCCGGAACTGCGCCGTACCGGCAGCGGTGTCGCCGTGGCCAGCTTCACGCTGGCAGTGGATCGGGACTTCGCGCCCAAGGACGGCGGCGAACGGGAAACTGACTTCATCGACTGTGTCGCCTGGCGGCAGACTGGAGAATTTGTCTCCAAGTACTTCACCAAGGGCCGCATGGCGGTGGTGTCCGGTCGGCTGCAGATCCGCGGCTGGACCGACAAGGACGGCAACAAGCGTCGCAGTGCGGAAATCGTAGCGGACAATGTCTACTTCGGCGACAGCAGACGCGACAGCGAGGGCGGCAATTCCTCCTATGGCAGCAGCTATGGCGGGAATACCGGCAGCAGCTACAATGCTCCTGCCCCCAGCGCCCCCAGTACGCCCGGCTACGGCGGCTATTCCGCCCCTGCCAGTGCTCCCGCATCCGACTTTGCGATGCTGGAGGACGACGACGCCCAGCTGCCCTTCTAAATTGACGAACTTTTCTGCAAAAAACTTACAAGGAGGGAATTTCCATGGCTAACGAACAGCGTATGCGTCCGCGCAAGCGCAAGAAGGTTTGCGCGTTCTGCGTGGATAAGGTGACCGCCATCGACTACAAGGACACCGCGAAGCTCCGCCGTTACCTGTCCGAGCGCGGCAAGATCCTGCCCCGCCGTACCACCGGTACCTGCGCCGCTCACCAGCGTGACCTGACCACCGCCATCAAGCGCGCCCGTCAGATCGCCCTGCTGCCCTACGTCGCTGACTAATCGGCTATCACGCCCGGAAGCAATCGCTTCCGGGCGTTTTCCTATGCCGAAAACCGCCAGTTCGCGCCCGGATAGAGAGTGTCATTGTGGACTGTGCCGCACCACACTGGTTCGCAATGACACCATATCTTTTAGGCTTTTTTCAACAGACGCACCCATAGCAAGCCGAAGTATTCTTCCGCAGTTCGATAGGGCGGCCGGGGGGGTACTTAGGGGGGCGGC
>DJQM01000045.1:68116-79251 GCA_002437585.1 Clostridiales bacterium UBA6386 | reverse complement strand
TCCTGCTCCCGCACGTCGATTTCGCGGATTTCATCGTCTGCGGCGGCAAAATCAATGTCGTATGCCTTGCCCTTGAGGGTAAAGCCCTCTGCCAGCATTTCCTTGTCCAGCAGTTCAAAAGAGCCGTCTGTAAACAGAGATTGCTCGATTTTCAAGAAAAACTGCGGGATTTGCAGCGTTTCAATATCCTCCCGGAACTGCGGATTCACCTGAAATGATTTCACTTTCTCCCGCACCTCCCACGGAAGATTGTCCATCACCGGATCGTTGCCGGTCTGCTGGATCGCGTCTGTGTATGCCTTTTCGACCTCTGCGGCAGCGTCCAGCATGGTGTCGGCTTTCGGGGCGATTTCAGGCGTTTGCGCTTGCTCTCTGCGCCGTTCCAACTCTGCCCCGATCAATTTCCCGTCCAGCCCTGCAAAATCGTCCTCGGTGCTTTCCAGTTCGGAAGCTCCTTGCGGGTCAGGCAGCGTGGTTTGTTCCGCTGACTGTTCGGGAATCTGCGGTTTTGCGGGCTCACCGATCCGATAGTCCTTATCGCTGAATCCCGCGCTGTTCAAGCCCTTGACGATATGCGCCACGGTGCTGTTGAAGTCATTAGAGGAAGTCAGCACATAGGACATATTGAGTGCGCTCTGCGTATGCTGGCTCGTATGGGGCAGACGGAGAATCCGTCCTAAAATCTGCTCCACGTCAACCTGGCTTGTCTTATTGGCAAGGGACGCGAGGATGTAGGCAAAGGGGCAGTCCCAGCCCTCTTTCAGCGCATTGACCGTGATGATATAACGAATCGGACAGTCCGGGGACATCAAATCGGTGTTTTTCAGTTCATTCACATCGGCGGTACGAATGGCGATCTGTTCAGCGGGAATCCCGGCGTCCACCAGCTTGTCCCGCAGTTTTTCAAAGGTAGTCGCGTCCTCTTTGCCCTTCGGCTGTGCCTGAAACAGCGCGATAGGACGGATATATTTGCCCGTCCTGGTGTACTCTGCGTTTGCAATTTCCTCCAGCTTGTTCCGCAGATCAATCGCGTCAATCAGCACCTCGGCTTGGCTGTCCCGGTTATAGACGATCACGGGCAGCTTTACCATGTGTTCGTTTTTCAGCTGCACCGCGTCCACATAGGAGATGATATTGCTCTCCTTTTTCGGCGTGGCGGTCAAATCCAGCACAAAGCAGGGATTGAAGTTTTCCAGCATTTCAAGGCTCAATTCCGAACGGGCATGGTGGCTCTCGTCCACGATGACAAGCGGGTTAAGCTGGTTGATAATCTGGAACAGGGCGGTTTCGTCCGCTTTTTCAATGGGGCTGTCGGGCTTGCCCAGCACCTTTGCAAACGCGGCAAGGTTGCTGTTCTCCTGATAGGCTTTCAAGACCTCCTTGCCGCGCCCGCGGAAAGAATCGTAGGACAGCACCATAACCGACAACTGCTCTGTAACGGCGGTGGGATTGAAGTTCTGACCGTTCAAAAGCTCCTGCTTGGTGTAAACCTCCACGCGCCCGCCGAAATCCACGTCGATTTTCTGACGGTAGGGGTGGGATGTGTCTTTCAGGGCTTTCACCGTCTGCGTCAGAATCGCGTCCGACGGAACAAGCCACACGACCGCCTTTGTCTTGGTGGCAGGAAGCGCGTCAAACACTGGTCGAATGGCGTTGCAGGCAATAAAGGTCTTGCCGCCGCCTGTCGGCACCTTGAAGCAGAGGTTCGGAACACCGGGTATAACGTTTTGGTATAGCCCTAAAGTCGGGGCTGATTTCTCCTGCCAGAACAGGCGAAACGCCGCTGCGTCACTCTTTGTTTCGTTCAGCAGTTCCAGATAGCGGGTCAAGTCCGCTATCACCTTTTTCTGATAAGATTTCAGTTCCATGCAGCGAACACCCCCTTATAGTCTGCTGATGTCACGCGGTATTTTCTTGAACGTGACGCCCATTTTTGCCAGCTTGTCCTCGCTGATAGAACAGCGGTCGGCATAGATCACCGTGCCGTCTGCCTTTTCCGTGATGGTGGAGAGGAACGCATAATCCAGCACCGTCACGCGCTGCGGCTCGTAATAGAAGTAATAGCCTGTGCTGTTGCGCTTGCCGAGATAATACGGATTGCCGCCGCTGGGCGGGGCGTAGGGCTGCTTGGTTTCCATGAACCAGATGTATTCGCGGATTTTCTCCGGGGCAACGGCTTCATTTAGGCAATCGCCCACAAGCAGCGGTTCGCCCAAGTCATAGAAGCTGAAATTGCCGCCCGTACCCTCCACGGCGTTCTTGCCCTCTCCGTAGCCACGGATCACGCGCTTCACGCGCTCGGCGGTGATGCTGTCGGCGTAGTCCATCATCTCGACAAGAATGAACTTGCGGTGTCCGCCGTCAGAATTCAAGTTCAAAACGGCTTGTCCTGTTGTACCTGATCCTGCAAAACTGTCCAAAACAATGTCGTCATCATGCGTGATTGTTCTGATAGCCTCCATCACATACTCAACTGATTTAGGTTGCGGAAAATCGTTTTTATTTGCTCCGGGAAAAATCTGACCAAAAGTAACCTGCCCTTTTTCGGTAAAAAACTGCGGATTATTCCAGATAGTGAACAGCTTTTGCTTGACGGTTTCGCCATCTGTTGCAGCGTAAGATTTGCGATAGATTTTCCACGCACCGGCTTTCTTTTGTGCAACAAGCAGTCGTGTGCTTTTTGATGCCAATTCAGTACCCCATGTCCAGCAGCCCTCATACCCATCGGGCCAAGTCGGGTATATTTCAATATTGTGCTGTTCATCTTTTTCAAGGCTAACTGTCCCATCATCAGCATTTGCGTATATTGGATACCAGAGATTCGGACGGTTTTCTTTGCCAAACTCACGATGTGTGTTTCTTAATTCCAGCAAACGGTATCTCCCGTCCGCATCGAACAGCTTGTAATCTTTTTCAATTTTGGTATCGTCTTTCTCCACACTAAACCATCCAGCGGGAACAGCGGACTTTGTATAAACCAGCAGATACTCATGACAGGTTGCAAAGTATTTGTCCTGGCTTCTGCCTTTTGGATTGCAAAGAAGTGTAATTTGGGCAGTAAAGTTCGATGCGCCAAAAATTTCATCCATAATCGAGCGCAAGTAAAAAATCTCGTTATCATCGAGACTTATAAAAATTGCGCCATCATCAGATAGCAATTTATAAAGCAATTTCAGACGTGGGTACATCATACAAAGCCATTTATCATGGCGCGTTAGATCCTCGCCTGCTTTTCCAACTAATTCACCAAGCCAGCGCAATATTTTGGGGTCATTGACGTTATCGTTGTAGACCCAGCCCTCGTTGCCAGTGTTGTAGGGCGGATCGATGTAAATGCACTTGACGCGACCCTCATACCGGGGCAGCAGCGCTTTCAGGGCTTCCAGATTGTCACCCCGGATGATCATGTTTTCACTGCCGTTATCCTCGTCGTGCTGCCCGTTTTCATCAAAGCTGTACTTGCGCTCCAACACCCGAAACGGCACTTCCTGATGGTGATTGATCACCTTGCTCTTTCCAATCCATTCAAGTGTTGGCATGGGTATCCTCCTTATTGCTACCAAGAGCTTCCTCTATGGTTTCAGAGCGAGAAAGGACTGTTCCCGACTCTTTGTGAAGCACGTTAAGTAAATCAGTTTTCAGTGAACATCCGGCTAAAATATTTAATTCGTCAAATGGTGCAACTTGCCGACCGTCCAGATAATTTGCAGTCCGAACAGATGCCCTCGCTATGCTTTTGAGAGAATCCTCCATTTGTCTTGTATCAAGGTTTATATCCGCTGAAATTTTCTCCGTATAAGCACTGAGATAAGTTACCGTTCTTTTGTAGGCAGTAATCTTTTTTGCTCCATCAACTCGGTAAGACACAGAAACCTCCACCTGCGGAAATACAGATTGCACTATAGTCCTACCGCATATTGCGACTTCGCCTTGAACAACTTCTTCTGGGTAAAGCTCAAACTCTCCTTTAAAAAGGTCGTCAAGATGGAGATTATTTGAGCTACCGTTGTTTTTGATCCCCGTTATTCTGATCTCTACATTTTTTGCGGCGGTTTGCCCTGAATTTTTTATGCGCAAGTATAAAATGGAATTGAACTCAACAAGACTCATACTGAGTTGCGGCTGAATACTGTCTTTATACTGTTTTTTATTTTGATGATTTGCCATAAATGCAGCTATTGCAGTAATTGCCGCAATAAGAGCGGATATTGCCGCTACCAACAGAGAAAACTCCTGTATGTGGTCGCAAATAAACTCAAAGGGTGCCGTGCATTCCATGTCTAACTCCTTCTTGAAATATCCTGTAAAGAACCTGTTGTGTGTCGGAAGAACTAAAACTTTGACCGGCGCTGTCATTGTTTGTCGAATCGATGATTTGGGTAGATTCGTGACAAGGGGTCAGTGCGCCCATTCGCACCCGTGAGGTGGAATAGGCCCCCATTATTTCGAGTTAGAGTCGCTGATATGATCTACGGCTCATTATCTGCTTAAAAATTACAGTATAATTATAATCGCTAGGATGAGCAAAGGCAAGAGTCTTTCGAGAAAGTTCAGAAAAAGGCAAACTTCAGAACCGGAGCATGTAAACCGCCGGTGCTGATGAAAGAACAGAATCTGATCAGCCTATCTGTGAAGGGCTGCAATCAGTCAGATTTTGAAAAATCCGCAAATCGTCAGAGAGTTTTTCGCGCAATGGCTTGAGAAAAAGAATGTTGTATGCTATAATCATCTTCAGTTATGTGCCCTTTTCGTGTCCACGGAAAGGATGCTGTTTCAAGGAAAATCGAAGGAGAATGAGTATATATGAAATTAGGTATTGTTGGCCTGCCCAATGTGGGCAAGTCCACTCTGTTCAACGCCATTACCAACGCGGGTGTGCCCGCGGACAACTACGCTTTCTGCACCATCGACCCCAATGTGGGTGTGGTGTCTGTGCCGGACGAGCGGCTTACCTGGCTTGCCGACCTGCACAAGCCCAAGAAGGTGACCCCCGCGGTCATCGAGTTCGTGGACATCGCCGGTCTTGTGAAGGGTGCCTCCAAGGGCGAGGGTCTGGGCAACAAGTTCCTGTCCAACATCCGCACCACCGATGCCATCGTCCATGTGGTTCGCTGCTTTGAGGACAGCAATGTGACCCATGTGGAAGGCTCCACCGATCCTCTGCGGGACATCGACATCATCAATCTGGAGCTGGTCATGGCGGACATCGAGATGGTGGAACGCCGGATCGACAAGGCGCAGAAGGCCATGAAGGGCGGCGACAAAAAGTTTGCCCGGGAGGTGGAGGTATTCTCGGGTCTGCTGGGGCACCTGAACCAGGGCAAGCTGGCTCGCACCTACACCGATGATCCTGAGGAGCTGGCTCTTATCGCGACCTCCGACCTGCTGACCCTGAAAAAGACCATTTATGTTGCCAATATGTCCGAAAATGAGGTCAATAGCCCGGAAAGCAACCGGCATTATCAGGCAGTGAAGAGCCTGGCTGACGCCGAGGGCAGCCAGTGTCTGCCTATCTGCGCCAAGCTGGAGGCGGACATTGCCGAGCTGGATGACCCAGACGAAAAGGCCATGTTCATGGAAGAGCTGGGCGTAGCCGAATCCGGCCTGGATCGGCTCATCAAGTCCAGCTACACGCTGCTGGGTCTCATTTCCTTCCTCACCGCCGGTTCCGACGAATGCCGTGCCTGGACGATTAAAAAGGGCACCAAGGCGCCTCAGGCCGCGGGCAAGATCCATACGGACTTCGAGCGGGGCTTCATCCGAGCCGAGGTCATCGCCTTCGAGGATATGAAGGCCTGCGGCACCATGGCCGCCGCCAAGGCCAAGGGTCTGGTGCGCAGCGAGGGAAAGGACTATGTCATGAAGGACGGGGATATCGTCAATTTCCTGTTCAATGTTTGATTTTTAGGGGGTGCAGGCCTTGTTCTTGAGCATTGTGGTTCCTATTTTTAACGCGGAGCTGTATCTGGAGGAATGCCTGCACTCTGTGTTTGCGCAGGATCTTCCGGCATCGGACTACGAGGTCGTCTGCGTGGACGACGGCTCCACAGACAAAAGCGGCGAGATTCTGAGGGTTTTTTCCGAAAAGTGCCCGAATCTCCGGGTCATTACCCAGGAAAACAGCGGCGTAGCCACCGCCCGGAATGCCGGGCTGGCCGCCGCCCAGGGCGACTACATCTGGTTCGTGGACGCGGACGATCTGATCCAGACGAATATTCTGGAGAAGCTGCGCGGCATCATCGACACGGAGGACTGTGACCAGCTGGTGGTAGGCGGCTTTCAGTTTGACCAGGTACTCACCTCCCAGCAGATGGCTCTGAGCCGTCAGGGCAACCTGCCGGACAACGTACCCGGCCCCGGAGCCGTGGTCTGGCGCAGTCTCATCCGTCGGAGCTTCCTTGCTGCCCACGGGGTCAATTTCCGGCATCCGGCGCTGACCCACGGAGAGGACGGTCAGTTCATGTTTGAGCTGTCCCTGGAGCATCCCAGGGTTCTGACTATCCGGGACACGGTGTATTTCTACCGGATCCGTCCCGGCTCCGCCGAAACCGCCGACAGTGCCCAGGCCAGGGAGAAAAAGCTGCGCTCCCACATTGCCGTTGCCGGCATTATGCTGGACTACTACCGGCAGAATCCGGAGGACACGGGTACTGCCAATCGGCTGATGAGCGTGCTGTGGAACTGCCTGTACGGCGTGACCCGGCTGCCCCTGCGGGATGCCCGGCATGTGACGGCCGCCCTGCACCGGCGGGGTCTGTTCCCTTTCCGCCGCCCCAGAAGCTGCACCCTGACCCGCTCTTTCATTTTCCCTGGGGAGAGCCTGAGCGTGCGGGCTTTTGACTGGGTGTACGTCCGGATGCATACGAGGCCGGGCTTTTTCCTCATGTGGCTGGTGTACCATGTGGGCTCCATCGCCTTTCCGAGCTTCTGACAGCGGCCTTCACGCTTTTTGGGGGTTGCTTTTTCGGAGAATTCGTGTATAATATTTCCGTTGCGTAGTGAAAGCTGCGCTATCCGGGTGTGGCCCAGCTGGTAGGGCGCCTGGTTTGGGACCAGGATGCCGCGAGTTCGAGTCTCGCCACTCGGACCATCTCCCTTTGTAATCATTGATACAATGGCTACAAAGGGAGATTTTCTTTTTTTAGTATATATTTTGGCTGATTGTAAAATGAAGTTGGACACTTAAAGAAAAAGATCCATAGTGATATACCCGCATGATACAATGGAGTTGCGACACAACATTTATCAAGGAGGGCAATCACTATGGACTGCTATCATTATAGCACAGAACTGTCGGGATGCAAGAGGGGGCAGCATCTTCAGCGAGAAGAAAGAGGCGTGATCCAGGCACTGAAAGGGCAAGGACAGTCCAACAGGGCTATTGCCAGAGCATTGGGCTGTTCTCATACCACAATCGGAAATGATTTGCGGCGCGGCACACCGCCCCGCAAATCAAACAAAGGGCGTGCTCCGGGCTACAGTGCCAGGCATGGTGAAGTGGTAGTCATGTCCAGATTGCGCCAGACATTTTTTATTCACGCGGGTGTCCAACTTGCACTTGCAATTTGCATATAGAATAAGAGGAAGATTCAGAACCAATCGTTTGCTGCCGGTCAACGTGTTCTTATTCGTCCGCGATTAGCCCATTCTCATGTAAGAATTTTAGGAAGCCAAATACTATTCGTGTTTGACGCTGCACAATGTTTTCCTCTGTGAAATCAGTCATTTCAGCGGCAAGATCCCGAAGCTCCTTGATTTTTGTGCCATTCTTTTTCTGCTTTCTTGCATTTTCGTACCCGATGTAGTATTTTGACTTATCCGAAAAACGATAATCAGAAGCGCGGATATTAATCCGCTTTTCAAGGATCGCCTTATTTCCAAGATTTTCAACATTTCTTGGGTTGGACAATGTGTGCTCTTTCGAATTTCGATTACGCGCATAGATGTGTTCAATTTCCAGAACACTTTCCAACGAGAGAAGTTCCTGACCTACATCCTGGAACGACCACCATGTCAGCATCGATTTTGTGATAGCGCGATTGTTGCTGAACACATAGTTGCTAAGTGCATTCTGGAGTTGATCTGTGATGAATAAGTAATCAGCAAAGCGAACTGGCAAACCGTTGACTATATTGATCATTTCGGCATAGATTGGAGTTCTTAACGCGTTAACGCCTGGATTCGTAATGGCATAAGCCCAAATGAAACCTGTGATCTTGCTAAGAAATGTAAAGAAGGCATCGTCATCTAATGTGCCGTCTACGGCACGATTGGCCATGTAATACACGGACACAACATAGGTCCACATACCATTCGGAGCATAGTTCAGTACAAACAGCCTGCGTAGGATTCGGTCCGAGAAGCGCTCTACACTTTGGTTTTGGACATCATTCCAGAAGTTTGCCAGATCAATTAAATTTTCAAAGGTTTGTTCGCTCTTTAAAATCGCATACCCATTGCGCTCATAGAACTTTCTCAGTGCCTCCGTCGTAGAGGACTTATTGCCCTGCAAGGCTCGTTCATAGTACATATAGCGAGTGAAAAGCTCGTCCATCGGGGTGCCGGACATTGGATGAAACAAGGAATCACAGAGCATCTCCAGGTTCTTCCATTTTTCGATAAACTGATCCTTTTTACCCTGTTCAGTATAGTACTTATAGAACTGCGCCTTAAAAATATCTGCATCGGACAAAGGCTTTCCTCGATCATTCAAAGTCGAGAAAATTCTGAGAGCAGTATCTTGCGATTCCGCCTCAATGGGCAGTAGAATACAGTTATTCATGATTCTGATTGGGAAGAACGAAAACCAGTCAGGATAGCAGTTTAGAAACGCAACAATACGGTCTTGAAAAAAGCGATAATTCCTGGCATACCGGCTTACTTCGCCATCGTCAACCACGCCTCTTCTTAGAATATCAAGGAACTCGGCTTTTTCTTTGTCAGTTGCCACCTCAGAGTTAATCTTTAGGGCAGACTTATCAGGATCCCCAAACTCATCTGTCTTCCAAATACACTGCTCAATGAACTTGCTGGTCTTGATGGCCTTGTCATTTTTCATATTGCCATATTTATCGTAGAAAGCACGAAGCAAAAGCATGAGTGTTGTCAGACGCTGCTGGCCATCAATGATTTCCATTTTTCCGTCTGCGTTTTTAAATGTGACAATTGGGCCAAGAAAGTACTCATCAGCTTCACTATTGAATTTGTCACAGTCATTATCCGGAAAAGAAAACGCAAAAAGATCGTCCCAGAGGGTCTGACATTCCTTCTCATCCCACGCATAAGGGCGCTGATAATCTGGAATTAGAAAATCCGTCCTTTTCTCGCTGAACAGGGCGCGGACACTTTTCTGATCTATGTTTAGTTTTGACATATTTCTTCCTCGCTCTTATCCGAAGTATCTGGCCACAAGTGCAGTCAGGGTATCATTTTTTGCCGTCTGCGCAGCATCTGCCTGAACAAAATTGGAAGCTTCAGACTTCAGATCCTCATCAAAACCAAGGCGGTAGTTTGCGGCAATCAAATAAATGATACGAGTCGGTGTCATGCCGTAAACCTGCTTGCGAAGGATACGTCGGATTCACTCACCGTCGTCCGGAATCTGCTCCTTCATTTTCTCACTACGGAACAGATGCTTCACAATCTCTGCAATATACAGGAAGACTTCATATACAGGTCTGCAAACGTTTTGTTAGGATCATCAAAGCAACCAGGATTCTTTTCTTCCAGCCCATCGACCATCTTCCTTACGACCCATTTAGAAGGAAAGATCTGATTGGTGTTCTGCAGCGGGATGTAGTCGAAAATATCCGCAACCGTTGCTTCACCAAAGTAATTAGCCATTTCCTGCTTCTGTAATGCCGGTGACCTCCAGAAAAGCATCATCTTCAGTCTTATCATCAAAACTGGCGACAGTCAGGCTTCCTTCGCCATAGGCCATGATACACACTATGGACAGTACGAGCAAAACCACGCAGATGCACGCGAACCTCGTCCTCAATGAACCGCCTTTCTTCTTCAGCTTTGTGCCGCTCCCGCCCGGATTATATTTTGCCCTATTTGCACCACATTTTGCAGTTTACATAGAATTTGGGGTTGACCCGATAACTGGAGTTACTTTTTCACTTCTTTCTCTTCCTTGATCTGAGCCTGCAAATGGACGGACAGCACAGCTAAAGAGGTTGCCATGTTCTCGTTCTGCACCAGGATGTTGGCAGGCACGTCCAGATGGGTGGGGGCAAAATTCCAGATGGCCTTGATGCCTCCGGCAATCAGCTGATCCGCCACCTCCTGCGCCCCCTCCGCCGGGACGGTGATGATGCCCATGAGCACCTTGTGGGTGCGGCAGAACCTGGGAAGCTCCGCCACATTGTAAACCGGCCTGCCCTCGTCGGTTTTCTTGATCTTGGGATTGGCATCGAAGGCCGCCAGGATATTCAGACCGTACTCGTCAAAGCCCTGGTATCCCATGAGAGCCTGACCCAGCTTGCCTGCGCCGATGAGCACCGCGTCGGTGGTATTGTCATAGCCTAGGAACTGCTCAATGTCGTCGATCAGAGCCTCCCGCTGGTAGCCGATTTTCGGACGGCCGCCGTCGGAGACCATAGCCAGATCTTTACGCACCTGCACCTCGCCCATGTCCAGGGCGTTGGCCAGGGCTGTGGCGGAAATATTGGGGGACGCGCCTTCGGGCATATTCTTCAGATACGCCAGATAACCGGGCAGCCGCTTGAGCACTGCCTTGGAAATTTTCTTCTGCTCCATGATGACCTCTCTTATGCAGTCGGTAGTCATTGTTATCGATATATTTTCATATCGATTATACCATATCGATTGCAAAAATGTCAAGCGCAGCTTGTCTGGCGGAGAAATTCTTTTCGCAGGCGCAGAAGAATCCGCTTTTCCAGCCGGGAGATGTAGGACTGGGAAATGCCCATCTCCTGAGCCACCTCCTTCTGGGTCAGCTCCTTCCGTCCCTCCAGTCCAAAGCGCAGGAAGATGATCTCCTGCTCCCGGGGGGACAGAATGCGGATGGCCTGACGGAGCACCGCCCGGTCGGCATCCTCCTCCAGCGGCCGGAAAATCATATCCTCATCGGTGCCCAGGATATCCGACAGCAGCAGCTCGTTGCCGTC
>DJQM01000045.1:38243-68002 GCA_002437585.1 Clostridiales bacterium UBA6386 | reverse complement strand
CGGGAGGCATAGGTGGCCAGCTTGATCTTCTTGTCCAGCCGGTAGGTGCCGATGGCCTTCATAAGGCCGATGGTGCCGATGGAAATTAAGTCCTCCAAATTGATGCCGGTGTTTTCAAACCGCCGGGCGATGTACACCACGAGCCTTAGATTGTGCTCTACCAGAAGCTCCTTCGCCCCTTCCTCGCCCCGCTCCAGAGCCTCCAGAGCCGACTGCTCCTGGGCACCCTTCAGGGGCGTGGGCAGCACGTCGCTGCCGCCGATGTAAAAGATTTCCTTCTGAGGCAGCAGCCCGAGAAACCGCAATATGTCCGAAATTTTCATATGGCACCTCCTGTCAGTCCCTGATACCTTCCGTTTTCCAGTCCCTCCGGGGCGAAGGCCACCAGCACCCGCCGCCGTCCCTTCCCCGTTCCGGCGAAAAGGGGCAGTGCCAGCAGCATTCCGCCGCCGGTGCCCACCGCGTGATAGGGAATCAGCCGCGCCCCCGGCACCCGTCCTTGGGTAAGCGTTTCCAAGGGGGATGCCAGCTGTCGCCGGGAAAGACCCGTCAGCTTCTCCCCGATTTCCCCGGACACCACCAGCACCGGCTCCCCGGTAATGGGATCCCGAAGGGTGTTCCCCGTGTCCCGCAGGGCGGTGAAGCTGGCCTGCCGGTCGCCGCAGTACAGCGTCACAGGCACAAACTCCCGACCCACCGCCCCGTCGCCGAAGGCCACCCGGCACAGAAGCCACACCCCGGCGGCTCCCAGGGTCAGGGCGGCAAAATTCCGCCGGGTAAAGCACATGGCCATGCCGCCGAGAGACAGACTCAGAAGGAGAAATAATCCTCCCTTTTTCACCGCCTCCCGGCCGCAGCCGAAGGCCAGTACCGCCATACCTGCCAGGCTGACGCACCGCCAGAGGAAATTCCCCAGAAAGCGGAATCCGGGCAGCAGGCAGGCTCCGGCATAGACGCTGCCCAGCACCGCCGCCAGGGCGCATCGCCCCGGGGTCATGGGGGAGCCGGAAAGCCGGTTGGTTCCGAGCAGCAGCAGGTAATCCACCAGGAAATTCAGCAGCATCACAAGATCCAGATACACCGCCATAGCCCCACCTCCGAATCGGGATGGCACCAGTATAGCTTTGTCCCGGCGAAAAGTTCGTCGCAACCGAAGTCGGGCCCCGCCGCAAGTTCCGGCAGGATGGGGCTGATTGGGATAAAAGGACTGTCCCAAATAGAGAAAAAATCTCCGATTAAACGGTGTCATTGCGAACCAGCGTCGCAACGCTGGTGTGGCAATCCGTATTCCCCTTGCCTCTCCCTCTGGGAGCGGTGCACTGAAAGGGCGTAGAGGGTCTTTTATCCTCTCAGGCACTTCGTGACAGCTCCCCAAAAGTGGGAGCCAAGGGGGACGAGGAGGACGGATTGCCACACCAGTCTGCGGACTGGTTCGCAATGACAACTTTTATTTTGGTGCATACCGATAACGTACATGAAAACGCCCTCCGGCGATAGTGCCGGAGGGCGTTGGGTGATTGGCCTATTCTTCTGGCAAGGTGCCGGGGCGCTCCACAGCGCGGATGTTTTTCTCCGCCTTGAACCGGGGCGTCATCACCTCGTGGCCGCAGCCCAGGCATTTCAGACGAAAATCCGCCCCGGTGCGCAGCACCATCCACCGCTTTTCCCCGCAGGGATGGGGCTTTTTCATCACCAGAATGTCATTGATGTGAATATCCATTACGTTTCCCCCTTGATCTTGTCCCAATACTGCTTGGCCGCCTGCTCCAGCTTGTTTTCCGCATACTCGTAATAATGGGTGCCCACCAGCTCATCGGGCAGGTATTGCTGCCTGACCCAATGGTTCGGGTAGTCGTGGGGGTAGAGATAGCCCTGCTCCCGCTCCATGGTGTAGGAGTCCGCGTGGACGTTTTGCAGATGCCGGGGAAAATCCCCGGACTTTCCCTTGCGCACGTCCGCCAGAGCCGCGTCCAGGGCGATATGGCCGGAATTGGATTTGGGGCTGGTGGCCATGAGCACCGCCGCGTCCCCCAGGGGAATCCGAGCCTCGGGCATACCCAGCTTCAGAGCCATGTCCACGCAGGCATTGACGATGGGAATGATCTGGGGGTAGGCAAGACCCACGTCCTCCGCCGCGATGACCATCAGCCGGCGGCAGGCCGAGGGCATCTGCCCCGCCTCCAGAAGCCTTGCCAGATAGTGGCAGGCGGCATCCGGATCGGAACCCCGGATGGACTTTTGCAGGGCGGACAGCAGGTCATAGTGGTTGTCCCCGTCCCGGTCGGCACGGAGCGCGCTTTTCTGGGTGACGGCCTTGACGTCCTCCAACGTCAGGGGCAGCACCCCGTTTTCCGGCTGCCCCGCGGAGAAAAGCACCTCCACCGCATTCATGGCCTTGCGCAGGTCGCCGCCGCAGGCTCCGGCGATGTACTCCAGGGCTCCCGCCTCAGGCTTTGCTTTCAGTGCCGTCCGCTTTTCCATGAACTCTACCGCCCGGCGTACCGCCTTCAGGGCGGCCTCGGCGGAAATCTGCTTGAATTCAAAGACCGTAGACCGGCTCAGAATGGCATTGAACACATAAAAATAGGGGTTTTCCGTGGTGGAAGCTATCAGGGTGATCTTGCCGTTTTCGATGTGTTCCAGCAATGACTGCTGCTGCTTTTTATTGAAGGACTGAATCTCGTCCAGGTACAGCAGCACCCCGTTGGGAGCCAGAAAGGTATCCAGCTGGGACACGATCTCCTTGATGTCCGCCGTGGAGGCGGTGGTGGCGTTGAGCTTATAGAGGGTTCGGTTGGTTTGCTTCGCGATGATGTTGGCCACGGTGGTTTTGCCCGTGCCGCTGGGGCCGTAGAAGACCATGTTGGGAATTTTTCCGGAGTCAATGAGCCGCCGGAGTACCGCGTTCGGCTCCAGAATGTGCTCCTGGCCGTAAACCTCGTCCAGGGTAGTAGGCCGCAGAAGATCCGCTAGTGGCTGATACATGAAGGCCCTCCTTTCAGGGCTGGGTCAGACCCAGGGCCAGGGCGTTCTGGGTTCTGTAAAGCTGGGCATAAATGCCGTCGGTTTTCAGCAGCTCCTCATGGGTGCCGCACTCGGTAATCCGGCCGTCGGCGATGGACACGATCCGCCCGGCATTGCGGATGGTGGACAGCCGATGGGCGATGATCAGAGTCGTCCGGCCTCTGGCCAGATTGTCAAAGGCTCGCTGAATTTTCGCCTCGGTGACGGAATCCAGGGCGGAGGTGGCCTCGTCCAGAATCAGGATAGGCGGGTTTTTCAGGAAGATCCGGGCAATGGCGATCCGCTGCTTCTGACCGCCGGACAGGAGCGCGCCCCGCTCGCCCACATAGGTCTCGAAGCCCTGGGGCATGGCCTGGATGTCCTCGTAAATTTCCGCCTGCCTGGCCGCCTCCACGACCTCCTCCATGGAGGCATCCGGCCTGCCGTAGCGGATATTTTCCAGCACCGTGTCCGCGAACAGGAACACGTCCTGCTGGACAATGCCGATGTTCTCGTGAAGGCTCCGCTGGGTCACGTCCCGGACATCCAGGCCGTCAATGGAAATGCTGCCGCCGGTCACGTCGTAAAACCGGGGGATCAGCTGGCACAGGGTAGTCTTGCCGCCGCCGGAGGGACCGACGATGGCCACGGTCTGCCCAGGGTGCACCTGAAGACTCACATCGTGAAGCACCGCCAGGTCGCCGTCGTAGGAGAAGGATACGTCCTTCACATCAATTTCACCCCGGACGTTTGTTAAAGGCTTGGCGTCAACCTTATCCTGAACGGTCGGCTCCGTGCGCATGACCTCCACGAACCGGTTCAGCCCCGCGAAGCCGTTGGCGAACAGCTCGGAGAAATTGCACAGCTTGCGCATGGGGTTTACGAAGGAGGCAATATACAGATTGAAGGTGATAAGATCCCGGTAGTCCATTTCGTGGCGCATGACATAGTAGCCGCCGAAGCCGATGACGATCACGTTGAGCATACACAGGAAAAACTCCACGCTGCTCTGGAATAAAGCCATGGCCTTGTGGAAACCCCGCTTGGAGGTCTTGTAGATTTCGTTGGCGGCGTTGAACCGGCGGCTTTCCGCCGCCTCGTTGGCGAATGCCTTGGCCGTCCGGAAGCCGGACAGGCTGCTTTCGATCTCCTGGTTGATGTGGCCGGTTTTCTCCTTGGCAGCGGCCGAAGCCCGGGACATCCGCCCCCGCATGGTCATGGCCACCGTCAGAAAAATGGGGATGGTCAGAGCCACCACCAGAGCCAGCTGCCAGCGGATGGAGGCCATCACCACCAGAGCGCCCGCAATGGTCAGCGCGCTGGTGAGCAGATCCTCCGGGCCGTGGTGGGCAAGCTCCGTCAGCTCGAACAGGTCAGTGGTGAGCCGGGACATGAGCTTGCCGGTGCGGTTTTTGTCGTAGTAATCGCAGCTGAGCTCCTGCATGTGGGCGAAGAGGTCCTTGCGGATGTCCGCCTCCACCCGGATGCCGAAGGTATGGCCGTAATAGGTCACGATATAGTTGAGGAACGTGCGCAGCACATAGCTGGCCGCCACCAGAGCCATGACCCGGAAGAACACGCCGTAGGCCTCGTTGGGCAGATAGTCGTACAGTGCCTGCCGGGTGACCAGGGGGAAGGCCATGTCGATGACCGCCATGCCCACGGCGCAGCCCAGGTCGATGGCAAACAGCCGCCTGTGATTTCCGAAATAATGAAAAAAGATTGCCAGCGGTGATTTCCGCTGATAGTCCTGTGTGGTCATTGCTTTCTCTCCTTCGTGAATCTCCCTTCTATTATACCGGTTTTCCATAAAAAAGCAACCGGGGCTTTTCCAGCCGCCGATTGTATGCTATACTATCATCAAATATTTTTGGAGGTCATCCATGGAAATTCTCTTTTCCGACCGGGACATTGTCCTGTGCGTCAAGCCGGTAGGGCTGGATTCGGAAATCCAGGTACCCGCCGCCCTGAAAGAAGCCCTAGGCGGCGAAATCTTCCCGGTGCATCGGCTGGATAAAAACGTAGGCGGCCTTATGGTCTTTGCCCGGACGAAGGCCGCTGCCGCCCAGCTGTCCAAGGCCATTCAGGAAGGCAAGCTCATCAAGGAATATGTGGCTCTGGTTCACGGCACGCCGCCGGAAAATGGCGACTGGGAGGACCTTCTGTGGAAGGACGGCGGAAAAAACAAGGTGTTTGTGGTCAAGCGGATGCGGGGCGGGGTGAAAAAGGCTCGGCTGGAATTTACCCGGCTGAGTGCAGGGGAGGAAAGCCTGGTGCGCGTCCGGCTCCACACCGGCAGAAGTCATCAGATTCGGGTGCAGTTTGCCAGCCGGGGCTATCCATTGGTAGGCGACCGCAAATACGGGGCGAGAGACAACGCCCCCGCCCCGATGCTGTTTTCCTGGAAGCTGACCTTCCCCCACCAGGGGAAAATCCTGGAATTTGAAAGGCTTCCCCACTGGGCTACGCGTTCGTAAGCCATTTTCCCGACAAGGCTCTTGGCAGGAAGAAGCTGATCCGGCACACCCAGTCCAGGAGCATAGCGATCCACACGCCGACGGCGCCCCAGCCCAGGCGAACGCAGAGAATCCAGGACACGCCCACCCGGAACACCAGCATGGAACCCATGCCCACCCACATGGTAAACTGGACATCGTTGGCCGCCCGGAAGGCGTTGGGCAGGACAAAGGAAAAGGCCCACATGACAATGACCGCCGTGGAGTGGATCCGCACCAGCGTCCGGGTCAGCTCCACGGTCTGGGGCGACAGGGAGCGGTACAGTCCGATCAGGGGATCCAGGAACAGGATGATCAGCACATTGACCACGGCCAGTGCCCCGATGCTCCATTTCATCACCTTTTTCAGGTAGAAAACCGCCTGCTCCTTGTCTCCCGCGCCCACGCTCTGACCCACCACCGTCACCATGGCAAGCCCCATGGCCTGACCTACTACGGTGGCGATGCTGTCTAGGTTGTTGGCCACGGCGTTGGCGGAGGTCTGGGTGGTGCCAAACAATGCGATCATGCTCACCACCAGCAGCCGTCCAAACTGAAAAAAGCTGTTCTCGCAGGCGGAGGGAATGCCGATGCGCAGAATTTTGCCCATGAACCTCCGGTCAATGGGATACAGGGCGGAGGCGTCCAGGGTCAGCTCCTGACCCCTCCGGGCGGCCATGGTCAGGATCATCACCGCCGCCACCGCCCGGGACACCAGGGTAGGCACGGCCACGCCGGCCACGCCCATTTTCAGCACGAACACGCACAGGGCGTTGCCCGCCACGTTGATGCCGTTCATCCACAGGCTCACCTGCATGGAGACCTTGCTATTGCCCACGCTGCGGAAGATGGCCGCGCCGGCGTTATACAGGGCAATGAAGGGGAAGGACAGGGCGGTAATGCGAAGATAGGTAAGACCCGCCGCCATTACGTCCGCGTCGATGGAGCCGAAGAACAGATGCAAAAGCTGCCTGGCAAATACCAGGCACAGGGTCATCATCAGGCAGCCCATGGCAAAGGTCAGCGTCACAAGCTGTCCTGCGCTGCGCCGGGCATCTGCCATCCGCCGGGCACCCAGCAGCTGACTCGTCACCACCGCGCCGCCGGTGGCCAGTGCCGCGAAGAGCACCAGGATCACCGCGTTGATCATATCAACCAGCGATACGCCGGAGATGGCAGCCTCGCTGACGGCGGAAACCATCACGCCGTCGCACATGCCTACCAGAATCGTCAGCCCTTGCTCGATGACCAGCGGAATCATCAGCTTTATCAGCTGCTTGTCGGAAAATAATCTCTCTTGCATTCCATTTTCTCCCATTGCGTATTTTTACCCGTAAGAGTATAGCACCGAAATGCCGAAAATTCAATAGAGGGAATGTGAAAATTCATCGGATTTTTCCTGAAAAATGTCTAATATTCATACATTATGATTGATTTTTCCTGATTTGTGTGTTATGATGCTGTCACTTGATTCTATGGACATGGAGCACTGCGGATATGAAAGTCTATGTGGAACCCATCGGCGGCCTGTGCAACCGGATGCGGGTCATCGCCTCTGCCTATCAGCTGATCCGCCCCCAGGGCGGGAAGCTGGTCGTCAAATGGACGGCAAACGAAGAGCTGAACTGCCCGGCAAAGGCTCTTTTTTCCCTGCCCCGGGACATCCGGGTTGTGGACGTAAAGGGCGGGGACAATTTGGCCGAGAAGCTTGTCTATTACCGACTGCGGCTGGGCTACCGGCACCGGGTTGGAAACAATCAGGTGATGAATGCCAAGCAGGCGGGAAATCTGATTCCCCAGGACAAGACCTATTATGAAACCTGTGAGACCTTCCACAAGGATTCCCGGGATGTGGACTGCTCCATTTTCACCCCCGCGCCGGAGCTGGAGACTCTGGCCAGGGAGAAAATCGGGAAAATCACCCAGGGCGGGCAGCATCCGGTAATTGGCCTGCACATCCGCCGCACCGATCACAGCGTGAGCATCCGGCAAAGCCCCACGGAGCTGTTCTGCCGGGTGCTGGAGGCGCGGCTGAAAGAGAATCCCGACACCCGGTTCTACCTCGCCACGGATGACGGCTCCCTGCGGAAATTTTTCTCCCACACCTATAACCGGGATGCGGAAATCGTATTCTTCAATGACAGCAAAGCCCTGGGGCGGGATACGCCCGCGGGCATCAAGGCCGCCTTTGTGGAGCTTCTGACCCTGTCCATGACCCGGAGGATTTACGGAAGCTGCGGCAGCTCCTACACGGACATGGCCGCCGCCATGGGCGGTATCCCCCTGGATTATGTTACGGCGGATGCCATGGATGGAATCTTGGGGAAGCTCTGATGAAATCGTCATCGGCCGGGCAGTGGATCTTTTCCTTTATCCGTGCGGGTTCAAAAGCGGGAAATATAGCGCGGCGGTTGCCGGCGTAAGCTGGCTTACGGCTGCGGCATATCCCTTGCGGGTGCATACAGGATTCCGACCTTTTCCAGACTTTGAACCGGGGTAAAAATCCCGGCGGAGTCTGCTTGTCAAATTGTACGGTGTTGCCCTAAAAAAGTCAGCCATTGCAAAGGCAATGGCTGACTTTTTGCGATTTTTTAGAACTCCACCGGCGGCACATAGTCTGCCTGGGGCTTGGCACCTTTTTTCAGGTTCTCATAGAACACGGCGGTAGCGGCGTTCCGGTAAGGATTCAGGAACAGCAAGCCAATGCCCAGGGTAAACCCGCACAGCAGCTCCCAGCCGATGAAGGTCAGCTGGAGCAGAAACAGATCCATCTTGTGTCCGTCCATCATGGCTTTGGAAGCGTCGATGGCCTGGGACGCGGTCATTTCCGGGTGCTCCGCCAGAATAAAGGGGGTCATGGCGTAGCTGAAGCTTTTCACGATTCCGGGAATCACCAGCAGCAGAGACCACAGGAAGACGTACAGCGTTCGCAGGAACTTCTGGGCAAAGCCGGTGCCGAACCGGTCGAACTGGCTGAACAGGGTGTCAAAGGTCAGAGGCTCGCCCCGGTACTGCCGGAGCAGAAACTCGGCGTGCCCCAGCTCCACGGTGCCGCCCAGCAGGAAGCACAGCAGCCCCCAGATGCCAAGGCCGGAGAGTACGGGCACGAGAATCATGCGCAGAACCGTGGGGAGTCCGTCCATACCACCGTTCGAGGCAAAATTACAGACATAGCGGGAAGCGTCACCACCGCCCAGAACCATGCCGCCCAGCACAGCGGCTACCAGCGTGACGCCAACGGAAATGCCCCAGTTTCCTGCCAGGTTTTCCCGGGCAGCTTTTCGCATATCGGACGCAGTCATAACAATTCCTCCTTGTTCTATCTGTATTCAGGCAGGCTTTTCTTTAGAAGGCAGCCACATCCGGATCGGCAGGCTGAGCACCGGTAGTGACTTCCAGAGCGGTAAGCATGGGGCCAACATCGCCCTTGTACAGGGGGTGCTTCTCCGCGCTGACCTTGGCCGTTACCATGACCCAGTCCCGGCTTTTCAGCTGGGACGCGCCTTCATAGCGGCAGGGAATGCCGCAGAACTGGATGTCCTCCACGCAGCAGGTCATGACGAACCGACCCGGAGCGAACATGCCATTCTTGTCCCGGCGGAGCATGGCCACCTGACCCTTGAAGCGGACGGTTTTGCCGTCGTACTTCTGAGGCTCCTCGCTGATGTCCCGATACCACAGGGCGAAGTCCTCGTCCTTGATCTCCACGATGGGGGCGTTGATGTCGAAGGGCAGGGGGTCTTCAATCCGGTCAAATTCCGTGGTGCCGTCGGTGTAATCGTAGAGAATGTCGATTTTCCGGGAGGCGGCGCGAGCCAGCTTGTGGAAGGGCATCACATCCTGACCCTTTTGCAGCCGGTTGAAAACCACCATCTGGGCACCCACCAGCTTGTCCATGACGAGATTGCGCATATTGGCGTTGAAGGCCATGATGGTGGTGGAGTCGGCGAACATGATCTCCTGGGCGATGACCCAGTTTTCCGGAAAGCGCATGTACAGGTCGCCCACCTTCTGCATACCGTTCAGCTCTGCCACCACCCGCTCGGCGTTGTACTTTTTCTGCAGGGTCTGAAGCTCTTTCGTGGTGACGGTCTGCTGATCCAGAACCTCAATATAGACGTTCTTGTAGGGGTAGCTGGAAAGATCGTATTCCTCCTCGCCCTCCTCAAACAGAAGCAGCAGGGTCTTCTCCCCGGCGTTGAACCGGGGATCCTCCAGGGTTTCCTGGATGAATTTCGTCTTGCCGGAATCCAGGAAGCCGGTAAAGGCATAAACGGGAATCTGCTGCATACTTACACCCCGAACAGCCGGGCAATGGCCTGCTCGTCCAGCTTGGAGCCGATGACGCACAGCTTGCCGGTGATATCCGCGCTGCCCAGACGGACGCTGGTTTCCTCAGGTACATAGTCGAAGTGAATCCAGGTGCCGTCGGCGGCAGGCAGAATGCCCTTGGCCCGGAGGATCATGCCGTACTTGCCGGAGTCCAGGGCGTGCAGTGCCTTCTCCACGGTGTCCTTGTCGAACTTCCGGGCAGTTTCCACGCCCCAGGAGGTGAACACCTCGTCGGCATCGTGGTCGTGGTGATGGTGGTGATGATGCTCGTGGTCATGGTCGTGGCAGCCGCAGGCGCAGTGCTCGTCATGCTCGTGCGCTTCATCATGATGGTGATGGTGACCGCAGCAGCAACCCTTTCCGTCATCCTCGTCATGGTCGTGATGATGGTGATGCGCATGCGCATCCTCGCCGTCATCATCGTGATGAGGATGGCCGCCGCAGCAGCCGTCCTCGTCGTCATCCTCCTCGTCGTGGTCATGGTCATGATGGTGGCGATGATGCTCGTGCTCATGCACCAGCTGGGCAAGCTCCTGCGCCAGGGTGGATTGACCCTCCATGGCGGCAGTCAGCTGCTCGCCGGTCAGCTCGCTCCAGGGGGTGGTGACGATGACGGCCTTGTCATTATGCTCCCGGAGCATGGCCACGGCGGCATCCAGCTTGGCCTGGGGAATGGAATCCGTCCGGGACAGGACAATGGTGGAGGCGGTTTCCACCTGGTCGTTGTAGAACTCGCCGAAGTTCTTCATGTAGACCTTGACCTTGCCCGCGTCCACCACGGCCACGGTGTAGCCCAGGGTCACCTGGTCGTTCATGACCTTCTTTACGGCGCCGATCACGTCGGACAGCTTGCCCACGCCGGAAGGCTCAATGAGGATCCGGTCGGGATGGTACTGCTCGATGACGTTGGTCAGAGCCTTGCCGAAGTCGCCCACCAGGGAGCAGCAGATGCAGCCGGAGTTCATCTCGGTGATCTGAATGCCCGCATCCTGCAAAAAGCCGCCGTCAATGCCGATCTCGCCGAACTCGTTCTCGATCAGCACGATTTTCTGACCCTTGTAGGCCTCGGAGATCAGCTTCTTGATGAGGGTAGTCTTGCCGGCTCCCAGGAAGCCGGAGTAAATGTCAATTTTTGTCATAAATATCTCACCTTTCCATGTGTGTCGATTCTATTTTCCAACACGTCATTATATCCTGATTTTGGGGAAAAAGTTTGAAATTGGTGTTAACTTTTCCCGGGCGGGATGAAATTCTCATCAACGGGATACGCATCCTCGTCGGCAAAGTGCCACCATTCCCGTGAATATCCCACAAAGCCGTGCTTTTCCATGAGGATTTCCAGCAGCTGGGCGTGCTGCGCCGCCTCTGGGGTGCAGTCGGAATAGTCCCGGTCGGCCTTTGCGGAAAAATCGTCAAAGCCTGTGGGCATTTCCAGTTCATTGCCGTCGGCATCGACCAGAGTCAGATCCACGGCACTGCCCCGGCAGTGAGGGCTCAGGCCGCTTGCGGGATTGGCAACATAGGCGGAGTTGGGAAAGACAATCCAAAGCGACTTCTGGGCATTGACCGGTCGGAAAGCGTCCCAGATTTTCAGCCCCAGACCCAGCTGAGAAAGGTCTTCACTGACCGCCTTCAGCTTTTTCACCGTGCCGTAGCGCAGCCAGGCATCGGTAAAATCATAAATGGCCGTACCGGTAAAGTTATTCGCCGTTGCATAGGCCAGCTCCTGCCGGGCTTCCGGAATGTAGTCCAGCACCCGGACAAAATCACTGTCCTCCGGTTCCGGGACGGTGGTCTCTGCGGTTTCCGTGGTTTCCTCCGGATAGGTGTACACCACTGCCTGGGGCACTGTTTCCGGCTGGGTCTCCTGGGGTGCCTGGGCGCAGCCTGCCAATGCCAGCGCGGACAGAACAGCCCCGATCCATTGCTTTCTCATGAGATACCTCCCAGCAGACGAAGGGTTTTCAGATGGTCGATCATGACCCGCATGGGGGCGGACAGCCACTTTTCCCGGCGGTAGAGCAGCTGCTTCCACACCACCACATGAAGCTCCGGCACGTTCAGCCGGGTGAGTGCGCCCTGACGCACCATGCCCTCGGTGACGTAATCCGGCAGGAAGGACAGCCCCATATTCTGGCCTACCAGGGTGCAGATCAGGTCGGCCTGGCCGGTCTCCAGCACCGGGCTGATCTCCAGGGAGCTGCGAGCCAGCTGCTCGTCCATGAGACGGCGGTAGCTCATGCCCTTCTCCGTCAGCAGGAAGGGCTCGGCCAGAAGCTGGCTGATTTCCACCCGCTTTGCCTTCGACAATGGGTGGGCAGGGGAGGCCACGAAGTGTACCCCGATCTCCTCCTCGTCGGCGATTATATAGTTGGTGTCATAAACGTGGTCGTCCATGGTACACAGCATGTCCACCTCGTTGTGATCCAGCTTTTCCAGCAGTCCTGTGGTGTCCGTGGTAGTGACCTGGAGGGAGACCTTGGGATAGGCACTCCGGAACCGGGCAAACTGGGACGCAATCAGGGGCTGGCACAGGGAATCCGCCATGCCCAGCCGCAGAATGCCCGCCGGTTCCCGGCGGCCGGTGCCGGTGAGCAGCATTTCCTGACAGCAGTGGCAGATTCTCTGGGCATAGTCCAGGGCATCCCGGCCGGTGTCCGTCAGGGTGACGGTGTGGCCGATCCGGTCAAACAGCTGGGTACCCATTTCCTTTTCCAATTGCTTGATCTGGAAGGAGATGGTGGGCTGGGAGTAGCCCAGCTTTTCCCCTGCCCGGGTGAAGCTGCCCAGCTCCGCCACCTCGATGAAAATATTCAGACTGCGAAGATCCATGGAAGCCTCCCGTTTTTTGTAGCTGCTTCTATTATACCCGGCAGGTCAAGTCTGTCAAGCCGGGGTTTCGGCGGACAAAACCGCCCCCCGGTTCCGAAGAACCGGGGGGCGGTGAGGCTTTTTGAAAGCTTACTTCTTTTCGTAAGCGTCGGTGCCGAAGTTCACGGAGGTGTCGCCCTGGGCGTTGGTACCGAACTCATAGTCCTTGCCGGGCAGGACGGCGTTCATGAAGATACCAACCAAGGCGGCCACGGCCAGGCCGGACAGGCTGATGGTCATGGAGCCGATGGGAATCACAATGGCACCGTTGTAGCTGACGCCAACGGCCAGACCCAGGATCATGGCGGCGATCAGCACGTTGCGGCTCTTGGTGAAGTCTACCTGATTTTCCACCACGTTGCGCACGCCCACGGCGGAGATCATGCCGTAGAGCACCAGGCTGACACCGCCCATGGTGGCGGCGGGCATGGCCACGATCAGCGCGGCAAACTTGGGGCAGAAGGACAGGATGATGGCAAACAGGGCGGCCAGCCGGATGACCCGGGGGTCATAGACCTTGCTCAGAGCCAGCACGCCGGTGTTTTCTCCGTAGGTGGTGTTGGCGGGAGCACCGAACAGGGCGGCTATGGTGGTGGCCAGGCCGTCGCCGGTCAGAGTCCGGTGCAGCCCCGGATCGGCCACGAAGTTTTCTCCCACGGTGGAGGAGATGGCGCACATATCGCCGATATGCTCCACCATAGTGGCCAGAGCGATGGGAGCGATGGTGACGGCGGAGGTGACCAGCAGGCCGCTGTCGTGCTCACGGGACAGCAGGGCGAATACGGTGTTGTCCCAGATCACGGGGCTGCCGAACCAAGCGGCCTGCGAAACCGCGCTGGCCACGCTTTCCCGGGAGGCGGGATCCACGATCAGAGCGAACACATAGGAGCCGACCACACCCAGCAGAATGGGAACGATCTTCACCATGCCCTTGCCCCAGATGTTGCACACCACCACGATGAGGATGGCCACCATGGCAATGAGCCAATTGGTACGGCAGTTGCTGATGGCGGAGCCGGCCAGGGACAGGCCGATGCAGATGATGATGGGGCCGGTGACGATGGGCGGGAAATAGCGCATGACCTTGCCGGCACCGAAGGCCTTGAAGAAGCCTGCCAGCACCAGGTACACAAGACCGGCCACCGCCACGCCGAAGCAGGCGTAGGGGAGCAGCGGTGCATTGGCGGAGCCGTCTGCCAGCACGGGGGCGATGGCGGCGTAGCCGCCCAGGAACGCGAAGGAGGAGCCGAGGAACGCGGGAACCTTCCGGCCGGTGACCAGATGGAAGAGCAAGGTACCCAGACCCGCGAACAGCAGGGTGGTGGACACGTTCAGGCCGGTCAGAGCGGGAACCAGAACCGTGGCGCCGAACATGGCGAACAGGTGCTGTACCCCCAGGATCAGTGCCTTGGAGGTGCCCAGCTTTCTTACGTCGTAAACAGCTTCGTTGTTTTCCATAAGAATATGTGCCTCTCTTTCTTTTTTCTTTTTCGGGATACGCGGATTCCCTCGCCTTCGGCCTTGGGCGGATCTTTTCCGCCCAAGGTGCTTGCCGATGAAACCGAAGCTTCCCCGATATCACAAGTCAGTATACTCTGAGAAACCGGCTTTTTCAATGCTTTTTTGCGCCGGAATTTGGGAGGTTTCCCCAATTCCTTTTGTGGAAAATCACAAAAATGAAGAAATTTCAAAAAACGGCAGGGCAATTTTCGCATGTCTCCGGGCTGTGGGCGAATGCTTTTTGTGTAAATACACTATTTCCCTTCCGAGCAATTGACATTTTTCCTCTTTCCGATTATACTATCCCGGATAGTTGGCGCAATGCCCATATTATTTGGAGAGAAGATGGGAAAATGGTCTATCAATGGGATGTGACGATCCCGAAGCTTTCCGGGGACGCGCCCCGGCGGGCATACCTGTGGCTGCCTGCGGACTACGGGGAAAATCCGGACAAGCGGTATCCTGTCATGTACATGTTCGACGGCCACAACGTGTTCTTTGACGAGGACGCTACCTACGGCAAGTCCTGGGGCATGGCGAAATTCCTGGAGGATCACCCGAAGGATCTGATCGTCGTCGCCGTGGAGTGCAACCACGAAGGAAACCGGCGGCTTATCGAGTATTCCCCTATGACCTACACCAATTCCGAGCACGCCACTGTCCGGGGCAAGGGCGGCGTGATGCTGAACTGGATGGTCAGGGAACTGAAGCCCTATATTGACGGGCATTGCCGCACTCTGCCCGACCGGAACCATACGATCATCGCCGGTTCCTCCATGGGCGGGCTGATGGCTCTGTACGGGGTGACGGCCTACAACCATGTGTTCCAGCGGGCGGCCTGCCTGTCTCCCAGTCTGTGGGTGGCGCCGGGAAAGGTGCTGGAAATGGTAGCCAGAGCCAATATCCGCCGGGACACCACCGTCTACATGGACTACGGCGAGCTGGAGATGTTCAACCACGCGGCCACCCAGGAATCCATGATCTCCACGGCGTACCTGCTGCTGACCAAGCGGGTGAATCTGGCACTGCGGATCGTCCCCGGCGGCAGCCACTGCGAGGCCAGCTGGGAGCGGCAGATCCCTGTTTTTATGGAGTGCTTAGGATTATAAGAGAGGATAGAAGAAAATGGAAATTCGTTACGAAAAGCATTGGAGCAGCTACTTAAACCGGGACATGGAGTTCAAAATCTACGGCTCCGGCGGAAAGCCCGTCATGTTCATTCCCTGTCAGGCCGGGCGTTTCTGGGACTTTGAGGACTTCCACATGGTTGACCACTGGGCACCCTGGATCGAGTCGGGACGCTGCATGGTCTTCTCTGTGGACACCATTGACAACGAGTCCTGGGCGGCCATCGGCGCGGACAACCGCTGGCGCATCGAAAACCATGAGAAGTGGTTCAATTATATTGTGAACGAAATGGTTCCCACCATCCGCCACATCGCGGGTCTTGCCAATGGCTATGACCAGGGCATTCTGACCTTCGGCGCGTCCATGGGTGCCATGCACGCGGCGAACCTCTATTACCGCCGTCCCGACCTGTTCGACAGCTGCTTCGCCATTTCCGGCCTGTACGACAACCGGGAGTTCTTCGGCGACTACTGCGACGACCTGGTTTACAATAACTGCCCCTGCCTGTACCTGCAGAACATGCCCGCCGACCACTGGTATATGGATCTGTACAACCACCAGAAGAGCCTGATCGTCTGCGGCCAGGGCGCCTGGGAGGAGCCGCTGCTGGCATCCACCCGGTGGCTGGACGCGGTGTGCCGCCAGAAGGGTATTCACACCCGGTTCGAGTACTGGGGTCTGGACGTGAACCACGACTGGCCCTGGTGGTTCAAGATGGTAGAAACCTATTTGCCTTGGTTTCTGGGATGAAAGATAGCGATATAAGGAGATTTTACTGAAAATGAAGAACTTTATTTTTATTTCCCCCAACTTCCCCATGACCTACTGGAAGTTCTGCCGGGAGCTGAAGAACAACGGTATGCGGGTGCTGGGCATCGGCGACTGCCCCTATGACCAGCTTCTGCAGGAACTGAAGGATTCGCTGCACGAATATTACAAGGTCAGCTCCCTGGAAAATAACGACGAGGTGTTCAAGGCTGTGGCCTTCTTCACCTTCAAATACGGCAAGATCGACTGGCTGGAAAGCAACAACGAGTACTGGCTCATGCGGGACGCCTGGCTGCGCACGGAGTTCAACATCACCACCGGCCCCAAGCTGGACGAAATGGACAAATTCAAATTCAAGTCCGCCATGAAGGCCTATTATGCCAAGGCCGGCCTGCCCACCGCCCGGTATCACCTGGTGGAGGGACTGGAGGACGCTCTGGAATTTGCCCACACCGTGGGCTATCCCGTGGTCGTCAAGCCTGACAATGGCGTGGGTGCCAATAACACCTACAAGCTCCACTCCGACGAGGATGTCCGGCGGTTCGTAAGCACCAAGGATCCGGCGGTTTACATCATGGAGGAGTTTGTCAACGGCTACGTCCAGACCTTTGACGGCATTGTGGATTCTCATGGCAATATGCTCTTCGAGTCGGGCAACATTTCGCCTGTGTCCATTATGGATATCGTGAACAATAATGATGATTCCGTCTATTATCTGGTGAAGGATCTGCCGGAGAACATCCGTCAGGCGGGTCTTGCCACGGTGAAGGCCTTCGGTGTCAAGAGCCGGTTTATCCATCTGGAATTCTTCGTCCTGAACGCGGATCAGGAAGGCCTGGGCAAGAAGGGCGACGTGCTGGGGCTGGAGGTCAACATGCGTCCCTGCGGCGGCTTTACCCCGGAAATGTATAACTATTCCCAGGAAACCGACGTATATAAAATCTGGGCGGATATGGTGGCCTTCGACCGGAACACCAAGCCCATCGGCGCTCATCACTACTGCGCCTTCTATGGCCGCCGGGACGGTCGGCACTACAAGCTGGACGATTACGAGGTCATGATGAAGTACGGCTCTCACATGGTCATGTGGGGCCGGATTCCGGACGCGCTGTCCGGTGCTATGGCCAATCAGATGTATGTGGCTATTTTCGACACGGAGGAAGAGCTGATGGCCTTTTACGACGATCTGGCCGCCCGGTACGAATAAGGGAAAGCATAGAAAAAGAAGGCCGCTGCAATGCAACGACCTTCTTTTTAACCGTATTTACAGCTCATCCTCCTGGGTATCCACCCAGTCGTTGGAATGCTCCTCAGGGGCAGCTTCCGGCTCCTTCCGGGGCGGCATACCGCCGTCCTTGTCCCGGCTGAAGAACAGGAAGAATGGCTCGGTGATCCGGAACAGAATGCTCAGCACCAGGAACAGCACCGCGTTTTCCGGCTCCATGGAACGGTACACGTCATACAGTGCCATGAACCGGAAGACCCAGTAGGCGACGACAATGCCCAGCAGCGGCAGTCCCACCACCAGAAGACTGGTCGCCTGGCGGAGAATCTGCATCCAGAACAGGTCAGGCATTACATCCTGGCGCATCATGCCGCCGAAGACCTGGAAGCACAAGGTACCCACAAGCCCCAGCAGGGACACGGTCAGCAGCACCGTCAGGATCCGGAAGCACAGCAGGAAAGCCCGCCGGTGGGTATGTTCGCCCTTCACCACATACTGGTACTGATCGGACAGGGAGCCAAGCAGCCAGCAGTCGGCCACAGGAATCCAGGCCAGCCAGGGGTATTTCAGTCCTCTGCGCCGGGCCACGGTGTACAGAGCCAGGGCGGTGAGCACATAGCTGGCTATCGCCAGCAGCATGGGAGCGCCCAGAAGGCTTTGCGTCAGCAGCGCCAGATAATTCACGGTCATATCCATAATTCGCACCTTACTTTCTCTATCGGTTACGGGAAGTGTATCACAGATTGCCCCAAAAGGCAATCAAATCTTTTTCGGGGGTGTCAGGCGGCACCCCCGAAAAGGTTACTTCATCAGCTTGCAGACCAATTCGGTGTAGGCATAGGGATCCTCCAGGGGCAGCTCCGCCATCAGCTGAGCCTGATAGCACAGCAGCTGGGCGTAATCCTTAGCCTTCACGGGATCCTCGGTCATGGCCTTCTGCAGAGCCTTCACCGCCTCGTGCTCCGGGTTCAGCTCCAGAATCCGGCCAACAGGGAAGGCGAATTCCGGGTTGGCCTTCTTCATGTACTTCTCCATTTCGAAGCTCATGCCGGAATCGGGAACCATGCAGGCGGGGTGGCTGCCCAGATCGGCGGAGAGCCTGACCTCCTTGACCTGATCGCCCAGGGTCTCCTTGACGAAGGTCAGAAGACCCTTCATTTCCTCGGCCTTCTCCTCGGCTTCCTTCTTTTCCTCCTCGGTCTTCAGACCCAGATCCTCCGTGGCCACGTTGCAGAACTTCTTCTCCATGTAGGTCATCAGGGTCTGGGGGATGAACTCATCCACATCCTCAGCAAAGAGCAGCACGTCATAGCCCTTCTTAGAAAGGGTCTCCACCTGAGGCAGCTTGGCCAGCCGCTCCCGGTTTTCGCCGGGGGCGAAGTAGATTTTCTCCTGGCCTTCGGCCATGGCATCCACATATTCCTTCAGGGTAATCAGCTTGCCCTGCTTGTGGCTGTAGAACAGCAGAAGATCCTGGCAAGTCTCTTTGTGGGCGCCGTAGTCGGCTACGGTGCCGTATTTCAGCTGACGGCCGAAGACGGCGTAGAACTCCTCATATTTTGCCCGATCGTTATCCAGCATATTCTTCAGCTCGGACTTGATCTTCTTTTCGATGTTCCGGGCGATGATGGTCAGCTGACGGTTGTGCTGGAGCATCTCCCGGCTGATGTTCAGAGACAAGTCCTGGCTGTCCACCACGCCCCGGACGAACCGGAAGTGCTCAGGCAGCAGATCCTCGCAGTTTTCCATAATCATCACGCCGGAGGAGTACAGCTGCAGACCCCGCTTGAAGTCCTTGGTGTAGAAGTCGTAGGGAGCCTTGCCGGGGATATACAGCAGTGCCTTGAAG
The DNA here is from genome assembly GCA_002437585.1 of Clostridiales bacterium UBA6386. Lineage (GTDB taxonomy): Bacteria > Bacillota > Clostridia > Oscillospirales > Oscillospiraceae > Faecousia. The sequence goes on along the minus strand of DJQM01000045.1, from coordinate 48,831 downwards.
CTGACGGCGCCCTCCACGCCGAAGTGGATCACCTTCAAAGGCTTGGTGTAGTCGAAGAACTTCTCCCGATAGAAGTTGTCGTACTCCTCCTCGGTGACATCCTTCTTGGCTCGCTGCCAGATGGGAACCATGGAGTTCAGAGTTTCCATTTCCTGATACTCTTCGTACTTTGGCTCCTTCTTTTCCTCGCCCTCGGCTTGCGGCTCCTCCACAGGACGGGTCTTGGTGACCTCCATCTTGATAGGATAGCGGATGTAGTCGGAGTACTTGCGAACCAGGTTCCGGATTTCATATTCCTCTAAGTAGGTGGAATATTTCTCGTCATCGGTGTCCGCTTTCAGGGTCATGATCACGTCGGTGCCGGGAGCATCCTTGGTGGTTTCCTCGATGGTGTAGCCGTCGGTACCGTTGGAGACCCACTTCCAGGCGGTGTCCTCGCCGTATTTCTTGGAGATCACGGTGACGGAGGAGGCTACCATGAAGGCGGAGTAGAAGCCAACGCCGAACTGGCCGATGATGTCGATATCCTCATTTTTCTCCATGGCCTGCTTGAAGCCCAGGGAGCCGGACTTGGCGATGGTACCCAGATTTTCCTCCATTTCAGCCTTGTTCATGCCGATGCCGTTGTCGGAGACCGTCAGAGTACGGTGCTCCGGGTCACGGGTGATGGTGATAGCGAAGTCGTCCCGGTTCAGCCCTACCTTGTCGTCGGTCAGGGCGGTGTAGGCCAGCTTGTCGATGGCGTCGGAGGCGTTGGAGATGATTTCCCGAAGGAAAATCTCCCGGTGGGTATAAATCGAGTTAATCATCAGATCCAGCAGACGCTGGGACTCTGCCTTGAATTGCTGCTTTTCCATAAATCATGCACATCCTTTGTCTTGATTAGGGAAACTCTGAATAAATCGTCTGCGGCTGGACGGCGGATCTTTTGCTCCCAGACTGCGGTTCAAAAAACGAGAAATACATACAGTATTCCCTCGTTTTCTGAACCTTGTCTGGAAACAAAATCTCTCGCTGCCAGCTCTTGCCGATTTAATCAGAGCTTCCTTAGAGCGTTATTAGCACTCTTTAATTATGAGTGCTAATATTATAGCGCATCCGCTGGAAAAAGCAACCCCTATCAAAAAAAGTTCTTCCTTTATTTACAATTCTATGTTATCATTACGCTGTATGAGTATGTAAAAAGCCTTCCCCTGGGGGAAGGCTGCGGAAAAATCCATGTAGGGGCGGCCAGTGGCCGCCCGTCCCGGGTCGGATTTGCGCCGGGGGACTTCGGGCGGCCAGTGGCCGCCCCTACATGCCTGCTTCCAATTTTCAACATCATTGTAAGGAGACATTTCATGATTACAGTTAGCAATCTCGGCATGCAGTTCGGCGGCCAGTGGCTGTTCCAGCATGTGGATCTGCAATTCCTGCCCGGCAACTGCTACGGCATCATCGGTGCCAACGGCGCGGGCAAATCCACCTTTCTGCGGATTCTCACCGGAGAGCTGGATTCCACCACCGGCTCCGTTACCATCGACCCCACCAAGCGGGTGTCCGTGCTGAAGCAGAACCAGAACGCCTACGACGAATATACCGTCCTCGACACCGTCATCATGGGAAACCAGCATCTGTACGACGTGATGAAGGAGAAGGACGCCATCTACGAAAAGCCGGACTTTTCCGACGAGGACGGCCTGCGGGCTGCGGACTTAGAGGCGGAGTTCGCCGAGCTGGGGGGCTGGGAGGCCGAGTCCGACGCGTCCCGGCTTCTGCAAGGCCTTGGCATCGGCACGGAGCTGCACTATGACCAGATGGCGGACACCGATCCCCGTCTGAAGGTGAAGGTGCTGCTGGCCCAGGCTCTGTTCGGCAATCCGGACATCATCATGCTGGACGAGCCGACGAACAACCTGGACATTGAGGCCATCAACTGGCTGGAGGACTTCCTGCTGGATTTCCCGGGCATGGTCATTGCCGTCAGCCACGACCGGCACTTCCTGAACACCGTGTGCACCCACACCGTGGATATCGACTACGGCAAGATCAAGATGTATGTGGGCAACTACGACTTCTGGTACGAGTCCTCTCAGATGGTGCAGGCCATGCTGCGCAATAAGAACAAGAAGAACCAGGAGAAAATTGAGGAGCTGCAGCAGTTCATTCAGCGGTTCTCCGCCAACAAGTCCAAGGCCAAGCAGGCCACCGCCCGCAGAAAGCTTCTGGACAAGCTGACCGTGGAGGAAATGCCCTGCTCCACCCGCCGGTATCCCTTCGTGGGCTTCCAGTCCGACCGGGAGCTGGGCAAGGACGTACTCACCGTCAAGGACGTGTCCCTGACCGTGGACGGGGTGAAGCTTCTGGACAAGGTCTATTTCTCCGTGAACCGGACGGACAAGATCGCCTTTGTGGGTGAAAACGAGCTGGCTCAGACCGCTCTGTTCCGGATTCTCATGGGTGAGATCGAGCCGGACGAGGGCAGCGTCAAGTGGGGCGTGTCCACCATCCGCAGCTACCTGCCCAAGGACAACTCCCCCTATTTTGACGGCAACACCATGGAGCTGGTGGACTGGCTCCGGCAGTACTCCGCCAAGAAGGACGACGTGTATCTCCGGGGCTTCCTGGGTCGGATGCTTTTCTCCAACGAGGACGTGTTCAAGCCCGTGAATGTTCTGTCCGGCGGCGAGAAGGTACGCTGTATGCTCAGCAAAATGATGCTTTCCGGTGCCAATGTGGTGCTTCTGGATCAGCCTACCAACCACCTGGACATGGAGTCCATCCAGGCGGTGAACAAGGGTCTGGAGGCGTTCTCCGGCGTGGTTTTGCTTGCCTCCCACGACCACGAGATGCTGACCTCCACCTGTAACCGGGTCATTGCCTTCCAGCCCGACGGCACCATCATCGACAAGTACGGCACCTATGACGATTACCTGGCCTGGATGGCGGAAAAGAAGGAGAAGGCCTGATGGAACAGATTTTAGACATCATCACCGAGAAAATGCAGGCGGCCTTTGAGAGCGCGGGCTATGACCGTTCCTACGGCCGGGTGACGGTTTCCAACCGTCCCGACCTGTGCGAATACCAGTGCAACGGGGCTTTAGCCGCCGCCAAGCAGTACCACCGCGCCCCCATCCAAATTGCCCGGGCGGTGGTGGAGAAGCTGAACGCCGAGGATTACAGCCTCGTAGAGGCGGTAAATCCGGGCTTTATCAATCTGAAGCTCTCCGGCCATTTCCTGAAGGAATACCTGGAGGCTATGCGTACCGCCCCGAAATTCGGCGTTACCCAGATCGGGGCAGGGAAGACCATCGTGGTGGACTACGGCGGGGCCAACGTTGCAAAGCCCCTGCACATCGGCCATCTGCGGCCTGCCATCATCGGCGAGAGCCTGAAGCGGCTCTATCGGTACCTGGGCTACAACGCCATCGGCGACGTACACCTGGGGGACTGGGGCTTGCAGATGGGACTCATCATCGCGGAGCTTTCCGAGCGGCAGCCGGAGCTTCCCTACTTTGACCCGGATTTCACCGGGGAGTATCCCAAGGAGGCTCCCTTCACGGTGTCTGATCTGGAGGAAATTTATCCCACGGCTTCGGCGAAAAAGGCTGACCCGGCGTTTTCCCGCAAGGCGCACCAGGCTACCCTGGAGCTTCAGCAGGGGCGCCGGGGCTACCGGGCACTGTGGCGGCACATTATGAATGTGTCCGTGGCAGACCTGAAGAAAAATTACGACAAGCTGGATGTCCACTTTGAAAAATGGCTGGGGGAATCCGATGCTGACCCCTACATCCCCGCCATGGTGGAGGATATGAAAAAGCGGGGCGTTGCCGTCCTCTCCGAGGGAGCCTGGGTTATTCCCGTGGCGCAGCCAGGGGACAAGAAGGAAATGCCTCCCTGTATTCTGGTCAAGTCCGACGGCTCCTCCATTTACGCCACCACCGACCTGGCGACTCTGGTGCAGCGGATGCGGGACTGGCACCCGGATAAGGTACTCTACGTCACCGATAAGCGGCAGAACCTTCACTTTGAGCAGGTTTTCCGGGCGGCGAGAAAAGCGGGCATTGTGCCGGACACCACCGAGCTGGAGCATGTGGGCTTCGGCACCATGAACGGCAAAGACGGCAAGCCCTTCAAGACCCGGGACGGCGGCGTTCTCCGGCTGGAGACCCTGATCTCCGATATGACGGATTTCGTCCGGGCCAAGGTGGTGGAAAACCGGATCGTGGAGCCGGAGGAGGTAGAGTCCACCACCGCCAAAATCGCCATGGCCGCTCTGAAATACGGCGACCTTTCTAACCAGCCCACCAAGGACTATAACTTCGATATGGAGCGGTTTGCCGCCTTCGAGGGCAACACCGGCCCTTATATCCTCTATACCATCGTCCGGATCAAGTCCATCCTCAGCCGCTACGGCGAGTGGGAGAACCTTCCCATTCAGGAGCCGGCGAACGATTACGCCAAGGAGCTGATGCTGGCCATTACCAAGTTCAGCCCCGCTTTGGACAGTGCCCTGAAGACCTCCAGCCCCAACCTGATCTGCGCCTATATCTATGAGCTTTCCGGCTGCGTCAACAAGTTCTACCATGAGACCCCCATTCTCAAGGAGCCGGACGAAAATGTGAAGGCCGGGCATATCGCCCTTATCGGCCTGGCGAAGAACATCCTGGAAGCCTCCATTGATTTGCTGGGCTTCAGCGCGCCGGAGAAGATGTAAGCATGACAGCCTTAGATCTGAAAAGCCGGGTATCCGGCTTCCGGCGGAAGCTGCGCCGGCGGCGCGGAATCCGTCTCATCGTCCTCTCCTGCGCCGCCCTGGCGCTGTGCTATCCGGCTTTTGACTGGCTGAAGACCCGGGCTTCGGCTCCGGTGCCTGAGGCTTCGCTTCCCGGGGGCTATTATGAGAATGACGTTACCCTGGAGCTGAACGCCCCGCCCTACGGCAAAATCTATTACACCACAGATGGCAGCGCGCCCTCCAAAAATTCCATACCCTATGACGGCGGCATCCGTATCACCGACCGCTCCGATGAGCCGAATGTGTACCACAGCATCCAAAATGTGGTCAAGGATTGGAAAGAATACACGCCCGACCCTACACCGGTGAAAAAGGGAACGGTGATCCGGGCGGTGTACATCAGCGACTGGGGCAGCAGAAGCGAAATTCTGACCCAGACCTACTTCGTGGGTCTTCAGCCCCCGGAGCATGGCTATACCCTGAGCCTGGTCTTCGAGGACGAGGACGTGTTCGGCGAGGACGGTATTTACGTCACCGGCAAGGCCTATGATGCGTGGTATTTGAATGATGGTACAGGAGATGCGCCGACTTCCAATTTCCTGAATAAAAGGGAGGTTGGCGTGACAATGGAGCTGCTGGATAGTGCCGGAGATGTGATGAACCAGCGGACAGGGATGCGGATTCAGGGCGCGTCTACCAGACTGCAGTGGGACAAGCGACTGATTCTCACTGCCCGGAAGGACTACGGCGGCAGCCCGGTCTTCGACACGGTGCTTTACGACGGGGTTCTGACCCACTCCGTCATGCTGAAAAGCCAGCTTCCTGACGCGATTGTGGCAGATCTGACGGAAGGACGGGCAGTCGCCGTTCAGAGAAGTATTCCGGTATCTGTGTACCTGAATGGAGAGTATTGGTACGACAGCTACATGCTGGAAAGGTACGATACGCAGTATTTCCGCCAGTATTACCAGGTGGATAATCGGGTTCTGGTAAAAGGAGGCGTCGTAGAGGAGCATCCGAACATCGAAGCGGAGCAGTATGACTATACTACCTTCATGAGCTGGGTGAAGAACACGGATTTCACCGACCCTGCCCAGTGGGCTGCCTTCCAGGAGCAGGCGGACGTGCAGAGCTACATGGACTACATTTCCATCAATTTTATGCTGTGCAACCTGGACTTCGGAGACCATTACAATTACATCCTCTGGCGGGCACCTCCTCTGGGAGGCCGACAGGGGGAGACAACCAGGTGGAAGTGGTGCATCTACGACGTAGATGCCCTGACCTGGGTACATGAGGAGAAATACGGTCCCCGGGAGGCGGTGAACGTGTTTTCCTTCGGGGAAGGGAAGGGTATCGACAGCATGACGATTTTCCCGGCTCTGAAGGTAAACGCCGAGTTCCGCCAGCGGTTCGCCACCTCCTTTATGGACATTCTCAATAACAATTTTGCCCCGGAGCGGGTGGAGAAGGTTCTGGAAAGCTACGGCTATGATCTGGATTATCTGAACGGATACTTCCGCAAGCGGCCTGCCTATGCCGCGAAATACCTGGCTCAGGAGCTGGGGCTTACCGGTTCTCTGGAGACGGTCACTGTCACCGCCGACCCGGAAATGGGCAGCGTCACGGTGAACACTTCCCAGATTGACCTGTCCTCCGGCAGCTGGTCGGGTCAATACTATACGGATTATCCCATTACCGTTACCGCCCAGGCCAAGGAGGGCTATGAATTTCTGGGATGGAAAGGAGACGCGGACACGCTAGAGCCCAGTCTGACCCTGCCTATGGACGGGGGGCTGAACCTGGAAGCGGTGTTCGGGAAAGCACCATGATCGATCTTCATAAGGGAATCCCGGAACGAAAATTCCGCAATGAGCTGAAATATGTATGCTCGGAAGGGGAGCTGGAAATCCTCCGCTCCCGGATCCGGGTGCTGTGCCGGCCGGATCCCCACGCCGGGCCTGCGGGCATTTACAACATCCGCAGCGTCTATTTTGACGACCTGGATAACCGGTGCTTCTACGAAAACGAGAACGGCACCGACCCCAGAGAGAAATTCCGGATCCGTATCTATAACGCTTCCGACCGGCGCATTTCCCTGGAGTGCAAGCGCAAGGAGCACACGAGGACGAACAAGGAAAGCTGCCGCCTGACCCGGGAGCAGTTCGACTGCCTTCTGGCAGGGCGGCAGCCGGAGCTGGATAGCCCCCTTCTTCGCAGGTTCTGGTCTGTCCGGGCGGACACGGGGCTTGCGCCCAAGGTCATCGTCGCCTATGAGCGCACCCCCTTCGTTTACGCCCCGGGAAACGTGCGCATTACCTTCGACCGGAACATCGGAAGCACCACGGAACTCTCCGGCTTCTTCCGGGAAAATTTGCCCCTGCGGCCGGTGATGCCCATGGGGAAGCATGTGCTGGAAGTGAAATACGATGAATTTCTGCCGGATTTTCTGTACGATGTCATGAATCTGGACAGCCTGCGGCAAAGCACCTATTCCAAATATTATCTCTGCCGAAAGTACACAAAATAGGGAGAAAATTATGAGCTTCAAAGACATTTTCAAGAAATCCTTCTTAAGCCAGTTCAGTTCCGATCTGTCCACCACCTCCATCGTGATGGCTCTGCTCATTACCGCCATCATTGCCATTTACATTTTCGCGGTGTATCGGGTGGTCTGCCGGAAGGCCTTCTATTCCCGTTCCTTCGCCATTTCCCTGCCGGTGATCGCCATGATTACCGCTTCCATCATCATCGCCGTCCAGTCCAGCATCGTGATCTCTCTTGGCATGGTGGGCGCGCTGTCCATCGTCCGGTTCCGGACGGCGGTGAAGGATCCTATGGACTTGGCGTTCCTGTTCTGGAGCATTTCCGTGGGCATTATCTGCGGGGCGACGCTGTACGAAGTGGCGGTGGAGGCCTCCATTCTCATCACCATAGTGATGCTGGGTCTTCACTATGTGCCGAACGCCAAGCCTGCCCTGATCCTTCTGGTCAACGGCACCAGTGCCGATGTCCAGGAGGCCGTCAAGCGGGTTCTGGAGGAGAACACCAGCTGGTACCAAATCAAATCCCGGAATGTGTCCGCCTCCGGCATGGACATGATCGTGGAGCTGAAAACCAAGCAGGAGGACACCCTGGTTCAGAAAATTCTGACCGTCTCCGGCGTGGAGAACGCCACCCTCATGACCCACGACGGGGAGGTTACCTACTAAGAACCTCTGAATCAATCGCCTGTGGCTGGAAAACGGAGCTTTTCCACGCCTGGCTCCTGCGATTTCTTCAGAGCTTCCATAGGGTGTATCTGAAAACTGTCAAAACGCCCAATCAGCGGCTCTTTTTGCCCGGTGCTGCGCCATTTTCCCTCCCTTGAAATACGGCAAGTATTCCTGGGGAAAAATGGCTTGCCCAGGGCAAAAATCCCTCGCTGCTGGTCATTTCGCCAGTTTTCAGATACACTCCAGGTAAGAAAATTGAAAGGAAAAAACGCAATGAAGCACTTTTTGATTGTGGTGGACATGCAGAAGGATTTTGTGGACGGAGCCTTGGGAACGCCGGAGGCCCAGGCCATTGTGGGCAACGTGATAGACAAAATCCGGAACTTTGAGGGGCAGATTTTCGCCACCCTGGACACCCACACCGCCAATTATCTCCAATCCGCCGAGGGAAAGAAGCTGCCCGTGCCCCACTGCGTCAAGGGCACGCCGGGCTGGAAGCTGGACGACGGCGTGGCCGTCTGCCTGGAGCAGAAGGGTTATACCCCGGTGGAAAAGCTGACATTTGGCTCTGTGCTGCTGCCCAGGCTTATTTACCAGGCGGCGGAGGGGGAACCCTTTACTCTGGAGCTGGTGGGTCTGTGTACGGACATCTGCGTGGTGTCCAACGCTCTGATGCTCAAGGCCAATTTCCCGGAAATGGAAATCAGCGTGGACAGCAGCTGCTGCGCCGGGGTTACCCCGGAAACCCATGCGGCGGCACTTGCCACCATGGCCTGCTGCCAGATCAACGTGAAGTGAAGGAAGTGGTGGTATGCTCTTTTTCGCGCCTGTCATGCCGGATCTGATTTTTTCGGTGATGGCGATTTATGTTCTGGCGGCGGTGCTGCCTGCCGTTTTCCTGATGCGCTACGTCTACCGGCAGGATCAGACGGAACCGGAGCCGGTGGGACTGCTGGCGAGCCTCGTCTGGAAGGGGGTGCTGGCGGCACTGGCAGCCATCGTACTGGAATTTATCGGCCAGACGGTTTTGCGGGGCTTTGTCGGTGAGGATAACCCGAATTATGTTTACTACCTGGCTTTTGCGGTGGTGGCCGCGGTGGAGGAGGGAACCAAGCTCTTCTTCCTGTACCGGCGAACCTGGCATGATCCGGATTTCAACTACCGCTTTGATGCCATCGTCTATGCGGTATTCGTGTCATTGGGCTTCGCGGCCTTTGAAAACATAAAGTATGTGTTCAGCTACGGCCTGTCCGTAGCCCTGCCCCGGGCGATCCTGGCGGTGCCGGGGCATATGGGCTTTGCCGTATTCATGGGCATTTTCTATGGTCGGGCCAAAAGCTGCGCCGACTGGGGCAATCGGTTCGGCTGCAAGGTCAGTCTGACCCTCAGCTACCTGTTCCCGGTGGCGCTCCACGGGGTCTACGACAGCTGCTGCATGACGGGTACGAACCGCTCCACCCTGGTATTTGTTATTTTTGTGTTAGTTATGTACCTGCTGGTATTCCGGCTCATTCGCCATGAATCCAGAACAGATACGCCGATTTAGAAAGGAAGAATTTTTATGCAGGATATCGGAATGCAGTTTCACATTCGCTGTAAGGAAGGGGATGTCGGGCGGTATGTGTTCCTCCCCGGCGATCCGGGTCGGTGCGCGTCCATCGCCAATTATTTTGACAACCCTGTCCACATCGGCATGAACCGGGAGTTCAACATCTACACCGGAACGCTTCTGGGGCAGAAGGTTTCCGTGTGCTCCACGGGCATCGGCGGCCCCTCGGCCTCCATTGCCATGGAGGAGCTGCACAACATCGGCGCGGACACCTTCCTCCGGGTGGGTACCTGCGGCGGTATCGCCATGGATGTACTGCCCGGGGACGTGATTGTGGCCACCGGCGCCATCCGCTATGAGCACACCTCCCTGGAATACGCCCCTGTCGAGTTCCCGGCGGTGCCGGACTTTGAGCTGACCGCCGCCCTGAAGGCCGCCAGCGAGGATCTGGGATACCGCACCCACACCGGTGTCGTTCAGTGCAAGGATTCCTTCTACGGCCAGCACAGCCCGGAGAAGTCCCCGGTTTCCTATGACCTGCTGCAAAAATGGGACAGCTGGAAGCGTCTGGGGGTGAAGGCCAGCGAGATGGAGTCGGCGGCGCTGTTCGTAGTGGCGGCGGCACTGGGCGTTCGCTGCGGCAGCTGCTTCCATGTGATCTGGAACCAGGAGCGGGAGAAGGCGGGGCTTGCCATGCCCATGACCGAGGACACCACCGGGGCTGTAAAGGTGGGCATCGAGGCCATGAAGCGGATCATCACGGCGGATTTGAAGAAGTAAAAAGCAACAGGCGCGGGGCAATGCCCCGCACCTGAGACTGTCAATAAACCATGTCATTGTGAGTCTTCAATAGAAGGTGTCATTGCGAACCAGTGTAGAAGGTGTCATTGCGAACCAGTGTAGAAGGTGTCATTGCGAACCAGTGTAGAAGGTGTCATTGCGAATCAGTGTCGCAACACTGGTGTGGCAATCCCCCGGTTCTTCCGAGAACCCTCGTACCTCGCAATGACACTGTATCATTCAGTTTTTTCAACAGACTCACCCATAACAAGCTGAAATATTTTGCCGTAGTTCGTTAGGGCGGCCGGGGGGTACTTAGGGGGGCGG
>DJQM01000045.1:0-38172 GCA_002437585.1 Clostridiales bacterium UBA6386 | reverse complement strand
GAACATTGCCCCCGGAGGGATCGGCACTGAATATTTATGAAGTGAACGACCATACGCACAATTTTTTCTCCGGGACGATGAGGGCATCGTCCCCTACGCATTCTATTATGGCCTTTGGAATGACCTGGGGATTGCGAACCAGTGACATCGGTCACTGGTTCGCAATGACACGGGTATCGGAAAGTACTCCTAAGGAAACTCTGAATAAATCGTCTGCGGCTGGGCAGCGGATTTTTTGTCCCGACTGTGCAGTTTGAAAATCTTGAAATACATACAGTATTCCTGCACTTTTCAAACTTTCATTCGTGCCAAAATCTCTCGCCGCCAGCTCTTGCCGATTTAATCACAGCTTCCCTAAAATAATCAACAGGCGCGGGGCATTGCCCCGCGCCTGCGCTGCGTTTCCGATTCGCTTATTCGTCTACATATTCCACGAAATCCAGGGTCATGTAATCGAGCATGACCTGCTTGTCCGGGGTTTTGCCCATAGTCACCCGGTGGCAGGTCACCTGCCACACCGGCTGCTTGTGAAGCAGGGTCTTGCGGATTTCAAACACATGGTTCCAGCTGCGCCCTTCCATGTAGGGCTCCTTCCGGGTGAAGCGGATCAGCTCCAGCTTCCGGAAGTTGAAGGTAGGGAAGGCGTTCCTGACGCAGGCCTCAAACAGAGCCTCCGCGTCCCGGACGCTGCCCATTTCAAAGGTATTGCGGATCATGGCACCATAGTCTTGCATAGTGTTACCTCCTCAGAGCTTTTGATATGCCTTGTCCAGAAATTTCTGACTGTTCACGATTACCCGCTTGTGGGTACCTCTGCCGATTTCCCCCGCCTCGTCAAAGGCGTGAAGGGAGAAGGAAATGACCTTACCGGCTACCTCCGTGACCTGAGCCTCCGCCCGAACCTCCAGACCCACCGGGGTGGCGGACAGATGCTCCAGGTTCAGCATCGTGCCGACGGTGGTCTGACCCTCCGGCAGTGCCTCGGCAATGGCGTCGCAGGCGGCACCCTCCATCAGGGCGGCCATACAGGGGGTGGCGTAGACCAGTAGGTCGCCGGAGCCAACGAGCTGGGCGGTGTCCTCCCGCTCCACCTGGGTAGAAGCCTGCCCCTTCATTCCGACGGTTATCTCCATGGGTATCACAACCTTTCTTGTTCTTTATCTTCACTATAGCCCAAAATCTTTTGCATGTCAACGAAAAAACCTTGCCTTTTCCGGGGAAAATGTTATAATGAACCCATTCATCAGAAAGAGGTGACCGTTTATGGTTATCAACGACAAGCTGAACCTCACCATGCTTTGCGACTACTATGAGCTGACCATGAGCCAGGGCTATTTCTCCACCGGCTTTGCCGACCGGATCGCCTACTTTGACCTGTTCTTCCGCCAGTGCCCGGACGACGGCGGCTTCGCCATCGCGGCGGGGCTGGAGCAGATCGTCCAGTACGTTCAGGATCTGCATTTCGGCCCGGAGGACATCGCGTATCTGCGGGGACGGAAAATGTTCACCGAGGATTTTCTCCGGTATCTTGCCGACTTCAGATTCACCGGCGACATCTGGGCAGTGCCGGAGGGTACGCCCATTTTCCCCAATGAGCCGATCATCACCGTCCGGGCTCCCACCATCCAGGCGCAGCTGGTGGAGACCTACTTGCTGCTGTGCATCAACCATCAGAGCCTGATCGCCACCAAGGCCAACCGGATCGTCCGGGCTGCCGAGGGTCGGACGGTGCTGGAATTCGGCTCCCGCCGCGCTCAGGGCGCGGACGCGGCCATTCTGGGCGCCCGGGCTGCCTACATCGGCGGCTGCCACGGCACCGCCTGCACCATTTCCGACCAGCTTTTCGGCGTTCACGCCGGGGGCACGATGGCACATGCCTGGGTGCAGATGTTTGACAGCGAATACGAGGCCTTCAAGGCCTACGCCCGGATGTACCCCAACAACGCCGTGCTGCTGGTGGACACCTACAATACCCTCAAATCCGGTGTACCCAACGCCATCCGGGTGTTCAACGAAGTCCTGAAGCCCATGGGCATCACCAAGTGCGGCATTCGCCTGGATTCCGGCGACATGGCCTATCTGACCCAGCAGGCAAGAAAAATGCTGGACGAGGCGGGCTGGACGGAGTGCGCCATTTCCGTGTCCAATTCCCTGGATGAGTACATCATCCGGGATATTCTGCGCCAGGGGGCGAAGATCGATATGTTCGGCGTGGGCGAGCGGCTGATCACCGCCCGGAGCGAACCGGTCTTCGGCGGCGTGTACAAGCTGGCCGCCGTGGAGGAGCCGGACGGTACCATCGTGCCCAAAATCAAGATTTCCGAGAACGTGGTGAAGATCACGAACCCCCACTATAAGAAGCTCTACCGATTCTTCGCCAAGGACAGCGGAAAGGCCATTGCCGACTATATCACCATCCACGACGAAATTGTGGACGACACCCAGGACATGGAGATTTTCGATCCGGAGGCTACCTGGAAGACCAAGCGGATCTATAACTTCACCGCCAAGGAATTGCAGGTGCCGGTGTTCAAGAACGGCGAGCTGGTGTACAAGCTGCCTTCTCTGGAGGAAATCCGCACCTACTGCGCCCGGCAGGTGGATACCCTGTGGGACGAGGTCAAGCGGTTCGACAACCCCCAGACCTACTATGTGGATCTTTCTCAGAAGCTGTGGGACGTGAAGTACGGCCTGCTCAAGCACAATGGCCGGCAGTAAACGCCCGGCCTACGCCGTTGCCCTGGGCGGTCTGCTGGCGGCTCTGGCGGTGGTCATCATGGGGCTGGGAACCCTCATCCCCATTGCCACCTATGTCTGCCCCATGGCGTGCATCGTCCTGACCCAGGTGGTGCTGAAAATCTGCGGGCGGCGGATCGCCTGGGCCTGGTACGGGGCGGTGGCGATTCTGTCCTGCCTGCTGTCCCCGGACAAGGAAGCGGCGGCGGTGTTCGTCTTCCTGGGCTTTTATCCCATCGTGAAACCCCGGCTGGAAAAGCTGAAATACCCCCGGCTGGGGAAAACGGTCTATTTTAACGTTGCGATTCTTGTAATGTACTGGCTGCTGATCTCCGTTCTGGGGCTGGCGGCTCTGGCGGAGGAATACCGGCAGACCGGAAGGCTTCTGCTGATTGTCCAGCTGATCCTGGGAAATGGGATTTTCTTCCTGCTGGATCGGGTGCTGGACAGAAAATTCCGGAGAAAATAAGAAAAAGGCTCCCTTGCACAAGGGGAGCCTTTTCGCCTTGGGAGGTACTATGTGGCATCTATACATCCTGCGCTGTGGAGACGGCAGTCTCTATACCGGCATCACCACGGACATTTCCCGGCGGCTGGAAGCTCACCGGCAGGGCAAGGGAGCCAGGTATACCCGTGGCCGGGGGCCGCTGACCCTGTGCTATCAGGAGGAATGCGGCACCCACTCCGACGCGCTGAAACGGGAGCTGGCAGTGAAGGCTCTGACCCGGACGGAAAAAGAAGCACTCATTCTATCCGAGGGCTTCCCCCAAAACGTCCAATAGCAATCCGAAAGATTCTGACGCAGTTCGTTAGGGCGGCCGGGGGATTCTCAAGGGGGCGGCTTTTCGGCAGCGCCCCTTGAGCCGGCTTCTTAATCAATGTTCTTGCCGGGACAAGAACATTGCCCCCGGAGGGACCGGCATTATCAGTTCTTAGAAGGCGAAAGGGAATAGGAAAGCAGTTCCCTCTGCGGTTCCTTTTTGATAAATTTTTCAATCACTTTAGGCACCAATCTTCCGGTGCCTGTTTTTTATGCTCAGCGGAAAGAAATGCTTGCATTCATAGCGGGATTCGACTATAATAAACTGAATTATTATCTGTAAGAGGTTACGCTGTGTACTTAAAATCACTGGAATTGCAGGGCTTCAAATCCTTCCCGGATAAGACCCTGATCCGCTTCGGTGACGATATCACCGCCATTGTCGGCCCCAACGGCTCCGGCAAGTCGAATATCTCCGACGCCATCCTCTGGGTGCTGGGCGAGCAAAGCTCCAAGTCCCTCCGGGGGGCGAAAATGGAGGACGTGATCTTCGGCGGTACCCAGAAGCGGGGAGCCGTTGGCTTCGCCGAGGCCACTCTGACCCTGGACAACACCGACCGAGCCCTGGCCTATGACGCCGACGAGGTGATGGTCACCCGCCGGTATTACCGCAGCGGCGACGGGGAATACTATATTAATAAGCAGTCCGCTCGGCTGAGGGACATCAACGAGCTGTTCATGGACACAGGCCTTGGCAAGGAGGGCTACTCCAACATCGGCCAGGGTCGTATCGATGAAATTCTCTCTCTGAAAAGCGGCGACCGCCGGGAAATTTTTGAGGAGGCCGCGGGCATTTCCAAGTACCGTCACCGGAAAGAGGATACGGAAAAGAAGCTGGAGCATACCGAGGACAACCTGCTTCGCATCGGCGATAAGGTCTCCGAGCTGGAGCTGCAGCTGGAGCCGCTGAAGGCCCAGTCGGAGAAGGCGAAAAAGTACCTGGAGCTGAAGGAAGCGCTGAAGGGCGTGGAGGTGGCCGTGTGGCTGGACACCCTGGAAAGGCTCTCCGCCCAGGCGAAAAAGGCGGAAGAGGACTACGCCTCCGCTTCCTTTGTCCTCCAGCAGGCGCACGATGACCTGGACAGACTTTACCGGCAGGCTGAGGAGCTGACCCAGACGCTTCGCATCCGGGATGGGGAGCTGGAAACCGTCCGGGTGAAGGTGAATATGCTCAGCGCCACCCACCAGCAGCTGGACGGCCAGATGGCGGTTTTGCAGGGCAATGTGGACAACAACCGGAGCAATATCGCCCGGATCGAGGAGGAACTGAAGGGGCAGGAGGATCGCAGCGGCGGCATTGCCGCTCAGATTCAGCAGGCTGACGACCGGATCGCCGAAATCGAGAAGCTGCTGGAGGAAAAGCGGCAGGCACTTACCGCTTGCCAGCAGGAGCTGACGACCCTGACCGCCAACGCCCAGGGGATTACCCGGCAGTATCTGGAGCTGCGGGGGAAGGAATCCGCCCTTTCCGCGGACATCGCCGGTGCCCAGGCGGATATCCGGGGTCTGGAGGAAAGCCGTCGGCAGTCAAAGCAGCGGTTGGAGGAGCTGGACGCAGACCTGAATTCCGGCGCGTCCCGCCGGGACGAGGCCAAGGCGAAACTGGACGAGTGCCGGGCGCAGCTTCGCGTTGCCCGGGAGAATGTGACCGCGGCGAACAACACCATTTCCGGCTACACCCTCCGCCAGACCACCCGGACAAAACGCCGGGAGGATTTGGAGGAAAAAATGCGGGAAGTTGTCCGCACGCTGGACGCCGTCACCGCCAGAACCCGGGTGTTCCGGGCTATGGAGCGGGATTTTGAAAGCTACAACAAGGCCGTCCGGATGGTGATGCAGGAGGCCCAGCGGGGAGCCTTGCGGAACATCCACGGGCCGGTTTCCCGGCTGATCCGTACGGAGGACAGCTGCACCCTGGCGGTGGAGATTGCCCTGGGCGCGGCCATGCAGCAGATCGTGGTGGGCAATGAGGCCGACGGCAAGGCGGCTATTTCCTATCTGAAACGCACCGGCGGCGGCCGGGCCACCTTCCTGCCCATGAGCAATATTCAGGGCAGAGCCTTGCAGGAAACGGGTCTGGAGGACTGCCGGGGCTTTGTGGGCATCGCCTCCCAATTGGTCAAAACCCAGGACGCCTACCGGGGCATTGTGGAAAATCTGCTGGGTCGGACGGTGATCGTCCAGGACATGGACGGAGCCATCGCCATGGCGAGAAAATACCACAACCGGTTCAAAATCGTCACCCTGGACGGCCAGGTCATGAACCCCGGCGGCTCCATGACCGGCGGCTCTGTCAATAAGGACGCGGGCATTCTCTCCCGTGCCAATGAGCTGGAGAAGCTGACGCTCCAGGAGAAGAAGCTCCAGGAAGAGCGACAAGTGCTGGAGGCCGATTTACAGGAGGCCAGGCGGCAGTGTGACCAGGTGGAATTCCAGATTTCCGCCGCCCGGGATCAGCTCCGGGAGGCGGAGGATCAGGTGCTTCGCCTGGAGGGTCAGGAGAAGCAGCATGAAATTCTCCTGAACGCCATCGAGGAAGCGGAAAGCTCCGCCCGGCGGGAGCGGGAGACCCTGGCCGCCCGGGACAGCAGCGACCGGGAGCGGTATGCCGCCCAGCAGGCGAAAATCCAGCTTTACGGAAAAGACCTGGCGGATACGAAAAACAAGCTGGCTTCCCTGGAGGACAGCCAGTCCGAGGCCGCCCAGGCCAACACCGCCATCACCGACAAAATGACCGCCCTGAAAACCGACGAGGCGGCCATGGAGGCAGAGCGGGCTACGGCAATGTCTCACATTGCCGATCTGCGGCAGCTTCAGGGGGATATGGAGGGCGACCGGGAGAAGAAGGCGGCTCTGATGTCCGCCATTGAGGAAGAAAATACCCGGCTGGCCGGGGAAATTAAGACCCTGCGCCAGCGTCAGGCGGAAAATGACGCGGAAAGTGCTCAGCTGAACGCTCAGCTCCAGCAGGTGCTGGACAGCCGTGCCCAGGCGGAGGCCGCCAAGACCCGGGCGGAGCGGGATGCCCAGGACAAGAGCAAGGACATTCTCACCATGGAGCGTTCCTGCGCCCTGCTGGAGCAGAAAAAAGTCACCTCCGCCATGGAGGAGCGGCAGATCACGGACAAGCTCTGGGATTCCTACGGCCTGACCCCCGGCACCGCCGCCGAGTTCCGGGGAGACATCGAGAATGTGCCGGCGGGGAACCGCCGCGCTGCCGAGCTGAAGCGGAAAATTGCCGCCCTGGGTACGCCGAACCTGGGTGCCATCGAGGAATACGCCCGGGTGAACGAACGCTACAGCTACCTTGCCTCCCAGCGGGACGACGTGCTCAATTCCAAGCGGGAGCTGGAGTCCATCATCCGGGACATTACCGCGGAAATGACCACGATTTTTGTGGAGGAATTCGGAAAAATCGACCATTATTTCGGCCAGACCTTCGAGGAAATGTTCGGCGGCGGCAAGGGTCAGCTGATTCTGGAGGATCCCCAGAACCCCCTGACCTGCGGCATTGAGATTCGGGTGCAGCCCCCCGGAAAGCAGGTGAAGACCATCACGCTGCTGTCCGGCGGCGAGAAGGCCTTTGTGGCAACGGCACTGTACTTTGCCATTTTGAAGGTGCGGCCAACGCCCTTCTGCCTGCTGGACGAGATCGACGCGGCTCTGGACGACCGGAACGTGGAGCGGTTCGCGGGCTATCTGCACAATCTGTCCAAGAAGACCCAGTTCATCGTCATCACCCACCGCCGGGGTACTATGGAGGCCTCCGACGTACTCTATGGCGTGACCATGCAGGAGCAGGGTGTGTCGAAGCTGCTGCGGCTGGACTTAAACCAGATGGAGCAGTATCTGGGAATCGTGGAGTAAGGAGTAACGGAAGCTCTGATGAAATCCGCGAGAGCTGACAGCGAGAGATTTTTCCTCTAGGCGAAGGCTTTGAAAGTGGAGGAATACTGTATGTATTTCCCACTTTCAAAGCTGCACGAATAGAGAAAAAGATCCGCTGTTCAGCCGAAGGGGATTTCTTCAGAGTTTCCGAAAGGAGAAAAAATATGGGATTTTTTGATAAAATCAAGGCGGGACTTGCCAAGACCCGGGATGCCCTCAGCGACTCCCTGGGAAGCGTTTTTTCCGGCAATTCCCAGCTGGACGACGACTTTTACGACGAATTGGAGGAGAGCCTGATCCTGGCCGACCTGGGCGTGGACACGGCCACCAAGGCTGTGGAGCGTCTGCGCAAGACCGTTCGGGAGCGGCATCTGAAGGAAACCGAGGAGGCCAAGGCGGCTCTGAAGGAAATTCTCGTGGACATGCTGAATGTGGGAGATACGGCGCTGAATCTCAGCACCACCCCCAGCGTGGTGCTGGTCATCGGTGTCAACGGCGTGGGCAAAACCACCACCATCGGCAAAATCGCCACCCAGCTGACCAAGGAAGGCAAGCGGGTGCTGCTGGTGGCGGCGGACACCTTCCGGGCGGCGGCGGCAGACCAGCTGGAAATCTGGGCAGACCGCAGCGGCGCGGCCATTGTCCGCCAGCACGAGGGAGCCGACCCGGCCTCCGTGGTCTACGACGGCATTCAGGCCGCCCGGGCACGGGATGTGGACGTGATCCTCATCGACACCGCCGGCCGGCTTCACAACAAAGCAAACCTGATGAACGAGCTGAACAAGATCAGCCGGATCATCGACCGGGAACTGCCGGATGCCGCACGGGAGACCCTGCTGGTGCTGGACGGCACCACCGGCCAGAACGGCCTGATCCAGGCCAAGCAGTTCAAGGAGATCGCGGGCGTTACCTCCATCGCCCTGACCAAGCTGGACGGCACTGCCAAGGGCGGCATCGTCATCGCCGTGGCGGACGCCCTGCAAATTCCCGTGAAGTTTGTGGGCGTGGGTGAGAAAGCGGAGGATCTGATGCCCTTTGAGGCCGAGGCCTTTGTGGAGGCACTTCTGTGAAAAAAGCGTCGGCATGGAATCAGTACCACATCAAGCTGATAATGGCTTTCCTGATGGTTCTGGATCACTTGGATCATGTTCCGGGGCTGCTTTCTGAGAATCTGGCGATGGCGTTTCATGTTCTCTCCCGCTGTGTGGCGGTTTGGTTTGCCTACTGCGTTGTAGAGGGAGTACGGTATACACGCGACTTGCGCGGGTACCTGCTGCGGCTTTACCTTGCGGCCGGCGGGATGCTGCTGGGAAATCTGACACTGAGAATGCTGCTGCGAAGCAAGGACATTCCGGTCTCAAACAACATATTTCTGACCCTCGCGCTTGGGGCTACCATGGTCACGGCCTTGCGGCATATCCCCCGCAAATCGCTGAAGATTCTGGCGGCAGCTGTGATTCTGGCAGCGGGCAGCATCACGGCGGAAGGTGGAATCACGGTGCTGCCGTTTATGCTGATTGCGTATTTGAACTATGATAATCCCCGTTTGCGGGATGTCTGGTGCCTTGTGCTGTCCGCGGTATTGCTGATAATCTCCTATGTTCCTTACGGAACGTTGGAAGAAACGCTTTCTATGCTGGCATTCAATTCGGATTTCCTGTTTATATTGGTGATTCCCATACTGCATCTGTACAATGGGCAACGGGGGACTGCCGGGAAATTCGGGAAATATTTCTTTTATATTTTTTACCCAGCGCACTTGTGGCTGCTGGCACTGATTGCTTATTGGGCATCCTGAGAGGAGAGAAGAATGAAAGTAGTATTGGCAAGCAAAAACCCTCACAAGCTGGTGGAAATCAGCAAAATTACGGAACCATTCGGTTTCGAGCTGGTGCTGGAATCCGACCTGGGCGTGGACATCGACGTGGAGGAAACCGGTGCCACCTTCGAGGAAAATTCCTTCCTCAAGGCCGACGCGGTGATGAAGGCCACGGGACTTCCGGCTCTGGCAGACGATTCCGGTATCGCCGTGGACGCGCTGAACGGGGCTCCGGGTGTTTACTCCGCCCGGTACGGCTTCGACGAATCCCTGGACGACTGGGGCAGGCTCCAGCTGCTACTGAAAAACACGCAGAACGTACCCGACGGGAAACGTCAGGCGAAATTCGTCAGCGTGATCACCTTTGTAACGCCGGAAGGCCAGGTCATCCAGTCCCGGGGGGAGATTCACGGGGAGCTGCTCCGTGCGCCCGTAGGAGAGAACGGCTTCGGCTACGATCCCATTTTCTACTATCCGCCCCTGGGCAAATCCACGGCGGAAATGTCCCCGGAGAAAAAGAACCGGGTGTCCCATCGGGCAAACGCCCTGAAGGGCTTTTACGAGAAACTGAAGGAGGCAGGCTATGCTGACAAGTAAGGAACGGGCGCAGCTTCGGGCTCAGGCAAATTCCCTGGAGACCACCCTGATGGTGGGCAAGGACGGGGTCACCGAGGCTGTGGCGGCGGAGACCGACCGGCTGCTCACCGCCCATGAGCTGGTGAAGGGCAAGGTGCTGGAAACCGCCCTGATGGGCGCCCGGGAGGTGTCCGACGCTCTGTGTCAGGCCACCGGTGCCGAGGGGATCGCCTGCGTGGGCAATAAATTCGTGATCTGGCGATTTTCCGAAAAGTGCCAGCAGGCCAGAAACCAGACGGGAAGAGCCAAGCGGAAGGAGACCTTGAAATCCAAGGCCGACCCGGTGGGCAAGGGCGTTCGGGCAAGGCGAGCCGCCGCCCGGAAGGTCCGGGAGCAGCGCAACCAGTATTTCCGGGAGCAGGCCATTGAGAAGGCCATCGAGCGCAGCCGGGAAAAACAGCTGAAAAACGAAGAATGATCCAATAGCATATCCGCAATTCCGACAGATTGAATAGAGGAAGGGGTAACTATGGAACGAATCGGCATTTACGGAGGAACCTTCAATCCCCCCCACATTGGGCATATCCAGGCGGCAAAGCAGGCGGTGAGCACCCTGGGGCTGACGAAGCTCCTGATGATCCCGGCCTACGCGCCGCCCCACAAGGCGGTGCTGCCCGCCAATTCCCCCACGGCGAAACAGCGATTGGAAATGCTGCGCATTGCCGCGGCGGGCTGCCCTCAGATCCAGGTTTCCGATCTGGAGCTGGAGCGGGAGGGCATCAGCTATACCTGGGAAACCCTGGAGACGGTGAAACAGCTGTACCCTGGGGCAGAGCTGGTGCTGCTCATGGGTACGGACATGTTCCTGACCTTCGACACCTGGAAAAACCCGGAGAGAATTCTGGGAGAGGTGACTCTGGGGGTCTTCTACCGGGGGGACAAGGGGGAAAAGACCGCCGCTCTGAAGCAGAAGGAGAATCTGGAAGCAAGAGGCGCAAAGGTCGTCCTGGTTCACAATGACGTGATCGTCATTTCCTCTACCCAGATGCGTCGGCTTCTGGCCTTCCGCTGCGCCGGGGAGTTTCTGCCCGCGGGGGTGCTGGACTACATCCGGGAAAATTACCTCTATGATACCCGCGCCAACTGGAAGAACCTGCCCATGGAAAGATTAGAGCAGGTGGTGGTGAGCCTTCTGAATCCCAATCGGGTACGCCATGTGCTGGGCTGCCGGGACACGGCGGTGGCTCTGGCGGAGCGTTGGGGGGCAAATGTCACCGACGCCGCCCGGGCGGGCATCCTCCACGACATTACCAAGGCCATCGACGGCCCCCTGCAATTGACATTGTGCGATGCCTATGGTAAACTATTAGACGATTTTTCCAAGCGTTACCCCAGAACCCTCCACGCGCTGACGGGCAGTCTGGTTGCCCAGCGGATTTTCGGGGAGAACCCGGAGGTGGTGTCCGCCATCGCGTCCCACACCACCGGCAAGGCGGATATGACCCTGCTGGAGAAAATCATTTACGTTGCCGATTACATGGAGCCAAACCGGGACTTCCCCGGAGTGGAGAAGCTTCGGGTTCTGGCCTTTACCGATCTGGACGGGGCACTGAAGCTGGGGCTGGAAATGACCCTGGAGCACCTGAAGGAGCAGGGGGTCGAGGTCTCTCCCGCCTCCCGGGAGGCATTGGCCTGGCTGAATCAGGAGAAACGCTGAATTTTCAGAGCATCCCAAGAATCCCAGAAAGGATAGATGTTATGTTAACACCCAAAGAGATCGCCGTTGCTGTGACCAAGGCACTGGACGCCAAGAAGGGCATGGATATCAAGCTTCTGAGAATTGATTCCGTCAGCTCTCTGGCGGACTACTTCCTCATTTGCACCGGCACCTCCAACACCCATGTCAAGACCCTGTGCGACTATGCCGAGTACACCCTGGAGCAGCTGGGCGAGCCTATGCTGGGGCGGGAGGGACACCGGGGCAGTGCCTGGGAGCTATTGGACTACGGCACCCTGGTGGTGCATGTGTTTACCGAGGAAGCCCGGAAGTTCTACGCCCTGGAGCGGCTGTGGGCAGACGCGGAAGTGGTTGACCTGAGAGAGATTATTATCGCGGAATAACGCGGTTTTTAGGAAGGAATGTTCACAATGAACTACGATTTTGCTGGCATTGAAGGGAAATGGCACAAGTACTGGGAGGAAAACGACACCTTCCACACGGATGTCTGGGATTTCTCCAAGCCCAAGTATTATGTGCTGGATATGTTCCCTTACCCCTCCGGCGTGGGTCTGCACGCGGGGCATCCCGAGGGCTATACGGCCACCGACATCATGTCCCGGATGAAGCGGATGCAGGGCTACAACGTGCTGCATCCCATGGGCTATGACTCCTTCGGCCTGCCTGCCGAGCAGTATGCCGTCACCACCGGCCACCATCCCGACGGCTTCACACAGGAGAACATCAAGACCTTCTCCAAGCAGCTGCGGGAGCTGGGCTTCGACTACGACTGGTCGAAGATGATCGCCACCTCCGACCCCTCCTTCTACAAGTGGACTCAGTGGATCTTCAAGAGGCTCTACGAGGCGGGCTACGCCAAGCGGATCGAAATGCCTGTCAACTGGTGCGAGGAGCTGGGCACGGTGCTCAGTAACGATGAGGTCATCGACGGCAAGTCCGAGCGGGGCGGCTACCCTGTCGTGAAGAAGAACATGATGCAGTGGGTCATTGACCAGCCTGCCTTCGCCGAGAAGCTGCTGGAGGGGCTCAACGAGATCGACTGGCCTGAGTCCACCAAGGAGATTCAGCGCAACTGGATCGGCAAATCCACCGGCGTGGAGGTGGATTTCCAGCTGGTGGGCGGCGGAGCGTTCTCCATCTACACCACCTGTATCGAGACCATTTACGGAATCACCTTTATGGTGCTGGCTCCCGACGGCAAGATTGTGGAAAGCCTTATGGATCGGGTGCAGAACAAGGAAGCGGTTCAGGCATACATTGACGAGACCGTCAAGAAGAGCGACATGGATCGCACAGAGCTGAACAAGGGCAAGACCGGCTGCCGGCTGGAGGGCGTGTACGCCATCAACCCCGTCAACGGCAAGCAGGTGCCTGTGTTCATCGGCGACTTCGTTCTGGCCAACTACGGCACCGGCGCGGTGATGGCCGTGCCCAGCCACGACCAGCGTGACTTCGAGTACGCCGTTGCCCACAAGATCCCCATGATCCAGGTCATTGAGGGTCGGGATGTCAGCCAGCGAGCCTTCGAGAAGCAGGACTACCTGGGCAAGGGCTGCCGCCTTATGAACTCCGAAGAGTTCGACGGCCTGACCGTGGAGCAGGCCAAGGAAGCCATCACCCAGAAGCTGGAGGCCATGGGCGTTGCCCGCCGGAAGGTCAACTACCACTTCCGGGAGTGGATTTTCGCCCGCCAGCGGTACTGGGGCGAGCCGGTTCCCTGCGTGTACACCGACGACGGCAAAATCTACTTTGTTCCCGATGAGGAGCTGCCCGTGATCCTGCCGGAGCTGGCCGATTACAGGGGCAAGAACGGCCAGGCTCCTCTGGAAAACGCCACCGAGTGGAAGAAGTACGACCGCCATGGGATTCATGGAACCCGGGAGACCTCCACCATGCCCGGCTCCGCCGGTTCCTCCTGGTACTACATGCGCTATATCGATCCCAGAAACGATAAGCAGCTGTGCGACCCGGAGCTTCTGAAGCACTGGATGCCGGTGGATCTGTATGTGGGCGGCCCGGAGCACGCGGTGGGACACCTGATTTATTCCAGGATCTGGAACCGGTTCCTGTATGATGAAGGCATTTCCCCTGTAAAGGAGCCATTCCAGAAGCTGGTACACCAGGGCATGATCCTGGGTGAGAACGGCATCAAGATGGGAAAGCGCTACCCGGAATTTGTGGTGAATCCCAGTGACGTTGTCCGGGACTACGGCGCGGATACCCTGCGGCTGTACGAGATGTTCATGGGTCCGCTGGAGGTTTCCAAGCCCTGGAGCACCACCGGCGTGGTGGGTGCCAAGAAGTTCATCAACCGGGTGTGGAATTTCTTCACCGAGCCTGCCAATATCACCGAGGATAACGACGGCAAGCTGACGAAGATTTATCACCAGACCGTGAAGAAGGTCACAAGCGACTTTGAGTCCCTGGGCTTCAACACCGCCATTGCCCAGATGATGGTCTTCGTCAACGAGGTCTATAAGAACGGCACTTGCCCCAGGGAGTACGCCGAGGGCTTTATCAAGATGCTCTCCTGCATCACCCCCCATGTGGGCGAGGAAATGTGGCAGCTGTTGGGTCACGACAAGACCATCGCCTACGAGCCTTGGCCTGCCTATGACGAAAATAAGTGCAAGGACGCCGAGGTGAACATTGCGGTGCAGGTCAACGGCAAGATGCGCGGAACGGTTTTGATGGATGCCGACCTTCCCGACGAGCAGGTCGTCGCCAACGCCACCGCCGATGAGAGAATCGCCAAATTCCTGGCAAAGCAGGGCGGCAGCATCGTCAAGACCATCGTGGTCAAGAATAAGCTGGTCAATCTGATCGTCAAATAATTTGTAAAAAAACAAAAATCTTTATTGACAATTGGGGAAACAGCGTATATAATATTCTAGCCTAGTATTGAGGCCCTGAACGCATCCTGGATTTAGCCGGATGCCATCGGAGGGAGGGAAAACAATGTCTGAAATTCGCGTTAAGGAGAACGAGTCTCTGGAGAGTGCCCTGCGCCGTTTTAAGCGGAGCTGCGCCAAGGAGGGCGTTATCGCCGAAGTGAAGAAGCGCGAGCATTACGTCAGCCCCAGCCTGAAGCGTAAGCAGAAGTCCGAGGCCGCCCGTAAGAACAAGAGAAAGTTCTATTGATTCCCTCTTGATTTAACGCTCAGAACCCCCTTGCGGAAACGCAAGGGGGTTTTTATTTGTTTAGAGCCGGCGTAAAGCAAGCATGTCATTGCGAACCAGTGACCGATGTCATTGGTGTGGCAATCCGTTTTACCCTTAGCGCATGACAACATATTTTTTCGGGCTTTTTTGCTAGGGCAATACCGCACAATTGTGCCTGCGAGCCTCAGCCGTCTTTTTGTCAAATTGTGCGTTGTTGCCCTAAGCCCATCGACAACAAGCCGAAATTTTTTGACGCAGTTTCGGCGGTGCGGCCGGGGGATTCTCAAGGGGGCGGCTTTTCGGCAGCGCCCCTTGAGCCGGCTTCTGATCAATTTTCTCGCCGGGACAAGAAAATTGCCCCCCCGGAGGAACCGGAACCGAAAGTTTCTGGGGAAGCTCTGATGAAATCCGCGAGAGCTGACAGCGAGAGGCTTTGTTCTCAGGCGAGGTTCTGAAAACGGAGGAATACTGTATGTATTTCCCGTTTTTAGAACCGCAGTCTGGGAGCAAAAGATCCGTCGTTCAGCCGCAGACGATTTATTCAGAGTTTCCCTAGGAGGCCTGGAATATAAGGACAGACTTGCAATTCATGGGCTAATGAGAGCATCGCCCTCTACGGACTTTGTCGTGAATTTGCGCAAAATACAAGCAAAGGTGCCACCGGTTCCGGTGGCACCTTCATTGCGTTATTTCCGCTTCCGGGAAGGCGCGGCCTTGACGGTTGGCTTTTTGCCTGCCGGTTTGCTGCCTGGTTTTCCCATGCCTGGTTTTCCGCCGCCCCGGGGCGGCACTGCCCGGATCAGGCACTTGGAGCCGGAGCCGATCAGATCCTCCCGATGAGCCTTTACCAGAGCTTCCTTCACCAGGTAATGGTTTTTCGGATCCCGGTACTGGATCAGGGCACGCTGCATGGCCTTTTCGTGGGGGTCAGTGGGTACATAGACCGGCTCCATAGTCCGGGGATCAAGCCCCGTGTAGTACATCACCGTGGACAGGGTGGAGGGGGTGGGGTAGAAGTCCTGCACCTGCTCCGGGTTGTAGCCCATGTCCCGGATGTACTCCGCCAGCTCCACCGCCTCCTTCAGGGTGGAGCCGGGGTGGCTGGACATGAGATAGGGCACCAGGAACTGATTCATGCCGTACTGCCGGTTCAGCGCGAAATATTTTTCCACAAACCGGTTGTATACCGCGTTTCGGGGCTTGCCCATCCGGCACAGCACCGCATCGGCCACATGCTCCGGAGCCACTTTCAGTTGGCCGGAGACGTGATAGCGCACCAGCTCCCGGAGAAAGGTGTCCTTCTTATCCGCCAGCAGATAGTCAAAGCGAATGCCGCTGCGGACGAACACCTTCTTCACCCCTGGAATTTTCCGGAGCTTGCGAAGAAGCGTGACGTAGTCCGAGTGGTCGGCGTTCATGTTCTTGCAGGGGGTGGGGTAGAGGCACTGCCGTGTGCCGCAGCAGCCCTTGGTCATTTGCTTTTCGCAGGCCGGATGCCGGAAATTGGCGGTGGGCCCCCCAACATCGTGGATGTAGCCCTTGAAATCCGGATCTTTCACCATTTTCTCGGCTTCCCGGACAATGGACTCGTGGCTTCGCACCTGGACGATCCGACCCTGGTGGAAGGTCAGGGCGCAGAAGGAGCAGGCTCCGAAGCAGCCCCGGTTGGAAACCAGACTGAATTTGACCTCCTCGATGGCGGGCACGCCGCCCAGCTTCGTATAACTGGGGTGCCATGCCCGCTCAAAGGGCAGGTCGTAAACCATATCCATTTCCTGGGTACTCAGAGGCTTCTGGGGCGGGTTCTGCACCACAAATTCCCGGCCGTAGGGTTCGGCCAGCCGCTTGGCGGTGAAGGGGTCACAGTTGCCGTACTGGATTCTGAAGGACTCGGCGTATTTTCTTCGATCGGCCTTCAGCTTCTCGTAGCCGGACAGAAAAATCGTGGGAAGGCTGTCGTCGGGCTGGGCGGTGCGGAAGACGGTGCCGTCAATGTAGGTGATGTCCCGGACGTTCATGCCGGCGTTCAGAGCCTCGGCAATCTCCACAATGCTCCTTTCCCCCATGCCGTACATGAGAAGATCCGCCTGGCTGTCCAGCAAAATGGAGCGTTTCAGGCTCTCCGACCAGTAGTCGTAGTGGGCAAGCCGCCGCAGGCTTGCCTCGATCCCGCCGATGAGAACGGGCACATCCTGGTAGGTCTGACGGATGAGATTGCAGTAGACGATGGTTGCGTAGTCCGGCCGCTTGCCCATGACCCCGCCGGGGGTGAAGGCATCGGTTTTCCGGCGGCGTTTGGCCACGGAATAGTGGTTGACCATGGAGTCCATGTTGCCCCCGGATACCAGAAAGCCCAGCCGGGGACGGCCGAAGACGTCGATGGACTTAGGGTTCTTCCAGTCCGGCTGGGAGATAATGCCCACGTTGTAGCCGTGAGCCTCCAGAATCCGGCTGATAATGGCATGGCCAAAGGAGGGGTGATCCACATAGGCGTCGCCAATGACGTAGACAAAGTCGCAGCTTTCCCAGCCCCGAGCCTCCATTTCCTCCCTGGTAACGGGCAGAAATGCCATGAAATCCCTCCTTATTTCCGCTCCAGCTTCTTTTTCGTGCCGTCCGGCTCCAGAATATAGGTGTTTTCCAGCTGACCCACCAGGTTGGCCTTGACGGAATCGATATAAATCCTTCGCAGCTTGTCCCGCTCGGCGGTTTCCTCGTTGGTCAGGCCTTCGGTTTTTGCCTTTTTCGCCAGAAAGTTGATTCTGGTGACGACTTCGCTCATATTCATAGGAATTTCCTCACACATACCGGTGGATGACCACCGAAATTCGATCCTTTTTGGTTTTGCCGCCAACCTGGGTCAGGCGAATTTTGCCCAGACCCCGGACGGAGATTTTCGCCCCCTCCGGGACAGGCCGGTCGGGCTTTTCCACGGGTAGGCCATCCAGGCTGGCTTTTCCCGCGGCGATATACTGGGCGGCCAGACTCCGCCCAATGCGAAAGCCGGAGGCGATGACGCTGTCCAGGCGCAATGACGCCACCGTGTCCCGGATTTCCTTCACTTCCGGCTCCGGAATCCGGGCTTCCCGCAGGGATACCTGCTCCAGGTGGAGCTTCGTCCGCCCGGCGGAGGTGAAATTCTGTAATAAATAGGGAGCGATTTCCGCCGTGACGAAAAAATCACAGCTGCCGCTGCCTACGCAGATATCCCCCACGGTTTCCCGGGCAATGCCCGCGCCCATCAGTGCTCCCAGAAAATCCCGGTGGTTGGGGCTGTCCCCCTGGAAAAAGCTAGCCCGGAGGCACACACAGGGGGAATCCCCGGCATACAGGGCATCCGCGTCCAGATATTCCGGCAGATAAATCAGCATTTTCCGCTCCGCGTCCTCATAGCCGCCGAAGGTGTGAAGCCCGACCGGCGTGCCGAACAGGTACTTGGCAAGCTCCTGCTCCCGCAGGGACAGAAAACAGGTGGAGGCCGGAATGTTTCGGTTCATCCCGGCGTTGATCTTGTCCCAAAGCTTGGCAAGAAGCAGCCGATCCTCCTGGCTTTGGGCGATTTTTTCAATTTTGCTTCGATCCATGCTATCACCAAGGGAGAGTATAGCACATTTTTCCCTGCGTGAAAAGGTTTTTCTTGTGTAAATCCGGCCAATCGAGTATAATAGGGAAAAATAGGAAGGGAACTGGAAAAATGGTCATCGGAATCATCGGCGGCGGGGCCTCCGGCATGGCGGCGGCTCTGTCGGCGGCGGAAAAGGAAGAGACTCAGGTGGTACTCCTGGAGCGGCAGGCACGGGTGGGGCGGAAATTACTTGCCACAGGCAACGGCCGCTGCAACCTGACGAATCTGCACGCGGCGGTCGGGGGCTACCACGGCAGTGCCCCGGAATTTGCCCGGTACGCAATCGAAATGTTCCCGCCGGAGAAGACCCTGGACTGGTTCCGTTCCCTGGGGCTTCTGACCCTGGCGGAGGATTCCGGCCGGGTGTACCCTTATTCCGACCAGGCCAATTCCGTGGTGGATGTGCTGCGGTTTGCCCTGGAAAAGCCGAATATCCAAGTGAAATTGGGCTTTGAAGTGGAAAAAGTAAAGAAAACCGCCTCCGGCTTTCTGGTGCAGAGCCGGGGGGAAGGCGTGGAATGTAACCGGCTGATCATCGCCTGCGGCGGGCTGGCCGGAACCAAGCTGGGCGGCTCCATGTCCGGCTACAAGCTCCTGCGCTCCCTGGGTCACGGCTGCACCAAGCTGCGCCCCACCCTGGTGCAGCTGAAATCCGGCTGGAGGGGGGCGGCGGCACTGAAGGGCGTTCGGGCCAACTGCCGGGCGGCCGTTGTCCATGACGGGAAAGTCACCGCCGAAAGCGAGGGTCAGCTCCAGTTTACGGAGTACGGCCTGTCCGGCCCGGTGATTTTCGAGATTTCCCGGGACGTGTGCCAGGGCGGGGGAGATTGGCTGTGTCGGTTGGATTTTCTGCCGGAAATGGATGGAAAAGCCCTAATTTCCGAGCTGGAAAAACGCCGGAATACCGTCCTTCCGGTATCGGAATTGCTCACGGGCATCCTGCACAATCGGCTGGGTCGGGTGCTGACCCAGAGCGCGGGGCTGACTCTGAATGGCCCGGCAAGCAGCCTTTCTGACGGCGAGCTTGTCCAGGCGGCGAGAGGGGTGAAATGCCTGGAGGTGAGCCTGACGGAGCCGATGGGCATGGATAGTGCCCAAGTTACCGCCGGGGGCATTCTGACATCCCAATTTGACGAGAAAACCATGGAAAGCCGGATCGTGCCCGGCCTGTACGCCTGCGGCGAGGTGCTGGACATCGACGGCGACTGCGGCGGCTACAATCTGCAATGGGCGTGGAGCTCCGGCCGACTGGCAGGACTTTGCGCGGGAGGAAAGCTATGATTCGACTGCGGGACATTACCCTGCCCCCGGAACACAATGGCCATCAGCTGCAATTTGAGGCGGCTCGGCTGCTCCGGGTGTCCAATTCCAGAATCCGGAAGCTCACCATCGTCCGGCGCAGCGTGGATGCCCGGAAAAAGCCGGATGTGAAAATCATCTACACCGTGGACGTGGCGGTGGAAGGGAACGAAAATAAAATCCTCAGCATGAGCGGCTGCAAGAAAGCCGCCATCGCCCCAACTGCCCATTATCGACCTGCCAAGGCGATTCCCGCCCCGGAATTCCGGCCGGTGGTCATCGGCTTCGGCCCGGCGGGGATGTTTGCCGCCCTGATCCTGGCCCAGGCGGGCTGGAAGCCCCTGGTGCTGGAACGGGGAGAGGACGCCCAAAGCCGTCACGCCAAGGTGGAGGCCTTCTTCGCCGGGGGGTCTCTGGACACCCGGAGCAACGTCCAGTTCGGCGAGGGCGGCGCGGGTACCTTCTCCGACGGCAAGCTGAACACCGGGGTGAATAACCCCAGAATCGGCTGGGTGCTGGAGCAGTTCGTGAAGGCCGGAGCGCGGGAGGACATTCTCTATGATGCCAAGCCCCATGTGGGCACGGACGTGCTGCTGACCGTGGTGCAGAATCTGCGAAAGCGGATCATTGACTTAGGCGGCGAGGTGCGCTTTTCCACCCAGGTCACGGAGCTTTGCGCCGAAAACGGCCGGCTTACCGGGGTGAAAACCGATTCCGGAGAAATCATCCCCTGCCGGGCGGCGGTGCTTGCCATCGGCCACAGTGCCCGGGATACGTTTGAAATGCTGGAGGCGACCGGCATTCCCATGGAGCCAAAGCCCTTTGCCATGGGAGCCCGGATCGAGCAGAAGCAGACCGTTATCAACCGGGCGCAGTACGGCATGGAGAATCCGGCTCTGCCGCCGGCGGACTACAAGCTGGTGGTGCACCTGGAGGATGCTACGGTGTACACCTTCTGCATGTGCCCCGGAGGGTATGTGGTGGCGGCGGCCAGCGAGGAAGGCCGGGTCGTCACCAACGGCATGAGCAACGCAGACCGGGAGGGGGAGAACGCCAACGCGGCTCTGCTCGTAACGGTGAAGCCGGCGGATTTCCCTTATGAAGGGGCTTTGGGCGGTATGCGCTGGCAGCGGGAAATTGAGGAAAGAGCCTACCGGGTCAGCGGAAGCTATCGGGCACCGGCTCAGCAGGTTGGGGACTTCCTGGCTCACCGCCCAAGTCAGGGGTCGGGAAGCGTTCAGCCTACCTACCGCCCTGGCATCACCTGGTGTGACCTGCATGAGGTGCTTCCGGAACAGCTGACCGCCGCCATGGAGCAGGCTCTGCCAAAGCTTGACCGGAAGCTTTCCGGCTTCGCCGCGCCGGATGCGGTGCTTACCGCCCCGGAGACCAGAAGCTCCTCGCCGGTGCGGATTGTCCGGGACGGCAGCCGCCAGTCCGCTCTGCGGGGGCTGTACCCCACCGGTGAGGGCGCGGGCTACGCCGGGGGCATCATGTCCGCCGCCCTTGACGGCATTCTCACCGCCGAGGCGATCCTGGGAGTCTGAGAACCATCGGGAATATCAGCAGGGGCGGACATTGGCCGCCCCTGCCTCCGCTTGTCAAAGAACGACCCCACTTCCGATTGATGTACCCGCATGGATTGGAAGCATTCCCTCCTGACGCAATGGAGCGCATACGCATAATTGATGAAGAGAGATTTCCGAGCATTCTTCTGGCGGTGGCCTGTCCGGCATCTCTGCTGGCCGACTGGGGCGGTGTGTATGCGGCCCCGGAAGGACGCGGTGCTGCCATACCTATGGAACCGCTGAATCAATCGCCTGCGGCATGGAGACTCTGAATAACGTCGGCGGCTGAACGGTGGATTTTTTCCTTTGCGCAATTCCGGGAAAGGCAATCCGATGGGAGAAATTTCCGAGAAAAGGGTATACTATCCGAAAAAGGAGGATTGGGCATGGAAAATTCTGAAATTTATGATATAATCATCCTGGGCGGCGGCCCGGCAGGGCTTACCGCCGGACTCTACGCCGCCCGGTCAGGCCGGAGAACGCTGCTGCTGGAGGGGCTTGCCCCCGGCGGCCAGATGGCGCGCAGCAGCCGGATCGAGAATTATCCCGGCTTTCCGGAGGCCGTCGACGGGGTCTTGCTGGCGCGGAGCATGGAAACCCAGGCAAGAAAATTCGGCCTGGAAGTCTGCCGCGCCCAGGCAACATCCCTGAAGCTTACCGGAAATCCAAAATGTCTGGAAACAGACGCGGGGGACTTTCTGGGAAGAGCCGTGATCCTTGCGGGGGGCAGTCAGCCCAGAAGGCTGAACCTGCCCGGAGAAGAACGGCTCACCGGCCGGGGCGTACACTACTGCGCCGCCTGCGACGGCTTTTTCTACCGGGGAAAAACCGTGGCGGTGGTGGGCGGCGGGAACAGTGCCGCCGGAGAAGCCCTGCATCTGGCGGGACTTGCGAAAAGAGTGATCCTTGTCCACCGCCGGGACAGTCTCCGGGCGGAGAGGACTTCTTACGCCCGGCTGCTGGCGGCGGAAAATGTGGAATTTCGCTGGAACAGCGAGATCACCTGCCTGCTGGGGGAGGATGCGCTTACCGGCATCCGGGTTCGGGACAGCCGAACCGGAATGGAGACGGAGATTTCCTGCGACGGCCTGTTCGTCAGTATTGGCCGCCGGCCGGCGACGGAGCTTCTGGCTGGTCAGCTTGCCCTGGACGAAAAGGGTTATCTTCCCGCCGGGGAGACCACCGAAACCGAAATCCCCGGGGTGTTTGCCGCCGGAGACATCCGGGCGAAGCCCCTGCGCCAGATCATCACCGCCGCTGCCGACGGGGCGGTAGCGGCGCAAATGGCAGAAGAATTCTTATCCCCAATGAGGTAATTATGCAGTATTTGATCTCCTTCCTGGAAGGAATCGTTACCTTCCTGTCGCCCTGCCTGCTGCCCATGCTGCCCATCTATGTGTCCTATTTTGCCGGCGGGGGGGAGCGGAGCACCGGCAGAACCCTTGCCTGCGGCCTGGGCTTTGTGGCGGGTTTCACCGCCGTGTTCATGGCCATGGGTGCCCTGGCCGGTACCGTCGGGAGCCTTCTGACCGCCTACCGGCGGCCGGTGGAGCTTCTCAGCGGCATTGTGGTGATTGTTTTCGGGCTGAATTATCTGGGTCTGTTCCGGTGGAACCTGTTCCAGGGAGGCAGCCGGATGCTGGACACCCCCAGGCTGTCGGTATTCTCGGCCTTCCTTTTCGGCGTTGTGTTCTCCCTGGGCTGGACACCCTGCGTAGGGGCCTTCCTGGGGTCGGCACTGCTGCTGGCTTCCCAGCGGGGTCACGCCCTGGAGGGCATGGGGATGCTCCTTGCCTATTCCCTGGGGCTGGGAATTCCGTTTTTAGTCAGCGCGGTACTCATTGACGCGCTGAAAGCCGCCTTTGACTGGGTCAAGCGGCATTATCGAATCATCAACGGGCTCAGCGGCGGCTTTCTGATTCTCGTGGGGGTGCTGATGGCCACGGGAACCCTGGGTCGTCTGCTGGGACTGCTGCAATCGGGAGGGATCGGATGAAAAAGAAATGTACCTGGCCTCTGGCGGCACTGCTGCTTGTCGGGCTTCTGATTGGAGCCTCGGTGCTCTATCGGCATCTGAGCGAGAGCCAGCCGGCACCGGAGCAGCTGGCTCAGGAGACCACCGAGGGCGACTACATCGCCGCCCCGGATTTTACGGTGTACGATGGGGAAGGCAACCCGGCAAAATTGTCTGACTGCCTGGGAAAGCCGGTGGTGCTGAACTTCTGGGCCAGCTGGTGCGGCCCGTGCATGATGCTCGCGCCTGTGATGGAGGCGCTGGACGGCGAGATGGACGGCGTGAAGTTCTGCAAGGTCAACGTCGACGACGAGCGCGATCTGGCGATGGAATTCGGCATCGAGTCGATCCCGACGCTGCTGTGCATCAAGGGCGGCAAGGTCGTGAAGCGTCTGGTCGGCTACCGGGAGAAGGACGCGCTCAAGAAGGAGCTGGAGGCGCTGTGAAGGTCCGGCTGAACGAAGACAAGGCGGTCGTCGCCCGCGTCAAGGAGGGGCTCAAGCGCACCGGCGGCTACTGCCCGTGCCGGCTCGCGCGGACGGAGGAAAACAAGTGCATGTGCAAGGAATTCCGCGAGCAGATCGCCGACCCCAACTTTGAGGGCTACTGCCACTGTATGCTCTATTATAAGGAAAAATAAGCGAAACGAAAGCTCTTTCCCTCTTTGGGAAAGAGCTTTTCGACGTGCCTGCTTCTTCAACTGTAGGGGCCGATGCCTACATCGGCCCGTGGGGAAGCATCGAATTCGCCGAAGGCCCCCCGTGTTTCGGATGTACATGCTGCCGGGGCGATGTGGGCATCGCCCCCTACGCAGATCCTGCAAGTCTCCCGCAAGGAACGGAAACACGATCTTTTTTTAGCAATTTGGGGAAGGGTCTTCCTGTGTTTCCGGGGGCTTCCTGCGGCTGGGGCGGAAAGTTGTGAAGAATTTCTGAATTATTTACAAAAGTATTGCAATTTTTAAATCTTACGGTAAACTGGAGTCACAAAAGAAGCGGCGAAGCTCGCCGCAGAAAGAGGTGTACAGGGATGAAACGTACATTTGCAAAGCTTCTGAGCCTGTTCGTGGTGCTGACGCTCGTCATCGCCATGGTCCCGGCGGTATTCGCCGTGGAGGGAACGATCTCAGTCACAGCGGGAAATACGACGCTGAAGGTCGGCGATACGACGACGGTCAGCGCTACGGCTGATGGCAGCCCCATTGATGGTGCTGTCTTCACCAGCGACCATCCGGAGATCGTCAGCGTCAGCAACACAACGTTGACGGCAAACAAAGTCGGCTCCGCCACCATTACGGCGAAGGTGACACTGGAAGACCAGACCGAGCAGACGCTCGGCAGCGTCCAGATCACTGTGCAGTCGGGCGTGAGCGCGATCACGGCCGACACTTCCATCGAGATCGACGCTGACAGCGAGAAGACTGCTTCCCTGTCCGTGACGCTCACGGGCGCGGCGAGCGGCGACGTGCTGACAGTCCAATCGTCCGATGCGACCGTCGTGACGGCGCAGGCTGGTAACATTTCAAATGGCAGCTGCACCGTCGCGCTGACGGCGGTGAAGACCGGTTCGGCCACGCTGACACTCAGCTGCGGCACGGCCACGGCGCAGGTCGCTGTGACCGTCACGGCGTCTGGGACGCATACCGTGACCTTTGAAAAGCAGAAGCTGACGGTCGAAAAGGACAAAACGGCCACGAACACCGCAAAGGCCACGACTGGCGATACGCTCACCTATGCCAGCAGCAATACGGCAGTCGCCACGGTCGACGCTTCGACCGGCATCGTGACCGGCGTCGCCGCCGGGACGGCCACGATCACCGCGACGGTCAAGAACACCTCCGACGTTATCGTCGGGACGGCGAGCTACACCGTCGAGGTCGCGGACGCGTATAAGATCGAGCTGAGCGCAGCGCCGTCGAGCCTGACGGCAGGCAGCGCCTCCACCGTCTCCACGACGGTCTATCAGTACACGGCGGAAAAGGGCTATGTGCCCTATCAGCAGTCCGTGGAGCTGACGTGGAANNTCTGGGCCAGCTGGTGCGGCCCCTGCAAGCAGGAGCTTCCGGATTTTCAGCGGGTTTACAACGAAATGGGAGAAGATGTCCAATTTCTGATGGTGAACATGACCGACGGAATCCAGGAGACCCGGGAAAAGGCGGAGGCATTCCTCGAGGACAAGAGCTATACGCTGCCGGTGTTCTTTGACACCGAGTTCAGTGCCGTCCGAGCCTATGGAGTCACAGCCCTGCCCTGTACCTATTTCATCGATGCCCAGGGGCATCTGATCACCTACGCCGCCGGTGCCATCGACGAGGAGACCCTCCGCCGGGGAATCGGATTGATTTCCTGAAAATAAGGCACTTCGGCTTTTGCTGGAGTGCCTTTTTGACAAAGTCAGCAGGTTTTTTGCGATAATAATCAAAAAATCCCTTCGCCGGTGGACAAAAAGATTCGGTTCTGTTATAATAATTCCGATCTCATGTGCAGCTGCGCCCTGGGGCGATCCGGGCGGAAAGATAAATCGGAGGCGAGCGTCATTGCATAACGACGATTTGGGAAAGAATAGAAAAATCGTCCTGGTGCTGTGCAACCTGCTGGTAATCCTGTTCGCGGTGGCGGTGTCCGTGAGCTATGCCAGGCAGCTCCACCGGGAGCAAAGGAGTACAAAGCGGGATGAGTTTATTGCCACGGTGGAGTCTATGAAGTCGGTGTCCCAGAATTATCTGGACAGCGAGCGGGGCTATGTGGAAAACTGGAGTGCCTATATTACAAAAAGCGGGATGAATCTGCCTCAGGCACTGGAATTTCTGCGGAAAATCAACACCAATTCCAGCCGCTTTGCCCACATTGTGGATATGGACACCCTGCAGGCCTGGTCGGCGTATTACCCGGCAGGGCAGGAGGAAATCGACACCTACAGCAAATTCATTGACAAAGCCACCGACTATGCGCAGCGGATGAACAGCAGTATGCGGGAAATTTTTGACGGTACCGGAGCCAAGTTCCGCGTGGTGGGAAAATACCGGCTGAATGAGAACCTTTCCAACGCGGTGAGCGTGGGAGCCAGGGTGACTCTACGGATCGGGGATGGCTCCAAGGACTATCTGCTTCTGCGGGCCATTCCTACGGATGTCCTGCAAAAAAGCTGGGTGTTCCCGGCGGAGTATCCGTCGGCGGAGGTGGGCATCATTACCCGGGCGGGGGAATATGTGGTGCAGTCGCCTTCTATGCGGTCTGAGAACTTCCTGGACTATATCCGGGCCTATAACTTCCAGGACGACTACAATAAGATGTACGACTTTGCCGAGGAGCTGGACAGGTGTGAGATCGGCGTGCTGCATTACAAGGATTTCCGGGGCGAGGACTGCCTGTGGTATTTTTCCTCCTTCGGCGAGGACTCCAAGCTGGATATTGTGGGCTTCATTCCCGAGGCGGAGCTGATCCCCGAAAACAGTGCCTGGGTTCTGGTGCTGATCGTCTGCGGCTGCCTGATGGTGCTGATCGTCCTGGATGGTGTGCACCTTTTGTGGGTCAACCGGCAGCTTCGGGAGGCTGCCCGGCTGGCAAGACAGGCCAGCCAGGCCAAGACCAATTTCCTGTCCGCCATGTCCCACGATATCCGCACGCCTATGAACGCGGTGCTGAGCATGACGGCCATTGCCCAGCGGAATCTGGATGATCCGGCATATGTCGCCCAATGCCTGAACAAGGCTTCCAACGCCGGCCGTCAGCTGCTGACGCTTATCAATGATGTGCTGGATATTTCCAAAATTGAAAGCGGAAAATTTGTGCTGACGCCTACGGATGTTTCTTTGCCGGAGCTGATTTCCGGACTGCTGGAGATCATTACGCCCCAGGTGCAGGAGAAGGGTCAGCGGCTTACCTATGACGTGCCGGAGTTTGCCAGCCCCCAGGTCAGCGCCGACCCCATCCGGCTGAACCAGATCTACATCAACCTGCTGACCAATGCTGTCAAATATACACCTCCCGGCGGCAGCATCCACATATCCTTCCGGGAAGAGCCGCTGGACGAGAGCCATGTGCACCTGATCTTCCGGATTTCGGACACGGGCATCGGCATGAGCCCGGAGTTCCAGAAGCAGATGTATCAGTCCTTTGCCAGGGCAGTGAGCACGCAGGTCAACCGAACCCAGGGCTCCGGCCTGGGACTGGCCATCGTCCGGCAGATGGTGGAACTGATGGACGGTACCATCGACTGTCAGAGCCAGGTGAACCAGGGCACCACCTTTACGGTTGGACTGTCACTGCCCGTTGCCCGGCAGCCGGACACCTGTGCCGGAGAGCCGGGAAGCCCGGATGTGGATGTGAGCGGGCTTCACCTGCTGGTGGCAGAGGACAACGACATGAACTGGGAGATCGTTCAGATTCTTCTGGCCGAGTGCGGGGACAGCTGCGACCGGGCGAAAAACGGTCGTGTCTGCCTGGATGTGATCTCCAGCGTGCCGCCCGGCACCTATGATGCCATCTTCATGGACGTGCAGATGCCGGAAATGACCGGTCTGGAGGCCACCCGGAAAATTCGGACTCTGCCTGCGGAGAAAAACGGCAACATTCCCATTGTGGCCATGACGGCAGATGCCTTTGCCGAGGATGTTCAGGCATGCCTGGCCAGCGGTATGAACGGGCACATTGCCAAGCCTGTGGATGTGAGCAAGCTGCGGCAATATCTGCAAAAAATCAAGAATCATACCCTGTAGAGATTCGGGAGGGGTTTCATGAAAAAACGTGGGATTTATCGCATTCTGGCGGCCATTCTGGCGGCGGTGCTGCTTTCCGGCTGCGCCGGAAAGCAGGCGGAAAGCTAAGGGGATTTTCGGCCGAGCCTGGATGCCCGAGCCTCTGTTCAGTTGGAGACCGTTACTTTTTCGGGAATTTCGAGGCTCTGGATCAGGTGACAAATGACTTTAACCGGTACTATCCCGACATCACCTTTTCCTACGAGCAGGTGGGCGGAAGGAATCTGGAGGCCTATCTGGACGCGTGGATATCATGATGGTCTCGGCGGAGTTCATGAACGCTAAGGACGCCACCTTGCCCGACCGGTGCCGGGATCTGACGGGGATTGACACAAGTGCCATCGATGGGAAGATGCTGAAAAGTTACAACATCGGCGGTGTCCAGAAGGCCATCCCCATGGCTCAGCGGGTTACCGGAATGGTGGTCAATACCACGCTTCTGGAGAACGAGGGTCTGAGTCTCCCCCAGAATACCCAGGAGTTTCTGTCTGTACTGGCAGCCTTGAAGGAAAAGGGATATACCCCCATCCAGGGTCCCGCCGGTAAGGTCTACGCCGAACTGACCCAGGGGGAAGTAAACACCGCTCTGTGTACGGATATGGAATTTCTGGAAAGTGCCAGGGCAGGCGGCCAGATGGCAGCTGACCGGCTGGTTTCGGTGTTCGGGCTCCTGGATATCATCCGGGACAACGGCTATACCGATGAAGACCTGAACGTCTCCCTGCCGGAGGACAACTATGATGGGGCAATCCTGAATTTCTTTGAAGGGAAGACCCCCTTTTGGATCTGCGATACCGAGAAGGTCAGCGGCATGAAGAAGCGGGAGAGTAAGTCCGAGGCCTTCCAGAGCGCACCCTTCGAATATGGTTTCGTATATGTGCCCTTTGATGAGATGGGAAGCTATGTATATCAGGAGCCCTGGTTCGGCTTCGCGGTGAACCGGGATGCGGCCGATCCTGAGTATGCCATGGAGTTTCTCCGGTTTCTGGCTACCCGCCAGGAGATTGACACCATGGCCAAGGTGAAGGGCGTGCCTTCTGTGGTGGTGGACACCGTCCAGGCGGACATCTACCGGGATGTGGAGTCGCCGGAGGCAATGGCCGATCGGGTCGTCAATACCGGCACCATCACCCCGGAGATCACGGCCAAGTGGTACTCGGTTACCCGGGCGTATATGGACGGGGCTTACGATTCCCCGGAGGCCGCTGCCCGGGACTTCCTGAGTGCTGTCGAATAAAAAAGCGTGAGGGGCTGACGCATTCGCGTCAGCCCCTTTCGGTGTAGTTTGTGTCAGCTGCAGCCGTTGTTTCCGCAGCCGTCGCAGTTATCCGGAGAGAACTGCTTGGCGGGGAAGGGGATCCGGCTGAACATTTCGCAGGGATCCTCGGTGCAGCAGCCGCCGGACTCGCAGCATTCCTTCACGGGGATGGAGTAGTCGAGAACCGGGATCACCAGCTGGGCATCCCGCTCCAGCCGGACGATGGAAAACTGACCCAGGGTGACGAACAGCCGCCGCTGACCGCCGGTGAGCACCAGCTCCTCGTCAAAGGCGGCCCGGATGCCCTCCGGAATCCGGACGGCCACCGCCTCGCCTGCGCAGTCGCAGATCTCCTTGATCTTCGACCTCAGCACCATGGGATCCAGCACCTCCACCACGGCGGTAGGCCGGTTGGCGTGGCTTGTGGCGCAGCCGTCGAACTGGGCGATCCGGGTATCGCTGCGGAAAATGTGAGCCCGGCTGTCCTCGCCGCAGAGCACCGCCCGCTTGTTGAATACCCCCAGGCCGTACAGGGTGGCGGGGCGGCAGGAGCCTACCAGGGCATCGGCCAGAACCCGGTAATAGAAGGTGACGTCGATGCAGTAATGGTTCCGGTCAAAGGCCACCGGCTCCACATCGATGTCCGTATGGATCAGCTCGGCACTTCGCACCCGGACGTTGGCCGCGGTGTCCAGAAGCTCCTGGGAGCCTGCGGTGAGATAGACCCGCAGATCCTCAATGCAGTCCTTATCCCGACAGGAGTCGGTGATTTTTCGGGTGTGGATGGACATGGTCTGCTGGCTGCCGTCGCAGCGCGGCGTGTCCCGGCATTGGTCTGGCATGGAAAAACCTCCCGAATGAAGATGGGGCAGCCCGGCGTGAGCCGGGGCGGCCCAAGCATAGGCTTACAGGACAGTTTATGCAGACAATGGCCGGAAGTGCGAAAAGGAGGAAGCGCGGTGCGCTTCCTCCTGAATCTTACCAATGGAACCGGTAGACGGTTTCGCTGTGGTACTTCTCTCCCGCCTTGGTTACGGGCTGGGGCCAGTCCGGGTGATGGATGGCATCGGGGTAGAACT
Source organism: Clostridiales bacterium UBA6386 (assembly GCA_002437585.1). GTDB lineage: Bacteria > Bacillota > Clostridia > Oscillospirales > Oscillospiraceae > Faecousia. The sequence continues at coordinate 7,834 of DJQM01000045.1, read as the reverse complement.
GGGTCTCCAGAGCCACGCCGGAATTCTTGCCGTAGTGCACGCCGCCCTTGCCGGTTTCGTTCAGGAAATTGCCGGAGTAGAACTGAATGCCCGGGCAGTCGGTGTAGACCGCCATGCTCCGGCCGGAGACGGGGTCTGTCAGCTGGGCGCAGGGATTGCAGAAGACCTCAAAATTGTGATCATACCCGCCCTGAAGATTCAGCGGCTCATAATCCGCGTGGAGATCCTGGCCGATGGGCTTGGGACTGCGGAAGTCCATGGGGGTGCCCTCCACACTCCGCTTTTCCCCGGTGGGGATGGCGTAAGCGTCGTCCGGGTTAAAGAACCGGGCGGGCATGGACAGCAGCTGCTCCATGGCGGCCTCGGTATGAGCCTGCCCCCGGAGGTTAAAATAGCTGTGGTTCGTCAGATTGAAGACGGTATCCTGGTCGCAGACTCCGTCGTAGACGATGTGAACTCCGCCGGCGGCGTCCAGACGGTAGGTCACCCGGATGTCCGCGTTTCCCGGAAAGCCCTGATCGCCGTGGGGACTGTGCAGGCTGAAGGTGACGGCGGTATCGGAGGCGGAGACCAGCGTCCACATCCGCTTGAAATACATGTCCGGGCCGGAGTGGAGGTTGTTGCCGTTTTCATTGGGGGTCAGGTGAACCACCTTCTTGCCCAGGGGAAAGGTGGCTCCCGCAATCCGATTGGCGTTCCGACCTACGGTGGCTCCCAGGCAGCCTTCGCCTGCGGCATAGCCTGTGCAGTCGTCGTAGCCCAGCACCACGTCGGCCAGGGAACCCTCCTTGTCGGGTACCAGAAGGCTTACCAGGGTGGCGCCGTAGTCGGTGACCTGGGCAGTGATTTCACCGCAGGATATGGTGTAGAGGGTGGCCTGCTCACCGGATGGCAAAATGCCGAAATTTTTTCTCACGGAAATGACTCCTTTCATTTTTCCCGGGGAAACGGGTTTGGTTATGTAAAGGCACTTTTTGAGATTATACTACATTCCCTCACCGATTTCAAACCTTTCTTTCACAAAAAGACGAAAAAGGAATTGGTTTATCGGATTCCTGAGGCCGGTTTTCCTGGATGGGAAAAGGAAACTTTTTTCCGCCGAAAACGATGACACTGTATTTTGTGGCAGACTCTTGACAAAACCACAATATCTAGTATAATAAGCCCAGTTCCCGATTCTGGGCGTAAGACAGACCCAAGGAGGAGTTACCCAATGAAGATTATTAAGAGAAACGGCGCGGAGGCTGTTTTTGACATTGGAAAGATCGTGATGGCCGTGACCAAGGCCAACGAAGCCACAGACGAAAAGGTGCGTATGACCCCTTTGCAGATTCAGCGGATCTCCCAGAGCGTCCAGATTTCCTGCGAGGAAATGGGGCGCAGCCCCTCCGTGGAGGAGATTCAGGATCTGGTGGAGAAGGCCATCATGGCTCACGGTGCCTTTGAGGTGGCCAAGGAATATATCACCTACCGCTATACCCGGTCTCTTGCCCGGCAGTCCAACACCACCGACGACCGGATCCTGACCCTCATCGAGTGCAACAACGAGGAGGTCAAGCAGGAGAACGCCAATAAGAACCCCACCATCAACGCCGTTCAGCGGGACTATATGGCAGGCGAGGTGAGCAAGGACATCACCAACCGGATTCTCCTGCCCCAGGAGATCGTGGCCGCCCACGAGGCGGGCATCATCCACTTCCACGATTCCGATTACTACGCCCAGCACATGCACAACTGCGACCTGGTGAACCTGGACGACATGCTCCAGAACGGCACCGTCATCTCCGGCACGCTCATCGAGAAGCCCCATTCCTTCTCCACCGCCTGCAACATCGCCACCCAGATCATCGCCCAGGTGGCCTCCAACCAGTACGGCGGGCAGTCCATTTCCCTGACCCATCTGGCTCCCTTCGTCCAGATCAGCCGGGAGAAGATCCGCAGAACCGTGGAGCGGGAGCTGAAGGCCTTCGGCATTGCGCCGGAGGAGGAAACCGTGTCCAAGGTGGTGGAGGATCGGCTTCGGGAAGAAGTTCGCCGGGGCGTGCAGACCATCCAGTACCAGGTGGTGACGCTGATGACCACCAACGGCCAGGCTCCCTTCATCACCGTGTTCATGTACCTGAACGAGGCCAGAAGCGAGCAGGAGAAGAAAGACCTGGCCATGATCATCGAGGAGACCCTGCGCCAGCGCTACGAGGGTGTGAAGAATGAGAAGGGCGTGTGGATCACCCCGGCCTTCCCCAAGCTCATCTATGTGCTGGAGGAGGACAACGTCCGGGAGGGCACGCCTTACTGGTATCTGACCCGGCTGGCCGCCGAGTGTACCGCCAAGCGGATGGTGCCCGACTATATCAGCGAGAAGAAAATGCGGGAGTACAAGCTGTCCAAGGGGGAGACCCCGGGTCACGGCGACGTGTACACCTGCATGGGCTGCCGGAGCTTCCTGACCCCCGACCGCTCCGGCAACGGCTGGAACAATATCGCCAACGCCAAGAACTACGAGCCGGGGAAGCCCAAGTACTATGGCCGGTTCAACCAGGGCGTGGTGACGATCAACCTGGTGGATGCGGCACTGTCCTCCGGCCGGGACATGGACAAGTTCTGGCAGATTTTCGAGGAACGGCTGGAGCTGTGCCATCAGGCACTCCAGTGCCGTCACGAGCGGCTGAAGGGCACCCTGTCCGACGCGGCTCCCATCCTGTGGCAGTACGGCGCTCTGGCCAGACTTCAGAAGGGCGAGCCGATCGATAAGCTCCTTTACGGCGGCTACTCCACCATTTCCCTGGGCTACGCGGGTCTTTATGAATGCGTCAAGTATATGACCGGCAAGTCCCATACCGACGCTTCCGCCAAGCCCTTCGCCCTGTCCGTCATGCAGAAGATGAACGACAAGTGCGCCCAGTGGAAGGCGGCGGAGAATATTGACTACTCCCTGTACGGCACTCCCCTGGAGTCCACCACCTATAAGTTCGCCAAGTGTCTGCAAAAGCGGTTCGGCCTGATCCCCGGCATTACGGACAAGAGCTATATCACCAATTCCTACCATGTCCACGTCACCGAGCAGATCGACGCCTTTACCAAGCTGTCCTTCGAGTCCGAGTTCCAGCAGCTGTCTCCCGGCGGCGCCATCAGCTATGTGGAGGTACCCAATATGCAGCAGAACATCGACGCGGTGCTGGAGGTCATGCAGTTCATCTACGACAATATTATGTACGCCGAGCTGAACACCAAGTCCGACTACTGCCAGGTCTGCGGCTATGACGGCGAGATCACCATTCAGGAGGAGGACGGAAAGCTCATCTGGGTGTGCCCCCAGTGCGGCAACACCGACCAGAGCAAGATGAACGTGGCCAGACGCACCTGCGGCTACATCGGCACCCAGTTCTGGAACCAGGGTCGTACCCAGGAGATCAAGGATCGGGTTCTGCATCTGTAAGCGCAAAACAGGCTGCCATCGCGCCCCGGTGGGATGCACCGGGGCGGCAAGCCGTATCCCGCCATGAGGAGGGCGGCGGATTGCTGTGCCGGTGCGCATAAAGGCAGTTTTTTCTACTCTTTTGCCCTAAAATGTACGCAAAAAATGGCTTTACCTTTATTTTACATAGGGTCGGTCGTGCAGTTTACATTTTTGGGATAAACTAAAACGTATCATGCAGAAAAGAAGGTAAGGAATATGAATTATAAAACCGTCGTGATCGATTATGCCCCCAAGGCCAAGAAAATGGCCGCCGCTCTTGAGAAAATCGCCAACGAGTATGCCCAGCGCGGCTGGGAGATGGTAAGCTTCTCCGTCACCCCTTCCGCCAAGGTCATTGCCCTGTTCCGGGTGCCGGAAACCGAGACGGCGCAGATGCCGGAAGCGGCGGAGACGGACGGGGAAGAGGAAGAGACAGAGGAGCCGGAACTGGAGGATGAGATCAGCACAGGCACTGGTGAGGCCGAATGAAGCAGGCGGTTATTGACATCGGCTCCAACTCCATCCGTCTGACCCTCTACGAAACCCAGGGGCAAAGCTTCAAAATTCTCTTCCGGGAGAAAATCATGGCAGGCCTGGCCGGCTATGTGGAGAACGGAAAGCTGTCGGCAGAGGGTATTGAGTGCGCCTGTTCCGGCCTTCTGAGCTTCCGGAGCACTCTGCAGACTCTGGATATCCGGCAGGTTCGGGTCTTCGCCACAGCATCCCTTCGCAACGTATCCAACACGGAGCAGGCACTGTCCGTGATCCGTGCGGCTACAGGCTACTGCGTTGAGGTGATTTCCGGGGAGGATGAGGCTCTTTTCGGCTATGCCGGAGCCATGGAGGAGCTGCACCTGACCGGCGGTGCGTTTCTGGACATCGGCGGTGCCAGCACGGAGATCGTCACCTTTGAAAATGGAAAACCCGTGGATTACGCCAGCTTTCCCATCGGCTCGCTGAGCCTGTACCGCCGGTGCGTCAAGAAGGTGCTGCCCGGAGCGGGATCCATCAAGCGTCTGTGTCAGACGGTGAGCGATGCCATCCACATCCCGGCGGGTGCCCTGACCCCGAGACCTCTGGTGGTGGGGGTCGGCGGCACTGCCCGAGCCACCCTGAAGCTTGCCAGGCACTACTATAAAATCTCCGAGGACTGCCGCAGCATTACGGCGGAGCAGCTGGACGGGCTGTGCGGCTTCCTTTGCAGCGGGAAGAAGGCGGTCAGCGACCTGATTCTCCGCCTGGAGCCGGAGCGTATTCACACGCTGGTGCCGGGGGTACTGATCCTCCAGCATGTATTTCACCTGTTTCAGGCGCAGCAGCTGATTGTCAGTAAATACGGCGTTCGGGAAGGTTATTTATGCCAAAGAATACTGAAAGACAATACAGATACACCCAAAACCGAGAGCTGAGCTGGCTTCGGTTCAACCAGCGGGTATTGGAAGAGGCGGCAGATCCGACGGTGCCCGCCTTGGAGCGGCTGAAGTTTGTGTCTATTTTCTCCAGCAACCAGGACGAATTTTTTATGGTGCGGGTGGGGAGCCTTTTTGACCTGGCCCGGATGACCCCCGACGACCAGGACAACAAAACCGGCTGGACGGCCGCCGAGCAGCTGCATAAGATCTATCGGGCGGTGCCCGGACTGCTGGCCATGAAAAAACAGATTTACACCGCTGTGGCAGAAGAGCTGAACCGCAGCGGCATTGCGGATCTGCTGCCGGAGAACCTGACGGCGGAGGAACTGAAGCAGATGAACCGGTTCTTCAAAAGCGTGCTGCTGCCGGTTCTGTCGCCGATTCTGCTGGGACCCAACCATCCGGTGCCGCATCTTGTGAACAAGCGGCTGTATGCCGTGGCATTGCTGGAGGATAAGAAGGGTCGCCGGGCGGTAGGGCTGGTGCCCATGCCGGAGGGTGCGCCCCCATACCTGATTCTTCCCGGCGGTGTGCGGTATGTGCGCACGGAAAATGTGCTTCTGCGCTGGCTGCCTGCCTTGTTCGACGGCTACAGCGTCCGGGAGAGCTGCGTGATCGCCGTCACCCGGAATGCGGACATCAGCTTCGACGAGGAGAAGTTTGAGGACAACGAAGAGGACTTCCGCAGTCAGATGAAGAAGCTGCTCAAGCAGCGGGATCACCTGGCGGTGGTGCGGCTGGAGCTGAGCTGCCAGGTTTCTTCTGAGTTCCAGAGGATACTGTCCGAACTGATCCGGGTGGAGACGCATCAGGTGTTTGTAGACAGCTGCCCGCTGAATATGCGCTATGTATTCAGCCTGGTGGGAGAGCTGCCCAAGGAGCTGGCTCTGAGGCTGACCTATCCGGCCAGCCGTCCCCGGTGGGCGGAGGATCTGCTGACGGATCAGCCGATCCTTTCCCAGATTCAGCGGCGTGACCGGCTGCTGTTCTATCCCTACGATTCGGTGGAGCCCTTCCTGCGGCTTCTGAACGAGGCGGCAGAAAATCCCCAGGTGCTTTCCATTAAGATCACCATCTACCGACTGGCTTCCTCCTCCAAAATCGCCCAGACCCTGTGCCGGGCGGCGGAGAATGGGAAGGAAGTGCTGGTGCTTATGGAGCTGCGGGCCCGGTTCGACGAGGAAAACAATCTGGCATGGTCGAAAATGCTGGAAGAGTCCGGCTGTCAGGTAATTTATGGCACTGAGGGCTTCAAATGCCACAGTAAAATCTGCCTGATTACCCTGAGAAATCACAACAAAACCAGTTATCTGACCCAGATCGGCACCGGGAACTACAACGAGAAGACCAACACCATGTACACAGACCTGAGCCTGATGACCGTGGATCCTGCCATTGGCGAGGATGCGGCGGCTTTCTTCCGGAATATGCTGGTGAACCGGCTGGACGGGGAGTACCGGCAGCTGTGCGTATCCCCCTTCCGGATCAAGGAAATGCTTCTGGAACAGATCGACCGGCAGACTGCACTGGGGAAAGAGGGCTACATCTGCATCAAGGCCAACTCCGTTACCGAGCGGGAGGTCATCGATAAGCTGGCGGAGGCTTCCCAGGCGGGGGTGGAGGTGCAGCTCATTATCCGGGGCATCTGCTGCATTCTGCCCGGAGTGCCCGGGCTGACGGAGAACATCCATGTGACCAGTCTGGTTGGCCGGTTCCTGGAGCATGCCCGGATATACCTGTTCGGGCGGGGGGAGACCGAGGAAATCTACATTTCCTCCGCCGACCTCATGACCCGAAACCTGAACCGCCGGGTGGAGATCGCCTGCCCGGTTCACGACCCCTATCTGCGCAGTCAGCTGAAATGGCTGCTGGATTGCCAGCTCCGGGACACGGCCAAGGCCAGCCTGATGCTGCCTGACGGCAGCTATTGCCGGAAGCACAGTGCGGTGCCCTTTGATTCTCAGGATTATTTCCTTCATCATTCCCCTCATATCCCGGCAGAGCCGGTCAAGAAACCTGGCAGACTGAGTCTGTGGCTGAAGGGGCTGCTGAAGAGATAACGCGGATAGCCGAAAAAACCATGGAGCGAAAGGCTGAGCTCTTCTTCCCGTGACTGGGGGCAGGGGATCAAGGACTTTATTTCTGCGCGCAATCTTTATCTATAACCAAGGGGTCAGGCGCACTGCCTGACCCCAACATTATTTACGACAGGGTGACACCGCACAATTGCGTCCGCAAGATTCGGCCGCCGTTACCCCGCTTCCGCAGTCCTGAAATCCCCCACTTTCAGAGCATTGCATGGGATCCCAAATCCTGGCTGAGGCTTCCTGCCGGATTATGCGGTGTTGCTTTAGGAATTGCCGAAAAGAGGCCGCGCCGAAGATAACGTTTTTAGGGAAGCTCTGATGAAATCGACGAGAGCCGGCAATGCGAGATTTTTCAGATACACCCTAGCCAACGCTGCGTTATCGTGATTACCCGCCAAGCAGCCGGTTTCCTGCAATCATAATGCCTGCCAGAATTTCCGCGATGGACAAGCCCATCAGAACGCCTGAGAGGAAGTCCTGCACATCCGTTCCGCCGGTGGTCTGGGACATGGCGCTGCAGGCAATGCCGAGAACGATCAGGACAAGGCCGTAGAGGATGCCCTTCTGCCGCTCCAGCTCCTGCACACGGCGCAGCAGATCCAGAATCTGCGCATCGTCGTAGACCCGCACGCTGCTGTCTGCCCCATCCTCTCCGTCCATCAGCTCCGGAAGCGTCACATGGAGTGCGTCGCAGAGCCCCTGGATGATGCTGTAATCGGGCATAGACTTGCCGTTTTCCCATTTTGAAATGGTCTTGTTGGACACGCCGAGCAGCTGCGCCAGCTGCTCCTGGGTCAGGTTCTGTTCCTTGCGCTTGCGCGCGATATAGCTGCCGATGACTGTTTGGTTCATTTGAAATGCCTCCTGTATTGAAGATG
>DJQM01000010.1:14212-14468 GCA_002437585.1 Clostridiales bacterium UBA6386 | reverse complement strand
TTTTTAGGGCTTCCATTGATAAAAACCGTTTTCATTCTATGACACCTGCCAATTGCTCCGGACGTTCCACAAATACAACTTGTGAGGTTCTATACCCATAATTGATCGCATTTCTTTTCGCGATCTGCTCAAAGGTGGTTCTTTCCTGCTCCAGAATATCTCCATATACATAAACCTTGATCATTTCATGCTCCCCATAGCGAAGCGTGTGGTGCATTTGCCCGCCTCTATAGGTACTCAAGGGCGTTGAAAGTCC
>DJQM01000010.1:10228-14108 GCA_002437585.1 Clostridiales bacterium UBA6386 | reverse complement strand
TCCTACCGTGCGGCAAATATCCCGCAAATTGTCATGGATAAAGCATTCTGCGGGATGCTTTGTCCAGCAGCCAAAGCACCCCTGACAGCTGGCATATTTTCCGTTTGCATCAATTAACCGATCGCATTTTGCTTTTAAGAATTTTCCATATTCTGTGCCTAAGTCATGTATGATTACTCTCATAAGCGTATGCCTTTCATCAAATTGCTGTTTTCCAAACCGCTTGAAGCCGGCTTCTTCCAACCTGGCGAGTATATAACCGTTCTATTTTAGAATACCACTGTTGTATAAATTCCGGAATCAGGTTTCTGCAAAATCTCTGTGAAATAAGGCTGCTTCACGTTTATTTTACATAATTTCGGTTGCACTTTTTACCCGTCAGCTCTAACATGAAAATGTGTTATTGCAGGTGTCCGGACTGTTGCCCAGTAAAATCAGTGCACAGAAGGGAGAACGCCAGATGCGCGAGATACAGATCATCAAATTGGTTTTCGGCATTTTCTTATCCGCGGGTTCTGCCGTTCTGCTGCTGATCGCCTTCAAGCTGTACTACAAATATCTGGTGCAGGAGAAGAAATGCACCGCCAGAACCGTCGGAACGGTCGTGCGGTACACCTGGGCTACCCGCGGCGGCGAAAATTCTCCCGTGTGCCTGCCGGTGGTCGCCTACACCGTAAACGAAAAAACATATAAGGTGGTAGGCCCAGAGTATAAGGGCTATCAGATCGTGACGAAAAGCACGCCGTGGAGCGAGAATCATGGCAGCAGCTGCGAGAAAAATCAGGTTTTGTATATCAATCAGTCCATGAACTCCGTGCTGGGCTTTTGCCGCAATCCGATGGAAAAGCTGTATCCCAAGCAGTCAGCCGTGGATGTTTACTACTGTCCCGAAAATCCGAAATTGGCCTATGTCCTGAGATACTGCAACAAGAAATGGGCGTTCTGGCTGACGTTCCTTTCCGCCTGTGCGGTTTTGGTGACGGACTTGCTGCTTCTGAGCCTGCTGTAAAAGGAATCGGCGCGGAAGATCAGCGGCATTTTTTATGGCAGCAACCGTCGGTTGACAGATTGCATGGTTCCGGTTGGTTGTCAGCAACCTCACAAATTGCTAAAATATGGCCATCCCAATCAAATCAACAGGAGGATTCCATATGATTTTTGCTGATAAGCTGACTCTGCTGCGGAAGAAAGCAGGCTGGTCACAAGAGGAGCTTGCCGACCAGATGAAGGTAACACGTCAATCCGTTTCTAAATGGGAGGGCGCGCAGGCTATCCCGGATCTTGAAAAAATGCTGCGTCTTTCCGAGCTGTTCGGAGTCAGTACCGATTATTTACTGAAGGACGACCTGGAAGAAGCCGGGCCTGTTGCTCCGTCCGATGATACGCCGTCATTGCGGCGCGTATCCATGGAGGAAGCAAATGCGTTTCTTTCCGTAAAAGCACAGACGGCAAAAACGGTCGCGTATGCTGCCTTTTTGTGCATCTTATCTCCGATTGTCCTTTTCATATTGAATGCAATCAGCGAGAGTACGGCAGGTGCCTTGAATGAAGACATCGCCGCCGGTATCGGAATGATAATTCTGATCATTCTGGTAGCAATCGCTGCCGGCATGTTTCTCTCAAGCGGCAGCAAAACCGCTCCCTTTGAATATTTGGAGAAAGAACCGTTTGAAACCGAATATGGCGTGAGCGGTATGGTAAAAGAACGCAAAGCGCAATACCAGAGTCAGCACAGGAAGTGTGATATTGCAGGCGCTTGTCTGTGCTTTGCCGCCTCGATCCCGATTTTTGCCGGGGCGAGCATGGGTGCTGATAATGACCTGATTTTGGCGGCTATACTTTCCCTTTCGCTGCTCCTTGTGGGCGTTGGGGTGAGCTGCTTTATTCGGACGGGTATTATCTGGGCGAGCTACGAAAAGCTTTTGCAGGAAGGCGAATACACCAGAGAAAGCAAGGAAAGGCAGCCCGTTTCAGCCGCTGTCTATACGGCGTATTGGACCATTGCAGCGGCAGTTTATCTGGGCTACAGCTTTTGGTCAAATGATTGGGAACGGAGCTGGATCATTTGGGTCGTTGCGGGAGTCCTGTTTCCTGCTGTCATTGCACTGACCGGCCTCGGAAAAAAATCGGACTGAAATCAGAGCAGCTGTCCTATTGGTAGGAAAGTTCAATTGTCCGCTGCTCGGCCGATGACAATTGATTCCGGCTTCCCATAGAAAAGGAGAAATCTTATGACTTACAAAACAATTGTGACAAATTATTCACCCAGAGCCAAGAAAATGGCGGACGAAGTTGAGCGCATAATCAACGAAAAAGCGAAGGACGGCTGGGAACCTGTAGCCTTCTCTGTGACCAATTCCTGTAAGGCGATTATTGTGTTCCGTATACCGGATAACACGGAGCAATGAATAATTTGATGATTCAAAAGGAAACAGAGTATGAAACCTCAAAAAGATAAGCGAAGCTCCAAAAACGAAACTATGATCATTGGCATTGCCATTGGTCTTGCCATCGGCATGGGTCTTGGCGTCCTCTTCGGGATCATGACGGACAATATCGTCCGTGGCATGACGATCGGTACCGCCGCGGGTCTGTGCGTCGGCACAATCAGCGGCGTAATCGGCAGAATTTTGAGAGTGAAAAAGAACAGAGCAAGCGATGAAGAAACAAACGATGACAGTCTTGCCCTCGGTCTTTCCATCGGTTTGAGCCTTGGCGTCCTTTTTGGAATTGTGATGGACAACATCGGTCTTGGTATCTCACTCGGCGTTGCTGTCGGTCTGTGCGGCGGTTCGGCTGCCGGAACAGCGAGCGGAAAGAAGCAGACGGCCAGCGAGGAAGAAAAGAAAACCGGCGAAAAATAACAGCAGATGGAAATGAAATGCAGGTGCAGCCATGACCACGCAAAAAGCACACGATTCACCGGCATTTGCCGAGCAGATACAGCAGATCGACAGAGAACTGAAGGCTCACAGCAGGAGATGGCCGACGTTCGCTGCGGTGTTTCTGCTTCTTGGGGGCATTGCGCTGCTTTTGCTTCTGGGCAAGCATTCTGACTTTCTGGATAGCCGCACGCGCGCCGGTCTCGGTGTACTTCTGATCGCTTTGTTTGTCCTGTGGGAGATCGGAGAGCATCGAAAAAGCAAGCGTTTTGCAGCCGACTTTTACGGGGAAATGCTGCCAAACGTGCTGAATAGGGCGTATGCCGCCTATGCCCCGCAGACGGGCGGCCCTGCCCCGCTGCTCTTTGATCCTGAGGACACCTGGCGTCTTCCGACGACCGTTACCTTCCTCGTTCTGGCCATAGGCGGGTTTCCCTCCCGCGCGCAGGGGATCTACCGCATCCAGCGGCAGTATTTCAAGGCGGACGGTTCCGGCGATAAGGACAACGACACGTCCGGGCAATACCGCCTTTCTCAGAACCTGATCTGGAAGGTACCGGAGCATATCCCCTTCCGCCTTTCCCTGTGTACCGCATCCGAAACCGTGGGAGAGGCAATGTCCGGTGTGTTCTGGAAAATCTGTGACCGGCTGAAGAAGAACGGAATGCAGGATGTGAAGACGGATAGCGAGGCATTTAACCGTAGCTTCCGCATCCGTGCGGATGATCCGGCGCAGGCAGAACAGTTTCTGGATGCGCATGGTCAGCATCTGACAGAGCTGCGGGACAATATGGGACGGTTTTCGCTGGAATTTGCCAACGATATGCTCACCTTGTCCTTTTCCGACTTTGCGCCCATTGACACAAAAGACACCAACGGCGTCCGGCGCACAGGGCTGCCCGATGCGCTATCCGCCGAACGCGTCGCGGAGAGCGCACGGAAGCTGGATTTCCTTGCTGACTGGCTTCAGGCGTTCATTTAAGAAAGATGAGGAATAA
>DJQM01000010.1:8759-10079 GCA_002437585.1 Clostridiales bacterium UBA6386 | reverse complement strand
CTCTTGATATTATCGGTCACGGCAACTCGACGAAAACACGAAAAGGCGACAGCATCCGCAATATGTCGGCGTGGATATGCGAAATCCTAAAGAAGGAAAAGATTCAGAAGATACATATTGTCGGGATCTCATTGGGCGCTGTACTGGCTCAGGACTTTGCCAACCGGTATCCGGAAGCCGTGCAGTCACTTGCCTGCTTCGGCGGTTATGATATCAATCATTTTGATGCCGAAATGCAAAAGAAAAATAGTATATCCCAGATGCTTATGATGCTCAAAGCCGTATTTTCAATCAAATGGTTTGCGAAGGCGAATATGAAAATATCTGCCTATACTTTGCAGGCTCAGCGGGATTTTTATGAGATGAACGTTCAATTCCCGAAGAAATCGTTCAGGTATTTATCATCTTTAAGCAGTATGGGAAATGTTCATCGATCAAAACGAAGAAAATATCCTCTGCTGATCGGCTGCGGAGATCACGATATTCCCATGGAATTATCAGCCATAGAAACATGGAAGAAAAACGAACCTCAATGCAGTGCGATTATTTTTGAAAACGCAGGACATTGCGTGAATATGGACGCACCTGAAAAATTCAATTCGGTCATTGAGGAATTTTGGTCGAACGGAAATCTCAAGGATTAAAATTGCCCTACGAAAAGAACGGGTGAATTTACGAACCGTGCAAAAAAGCGAATTGAATTTTATGGGCGCAAACAGATTGGAAACTGCGGAGGGAAAATACATGAATACTTTAATCATATATGGCAGTCAGTATGGCACAGCAAGGCGATATGCCGAGAAATTTGCGGAAATGACGCACTTCCCGGTTGTCAGTTATGAAGATATAAAAACCTTAACGGGTTACGAGCGAATCATCTATTTTGGCGCCTTATATGCAGGCGGCGTGAAAGGGTTAAAGAATACCGTTAAAAAATTATCTCCGGATACAAAGCTGATCATCGTGACCGTGGGATTGGCGGATGTATGCGACCAGGAAAATATCAGCAATATCCGAAATTCCCTAAGAAAACAAGTGCCGGAGCCGTTATTAAAGGCTGCGTCTGTTTTTCACTTGAGAGGCGGTATCGATTACAGCAAATTGAATTTCATGCACAGGACGATGATGAAAATGGTATATCACTCTCTGAAAAGCAAGCCGGTTGAACGCCTTACGCAGGAAGATAAGGCGTTTATGGAAACCTACAACAAAAAAGCAGATTTTGTGGATTATGCTTCGCTGAAACGAATCATAATTTGAAGGACAGCTTGTCGGATATTCCGCTCTTTTATTGCCGTGGCGCGTGGGATATGGATGCAA
>DJQM01000010.1:0-8637 GCA_002437585.1 Clostridiales bacterium UBA6386 | reverse complement strand
CTGGACGGACAAAAAGTACATGGAACCGATCCTTGAATGTATAAAGCAATCAATTCCGGGCTTCAGGGCAGACGATTTGTGAACGCGGACATAAGGAAGGAGCGAATCGCAATGGATAAAAAACGCACTTCCGGGCAAGAACCTTCGGCGCAGACCGATATCCATTGGCCTCCATTCCGTAAGCGGGCGGCTGCCAGGATGCTTTTCGGCGGCTGCCGCATTTTGCAGACAGCCGCCGAAGGGACGGGTATTCAGCTGCCCAAAGTCAGGGCGTTGACGGCCTCTACCAGGTTCACGGTCTGGCTTCTGGTGACCAGAGCCACGGTCTTTCCGTCCACGGCGGCCAGGCAGTGGGTGCCGTCCAGCCGGTAGAGGGTCAGGGTAAAGGTGGGGAAGTCTTCATTATCCAGATGCACCGTCAGGGAAATTTCCTCCTGGCCGGTGGGCTTCTCCGATGTGAACTCGGCGGCGGACAGGGCGGTCAGGGCGGTTTTCAGGGAGTAAATGTCGAAGCTTTCCTCGCCATAGTACCAGGTGCCGTCCTCGTCCGCATCCTCATCCTCCGGTGGGGTGTAGGTAAAGGTGTAGGTTTCCCCGCTGACGACCGCGTCAATGGAAGTCACCGTGTCAAAATCGCCGGTGAAGAGCTTCTGGTGGCGAAGGGTGTCGTAGGACACGGCGGTGAGCTTCTCATAGTCGTCCAGGGAAATCCTGTATACGATCTGAGATTCATCCAGCCGGGCGTAGCAGGAAACCTCCGGCAGCTCCTCCTCGTCCTCGTCCACGGCCTTCAGATAGGCATCGTATTCCTCGGCGTTCCGGGACAGAGCCAGTTGGAACCGGCCGGAATCGACCTTCTGGCCGTCTTCATCCAGGGTGCTGTAGGCAATCCCGATGGTCAGGTCAGGACTGGCCAGGCCGAAATCCGTCAGCTCCGCGTCGGACACATTGTAGCTGGCAAAATCCGTCAGACTCAAGGACTGAATGGAGCTGACCAGGGACTTTACCTTGTCCGTGTCCAGCGGCTTCCCGTCTGTGAAGTACACGTCCTTGGCGCAGATGCTCTTGGCTTCCTCGTCCCGGGTGATCGTATAATTCTCGCTGCCGGTGAAGGTGATCTCCTCCGCCTGATCAAATTCCGGGATGGTGTCGTCCAGGATCATGTCCTCCAGCACCGCGTCAAATTCCTCCAGGGGATCCTGAAGTGCCAGATAGGCCTTCCCGTCGCCGATGGAGACGTAACGCTGCTCGTCCATTTTGCTGAAGTCGCCCAGCTTCACGGTATAGGCCGCGTCCTCCGTGGTGACGGTGATGGTGCATACCGGCGCATCCAGGCCGTACTGGCCGTAGTCTTCTACGTCCTCGATGGAGAAGGCCGCGGTGAAGGCGTTGAACTGGGACAGCAGGTCGTTGATTTTGTCCTCGTCCACGGGGAAGGCGTTGTCCGCATCATAGACCCAGGTGTCCCCCTTGGTGAAGGAGTAAGTGCCGCTTTCGTTGGTCCAGGACAGGGCGGTGACGCTGTCTGTAGGAATTTCCAGGATCACCTGACCGCTGTTCTGGATGGCCTCTTTTTTCTCCTCGTATCCGTTGACGGCGAAGGCCGCGATGCACAGTACGGCAAGCACGCCGAGAAGGGCGCAGAGCCGTTTGGTCTTATTCATGACGCTTGCGCCTCCTTTCGATCACGGTCATGATGCCGTAGAGCACGAACATGCCCGGAATCACACCGATCATCCACAGCTTGAGCGCGGAAGCCTGGGACTGGGAAATGGTCAGATAGTTGTAGCTCAGGCTCTTGCTGCGGATGGAAACCGCCTCCCGCTCGCCCACAAGGGAGGACAGGGCGTTCATGGCCAAGTCCAGGTTGGCACCGGAGGAATAGGCGTTGTACACGTCCTCCAGGAAATAGCCGGAGGAGAACCAGATGAGCTGCCCGTCGTCGCCGGTGTCCACGGAAACCGCCAGGGCGAAGGGACCATCGGTGTCCCCCTCCTCCTTTTCGTAGGTTTCCAGCTGGAAGCCCGCCGTCTTGCTGAAGGCGGTATCGGAGGTGGTGAGCAGAGCCGTGGCGGAGCTTCCGGTGACGGTCAGTCCCTGAGCCAGGGGAATCAGCGCGTAGTAGTTTTCCTCCAGCAGGGGGTCGGTGATGTCACTGGAGGCAATGTCGGGCAGAAGAATATAGGGCTGCTGGAAGGCGTAATGGCTTCGATCCGTTTCCACCACGATGCCTTCGGCGGTTTCCACGCCGTAGGCGGCCAGCAGGCTATACAGGGTGGAAAGAGTGCCCTTTTCCGTCGGCCCGGCGATGACCAGCAGCTTACCGCCGCCGGACAGGTAGCTTTTCAGCAGCTTCACCTCTTCCTCGGAAAGATCACTCTGGGGGGCGTAGATCAGAAGGGCGTTGGCGTCCTCGGGAACCTCATCGGCACTCAGCAGGGAGAAGCTCTCCAGCTCCAGATTGGCCTTTTCGATCTGATCCTGGAACTGGCTGGGAAGGGCCTGCTCCCCGTGGCCTTCCAGGGTATAGACCTTCGGCAGCTCGTCGGAGATCACATAGTCGATGGCCGAGGTGACGGCTCCCTCCCCGTCGAAGGAATAGACGTAGGAATAGGTGGTGTAGTCCACGTCCGTCAGGTAGATGTCGTTATAGCTGATGTACCGGCTCTTGTCGCCGCACTCCACGATCAGGCTGTTGTTGGGTACGTCCTCGTCGGTATACTGGCTGGTGAAGGTGGGAAACACGTCCGGGTTCTTCTTCACCACGGAAATGTGGGAGGACAGCCCTTCGTACTTGCCCAGAAGATTTTCGATGACCTCGTCCTCCTTGCCGGACTGAACCACCCAGTAGATGGTCACGTCCTTCTGGAGGGCGTTCGCCACCACCTTGGTGCTGCTGGTGACGGAGTAGAGATTGGTGGAGGTCATGTCGTATTTGGTCAGGGAGGTGGGCAGCACCGATGCCAGCACATTCACCGCCACGGCAATGGCCAGCACCAGGGCGGTCACTGCCAGAGAATAGGAGCCGCCCCTGACCGCAATGCCGCCAAGGCTTTCTTGGATGGATTTCATCAGTTGTACCTCCGTTTCTCCAGAGACTGCACCGTCAAAAACAGACCCAGGCCAATGACCGTGGCATAGAAGGTCAGACCCGTCAGGTCGAAGACCCCGCCCACAAAGGTGGTGAACCGGTCAAACAGGGACAGCTTTTCCATGACGCCCGGCAGCAGCCCCTCGAATTTGTCCGGCAGGGCGCAGTAGCCGACCAGGGTCAGGACAGTCAGTCCGCCGCCTACGGCCAGGGCAATGGGGGTGTTCTTCGTCAGCGTTTTCACCAGAAAGCCCACCAGCACCCAGATCACCACCAGGGCGATGGCGCTGCCCAGAGCCGTGGCGGAGACCTGCTCGGCCAGGGAGACACTGTAATAATTGACCAGGAATACCACAATGGCAATGCCCGCGGCAAAGCCCTGGTTATCCGTCAGGGAGGAAATAAACACCCCCACGGCAATCAGTGCCGCCCCCATCAGGAAGAAGGCAAGCAGTGCCCCGTAAGCCCCGGGCAGGTACACCTCCCCGAACCGGGAGAATACATAGGGATAGACGCTGATGATGGCCAGAGGCACCAGGAAAATGACCAGCAGGGAAAGATATTTGCCGCCTACGATCTGCCAGGTCTTCAGGGGCAGCGCGTAGAGCAGCTGGTCGGTCTTCTGCCGCCGCTCCTCGGCAAAGGAGCGCATGGTCAGCACCGGGATGATGACCACAAGGCCAATCGAGACAAAGTTCAGCACATACTCAAAGTTGGAAACCGCTGCCTGGATATTGTAGATCATGGCTCCCACGCCTACAAAGCACAATAGTGCCCCGCAGAACAGGTAGACCGTCAGGCCATGAAAGGCACTGCGCAGCTCATGCTTCAAAACCGCGATCATGCTTCTTCCTCCTTCGTTTCCGCACTGGGGGCGGCTTCCGTCCCGCCGGACTCCGTCAGCTCCAGGAATACGTCCTCCAGATTGGCCTTCTTCGTCCGCATTTCAATGACCGGCAGACCCTTGGCGGCGAAGGCCAGGGTAAGCCTGCCGCAGAGAGCCTTGGCGTCCTGCCCCTCGGAAAGCCGGGCGGTGACGGCGCAGACGCCGCCGTTTTCCTGAATTTCCCAGCCGGAAAGCCCTTCCGTCTGAGCAAGCAAAGCCTCCGCCTCCGCCTTGTCCGCCTCCACCTGGAAGGTGACACCGCTGGAGGAAAGCAGCAGCTTCTCCAGATTTTCCGGCGCGTCGAAGGCCACCAGCTTTCCTTTGGAAATGATAAGCACCTGCTCGCACACCGCCTGCACCTCGGACAGAATGTGGGAGCTGAGGATCACCGTGTGGGTCTTGCCCAGCTCCTGGATAAAGTCCCGGATCTCAATGATCTGGATGGGGTCAAGACCGACGGTCGGCTCGTCCAGAATAATGACCTGGGGGCTGCCCAGAAGAGCCTGGGCGATGCCTACCCGCTGGCGGTAGCCCTTGGAAAGGGTGCCGATGAGCCGGTGGCGAACCTGCTCGATGCCCGTGCCGGAGACCACCCGGTCAATGTCGTCCCGCAGTGCCTGACCCCGGAGACCCTTGGCCTCGCCCACGAAGGTCAGATACTCCTGGGGGGTCTCGTTTGGGTACAGGGGCGGCTGCTCTGGCAGGTAGCCGATCAGTTTTTTGGCCTGCTGGGGCTGCTCCAGAATGTCGAAGCCGCCGATTTTGACGGTGCCCTCCGTGGGGGAAAGGCAGCCGGTCATGATGTTCATGGTGGTGGATTTTCCCGCGCCGTTTGGCCCCAGGAAGCCGTAAACATGGCCGTCCGGGAGCTGGAAGGACAGGTCGTTCACCGCCGGAAAATCGCCGTAATACTTGGTTAGGTGGGAAACCTGAATCATCTGCTGTGCCTCCTTATGGTTGTCAGGTACCCAGCTTACCGGCCGGACTTGAAATGAACCTGAAAAAGGGGCAGGCTTCCGAATGGAAACCTGCCCTCCGGTCACAATCCCCCTGTAATTCCGAGAACCAATTAAGGACTTGTAGGGGCCAATGCCCTCATTGGCCCGTGAATTGCAAGTCTACCTTTATATTCCAAAACTCCTAAAAGCTTTCGGTTCCGGTCCCTCCGGGGGCAATGTTCTTGTCCCGGCAAGAACATTGAGAAGAAACCGGCTCAAGGGGCGCTGCCGAAAAGCCGCCCCCTTGAGAATCCCCCGGCCGCTTCGCCGGAAGCGCATCAGGATGTTTTCGGTTGCTATGGGCAGTTTTCTTGGAGACGTCCGGATAGAATGAGAGGGCAGCTTCCTATTTAGGAAGCTGCCCCAGATAGGCAAAAAGTATATCATTGCGAGGTACGCACCCGAATAGAAGTTGTTGCTTTGATGCGGCATACCCCTAAATTTACAGCACCACCTGGAAGGAGATGACGTTTCCTGCCTGTCTGGCGGAGATTTTGCCCCCGTGAGCCTGGACGGTAGCACGGGCAATGGACAGGCCGATGCCCGTGCCGCTGACGGTGCCGGAATGGGATTCGTCCGCCCGATAGAACCGGTCGAACAGGCGGGTCGTGTCAATTGTCTGCTCCCCGTCCACGGTATTGGCCACGATTATTTCCGTCCGCTTTCCCGTCCGCCGGGCGGAAAGGGAAATCCGACCTCCGTCAGGCGTATATTTCAGGGCATTGTCCAGGAGAATGGAAATCATCTGGCCGATGGCCGTCCGGTCGCCGGTGAGGGTCAGGCCGTCGGCGATGTCCTGGGTGTAGGTCTTTCCCTTGGCCTGAGCCAGCGCGGGGAATGGCTCGCCGATCTCCCACAGGGTATCGCTGAGGGAAAACTCTGCCCGAAGGGGAAAGGGATCCTCCTCGTCCAGCCGGGACAGGGTGACAAGGTTCGTGATGAGCTTTGCCAGACGTCCGGCCTGGGTCTGGATGCTCCGCACCCACTCGTCCTCCCCGTACTCCATGGCCAGCACGTCCGCGCTGGTGGAAATGGCGGTCAGAGGGGTTTTCAGCTCATGGCTGGCATTGGTGATGAACTGCTTCTGTGCCTCCATATTTTTGAGATAGGGGACGATGGCTCGCCGGGAGAAGATCACCACAAGGCCAAAGACCACCCCCAGGCTGACGGCCGCGATGACCAGGGTGATGAGCAGCAGGGACTTCATGGTTTGCAGCTCCCGCTCGGAATTGAGGAACAGCACCACGGTTTTTCCGCCTTCGCCGCTGACGAAGTACCGGTAGCCGCTTTCGTAGCCGCGGGTTCTCCCCTGGGCGAGGACGGTCTTGGCGTAGTTCTCCGCCTCCGCCTGGGAAACGGAAGCGATGTAGTTCTGGTTGACCCGCTCCACCGTGCCGCTTTCGTCCAGGTGTACCGAGAAGAACCGGATCATATAGGGAACCTCCGGGGAAAACCGCCCCATGTCCTCAAAGGGCGGCGTGACCTTTCCGGGGGAAGCGTTGTCATTGGTTCCGTCCACCTCCAGAAGCCGGTCAAGGGTCGTATCCTGCTGCCGGGTCATGCTGGAGTAGTTCCAGAGATTTACAAAGCACAAAAGCGTCACCACCACCGCGGTGAAGGCCGCCATGGCCGCCCCGATGAACCGCCAGCGCATTTTCTTCAGCATGACATCTCCTCCAGGGCGTAGCCCGCGCCGCGGATGGTACGGATCTCAACGCTTCCGCCGATCTGCTTCAGCTTCCGCCGGAGAAAGCCGATGTATGTCCACACCACGTCCATTTCCGCCTCACTGTCCAGACCCCAGACCTTCTCCATCAGGTGCCCGGAGGAAAACACCTGCCTGGGGTGCCGGAGGAACAGCTCCAGGAGCTGGTATTCCTTGTTGTTCAGCCGCACCTGGTCGGTGGGGGTTTTCAGCAGGTATTGATTGCAGTCCAGGGT
Organism: Clostridiales bacterium UBA6386; assembly: GCA_002437585.1. Taxonomy (GTDB): domain Bacteria; phylum Bacillota; class Clostridia; order Oscillospirales; family Oscillospiraceae; genus Faecousia. The sequence continues at coordinate 1,721 of DJQM01000010.1, read as the reverse complement.
GACGTTCCCGCGGCACAGGGTGGACGGGGCATAGGCACCGCTTCGCCGGGTCAGGGCGCGGACACGAGCCAGAAACTCGCTGGCGGCGAAGGGCTTTGGCAGGTAATCGTCGGCTCCCGCGTCCAGCCCCGCTACCCGGTCGGCCACCTCCGCCTTGGCGGTTAAAAACAGGGCGGGGGTGGTGATCCCGGCGGCTCTGGCCTCCCGCAAAACCGTAATGCCGTCCTTGCCCGGCATCATAATGTCCAGCACCAGGGCATCGTAGCTCACCGCCTGGAGATAGTCCAGGGCATCCAGGCCGTTGTGAACCAGATCGACCGTGTATTTGTTCTTTTCCAGCATGACCTTCAAGGCTCGGGCGATTGTCACCTCGTCCTCCGCGATCAGAATCCGCATAAGCCGCAGCCTCCATTCCGGGGTTATTTTCCGACGGCAACTCAAAATAGACCTGAAATTTTCTTCCGTGCTTCCCCAGCATAACCGAAAAATGTGTCCAAGTAAAGACCGCGGCATAAAACAATTCACAATTTCCTCATCGTTTTTTTCGGGTTCCTTTCAGGGCGCAATCCCATAATACGCGCTGCAGACACACGGAACGTCCCTGGCGGGTCAGGGAGTGACAACGTGCCGGCGGTTACTGTCCACCGGGGCGATTGCCCAAAGCGGCAGACCAACCATAGCCACCGCATAGCGGTGTGAAAATAGATATAGACAGACGAAGGCTTTCCCGCTACAATAGAAGCACGGATGGCTCACACAATTGCTAGGAGGAACGCGCTATGAAAATCGGATTTATCGGACTGGGGATCATGGGAAAGCCCATGGCCAGGAATCTTCTGAAGGCGGGACATGAGGTATGGGTGAACAACCGGAGCCAGGGGCCTATGGAGGAGCTGAAGGAATGCGGTGCCCACGCCGCAACCCGGAAGGAGCTGGCGGAAAACGCCGAAATCCTCATCACCATGCTGCCCAACGGCCCCCAGGTCAAGGAGGTCATGCTGGGAGATGTGGTGAATTACCTGCGTCCCGGCCAGATCTTCATCGATTGCAGCTCCATCAGCCCGGTGGTTTCCAAGGAAATTGCCGCCGCTCTGGCGGAAAAGGGCGTGGAAATGCTGGATGCCCCCGTGTCCGGCGGTGAGCCGAAGGCCATCGACGGCACGCTGAGCTTCATGGTGGGCGGCAAGCAGGCCGTTTTCGACCGGTGCCGGGACGTTCTCGCCGCCATGGGTTCTTCTGTGACCCGGTGCGGAGACGTGGGTGCGGGCAACACCACAAAGCTTGCCAACCAGATCATTGTGGCCTGCAACATCCAGGCGGTGGCCGAGGCCTTTACTCTGGCGCAGAAGGCGGGCGTTGACCCGGAGGTAGTTTACCGAGCCATCCGGGGCGGTCTGGCAGGCTCCACGGTGCTGGACGCCAAAGGCCCCATGATGATTGCGGGCAACGACAAGCCAGGCTTCAGGATCGACCTGCACATCAAGGATCTGAACAACGCCCTGGACTGCGCCCACGCGGTTGGCGCGATCGTACCCATGACCGCCTCGGTGCAGGAAATTCTGCAGTGGCTTCATAACAACGGCCGCGGCGGGGACGATCACAGTGCCATCGCCAAATACTACGAGTGCCTGACGGGGATTCATATCGGCCGCTGAGAAATTACGAAGAAAGATACCGTCCCCGCCGGATTCCGGCGGGGACTCTGTGCTGTAAATAGATAT
>DJQM01000048.1 GCA_002437585.1 Clostridiales bacterium UBA6386 | reverse complement strand
TTAATTTTGAAAACTGCTATAAATCCTTACTGCACCAGCGCCTTTGGCACGGCATACTCCCGCAAGGTGAAAAATAGACTGTACTGAGGTGACGTGCATGGGCTATCGAATTGAATACCCGGAATCCTCCGGTCGGCGGCGTAAATCCGGCCGTCTTTGGGTGCCGGTCTGCGCGGCTGTGTGCGCCCTGGTACTGATGGGTCTATGCTGGAAGGACAGCCGGTATTACATCCAGCGGCTTCTGTTTCCCGGAGACGCAGCCGCGGCTTTGGCGGAATTGGAGCGGCTGGCAGGGAATCTGCGAGGGGGTCAGCCCTTGGGGGAGGCTCTGGAGGCCTTCTGCATCGGGATCGTGAGTCGGTGATAGCAGTTTCTCCCTTTGTCTGCCTATTTGGGGCTTTGCTGCTTCTGACCCTGCCGCTGCCCTGGCTTGCAGCGGCGGTGACCGCCGCGGTCATCCATGAGATGGGGCATTTGCTGATCCTCCGGCTGCTGGGTGCCGGTCGCTCAGAAATCCGGGTAGGCTGCACAGGCGCGAAAATCCACACAGCCTTTTCCGATCCCTGGCGGGAGCTTGTCTGCGCTGCCGCCGGGCCTGCCGTCGGGCTGCTGCTTCTGCCGGCTGCCCGATGGTTTCCCAGGATCGCGGTCTGTGGCCTTGCCCAGAGCGTGTACAACCTGCTGCCCGTTTACCCCCTGGACGGCGGACGGATGCTCCATAGTGCTCTGGAGGAATGGCTTCCGGCAAAAGCGGAGAAAATAACCCGGGTGACGGGGCAGGCGGCGGCCTGGCTTCTGCTGGCCGGGGCAGTGACGGCGCTTCTTTGGCACCAGACGGGAATGGCACTGCTGCTGACGGCCACAGCCCTTCGTTCCGGGGCATTCGGAAAAATTCCTTGCAAAAGAAGGGGAAAGGCGGTACAATAGGGCTACCATTTTGGAAGAGGTAGTTTTATGACGGATCTGAAGCAGCGCATTCTGACCGCTGTGCAGAAGCCCGCCCGCTATACCGGCGGCGAGTGGGGCGAAATCAAAAAGGACTTGGCGGACGTCCGGGTGCGGGTGGCCTTCTGCTTCCCGGATACCTATGAGATCGGCATGTCCAACGTGGGAATGCGGATTCTCTACGGGGTCATGAACCGGATGGAAGGGGTCTGGTGCGAGCGGGTCTTCACCCCCTGGGGGGACATGGAACAGGCCATGCGGGAAAATAACCTTCCCCTGTGGGCACTGGAGAGCCAGGAGCCGGTAAAGAACTTTGACATGATCGCCTTTACCATCGGCTATGAGATGGCATACTCCAATATTCTGAACATGCTCCGCTTGGCGGGAGTGCCGCTCCGCGCGGCTGAGCGGAAGAGTCTTCAAAACATCGTCTTTGCCGGGGGCGTATGCGCCTTTAATCCGGAGCCTTTGGCGGACTTTGTGGACTTTTTCTCCCTGGGAGAAGGGGAGGACAGCACCGTGGAGATCGTCTCCCTCTATGATAAGGCCAAAGCGGAAGGGTGGAGCAAGGAGAAATTTCTCCTTGCGGTTTCCAAAATCCCCGGAGTCTATGTACCCAGCTTCTACCACCACGAATATAACGAAGACGGCACGCTTCGGGAAGTGATTGCCCTGAACGGCGCGCCGGAAACCGTGACCAAGCGGATCGTGGAGGATCTGGATCACGCCTTTTTCCCCACGGAAATGATCGTGCCTTCCACGGAGATCGTCCATGACCGTTGCAATCTGGAGGCCTTCCGGGGCTGCATCCGGGGCTGCCGGTTCTGCCAGGCAGGCTTCTCCTGCCGCCCGGTGCGCAAAAAAAGCCCGGAGGTGCTCTACCGCCAGGCGGTGGAATTGCTGGAGCAATCCGGCAACAATGAAATTACCGTCTCCAGCCTGTCCACCTCCGACTATCGGGGGCTGAAGGAGCTGACGGATGAGCTGATTCCCTACTGTGAGGCCAACAAAATCAACCTTTCCGTACCGTCCCTTCGGGCGGACAACTTCTCCCGGGAGCTGATGGAGAAGCTGCAGACCGTCCGGAAAAGCGGCCTGACCTTCGCTCCGGAGGCGGGTACCCAGCGGCTGCGGGATGTGATCAACAAGAATCTGACCGAGGCAGAAATTCTGGGTACCTGCACCCAGGCCTTCTCCGGGGGCTGGAACAACGTGAAGCTCTACTTCATGCTGGGTCTGCCTACGGAAACCGACGAGGATGTGCTGGGCATCGCGGAGCTTGTGTACAAGGTCATCCAGGCCTGGAAGGAAAACGCCGCAAACAAGAAGCGGGGATTGCGGGTGCATGTGGCCACGGCCTATTTTGTGCCAAAGCCCCACACGCCCTTTCAGTGGGAAAAGCAGATCAGCCCGCAGGAATATCTGCGCCGGTGCAAGCTGCTGAAATCCCATTTCTATTCCAAATCTATCGTCTACGACTACCACAGCCCGGATTTGAGCCGCCTGGAGGCGGTGTTCGCCCGGGGCGACCGGCGACTGGGGGCGGTGATCCAGGCGGCGGTGGAAAACGGTGCCCGGCTGGATGGCTGGGACGAATACTTTGACTACGGCAAGTGGCTGGATGCCTTCGCAAAGTGCGGGGTGGATGTGGACTACTACACCACCCGGGGCTTCGGCGAGGAGGAGCTGCTGCCCTGGGATGCCATCGACGTGGGCGTAAGCAAGAGATTCCTGCTCCGGGAGCGGAAGCGAGCCTATCAGAACCTGGTGACTCCGGACTGCCGCCATGGCTGCGCCGGGTGCGGAGCCAACCGCCTGCTGAAGGAGGTGGCCTGCGATGCCTAGAGCCTTGTTTGAAAAGCTGGGTAACGCCCGATTTATCTCCCATCTGGACTTGATGCGGCTGTTTCAGCGGGCTTTCAAGCGGGCAGGGCTGCCCCTGACCCACACCCAGGGCTTCAACCCCCGACCGTCCGTTTCCATCGCTCTGCCCCTGAGCCTGGGGGCGGAGAGCCACTGTGAGCTGCTGGACTTTGACTTAGAGCAGCCCGTTTCTCTGGATGATATCCGTGACCGGCTGAACGAAGCTCTCATCGAGGGAATCCGGGTGCGGGCGGTTTACGACGGTGGGGCGAAAATCAAGTATCTTGCCTTGCTGCAAAGCCGATTGATCCTGGAATACGACGCCGGCGTTCCGGAAGGCGGGGAAGAGGCCATCCGGGAGCTGTTCACTAGGGAAACATTGATTCTGGAAAAGAAGAACCGGAATGGAGTTACCCAGCAGAATATTATTCCCATGATCCGGGATTTGAAGATGTCCCGGATTTCAGACGGGGAGCTGGAGCTTTCTGTGCTCCACTGCTGCCAGAACCCTTCCTTGAATCCCATGCAGCTGGGTGCGGCCATCGGAAAATATCTTCCGGAACGGACACCGGACTATATCCGGGTCTGCCGGGAGGAAATCTATACCGAAGAAAAAACTGTTTTTAGATAAGGAGAACAAATATGGACGAGAAAATTCTTTTGGAAGACTGCCCCATCTGCCGGGGTCCTGGCATGATCCTGCACGAGGGCGGCTGGAGCGTACAGGTGGAGTGCTGCGACTGCAGTGCCCATACCATCTATCTGGAGTACGAGACCGAGGAAGAAAAGAAGGAAGCGGAGAAGACCGTCGCCCACCTGTGGAACATCGGCAAGGTGGTCAGCAACGAACGGGGCGAGTAAAAAGTTCCGGATTTTTCCTTTTTTCCGGAATGGGGCGGCTTTTGTCCCCATTCCGGAAAAGGAAAATTTTTTTGGAAAAAGCGAAAAAAATGCTTGCATTTTTGGCGTCCCTGTGGTATCATATCGAAGTCGCCAAGAGGGCGGCAAACAAACTATCCGGGTGTGGCGAAGTTTGGTATCGCGCTTGAATGGGGTTCAAGAGGCCTCGAGTTCGAATCTCGACACTCGGACCATGAAATCCGAAGGAACGAAAGTTCTTTCGGATTTCATTTTTAGGGGGTAAAAGAAAACGCCTGCAGCCGTAGGAATACGATTGCAGGCGTTTTTCATAAAAAGAAATACAGTGCCAGCGTGAGCAGGGCATTGCCGGAATCCTCCTCGCCGGCCATGAGAAGCAGCAGAAGCACCACCAGCAGATCCTCAATGTCAAAATCCTTGGGAAGCAATTGGCGCAGAAAGCCCAGGGGCGGTTTTGGCGGTGCCTGAGGCTCCCGGCAGGGCGGAGGCACCGGAGGTGCCGGCGGCCGGGGCGGCGGTGGAGGCGGCGGGTTCTGGCAGGGCGGGTTGCCCGGCCGCCGTCCCGGATCCTGCATCCGGTTCCGGCGGTAAGTACCATCCGGCTGGGGAATATAGCGATTGTACATGCCCTCACCTCCCGCCCAATAAGTTCAGCCCATCGGAGCGCAGGAGCACCGAAGCCATCCCCGCCATTTTCGTGGCGCGCATGGCTCGCTCCAGCTTGCCCATCCGCCAGGGGCTGAGATAAGGGGACAGGGCAGAAAGCAAGGCCTGCTCATTGGCATCCATCCGGTTCTGCTGTACCAGGTTCATCAGTCCCTGAAGCTGGGAAAAGTCCGGCTCCGGCGGCTGAGAAGGTGCCGGCGGGGGAGGGGGCGCGGCCTGGGACGGTTGTCCCATAGCCTGAACCAGGGACGAGATCTGCTGCATCAGCTGGGGGTTTGACAGCATGGCTCCCAGCTTTTCCTCCAGTTCACTCATTGGCTCTCCTCCAGTGCTTTCACAAGTGACCGCGCGTCCTCCTGAGCCAGCAGGTCAGAAAGTAAGGCCTGAGCCTGCTGGTAATCTCCGGCGGAGGCCAGGGCAATGGCAGCGGACAGGCGTTCGCCGCCCCGCTGCTGGAGCAGGGCAATGAGCCGCTGACCGGCAGGGGACTGGGCCAAGCGCATCAGCTGCCGCATATCGGAAAAAGAATCCATGACGGGTATCCCTCCTTAAAGCCTATACCACAGCATATGCGTCAGGGTAGGCAGATGTGACCGCTTTTCTTGACAGCCATGATATGATATAAGAAAAAACACTTCCCCAGTTCTGGGGGGATTTGCCGGGTATGGCTTCGGCAGCTTTCACATAAAATGCGTTTGGAGAAGGATTTTATGAGGGTTCTTGTCTTTTCCGATTCCCATTCCAGCCTGGGCTTTATGCGCCGGTGCATGGAAGCCTTTAAGCCCGATGGGGTTATCCATCTGGGGGACTACTTTGACGATGGGGAAGTGATCCGGGAGGAAAATCCCGGCATTCCCTTTTACCAGGTGCCGGGCAACTGCGACCGGTATCGCTGTCTGCCGGATCAGCCGAAGATTCTCATTGACCGGATTTTCGGGGTGGATTTCTACCTGACCCACGGACACAGGCATCATGTGAAGCTGGGAATCGGAGCACTGCTTCAAAGTGCCCGGACGGCGAAGGCGCAGATCGCCCTCTACGGTCACACCCACATCGCCGATTGCCACAAAGAGGACGACGGCCTGTGGGTGCTGAATCCGGGCAGCTGCGGCTACGGGGGTACCGTCGGGCTGATCGAAATTCAGAACGGAGCGATCCAGAGTTGCCGCCTGGTGAAAGAATCTGACCTCTAACTCATGGTGAAGAGAAACAGCATGGCGCTGAGAAAGCCGATGACGGAAACAACTGCTGTGACGGCATCCAATGCCTTTTGCCGGTAGGATTCCCGGCTGGCGGCGTTGGGATACTTGGGGTGGTAGACATAAAGCCCTGGGCGGTTTTGATTGGTCGTACGCTTCATAGAGAGTACCTCCTTGTTTTTTCTACAGTATAAGAAGGATACGGTACAATAAAACGGACTGATTCCCCTTTTCTTAAAAATTTTTGAATCCCGGACGGGCTGACTTGCGGGAAACGTCCGGGTGTGCTATAATGAGCAAAAACAAGCGGAGGTGGCGTATGGCAACATCTACTCGGAGCGGGTTGTCCGGCATGGAAAAGGCCAAGCAGGCGGTGGGAAAGATCAATCATGTCATCAGCACAATCGGCACCTGGCTGTTCCGGCTGAGAAAGCCGGTGATGGCGGCTCCTGTGGTGTATTATGCCGTGAAGCTGGCTCAGTACAACCAGACCCACTTGCCGGAGCAGGTGGGGGTGAATCTTCAGTCCACCGGGGAGTTTGCCCAGTATATCAGCCGGAATCTGGCGGTGATGGGGCCTCTGGCTCTGACGGGCGGCTGCCTGATTCTGATGTTCTGCTCCCGGAAGGCCATGTACTCCTGGGCCATCAGTATCTTTACGCTGACACTGCCCCTGCTGCTGCTTCTGAGCAATGCCTACCCGACCTGACAGAAAAAATGTCAAAAATTTGTGAATTTCGTCGATAAATTTTTGCCAAATTGTTCAAGATTTCTTCACCAAATCCCAAATCCATCTGGTATACTGAAGATACACAGCGGGAGGCGATGAGGGAAACCGATGCCGCGGAAGTATTCGCGGATAACCCGACGGCGTACCTGTGACACATGGCGTCCCGGATAGAGACAGGACAAAGGAACACGGCGGCTCGCTTCCGAGCCGCCGTATATTTTTTTGTGCCAAAAGGAAAGAGGGTGTCCGGCGGGCACCCTCGAAATGCGCTATTTGCTTTCAATGTCCCGCACCTTGACTTCTTTTCCGAAGTAGGCGTGCAGGTAGCTGATGAGGGAAATGGTCAGGAATACCCCGTCAATCACTGCAATACCGTTCACCGCGGCACTGTGGATTCCAGGAAAAAGCACCAGGGTGATGAGACTGACAAAGAGCACCGTGGTGCAGACCTTCCCGGCCATCAAAGCCCCTGGAAGCATTTTGCCCCGGCGCAGGAACCGAACGCCCAAGCCCAGCTGTATCAGCTCCTTCACCACAAGCAGCGCCAGCACCGGATAGAGCACCGGATATTTCATGCTCAGGCAGATAATCAGGGTCAGCTGGGTCAGCTTATCCGCCAGAGGATCCAGCACTTTGCCCAGGGTCGTGATCATATTGAATTTCCGGGCGATTTTTCCGTCGATCATGTCCGTCAGACAGGACACCGCCAGAATGCACCCGGCCAGAATGTATTGGGCTCGGGTCTCGGCGTGAAGATAAATGGAAACATACACCGGAATCAGCACCAGCCGGAACAGGCTCAGCAGATTGGGAATTGTCCGGATATCCTTCCTCCAGTTACGGTAAAGCACGCAGTCCACCTCCCGCATATGCGTTATGTCTCAAGAGATATTATAAGCAATTGCGGTGGTTTTATCAAGTATATCCTGCCAGAACCGTTAAAATTTTACAATTGCGCTTTGCCGTTCTTCTGGTGGAGAGCAGCCGCCAGGGGGTATTGCCGGGTCAGCGCGTCCCAGGTTTTCCGGTCAAGCTGGCGGGTCTGGGGCAGACTGTGCAGCCGCTGGAAGGAGGACAGAGAATCGGCGGTGCTTTCATCCAATCGGCCGGAGCGGGAAGGCTCTGAGATGCTCTGATACTGCTGAGACAGCGTCCCCAGCATACTCTGGGCAAGACCCACATGGGGATGACTTTCCCCGGCTCGGACGGTTTCCTTGGGATTCCAGATCGCGGAAAGGGGAGGGGCGGCATCGACCTCCGCCAGAGCCGGGGCATAGGCCGCGGCGATGGCATCCCAGGTGGGGCGGTCGGTAATGCCCGTGACGGGCAGGCCGTGAGCACGCTGGAAGGCGGCTACGGTCTGCATGGTCTCCGGGCCGTAAATTCCATCGGGAATCAGGGAGCATTCCTGCCCCGCGGCAGCGGCGATGACCTGAAGCATGGTTTGCAGACTGCGGATGGGTTGGCCGAGAAAGGATTCCGGTGGTCTCATCTGGGTGCCTCCTGACTGACCGGATCCTGCTGTCCGGCCCGCAAATTTTCCCCGGGGAACTGGGACATGGTGCCGGTGGCCGCGTAGCGGCTTCTGGGGCTGGTGCTGCCCTGAATGGCGGAGGTGTAGGGGAACTGGGTGGGATCCCGCCAGGTGGTGGTCTCAATGCCGGAAAACTGGTCATAGATGGCCTCCCAGGTGGCATAGTTGACGACGCCGGTCTGGGGCAGGCCAAACCGCTGCTGGGCGGCGATCACCGCGTTTCGGGTCTGGGAGCCGAAAATCCCATCCACCGACAGGCTGGGAATTTCCGGGATGTAAGCCGCCAGTACGCTCAGCATGTATTGCAGGTGCTCGACATGAACGCCCCGATCCCCGGACTGGATGGGGCGGGAATTGGCCCAGTTGATGGAATAGTACCGCTGACCCTGACTGCGCAGCTCGGAAAGTCGATTCACCGCCACATAGAGCCGCACCATGGCGTACCAGGTAGCCCGACCCACGATGCCGTCAGCGGCCAGGTTAAAGACCTCCTGGAAGCGGATGACGGCGGCTTCCGTCTGTGCGCCGAAAATCCCGTCCACCTGGGCAACCTTGGGAATGGCCGGATAGGCCTGGGATATCCGGTTGAGCATCACCTGAACCACCACCACGCTGGGGCCGGTGGTACCCCGGCGGAGTACCCCGGGGTAGGAGGTGGTGATGCCCCGCACCGGGGCGTTGCTCACGATCTCCACATCGCCGTAGTAGCTGCGTAAGATCTCCGTGGAGGTGAAGCCCTGCCGGGCCAGATTCTGGCTGCCCCACTGGCTCAGGCCTTCACAGGTGACGGTGGTGCCGTTGCAGAACTTGGCGGCCAGCGGCTCCACAAAGCCCGGCCGCCGGAGATAGCTGGTGTACAGCTCATCGGCCAGCCGGGAGATGTTCTCAAAATAGCTTCGGCCGTTGACGAAAAACTGGTCATAGGCGGTGGAGCTGGTGATGTCAAAATCATAGCCCCGGCTCCGGTAGAACTCCGTGTACACCCGGTTCAGGGCGAAGGAGACAATGGCGAGAATGTTGGCTCGCAGGGCACTTTCCTCCCAGGTGGGGTAAATTTCCGAGGAGGCCACATTTTTCACATAGTCGGCAAAGCTGACCGTCACATTGGCCGCGTTGGAATCCGGCGATCCTAGGTGAACGGTGATCCGCTGGGGGATGTAAGGGGTGACTTGGGGCATAGGCGACCTCCTAGAGATTCTGGGGCGGCGTGTCAAACACAACCGTCTGATCCCAGGCGTCCGGCAGCTCGGACAGAGGAACCATTTCCAGATTCTGGACGGTGGTGGTTCCGGCGAAAACCTGAAGATTTTCCGCCTCGGTCTGCTCGTAGCCCGCCAGGTGGGCGTAGAGATTCACCACCGCGTAGGGTCGTTCGGTCGGGTCGGGAGACTGGCTCTCGGCCAGGGGCGGAACGGGAATGGGGATGGGGGCGATTTTGCCGCTCTGGTCGGTCAGCCGCATGGCGACGGCGGTTCCGTCGGTGGCCGTAATGACGATGGCCACGTTTTTTAAGGGGTATTGGGCGGTACTGGTGTAGGCGCGAACCTGTATGTAACCGGTTGCGGACATGGCATTCACTCCTTTCATACTTCGGATTAGTCTATGCCGGGAAAGGTGAATTTGTGAAAGCGGCGCGGAGATTACCCCGCGCCGCTCTGCCATTAAAGAAACCCCTGCATCTGGCGGATATTGGCGGTCTCGCAGTCCAGAAGCTTCTGGGACACCATCTGCACCTGAGAATCCGAGCTGGGAAACTGATGCAGATTTTTCAGCCCCTTGACCATGCCCTTTGTGTTGCCCTGGATCATCATGTCCGCGATTTTTGAGTCCGTGTTCCGGCCGTGAAGCTTCATCCGGGTCATCATGTCCGTCATCATCCGTACCCCCGGATCCAGCTCCCGCAGCTCCCAGCCCCGCTGGGAGGCAATGGTGTGCGCCTCCGTCTCGATGGAGTCGTATTCCCGCAGCTGGGATTCCAGAGCCTTGCGAAGAGACGGCCGCATACTGGTATCCAGGACGCTTCGGATACCCACCTGGCCCATCTGGGCGGTTTTCACCACGCTGGAGAGAATTTCCTTGCTGTTTTTCATCTTCGATCACCCCTAAAGTAACCGCCAATGAAATCGTCTGCGGCTATCGAGCGGATCTTTTGCCCCGACTGTGCAGCTTGAAAAACTTGAAATATAGCGCAGCCGTTGCCAGCGCAAGCTGGCTTACGGATGCGGCATACCCCTTGCGGGTACATACAGTATTCCTGCGTTTTTCAAACTTTCATTCGTGCCAAAATCTCTCGCTGATAACATTTGCCGATTTCATCATCGGTTACTTACCAGTATGCACATTTTTGCCCTGGGCATACATAGGATAATACGATGAAGGGATGTGGTCAAACATGTGCGCAATCGCCGGAATGATCGGACTGGCGGCCAATGAGAAAACCCTGGGTGCCATGCTCCGGTCCATGCACCGCAGAGGGCCGGACGCGGAAGGAATCTATTCTGCGGAAGAAGTGACCCTGCTCCACGCCCGGCTGATCATCCGGGATCCTCAGGGCGGAAGGCAGCCCATGGGCCTGAGCTGGGCAGGGGAGCGGTACACCATCGTCTACAACGGCGAGCTTTATAACACAGAGGAAATCCGCTCCGAGCTGGAGCGGGCGGGGCATACCTTCTCAGGTTATTCCGACACGGAGGTGGTGCTCCACGCCTATGCCGAATTCGGAGAAGAATGCCTGGAGCGGTTCAACGGTATTTTCGCCTTCGGCATCTGGGAGGAAAACCGGAAGCGGCTGTTTCTGGCAAGAGACCGGATCGGCGTGAAGCCCCTGTTCTTTATGCGGCATAGAAATGGACTGCTTTTCGCCTCGGAGATGAAGACCATTCTGACATATCCGGGCGTTGGGGCAAGGCTGGACGAGGAAGGGATGGCGCAGCTGATCCTACTGGGGCCGGGGCGGCTTCCGGGCAGCGGGGTTTTCCGGGATATGGAGGAAATCGAACCCGGCTGCTGCGCTGCTTACCAGAATGGAAAGCTGGCGGCGCGCCGATACTGGAAGCTTCGGGATCGGGAGCATCGGGAAAGCTTTGAGGAAACCGTCGAGCATGTCCGGTACCTGGTGACGGACGCTATCCGACGGCAGATGGTTGCCGACGAGCCGGTAGGCACCTTCCTGTCCGGCGGGCTGGATTCCAGCATTATCACGGCCATCTGCGCAGGTGAGGAAGCCAGGCGGGGCAGAGCCTTGAAAACCTTCTCCGTGGACTACCGGAACAACGAGCGGTTTTTCCAAAGCAACAAATTCCAGCCCACGGCGGACAGTGCCTATATTGAGATCATGCGCAAGGCCTTCGGCACTGACCAGCACCTGACGGTGCTGGCTCCGGAGGATCTGTGTCAGGCACTGGAGGACGCTACCATCGCCCGGGATTTGCCGGGCATGGCGGACGTGGACTTTTCACTGCTTGCCTTCTGCGGCCAGATCCGTCAGCATACGAAGGTCGCGCTATCCGGGGAGTGCGCGGACGAGATTTTCGGGGGCTACCCCTGGTATCGGGATCCGGAGGTACGGGAGCGAACGGGCTTCCCCTGGGCGCAAAATACGGCTCAGCGAGCCGCCTTGCTTTCCGGGTGGAGCCGGGAGCGCAGCGAGGAATTCGTCATGGATGCCTATCGCCGCACCTGCCGGGAAAGCGATATCCTTCCCGGCACCTCCCCATTGGAAACCCGGATGAAGGAAATGGTGAACCTGAATTTCCGCTGGTTCATGCAGACCTTACTTGATCGGAAGGACAGAATGAGCATGTACCACGGTCTGGAGGTACGGGTGCCCTTCTGCGACTGGCGGATCGCGGAATACCTGTACGGGGTACCCTGGGCCTTTAAGGAATACCAGGGCAAGGAAAAGGGTCTTCTCCGGGCGGCCATGAAGGGACTTTTGCCGGAGGAAGTTCTCTGGCGGAAAAAAAGCCCATACCCAAAGACCTTCGACCCCCATTATACGGAACTGATTGCCGCCCGGTTCCGGCAACTGCTGGAATCCGACAGCCCGGTCTGGGCGTTGGTGCGAAAAGAAAGCCTCCTGGAAATCCTCTCCGGGGACTGCCCCTGGCCCTGGTACGGCCAGCTCATGCGGGTGCCGCAGACCATGGCCTATTTTTTGCAGCTGGATGTGTGGCTGCGGCATTACCAGGTAGAGATTTTACAGCAATCTGATTGACGAGTCCGGCAAATGATGGTAAAATGACCTTGTATCAGAAAATCAGAATCCAGAAACCAGGGAGGAACATATGAGAAAAACGAAGATTATCTGCACCATCGGCCCCTCCAGCGAAAACGAAGAAACGCTAACCCAGATGTGTCTTGCCGGTATGAATGTAGCCCGGCTGAATTTCTCCCATGGCACCCATGAGGAACACGAAAAGAAAATCGAGCTTATCAAGAAGGTTCGCCAGAAGCTGGGCCTGCCCATTGCCATCATGCTGGACACCAAAGGCCCGGAGTACCGGATCCGTACCTTCGCGGGCGGCAAGGTGACCATTGCCGACGGCAGCGATTTTACCTTCACCACCGATGAGATCGTGGGCGATGAGACCAAGGTGGCCGTAAACTATAAGGCTCTGCACAAGGAGCTGAAGCCCGGCGATATCGTCACCGTCAATAATGGGCTGGTGAAGTTCCAGGTGCAGTCCGTAGAGGGTCACGACATCCACTGCAAGTGCCTGGTGGGCGGCGTCCTCAGCGACCGGAAGAGCATGTCCTTCCCCAATAAGGTCATGTCCGGCCCCTACCTCAGCGAGCAGGATCAGTCGGACATTCTCTTCGGCATCCGCCACGGTGTGGACTTCATCGCCGCCTCCTTCGTCTCCACCAAGCAGGACGTGCTGGATATTCAGGCACTGCTGGATGCCAACGGCGGCAGCGACATTGAGATCATCTCCAAAATCGAGAACCGTTCCGGTGTGGACAACGTGAAGGAAATCTGCTCTGCCTGCGGCGGCGTGATGATCGCCCGGGGCGACCTGGGGGTGGAAATTCCCTATGTGGAGGTGCCTGCCGTTCAGAAGAAGCTGACCCGGATGTGTCGGATGCTGGGCAAGCGGGTCATCACCGCTACGGAAATGCTGGAATCCATGATCCAGAATCCCCGTCCCACCCGGGCGGAGATTTCCGATGTGGCCAACGCCGTCTATGACGGCACCTCCTGTGTGATGCTCTCCGGCGAGTCCGCCGCGGGCAAGTACCCGGTGGAGGCGGTGAAGGCCATGGCCGAGATCGCCGAGTACACCGAGCAGCACACGGACTATAAGCAGCGCTTCCGCAAGACGGAATTTGTGGGGAAGAGCAATCTGGACTGCATTTCTCACGCGGTGTGCTCCATGGCCATTGATGTGGGTGCCAAGGCCATTGTGGTCTGCTCCGTCAGCGGCAAGACCGCCCGGCTGGTCAGCCGCTTCCGCACCCCCGTGGACATCATCGGCATGACCACCGACCGGAAGATCTGGCGGCGGCTGTCCATGAGCTGGGGCGTGACTCCGGTGATGGCCGACCAGTTCCCCGGCATGGAGGTCATGTTCTACTACGCCAAGAAGGAAGCCACCCGGGTGCTGAACCTTCAGCCTGGGGACAATCTGGTGCTTACCGGCGGCCCTGTGAACGGCCAGCAGGGCAATACCAACACCATCAGAATCGAAACCGTCTGACAGAATCCAAACAGCTCCGGCGAAATTCGCCGGGGCTGTACTTGACTTCTGGAGCGATCTATGGTAGGATAAACCAAACAAATTATCGAATATGTTTGGAGAAAAAACGATGGCCTTTGATTTTAAAAAGGAATATAAGGAATGCTACATGCCAAAGGACAAGCCGGAGATCGTGACTGTGCCTGCCGCCAATTACATTGCCCTCCGGGGTCAGGGCGACCCGAATGCGGAAGGGGGAGCCTATCAGCAGGCCATCTGCGTTCTGTATGCCGTGGCCTACACCCTGAAAATGAGCTATAAAACGGACTATAAAATTCCCGGCTTTTTTGAATACGTCGTCCCGCCTCTGGAGGGCTTCTGGTGGCAGGATGGACTTGACGGCGGCGTGAATTACAGGGATAAGGCGGGCTTTTCCTGGATTTCGGTCCTCCGTCTGCCGGATTTTGTGACGAAGGCGGACTTTGCCTGGGCAGCGGAAACGGCGGCAAAAAAGAAGAAACTTGACTGCTCTTCGGCAGAGTTTCTGACCATCGACGAGGGGCTGTGCGTACAAATGCTGCATGTCGGTTCCTATGACGCGGAACCCGCCACCGTCGCCGCCATGGACGCTTTTCTGAAGGATAAGGGCTATGTGAATGATTTCAGTGGGGGACGACTTCACCATGAAATCTATCTGTCCGATCCCCGCAGAACCGCCCCGGAGAAGCGGAAAACCGTCATCCGACATCCGATTAAAAAGGCCTGAAAGGCAAGAATACAAAGGGACGATGCGCTCGCTTGTCCGGGCGTTTTGACAGTTTTCAGATACACCCTGATATATTGCAAATAGTAACCCAAAAGACTCTGATGCACTTCCGACGGTGCGGCCGGGGGATTCTTAAGGTGGCGGGCTTTGCCGCCGGCACCCCCTTAAGCCCACTTACTTCTCAAGGCTCTTGCCGGGACAAGAACCTTGCCCCCGGAGGGACCTGCACTGAAAGATTCTAGAAGGCTTGGAATATAAGGGTTGACTTGCAATATTTTTTAGAAGGCCACCTCATCCGGCTCTTCGAGCCACCTGCACATTATGGTATGATTGCCACTGGCAATCATTTGGATTTTGATTCACTGCGCGAAGCACCACTCCCCTCAGGGGAAGGCAGGGGGAACGGATTGTGACCGGAGGGAATCCTTGGAAAGGGCCACACCAGTGCTGCGGCACTGGTTCGCAATGACACAGCTTTCCGACAGCCTTAATCCAGAGAATCGATAGCGGAACGGATGCGCTGGGCGGTGCGCTCGGCGCCCAGAATCTGCATGACGGTATACAGGTCTGGGGAGTTGGTCTGGCCAGTGACCGCCAGACGGATGAAGGTGGAAACATCGGTGACCGTGCCGGGGAAGGCGGCGGGGTCTGCCTTGTAGGCTTTCATGTCGGTGGTGAAGCCGACTTCAGTTGTAATGGCCTTGATTTTGTCAAACCAGACACCGGAATCGTCTGCCGGGTCGTAGCCCTCCAGGAACCGATTCAGCACGTCCCGGACGACGGCCTTATCAAATTTCCCGCCAAATTCGGGCTTTGCCAGATATTCATCAAAGAAGAATCCCATGTAGGGCTTTGCGTCCTTCCACACCGCCAGATCCTTCCGGGGCTTCTTGCCGCCACGGCCGATGGCCAGAATCTTCCTGGTATACTCCGGATCGGCGGTGAGCTTCGCCGCAAAGTCCGGGTCAAACTCCTGAGCCCAGGCAGCAAGTTCCGCATAGACCTTATCCGCGGCCATCCGGGAGATGACGTTTTTGGACACATCCACCAGCTTGGCGTAGTCGAACAGAGAGCCTGCCGGATTCAGCTTCTTGGCACTGAACCTGAAGTCCGTAGCGGGAGCATCCGGGTTGGCTCTGCGCCAGTCCTCAAAGTTGGAGTTCAGCAGGGTCATGATATACTCATAGACGGATTCTACCGGGAAGCCCTCAGCCCGATAATAGGTCAGAGCCAGCTCCGGATCCTTGCGCTTGCTGAGCTTGCGCTTGGAGGTGCCGTCCATCTTCATCAGAGGCCCGATGTGGACGTACTTGGGGAGCCGAAAGCCCAGAGCCTGGAACAGCTGGATGTGGAAGGGCAGGGTAGCCAGCCACTCGTCGCCCCGAACGACGTGGGTGGTGCGCATCAGGTGGTCGTCCACCGCATGGGCGAAGTGGTAGGTGGGAATGCCGTCGGATTTGAGGAGAACATGGTCGATGTTGTTTTCCGTGATGGTCAGCTTGCCCTTCACCACATCGTCAAACTTGAACTGATTTTCGATGGAGCCGGTGGAGCGGAACCGAAGCACCCAGGGCTTGCCGGCATCCAGCTGGGCGCGGATGTCCTCCAGGGAGCGGTCACGCCAGATGGCGTACTTTCCGTAATAGCCGGTGGTCTCCTTATTGGCTTCCTGCCGCTGCCGCATGGCGTTCAGCTCTTCTTCAGTGCAGAAGCAGGGGTAGGCCATGCCCTGGTAGACCAGCTTCTTGGCGTAGACGTGGTAGATGGCCGCCCGCTGACGCTGGCGGTAGGGGCCGTAAAGGCCGTTGTCCCCGTCCATGGTGGCACCCTCGTCAAAGTGAATGCCGTAGTGCTTCAGGGTGTTGATGAGCACCTCCACCGCGCCGGGAACCTCCCGCTTGGCGTCCGTGTCCTCCACCCGGAGGAACAGAACGCCGCCGCTCTGGTGAGCCATCCGCTCGGAGGTCAGCCCCTGCACCAAGTTGCCCAGGTGGACAAAGCCCGTGGGGGAGGGAGCCATCCGGGTGACCACCGCGCCTTCCGGCAGGTTCCGGGGGGGATATTTTTCTTCCAGAGCCTCCGGGGTTTCCGTCACGTCCGGAAACAGAAGCTCGGCAAGTGCCTGATAGTCCATATGGTTCAATACCTCTTTTTCTTAGTTTTCTGCATTATAGCATATGGAACCGGGAAAATCAATTCCGGCGGATGCTTTTTCACTTGCGAAATCCGAGGGGTTGTGCTAGAATGGGGGAAAAACTCTGAAAAAGGAATGTGAGTATTATGAGCGAAATGCTTACCGATCAAACTGTGCCGAAAAAGAGAATGCTTTCCGGCATTCAGCCCTCCGGCGATCTGCATCTGGGGAATTACCTGGGTGCCATCAAAAACTGGGCAGCCCGGTCGGATAACTACGACTGCTTCTACTTTATGGCAGACCTGCACACCATCACCGTCCGCCAGAACCCGGCGGATCTGCGTCGGCGTACCCTGGAGCAGCTGGCTACCTACATTGCCTGCGGCCTGGATCCGGAGAAGAACACCCTGTTCATCCAGAGCCATGTGCACCAGCATGCGGAGCTTGGCTGGGTACTGAACTGCTATACCATGTTCGGCGAGCTGTCCCGGATGACCCAGTTCAAGGACAAGGCGGCCAAGCATGCGGACAATGTCAACGGCGGTCTGTTCACATACCCCTCCCTGATGGCGGCGGACATTCTGCTGTATCAGCCGGATCTGGTGCCTGTAGGCAACGATCAGAAGCAGCACTGCGAACTGACCCGGGACATTGCCAAGCGGTTCAATGGCATTTACGGCGATGTGTTCAAAATTCCGGAGCCCTTCATTCCCGAAACCGGTGCCCGGGTTATGAGCCTGAATGCCCCGGATACCAAGATGTCCAAGTCCATTCCCGATGGCTGCGTGTTCCTGATGGAAAAGCCCGAGGACATTCAGCGCAAATTCAAGCGAGCCATTACCGATTCCGACACGGAAAACTGCATCCGCTATGACCCGGAGAATAAGCCGGGTGTTTCCAACCTGATGAGCATCTACGCCGCCGTTACCGGCAAGACCTATGCCCAGATCGAGCAGGAGTTTGCCGGCTGCGGCTACGGCAAGTTCAAGCCTGCGGTAGGCGACGCGGTGATCGAGCATCTGCGGCCTATCCGGGAGGAGACCGGCCGGATTCTGAAGGATAAGGCGTATCTGGAAAAGGTCTATAAGGAGGGTGCCGAGAAGGCTGGCTTTGTGGCGGAGAAGACCCTGCGCAAGGTTTACAAAAAGGTCGGCTTCGTGGCACGCTGATGGAAAAGCCCGATCTCTTTGAAAGCCAGGAGTTGGATCCCTACGATCGGGAGGAGCGGTGCCGGAAGACCATCCGGGTGGTACTCCGGGCGATGGTCATGCGCCTTCTCGTGGGGGTTCTGCTGCTCGCGGCGGTGCTCCGGGTCGGGGCAAATCCGGCGATGCTGGGGCTGGCAGCCTTTGTGCTGCTGATTGCCATATCCGGTGCGGTGCCGTTGGGTCGGGAGCTGGCAAAACAGAGGAAGGTTCTGAAGGCGTGCCTGGCACAGCAGGAGAGGCTGGAAAAGAAGGAATAACGAATAAGACCGCCCCGGACAGCAGTCCGGGGCGGTTTGAATCTGTTATGAACATTACGCCGTGGGCTTGGGGCAGGGATAGCCCACCAGCAGGGACACCGCCACGCAGATGACGATGCACACGAACGCCGTCACCATCCACAGGCTTCTTCTGCGGCCTATCTCGCCGGTCAGGCGCAGCCAGCCAACGCATAAAAGTGAGCCGAAAATGGCGATAATGGCGGTGACTACCTTCAGAATGCTCCAGCTCAGACCGGCGCACACCAGATAGCCGATGAATACCAGCAGGTCAGCAAGGATGATTTTGGTCATCATGCTTTCCATTTCACGATAGCGATTACGACTGCGTCTTGCCACTTCTCATCCCTCCAGGATTTATCTTGTGTAGATATCTTACCACATAGAATCGAAAAATGCAATAATTTCTGTGAGAAAGGTCTATTTTTTTTGAAACGCTTGCGCTGTCGGAAAATCAATGGTATAATTCTTCAAAACGAAACGGGGACGGAACAAAGGAACGGAATATGGAAGAACCGCAATACCATCTGGAGGGCATTGTCCGCACGAAGTCCGAGACCATGGAGGATTTTGAAGGGCCTCTGGATGTGATCTTTGAGCTGCTGAGCAAGAATAAAATTGAAATTCAGGACGTGTCCATCACCGCTATCTTAGAGCAGTACTTAAGCTATCTGGCGGAAATGAAGCGGCTTGACATGGAGGTGGCCAGTGAGTTTATCACCATGGCTTCTCACCTGATGCTGATTAAAACCAAGATGCTGCTGTCCGCCGCCGAGCAGGCGGAGGCGGAGTCGGAGCTGGACCTACTGCGTCAGTCCCTGATCGAACGCCGCCGGAAGGAGGCCATGGAGCAGATCCACAGGGCGGTGGCCGTGCTGGAGCCGAGAAACGAGATCGGCCGGTGCCTGTTTACCAAGGAGCCGGAGCCGCTGAAGCGGGACAATACCTACCGGTATCAGCACGATGTACTGGACTTGCTCCGGGCTCTGGATATGATCGCCGAGCGGAATGCCCGGCAGCTGCCCCCGCCCACGGCCAATTTCAAGGGCATCGTGGGCAAGGAGCCTTACCCCATCGGACGGAAAACCGGGGAAGTTCTCCGGCAGCTGGTACTCCGGGGGGTGGAGCGGCTGAAAAATCTGTTCCGGGGCAACAAAAGCCGGTCGGAGATCGTGGCCACCTTCCTGGCGGTGCTGGATCTGTGCAAGACCAACTCTGTGACACTGGAGGATGATGTGAACGGGGACAACCCCAACGTCCGGCTGCTGGATGAGGAAGAAAAGAAGGAGATGCTTGCCCATGGAGTTTGAACAGCTGCAAAGAGCCATTGAGGCAATCCTTTTTGCCGCCGGAGAGCGGATGGAAATCAGCCGCCTTTCCGAGGTGCTGGCAGCAGACCCGGACGAAATTGAGAAGGCTGCCGATGCCATGGCGGATGAGCTTGCCTTCCAGCGGCGGGGCATCCGGATTCTGAAGCTGGAAAAGGGCTATCAGATGGTTTCCTCCGGGGAGATGGCGGACTTTGTGACCAAGGCTCTGGAGACCCGGAAGCCCCCGAAGCTGTCGGCTTCTCAGCTGGAAACGCTGACCATCGTTGCCTACTATCAGCCGGCGACGAAAGCCATGGTAGAGCAGATCCGGGGGGTGGACAGTGCCTACTCCGTGGCGGCTCTGCTCAATAAAAAGCTCATCGAGGAGGCCGGGCGGCTGAACGTTCCCGGAAGACCCATTCAGTACCGGACCACACCGGATTTTCTGCGAACCTTCGGGCTTTCCACTCTGGAGGAGCTGCCCCCCATCGATAAAATCGCCTTTGGCGAGCCCATCGAGCTGCCCCAGGAGGAAAAAACCGGGGAGGAAAGCTAATGGGCTGGTGGATATTTTTCGGGATACTGCTGGCACTGGCGCTGATTCCCCTGGGAATTCGGGTGCGCTACGACAGCGGCGGATTTGTGGCGCGGGTGATCGTGGGGCCGGTGAAATTCACGATTTTCCCCAAGGAAAAACCAAAGAAAAAGTCCCAAAAAGAGAAAACGGCTCAAAAGACGGAGGAACAGGAAGAGGCAGCCGCTTCCAATGCCGGGAAGGCCAAGCCCCAGGAGGAAACCAAGCCGGAGACCCCGGCTCAGTCCGGCGGCAGCCTGGAAAGATTTTTGCCATGGATCAGGCTGGGACTGGATTTCCTGGGGGTTCTCCGGAGAAAAATTCGGCTGGACAATCTGTATCTGCATGTGATCCTGGCAGGAGATGACCCCTGTGACCTGGCGGTCAACTATGGCAGAGCCTGGGCGGCCATCGGGAATCTGATGCCCAGCCTGGAGCGGCTGTTCATCATCCGGAAGCGGGATATTCAGGTTTCCTGCGATTTCACGGGAACGGAAATCAAAATCGCCGCCAAGGGCGATATGACCATTCCCTTAGGCAGAACGCTGTGTCTGGGTGTCGTTTACGGGATCCGGGCACTGAAAATATTCCTAAGGAAGCTCTGATTAAATCGGCAAGAGCTGGGAGCGAGAGATTTTTTGCCTGATCGAGGCACCAAAAGCAGAGGAATACTTTGTGTATTTCCTGCTTTTGATGCTGACGAGCAGGTGAAAAAGATCCGCTCTCCAGCCGCCGACGATTTATTCAGAGTTTCCTTAACAACGAAAAGAAAAGGCGGTGCGGCAGCATGAGTCAGAAGCTTCCCAATATGTTAGAAAGTACCATCCAGAAGATCCGGGAGATGGTGGATGTGAATTCCGTGATGGGGGAACCCATTCACACCCCGGACGGCGTGACCATTATCCCCGTGAGCAAGGTCAGCGTGGGCTTTGGCGGCGGCGGAACGGATTTTGCCACCTCCAAGAGCACCGAAAATCCCTTCGGCGGCGGCGTGGGCGGCGGCGTAAAGGTCACGCCGCTCTGCTTCCTGATTATTCAGGACGGCAACGTGCGGATGATGCCCGTGCCGGTGCCGGCCAGCTCCACGGCAGACAGGATCGTGGAGATGTTCCCGGATACCCTGGAGCGAATCAATGGGATTCTGGACAAAAAATCCGGAAAAACCGGAGAATAACCCTGGATCGCCTGGGTAAACTACACCCGGGTGAGAAATGTGAAAGGATTATCCCTGGGCGCGGCGGCAGCGTTGCTGGCCGCCGCGCTGCTTTTGCCGGTGCCCGTCAGAGCGGTGTCCGCCGACCACGCCTATGTGCTGGACGGGGTCAGCGGACGGGTGTTTTATGAAAAGAATGCCCGGGAGCGGGGGCTGATTGCCAGCACTACCAAGATTATGACTGCCCTTGTGGTCTGCGAGCAGTGCAACGTGCTGGACAGAATGCGGATCCCTAAAGAAGCGGTGGGCATCGAAGGCTCCTCTATGTACCTGAAGGAGGGGGAGGTGCTGACCCTCCAGGAGCTTCTGTACGGGCTGATGCTGTCCTCCGGCAACGATGCGGCGGTGGCTCTGGCTATCTACTGCGGCGGTACAGTGGAGGGCTTCGCGGAGCTGATGAACGACAAGGCCAGAAATCTGGGGCTGACGGATACCCACTTTGAAAACCCCAACGGTCTGGACAGTCCCGGCCATTATTCCACAGCCAGAGACCTGGCCAAGCTTGCGGCCTATGCCATGGAAAATCCCATTTTCCGGAAAACCGTCTCTACCCGGTCGGTGAAGATCGGGGAGCGCTGCCTGACCAACCACAATAAGCTTCTCTGGCGGCTGGAGGGGGCGGACGGAGTGAAAACCGGCTTTACGAAAGCGGCCGGACGGATTCTGGTGTCCAGTGCCAGCCGAGTGGATCGGCGGGTGATCTGCGTGACCATGAACGATCCTGACGACTGGAACGACCACTGCGCCCTGCTGAACAAAAGTTTTTCGGACTATCAGATTTGTCCGGTGGTGGGCAAGGGGCAGTGCTTGGGAACGCTGGAGGTAGTAGGCGGCGAAAACAGCCGGGTGGAAATTCTGGCGGCGGAGGATTTTTCCTATGCCCTGGCGCCGGAGGAAAACGTTGAAGTTGCCCTGCCAGGGGCGGGCTTCGTATATGCCCCGGCGGTGGAGGGGGCGGAGGCGGGCTTTGCCTACGCCCTGATCTCCGGCAAGGCCGTGGGGAAAATTCCTGTGGTGTTCGGCGCAACCGTGGAACAGACCGCGGAAGCGGAGAAAACGCCCTTCTGGCGCAGATGGCTGCCGGGAGGGGACAAGGAGACATAAATGAAGGAGCGCTTGCAGAAGATATTGTCTGCCCGGGGTGTGGCCTCCAGACGGAAGGCGGAGGCCATGATCCAGGCCGGGCAGGTTACAGTGAACGGATGTGCCGCTGCCCTGGGGGACAGTGCCAACCCGGACGGGGACGAAATCCGCATTGACGGGCGGCTGCTTCCCCGGGAGCAGGGCTTTGTCTATCTGATGCTGAATAAGCCCAGAGGCTTCGTGACCACCCTGTCCGACGAGAAGGGGCGGCGAACGGCTGCCCAGCTGGTTGCGGACTGCGGCACCCGGGTTTACCCCGTGGGGCGGCTGGACATGGATTCTGAGGGACTGCTGCTTTTTACCAACGACGGGGCATTTGCCAACCGGATGACCCACCCCAAGCAGGAGCTTGACAAGGTTTACGAGGTGTGGGTGAATCGGTACACCCCCGGCGGGGAGGAACGGCTTTCCCGGCCTGTGGTGCTGGACGGCTATCAGATCCGCCCGCCGAGGGTGGAGCTGTTTGACTTCCACGGGGATACCGCCCGATTCCGGATCACCATTCACGAGGGTCGGAACCGGCAGATTCGCAGAATGTGCGAAAAAGCCGGGATGCACTGCACCCGGCTGCGCCGGATTCAGGAGGGGAATCTGGCTCTCGGCGACCTTCCAAAGGGCAAATGGCGATACCTGACCTCCGAGGAAGTTGCCAGACTGAAATAAATAATGAATGATGCCGCTTTTGCTCTTGCAAAATGCGGCATCTTTTGTTACTATGGGAACGGCGGAAGCAGACACATCCGCCCATCAAGGAGAATGATATGAGCTACGATATTCTGTCGATATTACAGGAGAAGGACGGAACCTTTTCCAAGGGGCAGCGGCGGATCGCCCGATACATTACCGAGGCCTATGACAAGGCCGCCTTTATGACCGCCAATCAGTTGGGCAAAACCGTAGGCGTTTCCGAGTCCACCGTGGTGCGCTTCGCGGTGGATCTGGGCTTTGACGGCTATCCCAGCATGCAGAAGGCCATGCAGGAAATGGTGCTCAACCGGCTGACCTCCGTTCAGCGGATCGAGGTGGCCAATAACCGCTTGGGCGACCAGGACATCGTGTCCACGGTGCTCCACTCGGATATGGAGAAACTGCGCAAAACCGACGAGATTCTGGATCGGGAGGAATTTGGTGCTGCGGTGAACGCCATCATCAAGGCCAAGCGGGTGTATATTCTTGGTGTTCGGTCTGCAGAGCCACTGGCCAATTTTTTAGGGTATTATCTGAACTATATGTTCAATAATGTCCATATTTTGTCCGGATTTAGCACGGTGGAGATGTTTGAGAAGATCGTCAGCGTGAATCCGGAGGACGTGCTGATCACCTTCTCCTTCCCACGGTATTCCTCCACGGCTACCAAAGGCGCCCAGTACTGCCGCAGTGCCGGTGCCACGGTCATTGGCATTACGGACAATCGGCTGTCCCCTCTGGGCAGCAACAGCGACCATGTGCTTATCGCCAAGAGCGACATGGTCTCCCTGGTGGATTCTCTGGTAGCCCCGCTGAGCGTGGTCAACGCCCTGATTGTGGCCATTGCCGCCAAGAAGGAAACGGAGCTTGCCCACACCTTCGAAACCCTGGAGCGGATCTGGGATGAGTATGACGTTTACGAGAAGCAGGTAGAAAAGCATGAGGTTTGACGGGATCGTCATCGGCGGCGGCCCGGCGGGGATGTTCGCGGCCATCACCGCTGCCCGGCAGGGCAGGAAGGTGCTGCTTCTGGAGCGCAACGACCGGTTGGGCAGGAAGCTGCTCATCACCGGCAAAGGCCGCTGCAACGTGACAAATGACTGCTCAGGCCAGGAGGTCTTGCAGAATACCCCCAGGAACGGCCGGTTTCTGTACAGTGCCATGACGGCCTTTCCGCCGGAGAAGACCATGGAATTTTTCCGGAACGCCGGATGCGAGCTGAAAACCGAGCGAGGAAACCGGGTATTTCCGGTTACGGATAAATCCCAGTCCATCCTGGACTGCCTCCAGCGGGAGCTGCGAAGGCTCCATGTGACCGTGCTGACTGACCGGGCAGAGCGGATCCTGGTGCTGGGGGGCAGAGCGGCAGGTGTGGCCTGTCAGAAGCAGAGTCACACGGCGGATTGGGTAATCCTCGCCACCGGCGGCGTATCCTACCCGGCCACCGGCTCCACCGGCGACGGCTATGTCATGGCTCGGGAGCTGGGACATACCGTTGTTCCCCAGGAGGGAAATCTGGTGCCCCTGGAAATTGCCGGGTCCGACTGCGCGGATATGCAGGGGCTCAGTCTGCGAAACGCAGGCGTCAGGCTGGTAAACGCCAAGGGGAAGGTGCTCTACCAGGACTTCGGAGAAATGCTCTTTACCCATTTCGGGGTCTCTGGCCCTACGGTGCTGTCCGCCAGCTGCCATCTGAAGGGGGAGGGCTGTCGGCTCATTATCGACCTGAAACCTGCTCTGGACGAAAAAAAGCTGGACGACCGGATTTTGCGGGACTTGGAACTGTATCAGAACCGGGCTATGGAAAATGCACTGACGGACTTGCTGCCCCGAAGCATGATCCCGGTAGTCCTCCGGCGGCTGGACGTTGACCCTGCCACGCAGGCAAATTCTTTGACCAGGCAAAAACGCCGGGAGCTGGTTTCGCTTCTCAAAGCCTTTTCTCTGGAAATCACAGGGAAACGGCCGGTTTCCGAGGCCATTATCACCTCCGGTGGGGTGAAGGTGTCGGAAATTGACCCGAAGACTATGCAGTCCAGGCTGGTGCCCGGGCTGTTCTTTGCCGGAGAGATCATCGACTGCGATGCCTATACTGGGGGCTTCAACCTGCAGATCGCCTGGGCTACGGCCTATGCGGCGGCCATGGGAGCCTCCGTGAAAATCAACCATTGACAAACCAGCCTTTCTATACTAGAATACCTAGCAGATGATGCCTTAGAGATATGTTAGGAGGACTAATCTATGTTTGAGAAACTCAAGAACTATGCGGCACGGCAGCTGGAGCTGGATCCTTCTGAAATTACCCCGGATTCCACCTTTGAGAGCCTGGGAATTGATTCTCTGGATGTGGTGGAGATGATTATGGATCTGGAGAGCGAGCTGGGCGTGGAGCTGGACATGGAGGATCAGAAGATCACCACCTTCCAGGAGCTGGCCGACTTTATCGAGTCTAAGCTGAACTAAGGCAGCACCGCACAATTTGGCAAGCAGATTCGGCAGGAGATTTTTCGTCAAGTCAAGATTTGAAAAGCGGAGGAATACTCTGTGTATTTCAAACTTTTCAAGCCGCCGAGTTGGCGGGAAAGATTCACCGAAGCGCGCAGACACAATTGCACGGTGTTGCCTTAAAATTAAACAGCCATGTTATAGCTGACCGGCTTATAACAAGGTCGCACTAGTCGGGGAGATAGCGGTGTCCTGTACCTGCAATCCGCTATAGCAGGGATGAATTCCCACACCCGGACGCGTTTTGAATATGAATTCCTGTGTAAGCGGTGTTGACAGAACGGTCTTGCGCAACGGAGACCCGTGAACCATGTCAGGTGGGGAACCAAGCAGCATTCAGCGGATTTCTCCGTGTGCCGCGGGGCTGCCGTTCTTGAGCTGGCTGCACTGGAACTGCGTATTCGCCGCGTACAAATGTGGGTGTGCGATCTTGTTATGAGCCGGCCTGCGTCTTGGGTGTCCTGGACGACGCCCGAAGGAAGGAAGTGAACCCATGTCTGCCTATCAGGCACTGTACCGGAAATACCGTCCCCAGACCTTCGATGATGTGTCCGGGCAGACGGCGGTGACCCAGACGCTGAAAGCCCAGCTGATGAGCGGGAAAATGAGCCACGCCTACCTGTTCACAGGCTCCCGGGGCACCGGCAAAACCAGCTGCGCCAAAATCCTGGCCAAGGCAGTCAACTGCCTGCACCCGGACAACGGCAACCCCTGCAACAGTTGCGATGCCTGCCGGGCCATCGATTCCGGCTCCTGCATGGACGTGCTGGAAATCGACGCCGCCTCCAATAACGGTGTGGACAACGTCCGGGATCTCCGGGACGATGCCATTTATACCCCCTCTCAGGTGAAAATGCGTGTGTATATCATCGACGAGGTACACATGCTGTCCATTTCCGCCTTCAACGCCCTGCTCAAAATCATTGAGGAGCCGCCGGAGCATCTGCTGTTTATCTTAGCTACCACTGAGCTTCACAAGGTTCCGGCCACGATTCTGTCCCGGTGTCAGCGGTTTTCCTTCCGGCGCATCAGCCAGGAGGACATTGCCGCGAGACTGCAATATGTTGCCTATCAGGAGAATATCGACCTGGACGACGGTGCTGCACGGGTGCTGGCTCGACTTGCAGACGGCGGTATGCGGGACGGCCTGAGTCTGCTTGACCAGTGCGCCTCGGCGACCGTCGGGGAGCTTACCGCCGAACGGGTGTACGCCTGTCTGGGCATCGCGGGTGAGCGGAAATGCGGGGAGCTGATGGGCTATATCGCCGCTCACGACACCCGGAAGGCACTGGAGCTTTTTAACCGGCTTTATGCCGAGGGAAAAGACCTGGGGGCGCTGCTGGATGAGCTGGCTTGCCTGACGAGAGACCTTCTGGTGCTGAAAACCGCGGGAAACGCGGGAATCACCATGCTTTCCGGCGTTGCATCCGACCAGGAAACCCTGGCTCTGGGGAAGACCTTTGGCAGCGGAGAGCTGGTGCGGATGATGGAGCGGATTGAGGAAACGACAGCGGCCTTTACCAGAAGCTCCAGCCGAAGAATGGATGCCGAATTGTGCCTTGTGGAGCTGTGTCAGCCGGAGCTGAACACCGATGTAACCGCTCTGAACGCTCGACTTACCCGACTGGAGGAGCAATGGAAAACCGGTGCCGTGGCCGCACCCCAGAAGGCGGCCAAGCCTGCCGCGCCGGCAGAGGATGAGGAACTTCCGCCTCCGCCGGATGACGGTGACGCGCCGCCGGAGGAGGGAGAAACTCCGGCACCCAAGCCCCAGAATGACGCTCCCGCGGGCTTCTGGCTGGAGCTGTGCGGCGGCGTCCGGAAGGAGCTGAAGCCGCCGGTGACCGGTTTCTTCGCCGGAACTGCCAATGCCCCGGTGCAGGGTGTTCTGACGGGAGACAGGCTGGAGCTGCAATGCACCAACGCCTTCACCGCCCAGATGCTGGACAAGCCGGAGATTCTGGAGGTGGTCAGCCGGAAGGCGGGAGCCATGCTGGGAAGGCCTGCACAGGCGATTGTTGTGGATTTGTCCGCCAAGCCCAAGGGCAATCCCCGGATGGAGCAGCTGATGCGTTTCGGCCGGGAACACGCGGATATTGTAAAAATCAAAGAATAGGAGATTTTGAATTATGGCAAAGGGTGGATTCCGGGGTATGCCCGGTGGAATGAATCAGGCTTCCATGCTCAAGCAGGCTCAGAAGATGCAGCAGGAAATGCTGCGGATGCAGGCCGAGCAGGAGGCCAAGACCTTCACCGCCAAGGCTGGCGGCGGCATGGTCAGCGCCACGGTCAACGGCAAGCACGAGCTGGTTTCAATCGAAATCAATCCCGAGGCAGTGGATCCGGAGGACGTGGAAATGCTCCAGGATATGGTTATGGCCGCGGTGAACGAGGCCATGCGCTCTGCGGACAACGAGGCGGCGAACAACATGTCCCGGCTTACCGGTGGCCTGAACCTGGGCGGCCTCTTCTAAGGAGGCCGATATGCAGTTTTTTCCGGCTGCGCTGCAGAATCTGGCGGATCAGTTTGCCCGGCTTCCCGGCGTGGGCAGCAAAACCGCCCAGCGTCTTGCCTTTCATGTGCTGAGCCTGCCGGACGGGGAGGCGGAGGAATTTGCCAACGCTATTCTGGAGGCAAAAAAGCAAGTGCATACCTGCCCGGTCTGCCAGAATCTGACGGATCGGGAACTGTGTCCCATCTGCGGCGACGATACGAGAGACCACAGCGTGGTCTGTGTGGTGGCTGACCCCAAGGACGTGATCGCCATGGAGCGTTCCCGGGAGTACCGGGGGGTGTACCATGTGCTTCACGGGGTGATTTCGCCGCTGAATCATGTGACCCAGGATGATATCCGCATTCGGGAGCTTCTGAAGCGGGTGTCTCAGGGAGAGATCAAGGAGGTCATCATGGCCACCAACCCCGATACGGAAGGGGAGGCCACGGCCATGTATATTTCCCGGCTTCTTCGTCCCATGGGGGTGAAGGTCACAAGACTTGCCTACGGCATGAGCGTGGGAAGCCAGCTGGAGTATGCTGACGAGGTGACCCTGACCAGAGCCCTGGAGGGACGGCAGGAAATGTAGGGAAGCGCTGATGAATCGGCAAGAGATTTTGGCACGAATGAAAGTTCGAAAAACGCAGGAATCCTGTGTGTACCCGCAAGGGGTGTGCCGCATCCGTAAGCCAGCTTGCGCTGGCAACGGATGCGCTATCTTTTCTATTTTTCAAGCTGAAGAAATGGGGAAAAAAGACGGCTGAGGCTCACAGACACAATTGCGCGGTGTTGCCATAATGGAAAATTGTCAGAACCCCCGCATTCGGCAAGCGAACGTAGGGGTTTTCTTGCGTTCCGGCTGTTTCAGCTGAGCAGGATTTCTTTTAGCCTGGCAATGGTTTCCGGAGAAGCAGGGGTCAAGGGCAGACGGCAGGTGCCGCAGTCATAGCCAACAAGCTTCATGGCGGCCTTGACCGGGATGGGATTGACTTCCCGGAAAAGAGCCTCCGTCAGCGGCAGCAGCCGAAGCTGCAAATCTGCGGCGGTGTCAAAATCCCCGTCTAGGGCTGCCCGGGTCAGGGCTTGCATCCGCTCCGGCAGGACATTGGACAAAACGGAAATGACTCCCTGACCGCCAAGAGCCAGAATGGGGGCGGTCAGATCGTCGTTTCCGCTCCAAAGGGCGAAGGAATCCGGGCAGCTTGCCTGGATTTTGCTGATTTTACTCATATCCTTGCTGGCTTCCTTTACGCCAGCAATGTTGGGAAGCTCGGACAGCTTCCGGTAGACGCTGACGGGAATGTCCACCCCCGTCCGGCTGGGGACGTTGTAAACGATAACGGGAATATGTACGGCACCTGCGATGGCGGCATAGTGGGTCAGAAGGCCTTCGGGGGTTGCCTTGTTATAGTATGGGCTTACCACGAGCAACGCGTCCGCGCCGGCTTCTTCCGCTGCCGCGCTCAGAGCAATGGTATGCTGGGTGTCGTTGGTGCCGGTGCCGGCGATAATCCTGCAGCGGCCGTCTGCATAGCGGGCACACCGGCGGAAAATCTCCAGCTTTTCGCAGTCGGAAAGGGTTGGGGATTCACCGGTAGTACCGCAGAGCACCACGGCCTCGATTCCCGCGTCTATTTGCCTGCGAAGGAGCAGCTCCAGCAGGGGATAATTGACGGTGTTTCCAAGAAAGGGTGTGACCAGAGCGGTGCACACGCCGGTAAAAAACGGTTTTTTCATAGACGGATACCTCCCATTGCAGTCTATGCCGGGGACGGATTTTTTGCCAGCGGGAAATCCCATTGACAGACGGTGGGAAAAGGGATAAAATGTAAAAATGAAAATTATACCGTTTTGGGTCTCGACCCTGACGGCTTCCTTTCTGAAAAGCAGAAAACCTCTGATACAGTCGGCAAGAGCTGAGAGTGAGAGATTTTTTGATGCGCTAGAGCAGGCAAAAAGCTCCGTTATCCAGCCGCCGACGATTTATTCAGAGCTTTCCTGGCGCAATAACAGGAGAAAAAACATGAAAAAAGCGATTCTTGCGGTTTCTTTCGGTACGTCCTACCCGGACACCCTTCCGCGCACCATTGGTGCTGTAGAACAGGTGCTGGCCGAGACTTTCCCGGACTGGGAGGTTCGCCGGGCCTTCACCAGCGGCATGATTATCCGAAAGCTGAAAAAGCGGGACGGTGTGGAAATTGAGACCGTGCCCCAGGCTTTGGGGCGTCTGGAGGCTGAGGGCTATACCCATGTGGCCGTCCAGCCCACCCATGTGATTCACGGGGAGGAATATGAGAAAATGCTCGCGCAGCTGGAGCCATTCCGGCCGCGGCTGCGGCTTGCCGTTGGGATGCCGCCGCTCCATGCCCAGGCGGATTACGAAGAAACGGCGCAGGCATTGCTTGCGTGGCTGCCGCCGGTGGGGAAGGACGAGGCTCTGGTACTCATGGGTCACGGAACGGAGCACTTTGCCAATTCCGCCTATGCCCAGATGGAGCAGGTGCTCCGGGAGCACTCCGACCGGGTATACCTGGCCACGGTAGAGGGCTATCCTACCCTGGAAAATGTCATGTCCCGGCTGAAAAAGCGGCCGGAGATCCGCAGAATCCAGCTGGCACCCTTTATGCTGGTTGCCGGTGACCACGCCAGAAACGACATGGCTGGGGACGGGGATTCCTGGGCCGGCCGTTTGCGGGCGGCAGGCTATGAAGTCCGCTGCGTGCTCCGGGGACTGGGAGAGTGCCCGGGCATCCGGACATTGTTCGCCGAGCACTGCCGCCAGGCGGTGAAGGAGCTGTCACAGGGCGGGAAGCTCTGGGGGGTAGGCGTAGGCCCCGGTGACCCGGAGCTTCTGACGGTGAAAGCCCTTCGGGTGCTTCGGCAGGCGGATGTGGTTCTGGTGCCGGACGCAGGCACCGGTGACAAGGTGGCTCTGAGCATTGCAAAGGACTACCTGAAGGGCAAGGAAATCCGCCTGATCAAGACCCCTATGGTTCGGGATCGGGAGGTGATGAACGGAGCTCACGAGAAGGCGGCGGAGAAAATTGCCGCTCTGCTGGACGCTGGAAAGCAGGTGGCTTTCCTGACGCTGGGAGATCCGGCCATCTATTCTACCTATATGTACATCCACCGAAAGGTAATGAAGCGGGGCTATGACGTGGAGGTGGTTCCCGGGATTCCCTCCTTCTGTGCGGCGGCAGCCCGGCTGAACCGATCGCTGTGCCTGGGGCGGGAGCCGCTGGTCATCATCCCGGCTTCCTATGACCAGGAGGCTCTGATGGACGTGCCCGGGAGCAAGGTCTTTATGAAGGCCGGCCGCTCCATCCTGGATTTGCAGGCGGAACTGAAGAAGCGGGGGCTGCTGGAAAAAGCGGCCATGGTAGAAAACTGCGGCATGGAAGATGAGCGGGTTTATCCCCACTTTGCCGATTTGCGGGAGCCTTCCGGCTACTTTTCCCTGGTAATCGTGAAGGGAGAGACGGAAGAATGCTGATGATGTCCGGTCTGGACTGCCACGCCCCCCCTGGATCAGCGGCAGAGACTGGCCTTTTCTTCTGACCGGGCGGCGGAGCTTCTCCGCTGGCTCCGAGCCCAGAGCGGAGTGGAAGGATGCATGCTGCTGTCCACCTGCAACCGAACGGAATTGTACCTGAATGGGGAGACGGAAACGCCCTGGCGGCTGCTGTGCCGGGGAGCCGGTGTCCCGGAGGGGGAGATGGAGCCTTATTTTTTTACGACCCGGTGCGGCGTGGATGCAGCCCGGCACCTGATGGAGCTGGCCTTGAAGGTCAAAACCGCTGATCCTGTGCTGGCAGCCCTGTTCCGGGATGCGGTGACCGCAGGCAAGCGTGCCCGGACGGAGGTGACCGTTGCCCGGGGAGACGTCTCCATGGGCAGCCGTTGCCGGGACATCCTGGAAAGAGAGCTGGGCAGTCTGAAAGACAAGCGGATTCTGGTCATCGGCAACGGCCAGATGGGTCGTCTGGCAGCCCGGCTGCTGCGGGAAAGCGGGGCAGCCGTCTGGGTGACCCTGCGCACCTATCGCCATGGGGAAACGGTGGTTCCGGCAGGCTGCGGCACCGTAAATTACGGGGACAGGGTGCAGGCCATGGAGGGCATGGATGCGGTGGTATCCGCCACCACCAGCCCCCCCATTATACGATAGCGCGGGATCAGCTGGCGGCGGTGGACGCAAAGCCCCGGGCGGCCAAAGCCATTCGCCGGGTGCCGGAGGATTGGAATGAAAATACGCATTGGCAGCCGGGAAAGCTGCCTGGCTGTCATTCAGAGCCGACTGGTTGACCCGGAAATTCTCAGTCTGGCTCCGGATACGGCTCAGCGGATCGATGTGGGCAAGCAGGCTCGCCATCACCCGATTCCCCAGGATGAAATCAATCAGATTCTCCTGGAAAAGGCTCTGGAGGGAAAAAGGTGGTGCGGCTGAAGGGCGGCGACCCTTTCCTCTTCGGACGGGGCGGCGAGGAGCTGGAGCTTCTGAAGGCGCACGGCATTTCTTTTCAGGAGGTGCCTGGGGTGAGCTCAGCCCTGTCTGTGCCGGCCGATGCAGGGATACCCGTGACGCACCGGGACTTCTGCTCTTCGGTGCACATCATCACCGGCCATGCCAGAGCGGGGGCGGAACTGAAAATCGACTTTGAGGCTCTGCGGCGTACCGGGGGAACCCTGGTGTTCCTTATGGGCGTAACGACACTGCCCATGATCTGCAAGGGTCTGCTGGAGCGGGGAATTTACGCTGCCCCCAGTCAATTTGAAGCCATGTTCCTAAGCGATGCCCATACGGATGGGGATATCCGGAAAATCACGGAAGCCGCTGGAGCTATTTTTTAAGGGAGGATATCTATGACAACACCCAAACAGAATTATTATGACAAGCGAGCCCAGGTTCTGGTGAAGAATCTTCAGAGCCGGGGCTTTGCGGCCTACTACTGCCAGGACAAGGCTCAGGCTCTTGAAAAGGCGCTGGAGCTGATTCCGGAAGGTTCCACTGTAGGCTGGGGCGGCTGCCTGTCCGCCGAGCAGATCGGTCTGGTGGCAGCGGTGAAGGCGGGAAACTATCAGGCCATCGACCGGAATGATGCGCCTACCGGCGAAGGAAAGACCCGGGCCATGAAACGCTGCCTGACGGCGGATGTATTCCTGTGCGGAGCCAACGGCCTGAGCCTGGACGGTCAGATGGTGAGTATCGACGGAAACGGGAACCGGGTGGCTGCCATTGTTTACGGCCCGGATTCCGTAATCGTGATCGCGGGCATGAACAAGGTCTGCGACAATCTGGACGATGCCATGGCGCGTGCCAGAACCGTGGCCGCGCCCATGAACCAGCAGCGGTTCTGCGGCAAGACCCCCTGCACCGTCACCGGCACCTGCGGCGCGTGCAAAAGCCCGGAGTGCATCTGCAATCAGATTCTCATTACCCGCAACTGCCGCCCGGCCGGGCGGATCAAGTTCGTGCTGGTGGGGGAAGAACTGGGGTTCTGAGGTAAAAATATGTGCCCTGCTGGGATCAGCAGGGCACGTTTTGCTGTCTTTACTTGTGGTAGACCACTTCCGTGGAGGTATCCGGGTCGCCGGAGAAGAACCGGGTCAGGTTATTGACGGTGGTGGCCGCAATGTTGTCCAGGGCTTCGTTCGTCAGGAAGGCCTGGTGGGAGGTGACGATCACATTGGGCATGGCAATCAGCCGCACCAGCTTGTCGTCCTGAACGATGTGGCCGGAGAAATCCTCGTAGAAGAAGTCGCCCTCCTCCTCGTACACGTCCAGGCAGGCAGCACCCACCTTCTTTTCCTTGATGCCGTTAATGAGAGCCTCGGTGTCCACCAGAGCACCCCGGGAGGTATTGACGATGGTTACGCCTTTCTTCATCATGGCAATGGTTTTGTCGTTGATCAGATGGCGGGTTTCCTCGGTCAGGGGGCAGTGGAGGGAGATGATGTCCGCCTGGGCGAACAGCTCCGGCAGGTCCACATAGGTCAGCCCGGCGTCGGGATTCGGGAACTTGTCGTAGGCCAGAATCTTCATGCCGAAGCCCTTGCAGATATCGGCGAAGACCCGGCCGATTTTTCCGGTGCCGATGATACCCACGGTCTTGCCGTAGAGGTCAAAGCCTGCCAGACCCTGGAGGCTGAAGTTGAAGTCACGGGTGCGGATATAGGCCTTGTGGGTTCTGCGGTTGATGGTCAGAAGCAGAGCCATGGCGTGCTCGGCCACGGCGTGAGGGGAGTAGGCAGGCACCCGGAAGACCCGGAGCTTTCCCTCGCAGGCCTTGATATCCACGTTGTTAAAGCCGGCGCAGCGCAGAACAATGGCCTTCACGCCCAGCCGGTAGAGTTCCTCCACCACCGCCGCGTCTACGGTGTCGTTGACGAAAACGCAGACCGCGTCAAAGCCAGCGGCCAGGGTCACGGTGTCCCGGTTCAGGTTTGGCTCAAAATACTTGATTTCCACACCGGCGGGAATGCCGTAGCGGTCAAAGCCGGGGATGTCATAGGATTTGGTATCAAAAAACGCAAGTTTCATATTGCATTCCTCCTTGATTTATTCGATAATATTATATCGAATTGAACCGGGATTGTCAATGGGAATTTTGCGAAATTTTGTTGCAAAAGGACGGGACGTTATGGTATAATTCACCCAAGAATGGAGGAAAATCAAATGGAAAAAATCAAGGTTCTGTTGGAAAAATACTGGGACGTACTGTCCTATCTGTTTTTTGGGGTGCTGACCACGGCGGTCAACTACCTGATTTATCTGCCGGTGTACAATTACCTGGGGCTTTCCGCGGCGGTGAGCAACATGATTGCCTGGGTGGGGGCGGTGGCCTTTGCCTACTTAACCAACAAGCCCTTCGTGTTCCGCAGCCACGATTGGTCGGCGAAGGTAGTGTTCCCGGAGCTGGCGAAATTTATCAGCTGCCGACTGGCTTCCGGTGTCCTGGAGACGGTGATTCTTTTTGCCACGGTAGACTGCCTGGGCTGGAACGGAAATGTGTGGAAGCTCATCACCCAGGTGCTGGTGGTAATTTTCAATTATGTGGGGAGCAAGCTGCTGGTTTTTCGGAAGAAGTAGGAAAAAGTAAAATGTGCCCCTGGTTTGGCGAACCGCCAAACCAGGGGATTTTGATTAAAGGCAATGATGGGGCTACCGCATTTAGAGCATTACTGACGAAAAGAACTAGGAACAATAAGCGTGTCATTGCGAACCAGTCCGCAGACTGGTGTGGCAATCCGTTCTCCTTAAAATACTGAAATACGCAACATTTTAGGGGATGCGGATTGCCACACCAGTGACATCGGTCACTGGTTCGCAATGACATCATAATATTCAGGTTTCAGCGTTTTGACACAGGGCAGGTATGTTAACCGTATTTTTCAACCAGGTATTCCATGGCTTCCCGGTATCCGGCGAAGCCGTGACCCTTGATGGTCTTCTCGCAGACGAGACCTGCGTAGGAAATCTGCCGGAAGGACTCCCGGGCATCCACGTCGGAGATGTGTACCTCCACCGCGGGGATGGACACGGCCTTCAGGGCATCCAGAATGGCGACACTGGTGTGGGTGTAGGCCGCGGGATTGATGACAATGCCGTCGATTTTACCATAGGCCCACTGAATTTTATCCACCAGATCGCCCTCGTGATTGGACTGGTACTGCTCCACCTCCACGCCCAGAGCCCTGCCGGTTTCCTCCAGCAGAGCCAGCAGGTCAGAAAAGGTGTCTTTGCCGTAAATGCCCGGCTCCCGAATGCCCAGCATGTTCAGGTTGGGGCCGTTGATGACGAGAATTTTCATGGCAGTTCCTCCAGAGCATTCAGAATTTTTTCCGCCGTTTCCACCGGGGTATCGGTGTTTTCCACCCGGATGTCGGCAAAGGCTTCGTAAAGAGGTTTCCGGGCGGCGTACATTTGCCTTAAATCGTTTGCCTGGGACAGGGGGCGGCCGTCTGTGGGAAGCTGGCTGGGATCCCGCTCCAGCCAGACGAGATAGCCGTTCTGATGAAGGTGGGAATAGTTGCGCTTCTGGGTGACGCTGCCGCCGCCGGTGGCGATGACCAGGCCGGACTGCTTGCCAAGCTCGGACAGGGCTTGGGTTTCCCAATCCCGGAAAACCGGCTCTCCATCCTGAGCGAAGATATCCGGGATGGACTTTCCGGCGAGCGTGATGATCTTTTCGTCCGCATCCGCCAGAGCGCGGTTCAGCTTCCGGGCAAGAAGTGTGCCAATGGTGGTTTTGCCGCAGCCGGGCATACCGATAAGGACGATATTCTTCATCTGGTGGGAGAGAATCCGATCGATTTTTTCGATGCTGTCATCGGAGATTTTCTGACCGATGAAAACCTCGGCGGCCTCCTTGGCCTGGGCTACCAGCATCCACAGGCCGTTTTCACAGGGGATGCCTAATTTTTCCGCGTCCAGGAGCAGCTGGGTTCTTGCCGGGTTGTAGATCACGTCCAGCACGCCCTCTAAGTGTGGGAAAAGCCACAGGTCGATGGGGGAGACACCGGTGTTGGGGTACATGCCCAGGGGGGTGGCGTTGACAATCACGGAAGCATCCTTGTGGAGATGGAGATTGCCGTAGTTGTTCTCCCCGGAGCGGGAGATGACCACCGGGTGAGCACCCAGGTCTTCCAGGGCGGCCACCGCCGTATTGGAAGCACCGCCGCTGCCCAGCACCAGCACCTTCTTTCCGGCAACCGGAAGCCCGGCGTGGCGTACCAGAGAAGTGAAGCCATAATAATCGGTGTTGTGGCCGTAGAGGGTGCCGTCAGGGCGGCGGAGAATGGTGTTCACCGCACCCATTTTTTTTGCCGTCGGAGACAGCTGGGAAAGATAGGGGATCACGTCCTTTTTATAGGGAATGGTCACGTTCAGACCGGTAAAATCTCCGTTTTTCAGGAAATTTTCCAGCTCTGACCGCTCCTTTTCAAAAAGGTCGTAGGAGTAGTCCCCCAGAAGCGCATGAATCTGTGGGGAGTAGCTGTGACCCAGCTTTCTGCCCAATAAACCGCATTTCATCAGACCACCTCGGAATAGCTGCCCAGATACTTGAATTCCTCGCACAGCTCGTCCAGCTCGCACATCAGCTGAACGTATTCTTCGGAGTAAATGGAGGTTTCCAGGTCGAAATAGAACATGAACTCGAATTCCCGGTCGGGGATGGGCCGGGATTCCAGCTTGGTCACGTTGATGCCCAGGGTGTACAGCCGAGCCAGCACCTTGTAAAGCGCACCGGGCTTGTGGGGCGTGACCATCATGATGCTGGTTTTATCGGCACCGGGATAGATTTCCAGATGCTTGCTGATGCAGATAAACCGGGTGCGGTTGTTGCCCCTATCCTGGACGGAGGCGGCAAGGCATTGCAGGCCGTAAAGTTCGGCGCAGGAGCGGCTGGACAGGGCGGCGACCTCGCGACTTCCGGACTTTGCCACCATTTCCGAGGCCAGAGCGGTATTTTCCACGGGGACGATGTGCACCCCGGTCAGGGAGCGGAGAAAGTCGCCGCACTGGTTGATGGCCTGCTCGTGGGAATAGATGGTTTTGATGTCCGAAAGAGCGGCACCGGGGTTGGCCAGCAGATTGTGGTCGATTTTCAGCCGGAAGGTGCGGACGATATAGAAATTGTGCCGGATCATCAGATCGTAGACCTTGGTCACGGAACCGGCGGTGGAGTTTTCAATGGGGAGGATGCCATATTGGCACATGCCCTGCTCGATGGCGTTGAACACCGCGTCGAAGCTCTTGAAATACATAATGAGGGGAGACTTGAAAATTTTCTCGCAGGCAATCTGGGAATAGGCACCCTCCACGCCCTGACAGGCCACGATGGGGTTCTGAGGGAAGAGCTTGGGGGTGCGCTCGATGGCCTGGGAAATGGCCTGATACAGGGGACTCAGCTCTCCGTTGCGCTTGCTCTGGTAGCTCCGGCTCAGCTCGAAGAGCATGGAGTAGAGCACCCGGGTGTAGTTTTCCATATCCGGGTCTGCCAGCTCCGCTACCCTCTGGAGGATGGCACGCTCCCGGGCGGGGACGAAAATGGGCAGGTTATTTGCCTTTTTGTAGTCGGCCACCTGGGCGGACAGATTCATTCTGGCGCAGAACAGCCGCACCAGCTCCCGGTCGATTCCGTCGATTTCCTGGCGGATTTCCGTTAGATCCATGATTCTTTCCTCCTGCTTGTCTGGGTGTTGCTTAAGGTGAGAT
Source organism: Clostridiales bacterium UBA6386 (assembly GCA_002437585.1). GTDB lineage: Bacteria > Bacillota > Clostridia > Oscillospirales > Oscillospiraceae > Faecousia. The sequence continues at coordinate 5,353 of DJQM01000048.1, read as the reverse complement.
CGTAAATGGCGATGGCAGCGGCGGCTTCCACCACGGGCACGGCTCTGGGAACGATGCAGGGGTCGTGACGACCCCGGATTGTCAGCTCGGTATCCTCGCCCCGGCTCAGGGAAACGCTTCTTTGGGGTCGGGAGATAGAAGGGGTAGGCTTGAAGGTTGTCCGGAAGACCACCGGCATACCGTTCGTGATTCCGCCCAAAATGCCGCCCGCGTTGTTGGTTAAAGTGCGCACAGCACCGTTTTCCATGGTGAAGGGGTCGTTGCACTGGCTTCCCCGCATGGCGGCGGCAGCCCGTCCGGCACCGAATTCCAGGGCTTTTACGGCAGGAATGCCGTAGATGATCTGGGCGATCCGGCTTTCCACGCCGCCGAACATGGGCTCGCCCAGTCCGGCAGGCAGGCCGGTGATCCAGCACTCCACCACGCCGCCGACGCTGTCACCCTCGGCTCGCGCCTGGGCGATGGCATCCTTCATGCGCTGGGTAGAGAGAACGGACAGAACGGGAAAGTCGGCGGGGATGGCACTCAGATTGGGGTTCAGAGGGTCGAGGGCTTCTTCGTCGGGGATTCCGGCGATTTCGGAGATTTTCGCGGCGATGTGAATGCCCATTTCCCCCAGCCATTGCAGGCACAGGCCGCCGGCAATGCACAGGGGCGCGGTCAGCCGGCCGGAGAAATGGCCGCCGCCGGCCGGGTCCTGAAAGCCGCCGTATTTGACCTGGGCGGTGTAATCCGCATGGCCGGGGCGGGGGCAGCCGGCCAGGTTGGCGTAGTCCCCGGAGCGGGTGTTTTTGTTGTGGATCACGGCGGCAATGGGCGCGCCGCAGGTGAAGCCCTCCAGAATTCCGGCTAAAAATTCCGGCCGGTCTTCTTCCTTCCGGGGGGTTGACCAGTCGTTCTGGCCTGGAGCCCGGCGGTTCAGGAAGGTCTGCAAGACATCAAAATCCACGGGAAGCCCCGCGGGAATGCCGTCCAGGGTCATGCCGATGGCCGCCCCATGGGACTGGCCGAAAATGGAAAGCTTAAGGTGTTCACCGTAGGTACTGCTCATAGCGGCCTCCTAGCCGACGGTATTCGTCGAAAAATTTGGGGTAGGATTTCCGGACGCACTGGGCACCCAGAACGGTGACGGGCTCCCGGCAGCGGGTGGCCGCAATGGCGGCGGCCATGGCGATCCGGTGATCGTTCACGCTGTCTACAATGCCGCCCACAAGGCCGGTTCCGAAAACACGGAGGGTGTTCTCATCCGCTTCCGCCCGGCCGCCCAGTGCCTCCAACATGGCAATGACGGAGGCTACCCGGTCGGATTCCTTTAACCGAAGCCGCCGGATGTTGGTAAAGGCGGCACCGTGAAAGCAGGCGGCGGTGACGCAGAGGATAGGAACCAGGTCGGGAATGTCGGAAGCGTCGATGGTGACGGCCTCTTGTGTCAGCTTTGGAAGAAGCTGTGCGGCGGCTCGGTCTCCCTGGGCGGAATCGGGGTTCAGGTCGTGAATGGCAACCTCGCTTCCCAGGGCGTTGGCCGCCAGGAAGAAGGCGGCGTTGCTCCAATCCGCTTCCACCGCAAGGATTCCGGGAGAGTGGAGCTTGCATTGGCCCGGATGCTCCGGCTCCGCGCCGAACTGGCGCAGAGCATCCTTTGTCAAGTCCACATAGGGGGTGGATTCCAGCTTGCCGGTGATTTCCAGGGTGCTGGGGGAATCCGGCAGGGATAGGGCCAGCAGAAAGCCCGTGATATACTGGCTGGAAACACCGCCATCGATGGTGTAATGGCCTGGGCGAAGTGTTCCGGCGCAGTGGATGGTGTTCGGGGTAGGGCGGGAAAGGGAACATCCCATCCGCTCCATTTCCTCCCACATAGGAGACAAGGGACGCTGGGGCAGGCGACCCTCCAGCAAAAAAGTGGTGTCCACGCCCAAAGCACCGGCTACTGGCAGGAGAAAGCGGAGAGTGGAACCGCTTTCGCAGCAGTTAAGCGTGGCTTCCTCTGGAAGTACCCGGACAGGGCGGACGGTGTAGCCGGTGTTTGTGCGGAAAATATCCGCGCCCAGGGCGTTCAGGCAGTCCACCGTGGCTTCGATGTCCCGGTTGGTTTCCGCGCAGAGAAGCTCCGTGGGAGCGTCCGCGAAGGCTGCCAGAATCAGCAGGCGGTGAGCCTGGGATTTGGAGGGGATTGGGGTGATTTCGCCCCGCAAGGGGGTTGGAATGATGGTGATATCCATATTACAGTCCCGCCTGAATGAAGGATTTGAGAGCGTGTACCGGGGTGGGGACGATGGCGCAGTCGCCGATGCGCCGGGGGATAATCAGCCGGACGGTGTCCCCGGAGCGTTTCTTGTCGGAAAGGGTGTAGTTGTAAATGTCCTGGACGCTTTCGTCCGTGGTGATGGGAAGGCCGAATGTTTGCAGAATCCCCAGAATCCGGGGGGTGTCCGGGCAGCGGCTGGCACGGCAGACAATGGCCATGCCGATGGCAACGGATTTTCCGTGGGAGAGGGTAAAATTGCTTCGAGCCTCTACCCCGTGGCCGATGGTGTGACCCAGGTTCAGCTTCATGCGAGCGCCAGTGTCGAATTCGTCCTCCATGACCACGTCCCGCTTTAATTCCACGCATCGGGTGATGACCGCTTCCCGGTCAAAATCCAGGCCTTTTTCCTCCAGGTGGGCAAAAAGCTTGGGGTCGTAGAGAATGCCGTACTTGATGACCTCGGCGCAGCCGTCCCGGAAAATGTCTGCGGGCAGGGTGTCCAGGGTGTCAGTATCGCAAATGACGAGACTGGGCTGCCAGAAGGCACCGGCTAAGTTTTTGCCCGCGGGCAAATCAACGGCGGTTTTTCCGCCTACCGAGGAATCCACGGCGGCAAGCAGGGTGGTGGGTACCTGGACAAAGCGGATGCCCCGAAGGAAGCAGGCGGCGGCAAAACCCGCCAGATCGCCGGTGACGCCGCCGCCCAGAGCCACGAGGATGTCCGACCGGGTCAGGCCGTTTTCTGCCAGAAAGTTCAGAAGCTTCAGAAGATTTTCCCCGTTTTTGCTTTCCTCGCCAGCGGGAAAGACATAGGCGCAGACATCGAAGCCGGCGGCTTCCAGGCTGGAACGGGCAGTTTCGCCCCAGAGGGGGAAAACGCTGGTTTCGCTGACGATACAGACCTTCCGAGCCTTGCCAAGCACCCGGACTCGGGAACCCAGCTCCGACAGAATGCCGGAGCCGATGAGAATGTCATAGGTTTTCGATGCGCTGACGGTGACGGTGTTCATCCGTCCACCTCCTCTTTGCGTTTTTTGCCCTCGTCCAGAAGCTTTACCAGGGTGTCCATATCGGAATCGCGGATGGCCTTCTCATACGCCTGGAGGCTCTGAATGTAAAAGTCCAGCTCAAAGAGGGTGTTTTCCCGGTTTTCCAGGAACAGCTCCGCCCACATCTGGGGATTCAGCCAGGCCACCCGGGTCAGATCCTTGTAGCTGCCCGCGGAGAAGCCCTTGTGCTTCAGGGCGGTGGGGGACTTAATGAAGGCGTTGCTCAGAATATGGGGCATCTGAGAGGTGAAGGCGATCATTTTATCGTGTTCCTCGGCGGTGGTTACGGAGAAGGAACCGAAGCGGCAGGGTTTCAAGGCGTCCTTCACCCGCTGCAAAAGGGCAATATCGTCAAAGACCGGCGGCACCAGCACCATAGGCGCGCCGTTGTAGAGGGTGGCTCGGCTGTACTTGAAGCCGGAGAACTGGGAGCCGGCCATGGGATGGCCGCCGACGAAGGTGAAGCCGTACTGCTTTGCCACCGGGAAGCACCGGCGGCACACCTCCTGCTTGACACCGCAGCAGTCGATAACCAGGGCGTTTTTGGAAACAAGGGGGGCGTTCCGCTCCAGCCAGGAGGCGCTGCCGTCCGGGTAGATGGCAAGCAGGATCAGATCGCACTGGGGGATGGACTGCTCGTCCAGCCTGCCGTGGACGGCTCCCGCCAGCATGGCAAAGGACAGCATGGATTCGTCGGTTTCCGCGGCGTAAACCGTATGACCCTCCAGGGCGTAGGCTCTGGCCATGGAGCCGCCGATGAGGCCAAGGCCGAGAATTCCTACCTTCATACCAGAACCTCACGCAGACGCTGGACACGCCGGTTCAGCTCATCGAACTGAGCGGGGGTCAGGGACTGGGCACCGTCGCACAAGGCGGCGGCAGGGTTGTTGTGTACCTCCACCATAATGCCGTCGGCACCGGCGGCGGTGGCGGCCAGAGCCATGGAGGGTACCAGCTCCGACTTACCGGTGGCGTGGCTGGGATCGACCACCACGGGCAGGTGGGTCAGGCTGTGCAGTACCGCCACAGCGGATAAGTCCAGGGTGTTCCGGGTGGCGGTCTCGAAGGTGCGGATGCCCCGCTCGCAGAGAATGACCTTGTCGTTTCCTTCGCTCATGATGTACTCCGCGCTCATGAGAAGCTCCTGAATGGTGTTGGCCAGGCCACGCTTGAGCAGGATGGGCTTGTTGGTTTTGCCCAGCTCCTTCAGAAGGTCAAAATTCTGCATGTTCCGGGCACCCACCTGGATCACGTCCACGTCGGCGAACAGGTCGAGGGTGGAGATGTTCATGATTTCCGTGACAATGGGAAGGGAGGTTGCCTCCTTGGCCTTCAGCAGCAGTCGGATACCCTCGGCACCCATGCCCTGGAAGGCGTAGGGGGAGGTCCGGGGCTTGAAGGCGCCGCCCCGAAGCAGGTTTGCGCCGGAGGCCTTCACCGCCTGGGCAACCTCCACGATCTGCGCTTCCGATTCTACGGAGCAGGGGCCGGCAATCATGGCAAAATAGCCGCCGCCGATCCGGGCGCTGCCCACCTCGATGATGGTGTCCAGAGGGTGGAACTTCCGGTTGGCCTGCTTGAATGGCTCTGTGACCCGCTTGACGGTGTCCACCATTTCCAGGCTTTTCAGCAGGTCGATGTCCACCCGGGTGGTATCGCCCACCAGACCGAGAATCGTGACCTCCTCGCCATGGGAAATATGAACGTCCAGGTTCATGGCCTTCAGCCAGCTGACCAGATGGTCGGTCTGGGCGGGGGTGGTGCCGGGCTTCAGAATTGCAATCATAAGACACATCTCCTAAAAAATATGCGCCGCACGAGTAATTCGTGCGGCGCTCAATTACGCTTTCCTGCTACGGAAGATTTGCAGCACAAATTACTATTACTTTTCAAGCGAAAAAGTAATAGTAGTAAAAGGAGAAGCTGCGCATCCGATTTGCGGCCATGGATAAATCCTCCAAATCCTGTAGCTGAAGACATTGTACCACGGGCAGCGGAACAATGCAAGAGGAAATCCGAAAAAAGTCAAAAAAGTGTGTATGTGCTAAAATGAAGT
>DJQM01000057.1:3780-8608 GCA_002437585.1 Clostridiales bacterium UBA6386 | reverse complement strand
TTCAGAACAAGTCTTCTGCCGTAAAGCGGATGGCAATGGCGGCAGGCATCGTGCTCTGCATCGCCGTATCCGCTCTGCTCGTGCGCCCGCTCGTCCTGGACATTCCCTATCTCTCGCATCCGGAGACGATGTACCTGAGCGATCTCGAATTCGAGGATGATACGAATTACGAATATTCGAACTTCTACTATGTGCGCGGCATGGGCGCGGACAAGCATATGCACAGCTTCAATGTCAGCGAAGAGCGGATGGATGAGGGGCAGAAGCTGGCGCAGGCAAGCGATCAGCCCGTGTATGCCAGGATTACCTATCTGCCGCATACCAAAACACTGATGACGCTCGAATATACCACAGAGTCAGATGCGCCAGTCACAGGAAGCGGGATACATTGATTGGGGAAAGCGTAACTTTCCGGATATTCCGGAACGAGATTCCTGCTGCGGAGCGACCCCGGAAAGGACAGATTTCATCCGTATTCTGGAGTGTATAACAGCATGGAGCATGAGATCGTGCGCAGCATCGCTGCGGCACAGAAGGACGCGCAGGCCGCAGATGCGCTTGCCCGGCAGCATCAGCCGCACATCAAGGCGGAAGTGCCGGATGGCAGCAGTCCACCGGACTGCTGCGTTTTCATTTTCGAGTCCCTTTTATTGAATACAAAAACGGTGTATCCCCCAAAGGGGTACACCGTTTTTGGTACAGCGGAGCTAACCAAATCCGAACCATCATCCTGTCCAGTCAGAGCGGTTTCTATGTCATTGAGTGTGATGGTTTCCGCGCCATCCTTGTGGTTGAAGGTGATGATCAGCTTATCATCATAGAGATAAATCCGGTTAATGAAAGTATCGATCAGCCGCTGGCGGTGGGACTGTTTGCTCATATCCAATACCCGGAATTTGTGCAGATAGAAAAGGATTTGCTCTTCCGTCAACTTTGGCGTGGCCGTCTTTTCGTTAGCAATTTTGATTTCCAGTTCTTCCTTCGCCGCCTCTAACTCCTCCAGCCGCGCTTTGGTGGACTTTGTGAAGATTCCCTGTTGGATGGCGTTCAGAAGGTTGCCGATCCCCCTCTGGGTTTCCTTGAGCTGTTCCGTCAAAAGCAGCAGATTGGTATTCTCCCGCTCCTGCATTTCCAACAGCATGGCGGCAATCGCTGGGATGGTTTCCTCGTCATTCACCAGTTTCATCGTCTGGCTGATGACCAGATTTTCGAGCCATTCCTTCTTGACCGCTTTTTTTTACAGTTCGTCCGCTTCTTTTTTACAGACACACATATCCCCCCAGGGGGCTTCCATCAGGAGAACAAGCGTGATAAGATGATGCAGAGAAGAGATTCTGACCATTTTCTGGTGATTTCAAACGCCGTGCGGCAGGATAATCCGCACGGCGTTTTTTGTGAAAGAGAGAAGGACTTCCATGGGAAAGCAGCGTAGAAATCGTTTGATCATTTTCTTCATGGCTCTGGCCGTGGTGTTTTTGGGCGTGTTCTGCCTGTTTGTAGGGGTGTCCAACCTATCCTTTGCAGAGTGCCTGTCGGCACTGATGAAAAAAGGAAACCCATCGGCGGTACGAATCCTATGGAATATCCGCATTCCCCGGGTGCTGGCGGCGATTATTGCGGGAGCCGGACTGTCAGTGTCGGGTCTGATCATGCAGACAGCGCTGAACAATCCCATGGCATCTCCCTCGACTCTGGGCGTATCCAATGCGGCGGTATTCGGAGCCAACCTTTCCATCATTGCCTTTGCGGGGGGATTCCTTTCTACTGGCAATAACGTGAACAATTTTTCTGTGGGTGCAAACCCCTTTGCTACCGGTTCGATGGCGTTCCTACTCTCCACCGCTTCCATTGTGCTGATTTTGGGGCTGTGCACCGTTCGATTCTTCTCACCCAATGTAGTGGTTTTGTCCGGCATGGCGATTGGCTCCCTCTGGACGGCGGCAACCACCATTTTGCAGTTCTATGCCACGGATGTGGGAATCGCTGCCGCCGTGGTCTGGAACTTCGGCGATCTGGGGCGGGCAACCTATCGGACGGATTGGATCATGCTGGCAGTGGTGACGGTTGGTGTGCTGTTTTTTCTGCTGGTGTCCTGGCAGCTCAATGCCCTGCTCAGCGGCGAGGCCACGGCGAAAACCATGGGTGTCCCGGTGGAATCGCTGCGCTTTGCCTGCCTGCTGCTGGCATCCGTAATGACGGCGGTGTGCGTGTCCTTTCTGGGAGTCATCGGTTTTGCGGGAATCATCTGCCCCCATACGGTGAAAAAGCTGCTGGGGCAGGATCATCGGGTCACCGTTCCGGCCTCCGCTCTGGCGGGAAGTCTGCTGCTTCTGCTGGCGGATACGGTGTCCCGGAGCATGGGCGGCGGTTCGGCGCTGCCGGTGGGAGCCATCACCTCCATGCTGGGCGCGCCCTTCTTCCTGGGCATCATTTTTTCGGGAAAGGGGAAAAGCAGATGCTGAAGTGTGAGGATATCCGGTTCCGCTATGGAAGGACCGGCTCTTTTGTACTCGATGGCGCGTCCCTGGAACTGGATGCCGGGGAGATCGGCATTCTGCTGGGGAAAAACGGCGCCGGAAAAACCACCCTGTTCAAGAGCATCCTGGGCATTCAGAAGCCCTCCGGCGGCCGTGTCACTTTTGACGGAGAGAATCTGCTGAAACTGCCCCGGCGGGAACGAGCCAGAAAGATTGCCTATGTGCCCCAGGACATCCAGTTTGGAGAACTCAGCGTCTTCGACTCCGTCCTTATGGGTCGGGTCTCTTACTTCGGGCTGAAAGCAGGGGCGGAGGACTACCGGGCGGTGGAGAAAATCCTGGAGGATATGGGCTTGACGGCCTACGCCGACCGGAATGTGGACGCCCTCTCCGGCGGGGAGCGGCAGAAGGTCGCCATTGCCCGGGCCATGGCCCAGGAACCGAAGCTCATGGTTTTTGACGAGCCTACCGGGAACCTGGATATTGCCAACGAGCATCTGATTTTGGCGGAGGCCAGAAAGCTTGCCCGGGAAAAGGGCATTGCGGTGCTGTCTTCCCTCCACGACCTGAACCAGGCGCTTTCCTTTGGAGACAAGTTTTTCTTCCTAAAAGACGGCGTTGTGAAGTACACCGGCGGGAAAGAAGCTTTCCGGAAAGAGATCATCGAAGATATTTTTGGCCTGCGGGTCAGAATTGTCGAAATAGAGAACCAAAAAGTGATTTTAGGAGGCTGACAAAATGACAAAGAAAATTCTTGCGATCCTTTGCGCCGCCGCCATGCTGATAAGCATGACGGCCTGCGGGAGCACTGCACCCGCGGAAACCACCCGGGCCACCATTGCGGCAACCCAGCCGGAAACCACCGCTGCCCCTACGGAAGCGGCGGAAGTGACCGTTACCGACATGATCGGCCGGGAAGTCACGGTTATCCCCGGCAGCTATAAAAGCGTTGTCTGCATCGGCGCCGGTGCTCTGAGAATGTATTCCTACATTGGAGACGTGACCCTACTTGGCGGTGTGGAGGACATTGACAATACCACCCTGGAGGATCGACCCAAAATGTTTGACGCGGTAGCCCGACCCTATGTGCTGGCATTCGGGGATGTATTCAATACGCTTCCCTCCTGCGGCGTGGGCGGCCCCCAGGCTCAGACCGCCGAGGCGGAGAAAATTCTTTCCTGCGACCCGGATATTGTCATTTCCGAGTACGAGGACGTGGAGAAGGAGAATGCCTTGCAGGAGCAGCTGGGTGTACCGGTCATTACTCTGAAAGTCGGCTCCAAGGGCGTGTTTGACGATGCCTTCTTCGGCTCTATGGAACTGCTTGGCAAGGTTTTTGACCGGGAGGAAAAGGCTCAGACACTGGTAGAGTTTGTCGAGAGCGAGGCAGCGGAGATCAGCAGCCGCACGGCTTCTATTGCTGATGAGGATAAGCCCAGCGTCTATGTCTGCGGCCTGGGCAACTGGGGCACCACAAATCACCTGATGACGGCGGAGAATTATGTGTCCTTCCAGGTGGCCAACGTGAAAAATGTCCTGTCCGGCACCGGCATCCAGGGTATTGGACCCATTGAGGCGGAAAAGTTTGTGGAGATCGGTGACAGCACGGACATCATGATCATCGATGCCGCTGCTGTTAAGAATATCAAGCCTCTCTATCAGGAGGACCCCACCATGTTCGATACCTGCAAGGCATGGAAAAACGGAGAGGTGTATCTGGAAATGGCATACAACGCCTACTACACCAATTTTGAGATCGCCCTCATCAATACCTGGTTTATTGCCAAGACCGTGTATCCGGAGCAGTTCCAGGATATTGACCTGACCGCCAAGACCAACGAGGTGACCAAGGCTTTCCTGGGCCAGGAACTGGCAGAGCAAATCTTCGCCTGTCCCTCCAGCTTCGGCGGCTACCAGAAGATCGACACCGCAACATTCTTTAATTAACGCATCCGGCGCAGCTCCCAAACGAGCTGCGCCTTCGGTGCCGAAAGGAAGCTACTTATGGAAAAGAAAGACGTTATCGAATTTTTTGACCGCTGCGCCCCGACCTGGGATGATGAAATGGTGGTAAATGACAAGATTATTGAAACAATTCTGGACAACGCTGAGATAGAGCCGGGGCAGGATATTCTGGATGTGGCCTGCGGAACCGGCGTGATGTTCCCCTACTATCTGAAACGGAATGTTGCCTCCGTCACAGGGATCGATATCTCCCCGGAAATGGCGAAAATCGCAACAGAGAAGTTTACGGGAGAGCCAAAAATCACGGTGGTCTGCGGCGACGTGGAGCAGTGGCAGCCGGGAAAGAAATTTGACCGGATCGTGGTCTACAACGCCTTCCCCCACTT
>DJQM01000057.1:0-3705 GCA_002437585.1 Clostridiales bacterium UBA6386 | reverse complement strand
TTGCCCACGGAGCCAGCCGGGAAACCATCGATGCCCACCATCACGGCAGTGCCAGCAAGGTGTCCAACGGCCTGATGGAGGCGGAAAAGCTGGTGCGGCTCTTTGATGCCCACTACGATGTGGAGGTCATGATTTCCAACAGCCGGATGTACCAGGTCAGCGGCGTAAAGCGGGATTTGCTGGTTCATGAGCACTGCGGTGTTCCCCACACCCATGGCGGCCTGACCCACAGCCACACCCATGGAGAGCTGCCCCATACCCATGTCCCGGAGGAGGGGGCAACGCCCCTGAATGAGCTGCTGACCCTGATGAAATACCTGGTCAGCCACAACGACGCCCATGCGCAGGAGGTGGCAAATCTGGCCGGGGATCTGCTGTCTGCCGGAAAGAACGTAGCTTATGACGAGATCATGGATGCGGTAGCGGACTTCGATTCGGTAAATGCCAAGCTGGCGGCGATTCTGAATCAGCTGTCAACAGAGGATGACCTGTAATACGCCGATGTATTTATGGGGCTGCCCTATGTGCAGTTATGACCTTTGCAGGCAAAAGGGCAGCTCCATCCGGTTTGCTTCCAGCAGCTCCTTGTCCCGGAGAATTATGTTTGTGTCGCCATCCGCGGCGATGCGTCCGTGGGACAACAGGATCACCCTCTGGCATATATCCAGAATCATATCCAGATCATGGGAAGCAATGAGCTTTGTCTGGGGTAGTCGGTTAATGGTGTTTATGACAGTGCGGCGGTTGCAGGGGTCCAGGGCGGTGGAGGGTTCGTCCATAACGATCATTTCCGGTTCCATGGCCAGGATGGTGGCAATGGCGGCCATCCGCTTTTCGCCGCCGGACAGCTTGTGGTTATGCCGATGCTTCAGCTCCTCCAGGTTCAAATCCCCCAGGACCCGGTCAACCCGTTTCTCCGCTTCTTCTTTGGACAGACCGTAATTCAACGGCCCGAAAATCATGTCCTCATAGACGGTGGGCATAAACATCTGGTTGTCCGAATCCTGTAAAACAAAGCCGATCTTCTGCCGGATCACCGGCAGATTTTTCTTTTCTACCGGTAATCCATCCACAAGAATTTGTCCTTCCCCTTGCAGCAGACCCAGCATCAGCTTCATAATTGTAGATTTTCCCGCACCGTTGGCACCGATCAGACCCACAGTTTCGCCTTTGCGGACAGTGAAATTCAGATCGTCAATGACCGGGAGCCCAGCCTCATACGAAAAGGAAACATTGCGAAATTCCAGCATACGTTCACCTCATCAGAATTCCTCCCAGCAGCTCCGGGAGATCATAAAACCTGGCAGCGGCCAGAACCGCGAAGCTGCCAAGGCAGAAAAGATAATCGTTCAGCCGGACATTGTGTATCGGTGCGTAGTAAAATTCCCCGTCAAATCCTCGCAGGAGCATACTTTCGTAAAGCTCCTGGGCACGGTCCTGACTGCGCAGCAGCAGCTGTCCCAGGAAGGACCCCCATGCGGAAAAATGAATCCCCTTTTGATTGGGTGCCCGGAGGGAATAGCTTTCCGCCATGATCGAAACCTGCTCAATCATCAGGCCGATATAGCGGTAGGTCAGAAGCAGCAGCGTCGTCAGGATCGCCGGTGCATGGAGTTTTCGGAGACCCGCGCAGAGGGAATCAATCGATGTCGTCGCAATCAGCAGAAAGGATGCCATAAGAGAAAAGACACCCTTCAGCATCAGCGTGAGCATGGAAAGGATCCCACCGGTAATGGGAATGGTTCCCAGGTGCAGGAGGACTCTGGAGTCCAGGAACGGGTTGACAAGTCCCACCATGCAGACCAGGGGAAGCACGACCCGAAGCCGGTAAAAGCAGTCGGAAACTCGAATGCCCGCTATCTGATAGAGAATCACCGGGTATAAAACCATGACTGTCAGCCCGGATAAATCGTATTTCGGAAAGGACACGACGGTGTAAATGTAGAAAACCGTTGCCAGCAGCTTCGCTGCCGGGTGCAGGGTATGGATCGGGGAATTTCTTGCCGCCAGAGCGTCCAATTCCAGCAGCTCTGACCGTGCCTTTGTCAGTTTGCTCATCATCATTCCTCAAATGCCAAATGGGGGGTGCCGGAAAGCACCCCCTGAAAGGCGTTATTTGTCAAACGGATTTTGCGGCCTTCTTTTTGCGGAAAAAGCCGCCGATCACACAGATCAATGCCGCAATGCCCGCAACCATCCCGGAGCCCACCAGGCCGGATACGGTGGTGCCCGCCGCACTGTCGGAACCCGAGAAAGCGTAGTCCGGCAGGAACGCGGTCTTCTCCTGGATAGCGGCGGCGGTATCCGCAGCACCGCTCTGGACACCGTAATCTTCCTCGTCCAGGCCCATATTCTGGCTGTAGCCGCCCTCGGCGTTGCCGAACAGGGACCATTCCAGACCGTCGGGATTCGAGCTTGCGAACAGGCTCAGGCAGCCGCCGACAATGGCGGCAACCACCGCCAGAATGACCAGCGTGGTCTTCAGGGAACACTTGCCCTCGCTCTTAGAGGCCGTGACATCCATAAGAAGTTCCGGCCTTGCCTCATAAACAAACAGCAGCACGGCAGCGGTCACAAGCCCTTCTATCAGGCCAATTGCCAGGTGGATCGGCTGCATCAGACCCACGAAAGCACCGAAGGGCAGGTCTGTAATGCCGGAGACAGAGGTTTCCAGAACCACGGAGAAAGCACCGAGCTGCAATGTGATCACACAGCCCAGAATGGATGCCAGCACGATTTTGCTGCGCATGGCCGCCTTTTCGGACATACCGCCGAACAGCTTTCCCTTTATGATTGGTCGCCAGAGTAAGTAGTACCCCACAAAGCACCCATAGAATGCCATATTCCAGCAGTTGGCGCCAAGGGCCAACAGGCCGCCGTCCGCAAAGAATAGGCACTGGATCGTGAGGATGACCACCATAGACAGGAAGCCCGCCTGGGGCCCCAGCAGTGCCGACAGCAGCATACCGCCGCACAGATGGCCGGAGGAGCCGGTGCCGGGGATGGTGTAGTTGATCATCTGTCCCGCGAACACCAGAGCGGAAGTGACGGCCATGGTAGGAAGCTTGGCTGTGGCCTCATCTTTTTTCAGCGTTTTAACGGAAGCGCCTACCGTGACTGCGGATGCGGCATACATGGTCGCGGCAACTGCCGGAGCCAATAACGCGTCTGCCATATGCATAAGAATGCACCTCTCTTTCCAGGATGCTGTCAGTGTAGCATGAATTGGCTGCCTTTTTAAGCCCCCTGGGGGGATAGCGCCGTGTAAGCCCCTCTGGGGGTTCTCGTGGCCTTTTTGAGCGAGTGCAACAAATTTCAGCTGTTGGTGAGCGAACTTCATGGGGAAGCAACATACAGTTGCCGCAGAATATTTGTGAATATTTCACAAATATAACCCCCCTGGGGGTTATGGCAGCTCTGAACCGCCATCCCCCCGGGGGGCTTCCGCGGGAAAGCATCCCATGCTAGAATGAAGTCACGGTTAATCCCTCAATCTTCCTAATCCTAAAGAGAAGCGCCACACTATTTGGGGAAGTAGTGTGGCGTTTTTCTTCAACAAACAGCAGAAAGGGGTGCCCCGGAATGCGACGGATACAGAAGCTACCTGAATCTGCAGGGCGTGGAGCTGAACGCAAAGAAATACGAAACGGATGATCGGCGTTGGGTACATAAGGCAATCAGCAATCTGAAAGCATTCCTTCTGGG
>DJQM01000038.1 GCA_002437585.1 Clostridiales bacterium UBA6386 | reverse complement strand
TGGTGTGGCAATCCCCCGGATATTCCGAAAACCCTAATAGAACCTGTAGGGGTCGATGCCCTTCATCGACCCGTCCTGTAAACTGTGGTGCATACTGCGGGACGATGTGGGCATCGCCCCCCCGCAGGAATTACGCAAGAACCCGAAACCTTCGGATAACGCCTGTGCCCAATATTGACAAGCCCCGGCAAATCGTATATTATGATATCAGCTGAGGTTATGCAAACGCATAGAATACAATAAGGAAAAGGTGATTTGCAATGTACATGGAGGATTATCAGCGTTGGTGCTCCGCTTCCCTGGAGGATCCCGCTCTGACGAAGGAGCTGAAGGAGATTGCGGGTCAGGAGGATCAGATCAAGGAGCGGTTCGCCGTGGCTCTGAAATTCGGTACCGCAGGTCTTCGGGGCATCCTGGGCGCAGGCTCCAACCGGATGAATATTTATGTGGTGCGTCAGGCCACCCAGGGTCTTGCCAACTGGGTGAAGACCCAGGGAGGAAGCCAGCTGGTTGCCATCTCCTATGACAGCCGGATCAATTCCGACGTGTTCGCCAAGGAGGCCGCCTGCGTTCTGGCCGCCAACGGCATTCAGGTGCGCATTTATGACGCGCTGATGCCTGTACCCGCCCTGTCCTTCGCCACCCGCTACTACCATGCCAACGCCGGCATTATGATTACCGCCTCCCACAATCCCGCCAAGTATAACGGCTACAAGGCCTATGGCCCCGACGGCTGCCAGATGACGGATGCCGCCGCCGCCGTTGTTTACGCGGAAATTCAGAAGACCGACATTCTCACCGGTGCCGCCTGGATGCCCTTCGAGGAAGGAAAGGCCAAGGGCCTGATCTCCTATGTGGGCGAGGACTGCAAGGAAGCCCTGTACCAGGCCATTGAGGCCTGCGCCGTCCGGCCGGGTCTGTGCAGGACAGCCGGGCTGAAGCTGGTCTATTCTCCCCTGAACGGCTCCGGTCTGGTGCCCGTGACCCGGGTGCTCCACGACATCGGCATTACCGATATCACCATCGTCCCTGAGCAGGAGTACCCCGACGGCAATTTCCCCACCTGCCCCTATCCCAACCCGGAGATTTTCGAGGCTCTGCGTTTGGGGCTGGAGCTGGCCGAAAAATCCGGTGCCGACCTGATGCTGGCCACCGATCCGGACGCTGACCGGGTGGGCATTGCCGTCCGCTGCCCGGACGGCACCTATGAGCTGGTTTCTGGTAACGAGGTGGGCGTGCTGCTGCTGGACTACATCTGCCAGGGCAGAATCGAGAAGGGCACCATGCCCAAGCATCCCGTGGCCGTCAAGTCCCTGGTTTCTACCCCCTTGGCGGACAAGGTGGCCGCCCACTACGGCGTGGAAATGCGCAATGTCCTTACGGGCTTCAAGTGGATCGGCGATCAGATCGCAAAGCTGGAGGCAGCCGGGGAGGTTGACCGGTTCATTCTGGGCTTCGAGGAATCCTACGGCTATCTGGCCGGCTCCTACGTCCGGGACAAGGATGCCATCATCGGCTCCATGCTCATCTGCGAAATGGCAGCTTACTACCGTTCCATCGGCTCTTCCATCAAGCAGCGGCTGGAGGAAATTTACGCCCAGTACGGCCGGTACCTGAATAAAGTAGACTCCTTTGAGTTCCCTGGCCTCAGCGGTATGGACAAGATGGCGGGCATCATGTCCGGCCTGCGGAGTAATCCCCCCGCCGAGATCGGCGGCTACAAGGTCGTGAAGGTCACGGACTACCAGAATACCGCCGAAACCGGCCTGCCCGCTGCCAACGTGCTGGACTACGCCCTGGAGGGCGGTGCTTCGGTCATCGTCCGACCCTCCGGCACGGAGCCGAAAATCAAGACCTACTTCACCACTTTGGGCAAGACCCTTGCCGAGGCCGAGGCGCAGAAGGAAAAGCTTGCCGCTGCCATCGAACCCATCCTGGCGTAAGAGCATCGTATAATGCATGTCATTGCGAGCCAGTGCTCACACTGGCGTGGCAATCCCCCGGTCGTTCCGAGAACCATCAAAGCGCGCAAAGGCTCCCCTTGTTGCTCAAGGGGAGCCTTTTAACGTTTCCTCATAGTCCAAAAGATATGATGTCATTGCGAACCAGTCCGCAGACTGGTGTGGCAATCCGTATCCCCGTTAGATGTTAAATTTCTGACATTTTTAAGGAGAACGGATTGCCACGCCAGTGCATTCCACTGTCTCGCAATGACATGGTTTTTGGTAGCTTGGCTTTTTATATCCGGCACTTGCGCAGTGACTTTTTTCATTGCGCTTTCCGCCCGCCTGTGGTATGATGTCCCAAAGACACGTTAGGAGGCAAACCCAATGAGCTACGCGGATGAAGTATACAAGGCAACCTGCCGGAAGATTCTGGAGGAGGGCTATTCTGACGAAGGCCTGGACGTGCGTCCCCACTGGGCAGACGGAACGCCCGCCCACACGGTTAAGACCTTCGGCGTGGTGAACCGCTACGACCTTTCCAAGGAATTTCCCATTATGACCCTGCGGCGCACCTACTGGAAAAGCGCGGTGGATGAGCTTCTGTGGATCTGGCAGAAGAAGTCCAATCGGATCGCCGATCTGGGCAGCCATGTCTGGGACGAGTGGGCAGGGGAGGACGGTACCATCGGCAAGGCCTACGGCTATCAGCTGGGCATCAGGCACCACTACAAAGAGGGGGACTTTGACCAGGTTGACCGGGTGCTCTACGATCTGAAGCACAACCCGGCCTCCCGGCGAATTCTGACGAATATCTACAATTTCCAGGACTTGCATGAAATGAACCTGTACCCCTGCGCCTATTCCATGACCTTCAACGTCACGGGCAGCAAGCTCAACGCCATTTTGAACCAGCGATCCCAGGACATGCTCACCGCCAACAATTGGAACGTGGTGCAGTACGCGGTGCTGACCCACATGATGGCCCAGGCCTCCGGCCTGAAGGCAGGAGAGCTGGTGCATGTGATCGCCGACTGCCACATTTACGACCGGCACATCCCGGCGGTGAAGGCCATGCTGGAGCTGGAGGGCTACCCGGCTCCCACCTTCCGGGTGGACGAGAGCGTGAAGGATTTCTACGCCTTTACCAAGGATTCCTTCACCCTGGAAAATTACCAATATCATCCCTTTGCTTTTGAAATTCCCATGGCCATCTGAGGTGAAGCAATGGAACTGATTGTTGCGGTTTACGACGATTGGGGCATTGGCCGGGAGGGAACTCAGCCCATCGCCCTGTCCGCCGACCGGAAATTTTTCCGGGAGACCACCCGGGGCGCCGCGGTGATTGTCGGACGGCGAACCATCGAGGATTTTCCCGGAAAAAAGCCATTGCCCGGCAGAATCAATCTGGCGCTGAGCCGTTCGGAAGGGGAAATTCCCGGCTTTACGGTGTGCCATAGCCCGGAGCAGGTGCTGGCTCAGACGAAAAACGCCCCCCGTGCCTTTGTCATCGGCGGGGGGAGCGTTTATCGGCAAATGCTTCCTTACTGCGGCAGGGCCTATGTGACGAAGGTACATGCCCGCCCGGTGTCCGATACCTTTTTCCCCGACCTGGACGAAGACCCGGCCTGGACCCTTTCTCAAACTCTCCAATCCGGAGAGGAAAACGGCATTGCCTATGAAATGCTGCTGTATTGCCGCCGTTCAGCCGAAAGCGGGGAATAATTCCTGATACAGCCCTACGGCGGCGGCAACGCCCAGCCCTTCCGCTTCCGCAAGAAGCCCTTCTAAGTCCTCCGGACTGCGCCAGAGCGTGAAAATGGCGGCATCTTCCCGGAGTTCACAGCGGTAATGGCAGTGAAGATGCTCATCCCGGAAGCCCGCCGCCTCCGGCTGTTCCCACCGGGGCAGGAGCCTGCGGGCGGCTCCCGATTCCGTCAGGGTGATTTCCAGACCGTCCAACGCCGCCTCCAGCCAGATTTCCCGGCCACGCCAGGATGACAAATATTCCGACAGAGGTACGTCCGCCGGAACCGGCGGCAGGAAAACGGCGCACCCGGCATTTTTTGCGTAGGCCGCGGAGACGATCAACGGAACCGAAATTTCTTTTTCCAGCCGGGCAACCAGATTTTGAATTTCTTCCGCTCCGGGCTGCTGGAAATCCAGCAGGATTCCGGCACAGCGCAGACGCTTTGCGCAGTCTTCCAGCTGCCCGGCGATCTGCTCCGGGTCGTGGCCGTCCATGGGCGTGCTGTCGTCCAGAATCAGCAGGGAGCCGGAAGGCATTGCGACGGGCAGATTGGAAAGCCCGGTGCCGGAGGCGGAAAAGTGACAGGAAAGCCACCCCGCCCTGGTCGGAAACGCCTGGGCAGCATTCCTTTCCCCCGCCGTCATGGCAAGATAAGGCGTGATCGCCATGGACAAAACTCCCTCCCTGTGATATAATTCCTGAAAGTAATTTATGAAAATACGGAGGACAATATGCCCTTTTCTCTTCTTCCCAAGCAGATGACGAAGGCTCTGACGGATATCACCCCGGAGCTGCTTAAGTGTCGGAACATCCGCCTTCTGATGCTGGATTTTGACAATACCATCGTACCCTACACCACGGACGTTCCCACGGAGGCCATGGAGCGATGGCTGAAGACCATGAATGCCCAGAAAGACATTCAGGTGTGCGTCGTCTCCAACAGCCACAACGACCGGGTGCCCGCCTTCTGCAAAAAGTACGGCCTGGACTGCATCACCCACGCGAAAAAGCCCTTCTCCCGGGGCATCCGCCAATGCCTGGAGAAATACAATATCCCCGCAAGCCAGGCGGCACTGGTGGGCGATCAGATCTACACCGACACCCTGGGAGCCAACTGCATGGGCGTGACCTCGATTCTGGTGGAGGCCATTCACAATCACACCTTCTGGCTGAAGGCTCGGCACGTTCTGGAACTGCCGTTTATCTTTTTGGCCAGGAATCGGAGGCTTTCCCAATGAAAAATCTGGAAAAATATCTGTCCCTGCTGGGGGGCGACCTGGACGGCCTGCTGCTGACCTCCCGTTACAGCCGCCATTACGGCGCGGAATTCGACATTGCCGAGGGCATGGCCGTGGTGTCCAAATCCGGCTGCCGCTACTTTACCGACAGCCGCTACCTGGAATCCGCCCAGAAAAATATCCGGGACTTTGCGGTGCTGGACGTGGGCGGTGGCCGGGGCTATGTCCGGCGGATCAATGAGGCAATCGCTGATTTCGGAGTTACCTGCCTGGGCTACGAGGAAAAATACCTGACGGCGGAGGAGCTTCTGAATTTTGAGGAGGTGCTGAAGGCTCCGCTTCTGCCCGTCAGCGGAAGGCTGAACGCCTTCCGGGATGTGAAGGAGCCCTGGGAGCTGGAGCGGATGAAACAGGCTCAGGCGATCACCGACAAGGCCTTTTCGGAGGTTCTGACGAAGATCAAGCCCGGTATCACGGAGCTTGCCCTTCAGGCAGAGCTGATCTACGCCCTGTACAAAAACGGAGCCACCGGTCTGGCCTTCGACCCCATTGTGGTCTCCGGCCCCAATACCAGCCTGCCCCACGGGGTAGCCGGGGAGCGGGTCATTCAGCCCGGGGATTTCGTCACCATGGACTTCGGCGCGGCCTGGCAGGGCTACTGCTCGGACATGACCCGCACCGTGGCGGTGGGTTCCGTAACCCCGGAAATGCGCTATGTGTACTGCGTGGTGCTGGAGGCTCAGCAGACCGCGATTCAGGCGACAAAAGCAGGCCTTACCGGCGCGGAAATTGACGCGATTGCCCGAAACGTCATTGCCAAGGCGGGCTACGGCGGCTTCTTCGGCCACAGCTACGGCCACGGCCTGGGACTGGAAATCCATGAAGGCCCGAACTTAAGTCCCCGGTACGATAAGGTCATACCCGCCGGGGCGGTATGCTCGGCGGAGCCGGGAATCTATCTGCCCGGCAAATTCGGCGTGCGCATCGAGGACGTGACGGTTATCACCGAAAATGGCACAATCGACATGACGCAAAGCCCGAAAAATCTCATTCTTGTCTAAGATTTTTTCCGGTTCCCTCTTGCATAAGTGCCGCTTTTGCGGTACAATATATTGGCTAAAGTTATGAGCGCAATTCGCCTCTCAGCACGGAGAGGTAGTCTTAGGAGGATAAAACATGATTTCTGCAGGCGATATTCGCAACGGTATTACCTTTGAGCTGGACGGCAAGGTGATGCAGGTCATCGAGTTCCAGCACGTCAAGCCCGGCAAGGGTGCCGCTTTCGTCCGGGTCAAGATGAAGAACGTCATCACCGGCGGCGTGACCGAGACCAGCCTGAACCCCTCTGCCAAGTTCCCTACCGCTTTCATTGAGAGAAAGAAGATGGAGTACTCCTACAACGACGGCTCCCTGTACTACTTCATGGATCAGGAAACCTACGAGCTGGAGCCCATCGACGGCTCTGTGCTGGACGATTCCTTCAAGTTCGTCAAGGAGAATGACGTGTGCACCATCATGAGCTACAAGGGCAAGGTCTTCGGCGTGGAAGTGCCCAACTTTGTGGATCTGGTAGTCACCAAGACCGAGCCTGGCTTCGCCGGCAACACCGCTACCAACGTCACCAAGCCCGCCACCGTGGAGACCGGTGCTGAGGTGAAGGTGCCTCTGTTCGTCAACGAGGGCGACAAGATCCAGATCGACACCCGCACCGGCGAGTACCTGGGTCGTTCCAAGGCCTGAGAGATTCACGCTTTAAGGAGAATGATTATGACGATTTCTGAAAAGTCCGCCTATCTGAAGGGCCTGATGGAAGGCCTGAAGCTGAACACCGAGTCCAACGAGGGCAAGATGATCGCTGCCATTGTGGATTTGCTGGGTGACGTGACCAAGCGGGTCAGCGACATCGAGGAGACCACCATTGCCATCTCCGACGAGCTGGACGAAATTGAGGAAGACCTGGACGCCATTGAGGACTACATTCTCGACGACGAGGATGCGGACTGGGACGACGAGGACTGGGACGAGGACGACGACACCGACGAGCTGGACGAGGAGGAGCCTGAGGAGGGCTTCGAGTTCGGCGACGAGGACACCACCATTTACGAGGTGGAGTGTGCCTGCGGCGAGATCATCGACTTTGACGAGGAGACCCTGGAGAAGGGGAGCATCGTCTGCCCCAACTGCGGCGAGACCCTGGAGTTCTCTCTGGAGGACGAGGAAGAAGAGTAATTTGCATTGCAAGTGCCTGTCGTGGCTTTTGCCGCGGCAGGCTTCCTTTTTGTAGGTATGTATGATGGAAGAACAAAAGAAGAACCCCAAAAGTGACCGTGGCTTTGCCGTTTTCTGCGCGGTGATGATCGTCCTGCTGCTTCTGAACACCTTTGTGGTGAAGCTGGCCATTGTGGATGGCCGCTCCATGTACCCGACGCTCCAGGATCAGCAGCTGCTGCTGGTGCTCCGGGTGGGATATCAGCCCCAAAGGGGCGACGTGGTGGTGATCCACACCGGCGAAGGGCTGTTTGACCGAACCTACATCGTCAAGCGGGTGATCGGCGTTCCGGGAGACCGGGTGAAAATCGATTATGATACCAACACGGTCACGGTGAACGAGATCCCCATTGACGAGCCGTATCTGAATTACGAGGAGGAAGACCCATTGGAGCCTCGGGACGATCGGACGGTGGTGAGCCTGACGGTACCGGAGGGTGCCGTGTTCGTCATGGGAGACAATCGGAACCATTCCGCCGACAGCCGCAGCGAAAAATACGGCTCCATTGCCACGGACAAAATCCTGGGAAAGGTGATTCTGCCCCAGGTCAGCGTCAGCTGAAAAAGAGCCTGGTGGTCAGGGCTGCCGCCCAGAAGCCCACAAAGTCCGCAAATAAGGCGGCGGGCAGGGTGTAGCGGGTCTTCTGAATCCCGGCGGCTCCAAAATAGACGCTGATGGTGTAGAAGGTGGTCTCGGTGGAGCCAAGCATCACCGCGGCCGTCCGGCCAACCGGGGAATCCACCCCGTATCTGGCCATCAGCTCCGCCCCCAGAGCCAGAGCCGCGCTCCCGCTGAAGGGACGCACCAGCACCAGCAGCACCGTTTCCGGCGGAATGCCGAAAAAAGTGAATGCCGGCTTCAGCAGTCCTCCCACGGCCTCCGCCGCTCCGGAGGACTGCATCATTTTTACCGCCGTCAGCAGCAGGATCAGGGAAGGGGCGATGGCGGCCATAAGCCGGAGCCCCTGCTTTGCCCCGCCCAGCATTTGGTCATAGGCGTTTTCCTGCCTGCCCAGGGCGATAGCCATGGTGAAAAACAGAATGAGAGGAACCAGGTAATCCGTCACGGCTTCCATACCTTTCCCAGCACCCAGGCGCAGGCCACCCCCAGCCCGGCGGACAGAAGACTGGTCGCCCACACCGCCGGGAGGATGTCGAAGGGACTTTGGCAGCCCAGTGCCGCCCGGAGGGCGGCCACATTGGCGGGGATCAGCTGGATGGAGGCGGTGTTCAGCACTACCAGACGGCACAGCTCATCGTTGGCGGCGGTTTGACCGCCCGCAAGCTGCCGGGCGGCCTGAATGCCCAGGGGTGTCGCGGCGTTGCCCAGACCCAGCAGATTGGCGCAGAAATTGCCGCTGAGAAACCCCGCCAGCCGCGTGTCCCGGCGAGTGGAAGGGAAGACCCGATGCAAAAGGGGTCGGAACAGCCGGGAGAGCATTCCCATGATCCCGGCGGACTCCATGACGGCAGCTGCGCCCGACCAGAGACACACGGCTCCGGCCATGGAGATGACCAGCGTCACCCCGGACCCGGCACCTTGAAACACGGCGGCAGCCAGCTCACTTCCTTCACCGTTCAGCACGGCGCACAGAATACTGATGCCTACCATCCCCGTCCAGATCCAGCCCATCAGCATGAAATCGCCCCCTTTGGCTCTAGCCTATGCACCGGTTTCCCGCATATGCGAAACGACACAGCCCCACGGCTTTCGCCGCGGGGCTGTGTGTAGTATAGGCAGTCAGGAAAGCGCAAGGGGCTAAAGCTCTCCCAGACCCCGGCAATAAGCTTTTTCATAGCGTTCCAGCAGCCGCAGCAGCTCCCGGCTGTCATCTTCCCCCAGCT
Source organism: Clostridiales bacterium UBA6386 (assembly GCA_002437585.1). Lineage (GTDB taxonomy): Bacteria > Bacillota > Clostridia > Oscillospirales > Oscillospiraceae > Faecousia. The sequence goes on along the minus strand of DJQM01000038.1, from coordinate 5,226 downwards.
CGGAAAAAACGGCGTTTTCCTGCTGCCGCAGGGGCGCGATCACGCTTCGGCAGAGGGAAAGACCCGCTTCCGTCAGGTAAATTCCCTTGCTTTTCCGGTTTTCCGGCAGCTCCCGGAGGGAAATCAGCCCCGCCTCCAGAAAGCTCTTCACCACCAGATTGATAGATTGCTTGGGGTAGTGGGTATCCTCACGGATCTGCTTCTGGGTGCAGCCGTCGCCCAGGGTGCAGATTTCCTCCAGCACCATCAGGCTCAGATAGGACAGCCCCCTGGACTTGGCGTAGGCTTCATAAGCGTTGTCCATATTCTGAAATTGCTGAATCAGCTTGGCCTGAATTCCGTCCATGGCAGCCTCCTTATGCGTAATGATATTTGCCCTTCATCCGCCGGAAATAGAAGACGGAGAGCGCAATGCTCAGCACCTCCGCCACCGGCATGGACATCCACACTCCGTCTATGCCCAGAAGCCAGGGCAGGGTCAGCAGGGGCAGAAGCAGGAATATCAGCGTCCGGAACAGGGAAAGAATCGCGGAGGTCCTGCCGTCGTTCAGGGCGGTGAAGAAGCCGGAGGCGAACTGGTTAAAGCCCATCAGCAGAAATGCCCCCGCGAAAATAAAGGTACCCCGGACGGCCATTTCCAGCACAGGCGCGGCATTTTTGGCAAACAGCCGGGCAATGGGACGAGCCAGAGGGAAGGCCAGAAGGAAGGTAATCGTAGACAGAAAGGCAATGGTTTTCAGGGCGGTGCGATAGAGCGTTTTCAGAACGTCCTCGTGCGCCGCGCCGTAGTGGAAGCTGATCACCGGCCCAATGCCCTGGACATAGCCCGCGTAGCCGGCAGACAGAATGGTCTGGGCGGACAGAATCACAGCAGAGGCCGCCACACCCTCCGACCCCACCAGGTGCATGAGAATCACGTTCATGGCAATGGAGACGACCGTGATGGAGAGCATAGTCACCATCTCGCTCATGCCGTTGAAGCAGGCCTGAGCCAGGGCTTGGCCGTTGAACCGGGGACGAACCAGGTAAAGGGTGCCCTGACGGTTTCGCAGGAAGAAAATCCCGCCGATGAGAGACTGGAGTACATAGCCGGCGGCGGTGGCCAGGGCGGCACCGGTGATCCCCAGGGGAATCCGGGCGATGAGTACATAGTCGAGAACCATGTTCGTGATGCCGCCGGCAATGGACAGACCGAAGCCCAGGCCGGGCTTTCCGGCGGCCACCAGGAAGATCTGGAAGAACATGCCCGCCATGGCGAAGGGAATCAGCAGAAATACCGGCACGGCGTAAGCCTGGCACAGGGGATACAGGGCATCGTCCGCGCCCATGGCGTAGAGAACGGGTCTGCGCAGCCCGATGCCCAGCACGCAGATCACTGCGCTGACCACGGTGCAGAAAACCACGAAGAAGGAAAAATTCTGCCGGGCGGCTTCATTGTCTCCCGCGCCCATCTGGTTGGAAACCAGGGCGCAGCCGCCGGTACCGATCATGGTGCCAACGGCCAGGGCAATGGTGAGCAGAGGCCAGGCGATGCTTACGGCGGACAGGGCGTCCGTGCCCAGCAGGTTGGAGACGAAGAGCTGATCGACAATGGTGTAAACGTTCATAAAGAGGTTCGACAGAATCGTCGGCAGGGCGTATTTGAGAAGAGACCCGGTACTCACCGGGAAGTTCAGGGAATTCTCTTTGGGCTGCATAGATGCTCCTTGGTCAAAAATTTTACGGTAAAGATTCTTGACTATTATACGCGAGATTCTGGATTTGTCAAGACCCAGGGTGGGCACTGCCTGCCGGGAAGCCCTGGCGGAGGGCGGATTTCCCGGCAGACCCAGCCTGGGTTTTTGTTGCATTTTGCCGGGAATATGCTATACTACAGTCATCACAATCAGGAGGCAGATAAAATGGGCATTTTGGTCATCGGTATGATTTTTGTGGACATCAAGGGCTTTCCGGAGGCGGCGTTCATCCCAACCGGGCGGAACGTGGGTCGGGTGGAGCGTGTCCACGGCGGCGTTGGTCGGAATGTGGCGGAGGACATCGCCAACTGTGAGCTGCGCCCCACCTTCCTGAGCCTGGTGGACGGCAGCGGAGACAGTCAGGACGTGCTGCGCAAGCTCCGTGCCCACAAGGTCAATACCAATTATATCCAGACTGCCCCCAACGGCCTGGGCACCTGGCTGGCGGTGTTCGACAATTCCGGGGATGTGGCGGCCTCCATCTCCAACCGGCCGGACATGCTGCCCCTGGTGGAAATTCTGGATGCCCAGGGAGACGAGATGCTCGCCGGTGCTGACAGCATTATCGTGGAAATCGACCTGGACAAGGAAATCATCAAGCGGGTCTTCCGTCTGGCTCAGAAGCACGGCAAGAAGGTCTACGCCGTGGTGGGCAACATGAGCGTGGCTCTGGAGCGGCGGGACTTCCTGAAAACCACCGACTGCCTGTTCTGCAACGTCCAGGAGGCGGGGCTGCTGTTCTGCGAGGACTATTCCGGCAAGACCCCGGCGGAAATGGCGGAGATTCTCTGCGCCAAGATTCAGGCGGCTCAGATTCCCGGCATGATCGTCACCATGGGCGGCGAGGGGGCGGTGTACGCCAGCCTCACCGGCGAGAAGGGCTGGTGTCCCGCCCGGAAGGTGGACGTGGTGGACACCACCGGCGCGGGGGACTCCTTCTGTGCCGGGGCAGCCATCGGCCTGACCTACGGCCGGGGTATGGAGCATGCCTGTCAGATCGGTGCCATGCTGGCTGCCTCCGTCATTGTGACCACTGAGGCGGTGTGCCCCCGGTTCCTGCCCCGGGAGCTGGGCCTGGACATGGATCCGGTGGAGGTTCTATGAGCGTCCGCCGAATCCTGACCGTTCAGGACATTTCCTGCGTGGGTCAGTGTTCCATGACCGTGGCACTGCCGGTGCTGTCTGCCTGCGGCCACGAAACCTGCGTGCTGCCCACCCTGCTCCTTTCCACCCACACCGGCGGCTTTGGGACGCCGGAGATCGTCCGGTTTTCCGATCGCTTGGAGCCGATTATTGCCCACTGGAAGGAAAAACACATCACCTTTGATGCCGTTCTCACCGGCTACCTGGGAAGCATTCAGGCCATCGACGCAGCGGCGGAAATCCTGAATACCCTGCTTGTCCCCGGCGGCGTTGCCATTGTTGACCCGGCCATGGCGGACAACGGAAAGCTCTATTCCGGCTTCGATGGAGCCTATGTGGAAAAAATGAAGTGCCTTTGCCGGAAGGCGGACATGGTTCTGCCCAATCTGACGGAGGCCGCCCTGCTGGCGGGTCTTCCCTGGGAGGACAGAGCTGACGAGGCCTACGCCGAAAAGCTCCTGAGCGGCTTGAATTTCCCCCGGGTGCTGGTCACCGGGGTAGGGGAACAGACCTCCGGCTTTCTGCTGAAGGACGGGGAAAAGATGCAAAGATACACCCATCCCCGTTTCCCGGGCAGCTTCAGCGGCACCGGCGACCTCTTCGCCGCCGCTTTCACCGGCCTGCTTTTGACCGGAAAGACCGTGTATGATTCTGCCTGTTGCGCGGCAAACTTTACCTGCAAGGCCATCGCCCGGACTGCCGCGCACCGTACCCACTGGTACGGTCTCCAGTTTGAACCGGTTCTGCCGGAGCTGATGGCAATGTGCAGAAGGGAAGCAGAAACATGAAACACAAAAAGGGGCTGCTGTGGCTGCTGATTTTCGGCCTGGTGGTCGTATTGGCGGCGGTTGCCTGGCTTGTTTTGTTCCGGGTCAACCGGTTTACCATGGAGCTGACGCTGAAAGGGGAGCCAAAGCTGACCCTGGAATACGGGCAAAGCTATCAGGAGCCGGGAGTAACCGCCCTTGTCCGGGGGAGCTGCTTCTTCCGGGAGGGATTTGTTCCCGGAGACATCCGCTTCACTGCCCAATCCGATCTGGTGGAGGACAGGCTGGGCTGCTACACAGTCACTTACTCGGCTCAGTCCTTGTTCGCTTCCGGAAAGGTGACCCGCCGGATACAGGTGGTGGATACCCAGCCGCCCGTCATCACCCTGACCCCGGACGACCCGGAAGCCCTGACGGAGGACGCTCCCTATGCCGAGGCGGGCTTTCGGGCCTGGGACAATTACGACGGGGACATTACGGACAAGGTCGTCCGGGTGGAAAGCCCGGAGCTGGTGACTTATGCCGTGGTGGATTCCTCCGGGAATCCTGCCGAAGCGGAGCGGAAAATTCCCTATTGGGACGCTATTCCACCGGAAATTACCCTCAATGGCGGCGAAAACTACCGGATGTATCTGGGAAAGCCCTATTCGGAGCCAGGCTTCTCTGCCCTGGACAACGACGACGGCGATCTGACCGCCCAGGTGGCGGTGTCCGGCCAGGTGGACTGGCGGAATCTGGGGGTGTACCCCATCACCTACACCGTCTCTGATTCCCGGGGCAACGAGACCCAGATCACCCGGAAGGTAGAAGTGGCCGCCCACGAGCCGCCGGACACGGTATACCCGGAGGGAAAGGCGATCTACCTGACCTTTGACGACGGCCCCAGTGCCTACACACCCCGGCTGCTGGACGTGCTGGACAAGTACAACGCCAAGGCCACCTTCTTTGTCATCGGTACCAAAGATGCCGAAACCATGCGGGAGATCGTCCGCCGGGGTCACAGCATCGGCTCCCATTCCATCACCCACAATTACGCCCAGGTCTACGCCGACCCCGATGCCTATTTTGATGACCTTTGGGCCACCCAGAAGGCCATTTACGACAATACCGGCGTGCTGTCCTGGCTCATGCGTTTCCCCGGCGGCAGCTCCAACGAGGTCAGCCGCCGGACCTGCGTGGGGCTGATGACCTATCTGACCGGCGCCGTCCAGGCGGCAGGCTTCCAGTATTTTGACTGGAACGTCTATTCCGGCGATGCCGGCTCCACCACGGATACTGCCCAGGTGGCGGAAAATGTGATCCGGGGCATTCGGGAGCAGCCGGTATCGCTGGTGCTCCAGCACGACATCCACCGCTACAGCGTGGACGCGGTGGAGACCATCCTGAAATTCGGCACCCAGAACGGCTACCGGTTCCTGGCTCTGGACATGTCCAGCCCCGCCTTTCACCATGATTTGAACAATTGAGAAATCCTCCGGCGCGTCCGGAGGATTTTTCCTTGACAGAATCGGTCATTTTGGGTAAAATAGTCAGGTCAATGACATACGCCCCAGTAGCTCAGCTGGATAGAGCACACGCCT
>DJQM01000043.1:32821-44927 GCA_002437585.1 Clostridiales bacterium UBA6386 | reverse complement strand
TTCATTTTAGCACATACAAAGAATGGTTTTGACAGGAAATTCTTCACATTTGTGATACAATCCCCGGCGGGAGGGATACCAATGAGGAGAATTTGGAGGGAGCTGGGTACTGCACTGCTGCTGGGAGGAGTGCTGCCGTCGGTGATGGTGAACGCTTCCGCGCTGCTGGTGCGGGAAAATCCAAAGGAACTGCCCATCACGGTGACAACCGCCCCCCAGTCGGAGACTTCTATGAATGTCCGGCTGCGCCTGAAGGACGGAACAGTGGAGGAAATGGGCTTGGAGGAATATCTGACCGGGGTGCTGCTGGGAGAGGTTCCGGCGGATTTTGAACCGGAGGCACTGAAGGCTCAGGCAGTGGCCGCCCGAACCTACACCGCCAAGGCGGTGCTCACCGGGGGAAAGCACGGGGACGGAAGTCTGTGTACGGATTCTGCCTGCTGTCAGGCCTATCTGCCGGAGACGGCGTATCTGGCCGCCGGAGGGACGGAGGAAGGGCTGGAAAAGATACGGGCGGCAGTCATGGGTACGGCGGGGCTGGTGCTGAGCTTCGAGGGAGGTCTCATCGAGGCTACCTATTTTTCCTGCTCTGGAGGCCGGACGGAGGATGCCCAGGCGGTGTGGGGGACGGATTATCCCTACCTGCGGGCGGTGGCCAGCCCCGGGGAGGAGGGGGCCGCCCATTATCAGGATGTGATTTCCGTTGACACCAACGCGTTCCAGAAGACCCTGGGCCGGGTCCTGGAAGGAAAGCCGGAGACCTGGTTCGGGACACGGACGCTGACTCCGGGCGGGGGCGTGGACACCCTGGAGATCGGCGGGGAGAGCTATTCCGGTGTCCGGCTGCGGCAGCTGTTCGGGCTGCCATCCACGGTCTTCACGGTCAGTGTGGAGGAGGGGAAAATCGTTTTCCGGACGAAGGGCTTCGGCCACCGGGTGGGTATGAGCCAGTACGGGGCGGACGCTATGGCCGTCGCGGGAAGCGATTTCCGGGAGATTCTGGAGCACTACTACCCCGGAACAAAGGTGGAAAATTTGGGGAATTTTGTTACTTAAGTGTAAATTGTTCACAAAATCCATTGCGAAAACAGGAGGAATCTGTTATAATATGCGCAAAGATTCAAAGGGTACAAAAGGAGGAATCTTTGTGACGCTGAATATTGACGGCTTTTCGATCGAGGCAGGGTCAGGCGAAAGCCTGCTGGATCTGATCTCCAGACTGCCCATTCCGGCGGAAAAGCTATCGGAGCGGCCTCTGGCGGCGAAGATCGCCGGTGAGGTGTTTACCCTCAACTATATCCCTCTGCGGACAAAGGACATCCAGGGGGAACGGCTCTCCATGCGGCAGGCCATGGCAGCCTCGGAGGGCAAGGTGCATCTGCTGCGCTACACCGACGAGGCCGGAAAGGAATGCTATCTGCGCACGGCTCTTTTTGCCACCTTCCTGGCTCTGAAGCAGTGCTGCCCCAGAGCAAAAGGCAAAGTCAGCTGCACCCTTGGCTCCAGCGTGTATGTGCAGGTTTCAGGAGCCAAGAACTTTTCTGCCGAGGAGCTGAAGCAGACCCTTCAGAAGCTGGTGAATCAGGACATTCCCCTGACTCGCCGGCGGGTTACTTTGCAGGCGGCTATGGAGCGGTTCCGGGCAGAGGGTCAGGAGGATAAGGCGCGGCTCCTTCGCTGGCGCAGCACCAACTATTTTGACGAATATGTATACAGGGGCTACGCTGACTACTTTTATGGGGAAATGCTGCCCTCCACGGCTTACTTGACGGTGTGGGACATTGTGCCCGCGGAGAACGGCTTCATTCTGGTTTATCCCGATGACCGGAACCCGGATGTGTGCGCTAAGGTGCCGGATATGCCCAACTTCTTCTCGGTCTTTGCCGAGGGGGAACGGTGGTGCTCTTTGATGGAGTGCGAAACCGTGGCGGATCTGAATGAACTGACTACTTCCGGCAAGATCCGGGAGCTGATCCGGGTGAATGAGGCTCTGCATGAAAAGCGGTTTTCCCAGGTGGCGGACATGGTCTGCCAGCGGGGTGCCAGGGCGGTGATGCTGGCGGGGCCCAGCTCCTCCGGCAAGACCACCTCGGCCCATCGGCTGGCCACCCAGCTCCGGGTGCATGGGAAGAAGCCTGTGCTCATGAGCCTGGACGACTATTACATCGACCGGGACAAGATCGCTCCCGGGTCTGACGGCAAGCTGGATTTGGAGCATATCAATACCATTGACACGGCTCTGTTCCGGGAGCAGATGGGAAAGCTTCTGGCAGGGGAGAAGGTGGCACTGCCAACCTTCAACTTCATCACCGGCCGCCGGGAGTGGCGGGGGCAGGAGCTGGTACTGGGTGCGGATTCCGTAATCATCGTGGAGGGACTTCACGGTCTGAATCCGGCCATGCTGCCGGAAAACGTGGACAGAAGTCTCATTTTCCGGATGTATGTCAGCCCGCTGCTGCCTCTGAATCTGGACGACCACAACCGGATTCCAACCAGCTATCTGCGGCTGCTGCGGCGGATCGTCCGGGACTATGAGACCCGGGGAGCCACCGTTCAGCACACCATCTCCATGTGGGACAGCGTAAGACGGGGAGAGCAGCGGTGGATATTCCCCTATCAGGAGAACGCGGACGTGATCTTCAACAGCTCCACGCTCTACGAGCTGGCGGTGCTGAAGACCTATATTTTCCCGCTGCTCACTGCGGTGCAGCCGGAGGATCCCTGCTATGACGAGGTGCGGGCCATTGTGAAGATCCTCAACTATGTAAAGGCTGCCCAGGTGGACGACGAGATTCCGCCCACCAGCCTGGTGCGGGAATTCATCGGCGGCAATACCTTCTATCGATAAAAAGGAGAAGAAATGATGGCTGACAAGCGATTTGTGCGAACCTATACACAAGGAACTCTCAATTCTATGGAAATTTGGGTGGACACTCAGACCGGAGTGAACTATCTGCTCCATCAGAGCGGCTACGGCAGGGGACTGACGGTGCTGCTGGACAGGGACGGCAAGCCGGTGGTTTCCCCACTGCCGGTGAAGGGAGAAAAGTGAAGAAAACGCCTCCGGTTCGGATGAACCGGAGGCGTTTTTATGAAGGTTTTCGGAAGATAATGGAATTATTTGCCCTCATCCGCCACGGCTGTGCCGTGCCGCCTGTACACTATGGTATGATTGCCACCGGCAATCATTTCCATTTTGATTCGCTGCGCGGAGCACCACTGGTTCGCGATGACACCGTATCTTTCAGGCTTTTTTCGATAGACTTACCCATAGCAAGCCGAACGATTCTGACGCAGTTCGTTAGGGCGGCCGGGGGGTACTTAGGGGGGCGGCTTTTCGGCAGCGCCCCCTAAGCCGGCTTCTTATCAATGTTCTTGCCGGGACAAGAACATTGCCCCCGGAGGGATCTGCACCAAATTTTCAAGGAAAGTTGAAGTACATGAACAGTCTTTTCTGTGGGCCAATGAGGGCATTGACTCCTACGAGTTCTATTCCGGTTCTCGGAAGTACCCGGGGGATTGCTACACCAGCCTGCGGGCTGGTTCGCAATGACATGCGTTTGACGTGGGCACTCTCAGACTTGAATTACTCGCCGGTGAGGGTATGGTCGTCCTTGGCAAACTTGGCAACGATGTTGCTCAGAGCCAGCACCGCCAGCAGGTTGGGGATGACCATCAGACCGTTGAACATGTCGGACATATCCCAGACCAGGGAGACCTTCTGCGTAGCGCCCACGGCGATGAACACCAGGGCGATAACGCCGTAGCAGACCCGGGCGGCCTTCTTGCCGTGGAACAGTGCCTTGACGTTGGTCTCGCCGAAGAAATACCAGCCGATGATGGTGGAGAAGGCGAAGAACAGCAGGCAGATGGCCACAAAGGAGCTTCCGAAGCCGCCGAAGGAATGGTTGAAGGCGGCCTGAGCCAGGGCGGTGCCGCTGAGCAGCTCGCCGTTTGCGTCGGTGGTGCCCAGCACACCGGAGGTGAGGATGACAAGGGCGGTCATATTCAGAACCACGAAGGTGTCGATGAACACGCCGATCATGGCTACCACGCCCTGATCCTGGGGCTTGGCAACCTTGGCAAGGGCGTGGGCGTGGGGGGTGGAGCCCATACCGGCCTCATTGGAGAACAGGCCTCTGGCAACGCCGTAGCGCATGGCTTCCTTAATGGACACGCCCAGCACGCCGCCCAGAACCGCCTGGGGATTGAAAGCACCGACGAAAATGGAGGAAATTGCGGGGAGAATCTGATCGGCGTTCATGAAAATGGCGACCAAAGAGCCGAGAATGTAGAAGCAGGCCATAATGGGAACCAACTTCTCGGTGAAGGCGGCGATCCGCTTCACACCGCCCAGGAAAATGAAGGCGCACACGCAGGCAACCAGCAGACCCATGACCCACTTGGGCACACCGAAGGCGGTGTGGAAGGCATCGCCGATGGAGTTGGACTGAACCATGTTGCCCATGAAGCCCAGAGCCAGGGTGATGGCCACGGCGAAGAAGCCGGCCAGGAACAGACCCAGCTTGCCCTTGAAGGCGGCCTTGATGTAGTAGATGGGGCCGCCGGTGACTTCCCCGTGGGCACCGGTCTGCTTGTACTTCTGGGCAAGGACTGCCTCGCCGTAGATGGTGGACATGCCGAAGAAGGCGGAAACCCACATCCAGAAGATGGCACCGGGGCCGCCGGAGGCCAGAGCTGTGGCGCAGCCGGCGATGTTGCCGGTGCCCACCTGGGCGGCGATGGCAGTGGCCAGTGCCTGGAAGGAGCTCATGCCGTCCTTGCCGGCATCCTCACCGAAGAGCTTGATATTGCCGAAAACCCGGCGCATACCCTCGCCGAATTTGCGAACCTGGACGAAATTGGTACGGATGGAGAAGTAAATGCCGCTGCCAAGCAGCAGGAACAGAAGCACAAGCCACTTGTTCCACAGGACGTCGTTGACCGCTGCCACGATCTGGGTTACGATGGTTTCCATAATTTGACCTCTTTCTTTCCGGACAAACAAAAATCGCCGGATGCGCAATGCTCCGGCGAAAGAAAGCCGCATTCCCGCTGCCAGGAGGGGAAAACGTACTCACTCTGTCCTTTTACCTGAGAGATTCGGCATGCGCCTTGCACCTTCGGTACCCGATTCCGGGATTCTCCAGAGCCACATCCATTCTTAGTCCCCACCTGATATCAGGCGCCTGAGAGTGTTACTCCTTCGGCAGGCTTGCGCCATTCCCCTAAGAACTTCGTTTGTCGTTATGTAGTTTACAAGCATGATGATACACGAAAGGAAGGCTTCTGTCAATCCTTTTTTGCAAATTGGGGTTCAAAACCGTTTCTTGTGCATATTGCGGTGATTTTTCCAACAGCTGCATCAAAATTTATATGGATTTCCCGTTGACACCCTGTCGGATTATGTTATAATAAACCCAGTCTCGATTGGAAAGAGTCTTTCCAAAGCAGGATGCGACCGCCGGCGCAAGTCGGCCAAGGCCATACGGACAGCCGGGTCGAATGCCGAAAACCGTTCGCGGTTGGCAACTTCTGTTGCCTTATTGATTGAGTTAAAAGCTCAGTTTTATAAGTTGGTTACTATAAACCGTGCCCCCAGGCATAAACTTGTGAAATGGTCAATAAGAGTAGTAAAAGTAATCTTTGCTATATAGACTCTGATCTGATTCGGGTTCGAGGCCTCTCGATGCTGTGCGTTTTGGATTTATTCTAACTGCATAGAATAGACACGCCCAAGGTGTGTTTTCGTAGAGCGTAATCGATAGGGAATTTGCAAGCGGTATGCCTTTGGGCGTACCGCTTTTATTTTTGGGTACGATTTGGGAGAAAGAAGGAAAACTTATGGAAAAAATCATCGAGCTGAAGAATATCTCCAAATCCTTTGACGGGGAGGTCGTCCTGGACAACATCAGTCTGGACATCCAGGACAACGAATTTATGACCCTTTTGGGTCCCTCCGGCTGCGGCAAGACCACGACCTTGCGGATTATCGGCGGCTTTGTGTACCCGGATCAGGGAGACGTGCTCTTTATGGGGGAGCGGATCAACGATGTGCCGCCCCATAAGCGCAACGTCAATACGGTCTTCCAGAAATACGCCCTGTTTCCCCACCTGAACGTCTTTGAAAATGTGGCGTTTCCCCTGCGGGAAAAGAAGATGCCCAAGAAGGAAATCAAGGAAAAGGTGGACAAAATGCTCAGCATGGTCATGCTCTCCGGCTTTGCCCATCGGCGGGTCACCAGCCTGTCCGGCGGCCAGCAGCAGCGGGTGGCCATTGCCCGGGCACTGGTCAACGAGCCAAAGGTTCTGCTGCTGGATGAGCCTCTGGGCGCGTTGGATCTGAAGCTGCGCAAGGATATGCAGCAGGAGCTGAAAAAGATTCAGAAGTCTACCGGAATTACCTTCATCTTTGTCACTCACGATCAGGAAGAGGCTCTGAGCATGTCCGACACCATCGTGGTCATGAGCGAGGGTAAGATCCAGCAGATCGGCACGCCGCAGGATATTTATAACGAGCCTGTCAACGCCTTCGTTGCCGACTTCATCGGCGAGAGCAACATCGTGGACGGCGTAATGCTGGCGGATTACAAGGTGCGCTTCGGCGGGCAGGTTTTCGAGTGCCTGGATAAGGGCTTTGCCCCCAACGAGCCGGTGGATGTGGTCATCCGGCCGGAGGACGTGGACATTGTCAAGCCCGCGCCCGGCGTGCTTCAGGGCCTTGTGACCTCCGTCACCTTCATGGGCGTGCACAATGAGGCCATCGTGGACATTGACGGCTTCAAGTGGATGATCCAGACCACCGATCCGGTGGAGGAGGGGAGCCACATCGGCATTTCTCTGGAGCCGGACGCTATCCATATTATGAAGAAGTCCAAGTATTCCGGCATGTTCGGCGATTACTCCTCCTTCTCTAACGAACTGGACGAGCTGTCCAACCCCGGTGAGGAGGAAGAAGAATGAGCGTTCATAAGCACAGCGCAAGCACCCATCGGGCGGCTCTGGTGCCGTATTCCGTGTGGTCGCTGCTGTTCGTGGTGGTGCCCCTGGTGTTCGTTGCCTACTACGCCTTTACGGACAATCAGTTTGGCTTTACCACCGAGAATGTGACCCGGTTCTTTACCGCCACCAGCAGCATCGTCCAGGAGGACGGCTCGGCGGTGGAGGTGCATACCTATCTTCTCATCTTCGTGCGGTCGTTAAAGCTGGCGGTGATTTCCACCATCGTGTGTCTGCTGATGGGATACCCCATTGCCTACATCATGGCCAGGGCTAAGGAAAAGACCCAGAAGACCATGGTGACGCTCATCATGATCCCCATGTGGATGAACTTCCTCATCCGCACCTACGCCTGGATGACGATTCTGCAGGACACCGGCATTCTCAACGGCCTGATTGGCCGCCTTGGCCTGGGCCCGGTGCATATCATCGGCACGGAGGCGGCGGTGATCATCGGCATGGTCTACGACTATTTTCCCTATATGGTGCTGCCCATTTACTCGATTCTCGCCAAGCTGGACGGAAGGCTGCTGGAGGCGGCTCGGGATCTGGGCTGCGGGAGTCTGTCCGTGCTGCGGCGGGTGATCCTGCCCCTGAGTATGCCCGGCGTGATCTCCGGCATTACCATGGTTCTGATTCCTTCCATCAGCACCTTCTATATCTCCCAGAAGCTGGGCAACGGCAAGTTCTTCCTCATCGGCGATGCCATTGAGGGCCAGTATGTGGCCAACAATCTCCACTTTGCCGCGGCCATTGCCTTTATTCTGATGCTGATTCTGCTGGTGTGCATGACGGCGGTGAAGTACGTCACCACCCGGTATGTCTATGGAGGGGATGAAGAATGAAAACCTCGGCGAAAATTTACAGCGGCATTGTCTTTGCCATTTTGTTCGCGCCCATTGTGGTGCTGCTGATATTCTCCTTCAACGAGGCCAAGAGCCTTTCCGTGTTCTCCGGCTTCTCCCTGAAGTGGTATCGGGAGCTATTAAAAGACCGGAACACCCTGGAGGCCGTCCGGAACACCCTGGTGCTGGCGGCCAGTGCCACCGCCATTTCCACGGTGATGGGCACTGCGGCGGCGGTGGGCATGAATAAGCTGCGCAGTCGGTGGTACCGGGCGGTGATGAATACCGTGACCGACCTTCCCATGACCAACCCGGATATCATCACCGGTATTTCCCTGATGCTCATGTTCGTCTTCGTGGGGCGGATCTTCGGGGCGGCCACCAGTCTGAGCTTCTGGACCATGCTCATTGCCCATGTGACCTTCTGCCTGCCTTATGTGATTTTGCAGATTCTGCCCAAGCTGCGGCAAATGGATCAGTCCCTTCCTGAGGCGGCCATGGATTTAGGCTGCACGCCTGTCGAGGCTTTCTTCAAGGTGGAGCTGCCGGAGATTCTGCCGGGCATTATCACCGGAGCCATTATGGCATTCACCCTGTCCCTGGACGACTTCGTCATCAGCTATTTTACCTCCGGCAACGGCTTTGAGACACTGCCCATCCGCATTTACGGCATGACCAAGAAAACCGTGACCCCGAAAATGTACGCCCTGGCCACCATCATCTTCTTCGTTACCCTGACGCTGCTGCTCATCAGCAACCTGGTGGATGAAAAAGATGAAGAGGCTCATCATTAAGAAGAAAAAATGGAGGACTTTCTATGAAAAAACGTATTTCCCTGATTCTGGCGGCGGCTATGCTGCTTTGCCTGTGCCTGACCGGCTGCGGCGGCAAGAAGAACCTTACCCTGAACGTTTACAACTGGGGCGAGTATATTTCCGACGGCAGCGAGGGCTCCTTCGAGACCGTCCGGGAATTTGAGAAGTGGTACGAGGCGAACTACGGCCAGAAGGTGACTGTGAACTACAGCACCTACGCTTCCAACGAGGATATGTACAGCAAGATTTCCAGCGGCGCAGTGAGCTATGATGTACTCATCCCCTCCGACTATATGATTGCCCGGATGGTAAGCGAAGGCTTGCTCCAGCCTTTGAATTTTGACAACATCCCCAACTATCAGTACATTAACGACACCTTCAAGGGTCTGTACTACGACCCCGACAACCAGTATTCCATCCCCTATGCCTACGGCATTGTGGGCGTGATCTACGATGCCAACGTGGTGGACGAGGCTGACGTGGGCGGCTGGGATCTGATGTGGAACGAGAAGTACGCCGGGAACATTTTACAGTACAACAACTCCCGGGATGCCTTCGGCACTGCCATGTACAAGCTGGGCATTGACGTGAACACCACCGACAAGGCCCAGTGGCAGCGGGCTTATGAGGAGCTGCTGGTTCAGCGGCCTCTGATCAAGAGCTATGTCATGGACGAAATTTACAACATGATGGAGTCCGGCGAGGCGGCCATCGGCTCCTATTACGCCGGAGACTACTTCACCATGGTGGATGCCCAGGCGGAAAACGTTGATTTGCGGTTCTATTACCCCGAAAACACCAACTTCTACATTGACGCTATGTGCGTTCCCACCTGCGCCCAGAACAAGGAGCTGGCGGAGATTTTCATCAACTACATGCTCTCCGAGGAACCGGCCATTGCCAACGCGGAGTATACCTACTACGCTTCCCCCAACAGCATCGTCTACACCAACCAGGGCTATATTGAGGACATGGGCGAGGAAGCCATGAGCGTGCTCTATCCGGAGCTGGGGAATTTTGCTGAGGAGTACAACAAATTCGCCTATCGGAATCTGGATGCGGACTTGCTGAGCAACCTGAATACCCTGTGGGAGAACATCAAGATCAACTGATCCCATTGCAGTGCACAAGGGAAACTCTGAATCAATCGCCTGCGGCTGGAGGGCGAATCTTTTGCCCCATTTGCGCAGTTCTGAATGTGGGAAATATAGCGCATCCGTAAGCCAGCGAAAGCCGGCTTACGGATGCGGCATACATATACAGGATTCCGACCTTTTCCAAGCTTTCCAAGCGTTGAACTGGGGTAAAAAACCCGGCGGAGTCTTCTTGTCAAATTGTGGGGTGATGCCCCCGTTAGCCTTCCTTTGCCACATTCACCACAGTCAGAACATTCTCTCTGACCCGGAACCGCACATTCCGGCCGCCGAAGGTCAGGCCGTAGACCCGTTCCGGGTCGGCCTGATAGGAGGGACGGGGATCATGGGACAGAACGCCGATCAGAGCCTCCCGCTTGTCAGCAGGAATCAATTCCAGAAGGGTAGGGGGAAAGTCCACCGTCAAAAGAAATTCTCCGGCGGTGTCCGTGAAGCCCCCCCGCGCATCCGGTCGTGCGTCGCTGTAGGGAATGTAGGGCTTGATGTCGAAAATCGGGGTGCCGTCCATGAGATCGGCTCCGCCGACGTGAAGCACCGTGCCAAATTCCCTGGTTTCTTCCATCCCCAGCAGCCGGACGCAGGACAGACCTAGGTTATTGGGTCGGAAGGGGGAGCGGGTGGCGAAGACCCCCATCCGGGTGTTGCCCCCCAGCCGGGGCGGCCGGACGGTGGGCGACCAGCCCTGGCGGACAGCCTGAGAAAACTGCCAGATAATCCACAGGTGGGAAAAGCCTTCAATGCCCCGCAGGGCATCGGCGTTCCGGAATTCCGGCTCGAAAACGATGGTGGATTCCAGAGCGTCCACCAGGCCGCTTTGCCTGGGAATGCCGAATTTGGTTGGAAAATCGCTTTTCATCCGGGCGATGGCCTGAATCTGTACGTCCATCTCAGGCAAACCTCCTTCGCATGGCAAAGGTGACGGCAAACATCACCGCCAGCAGCAGGCTCACGGCGGCTCCCGCTGAGCAGCCTAAATAGTAGGAAACGGTCAGGCCGCCCAGTCCGGCGATCAGGGCAAAAAGCACGGAAAAGCTGTGGTACTGCCTTAGATTCCGGGAAATGTTCCGGGCGGATGCTCCGGGCAGCACCATCAGGGAGTTGAGGATCAGAAGCCCCACGCTGGAAATGCTCAGTGTCACCACCACGGCGATGGCCACGGTGAAAAGGGTCTGGGATTTTCCCACGCGGATGCCACGGGAGGCAGCCAGCTGAGGGTGAATGGCGGTGAGCGTCAGCCGGTTGGCGTAGACCAGCCAGAAAACGGCCACCGCCAGCAGCACCAGTGCCAGCATTCCGATCTCCGCCGGGGTGACGGAGAGTACGTCGCCGATGAGATATTGATTATACTTAGTGAAGCTGCCGCCGCCCAGGGTGGCCACAAAAATGCCCAGAGCCACCGCCGTGCTGGAAAATACGCCGATGAGGGTGTCCGCCGCCTGATTGGAGCGGCTGCGCGCATAGGAAAACACCAATGCGAAGCATACGCTGAAGCCCACCGCCGCCCATGTGGGGGTAGCCATGCCGCAGATGGCTCCAATGGCAATGCCTGTAAAGGCTGAGTGCCCCAGAGCGTCAGAGAAGAAGCTCATCCGGCCGGTGACGATCATGGTGGACAGAAGACCGAACAGGGGAGCCATCAGAATCATGGCAAGAAAGGCGTTTTTCATAAAGTCCCACTGGAGCATTTCAATGGGCAGATGCTCACAGAGCCAATACCAGACGCTCATGGATTTCCTCCTTTCATGTGGAAGGCCTGGGCAAATTCCGGGGAGCTGAGAACTTCCTGGGCGGTGCCCTGAATTTTTACGCCCCGGTCAATGAGCACCACCTGATTGGCGTACCTGGGAAGCATGGAAAAGTCGTGGGTGGTCATGAGGATGGACAGGTCGTAGGTCTTTCGGATTTCGTCCAGCATATCCATCAGGGTCTCCATGCCTTCCACGTCCACGCCGGACAGAGGCTCGTCCAGGATCAGAATGTTCGGCACAGGCTCCAACGCCAGAGCCAGCAGCACCCGCTGCAATTCGCCGCCGGACAGGGCACCGATCCGCTTGTCGATTAAATCAACTCCATGCACCCGTTCCAGACATTCCTTCACCAGAGCGCGCATGGGCTTGCCCAGGCCTAAAAAGGCGGGGCGTTTGCCCAGACAGCAGGCGAAGAGATCGGAAACGCTTACCGGGTCGCTGGGGTCAAAGGCCGGACTCTGGGGTACATAGCCGATCCGTGGCTTCTGGCTCCGGTGGCCGGGCTGGGAGAAGGCGATGACACCCTCATATTCCCGCTGACCCAG
>DJQM01000043.1:0-32764 GCA_002437585.1 Clostridiales bacterium UBA6386 | reverse complement strand
ACCATCTGGCCGCAGTGGACGTGAAGGTTTACGTCCGACAAAATCGGCTCGTTTCCGATTCTGACCGTTAAATTTTCCACCCGCAGGCAGCAGGAGTGCCCGCAGGAGCCGCCGTGAATGTCCAGATTCATCCCAATGCCTCCCGAATGGTGTCGATGTTGTGATACATGGCCGCAAAATAGCTGTCGCCGGACATGGCCATGTCCAGAGCGTAAACCTTGCAGCCCGTTTCCCGGGCGATGATCCCCGCAGCGGAATCGCTGCCGCTGGTCTCTGTGAAGATGGCGGGAAGGTTATGCTCCCGCACCAGCTTCGTCAGGTGAATCAAGTCCTTGGCCGAGGCCTCGCTGCCGGATTCCTCTTCCACGGCTTCCAGAATTTTCAGGTCAAAGGCCTGGGCAAAGTAGGAAAAGCCATCGTGGAAGGGAATCAGCACCCGGCATTGCAGGTCAGATAACTGTTCCTCGCCGTAAGCTTGCAGCGCGGTCAACTGAGAAATCAAATCCTCCAGATTGACCCGGAAGGTGTCCGCATAGGCCGGATACTGCCGGGAAAGGCCATCGCAGATGTTCCGGCACATGACCATGGCATTCTCCGGGGACAGCCAGATGTGCGGGTCGTCCCCATGATGATGGCCATGCTCATCGTGGTGATGCTCCTCTTCCTCATGCGCCTCATCGCTGTGCAGCAGGGAAATTCCCTGGGATGCGTCAATGGTGGGCACGTCCAGCAGCAGATCGTCCAGGAAGTCCTCCAGCCCTGCCCCGGAGATGACCACCACCTGGGCAGCTTCCGCCGCCTTGACCTGGCGGACATTCAGGGAATAGTCGTGCAGGCAGCTGACCTGCTCCGTCACCAGCCGGGTCACGGTCAGGGGCGTGTCCTGGCACAGCCGGGCGGTAAAGTCCCAGACGGGCAGGGTGGTGGCGGCGATAGGGGCATAGTCTGTTTTTGGAGTACAGCCCAAAAGCAGCACCGCTGCCAGCAGAGTCACCAGCAAAGTTTTCAAAGACTTCATGGAACCAGATTCCTTTCCGGATAGACGTATACTGCTTTTATTCTACCATAGCTGTCAAGAAAAAGGGAGTCTGCTTCGCAGGCTCCCTTTCCGCTATGTATGCTGAATCAGTGGTTCTCCATCCAGTCCTTGACCTTGGTTTTGGCAAGTCTCTGAATATCCTCAGTGGGATACTTGGAGGTCTCGCCGCCAACGCCGTACACGAAGTACAGACCTTCGGGAGTCTGGAACAGATCCTCCTCATAGCCGGCGGGATCGCCCAGGCTGCCGCTGGTATACTTCTGAACCAGGGTAGCAGTCTCGGTGTCATACACCTTCTTGCTGATGATCTTCTTCATGGAATGAACCTCCTTTCATGCGTAATCTTCTGGATGGTTATAATTATACACTTTTATGTCCGTAAATCAATAGCGAAAAAAGGAATAACAGAACATTTTTCTAAAATTTGGCGGATATCTCAGTTTGAAACCCGTTACGCGGTGGAAAAGAGTGTGCAAGATGCACAAAGAAATGAGACGTTTTTTCGCTTTCTCATTGTGCTTTTGGGGAAACGGTGGTATGATAACTCAAAGGAGGGACGGAAAATGCGGGATTTCCCAGTATTTGACACGGAAACCGGGGTATCCAGCCTGGTTCTGAAGGAGGTGCCTTATCGGGGGGCGGCCTACATCCACGTCCGGGACGTGGAGCCGGATGGGCTGGAAGCGCACTTGCGGGAGTGCGTGGGCTTTTGCCGGGCGGTGGGAGCGGAGCGGGTCTTCGCCGCGGGGCATGAGGGGCTGGAAGGCTACCCACTCTATACCGCAGTGGTGGAAATGACCGGCAGACCCGGTTTTGAGGAAGGGAAGCTTGCCAGTCTCTTCCCGGTGACGGAGCAGACCGTATCCCGGTGGCGGGAGCTTTACAACCAGCGGATGGCGGATGTTGACAACGCGGGTACCCTGGAAGCTCGCCAGGAAAAGGAAATCCTCTCTGGCGGCACCTATTTTGTCCATGAAAACGGAGAGCTGCTGGGCATCGGCTGGCTGGAGGAAGGCCTGCTTCGGGCGGTAGCCTCCGTGAAGCCCGGGGCAGGGGAGCGGGTGGCGCGGACGCTGCTGTCCGCCTGCCCGGGGGAAACCCTCCGGCTGGAGGTGGCCTCCACCAACGAAAAGGCACTGCGCCTGTATGCAAAGCTGGGCTTTCTTCCCACGAAGGAGATTATCCGGTGGTATCGGGTGGGGTAAAATGTTTTCTCTGCTCTGGAAAAATACTTGACATGCCGCCTGAGCTGTGCTATAATGCCCAAGGTCAAGGAGAATGCCTTGACACGAGGAGGTTCCCATGGACGCGCTGGAAATGACGCTGCTGCTGGATTATTACGGCGGTATGCTTACACGCAAGCAGAGAGACTGCTTCGACATGCGTCACAATCAGGATCTTTCCCTTGGTGAGATCGGGGAGGCACTGGGTGTCAGCCGTCAGGCGGTGTGCGACAACCTGACCCGGACGGAAGCCCTGCTTCGCCGGATGGAGGAGAATATCGGCTGCGTCCGCAGGGATCGGGTAGTGCGCAACGCCGCTCAGGAGATTCTTACCGCGGCGGAAAAGCTGGAACATTCCTCCGACCCCGAAACGGTGGGTCTGGCTCGGCAGATCGTGGCGGCTACCCAGGCACTGAAGGAGTAAGCTATGGCGTTTGAAGGCTTAACGGAAAAAATCTCTGCCACCTTCAAGAAGCTTCGCGGCAAGGGTCGCCTGAAGGAAGCGGATGTGAAGGAGGCTATGCGGGAGATCCGTATGGCACTGCTGGAAGCGGACGTGAGCTATAAGGTGGTCAAGGACTTCACCAAGGCGGTCACGGAGCGCTGCGTCGGCACGGACGTGCTGGAATCTCTCACCCCTGCCCAGATGATCGTGAAGATCGTCAACGAGGAGCTGTGCAAGCTCATGGGCAGCGACACCAAGCATCTGAATATCAATCCCAACGGCCCCACGGTGATCATGCTGGTGGGTCTGCAGGGCGCGGGCAAGACCACCAACGGCTCCAAGCTGGCAGGTCTTCAGAAGCGGCAGGGAAGGAACCCCCTGCTCGTGGCCTGTGATATCTACCGGCCTGCGGCCATTCAGCAGCTGAAGGTCTGCGGCGAGAAGCTGGGCATTCCCGTTTTCGAGAAGGGTACCCAGGATCCCGTCAAAACCGCCAAGGAAGCGGTGCTCTATGCCCGTCAGCGGGGCTACGACATGGTGTTCCTGGACACCGCCGGCCGGCTCCATGTGGACGAGGCACTGATGAACGAGCTGAAAAACATCAAGGCCGCCGTGAAGCCCGACGAAATCATGCTGGTGGTGGATGCCATGACCGGCCAGGACGCGGTGAACGCGGCCCAGAGCTTCAACGAGTGGCTGGACATCGACTCCGTCATGCTCTCCAAGCTGGACGGCGATGCCAGAGGCGGCGCGGCTCTGTCCGTCAAGGCCATTACCGGCAAGCCCATCAAGTTCGCCGGTACCGGCGAAAAGCTGGAGGACATCGAGCCATTCCATCCGGACCGGATGGCCAGCCGGATCCTCGGCATGGGCGATGTGCTGACCCTCATCGAGAAGGCGGAAAAGGCTTACGATGCCAAAAAGGCCGCCGAGATGGAGAAGAAGCTCAAGACCAATAAATTCACCCTCCAGGACTTCTATGACCAGATGGTGCAGATGAAGTCCATGGGCTCCATGGAGGAGATCCTGGCTCAGATGCCCGGCGGGGCGAACTTAAAGGGCGTGAAGCTGGACGAGAAGGCCATGGCACACACCGAGGCCATTATCCTATCCATGACCCCCAAGGAGCGGGAAAAGCCCGAAATCATCGGCGCCAGCCGGAAAAAGCGGATTGCCGCCGGTGCCGGTGTCCGGGTGGAGGATGTGAACAAGCTGCTCAAATCCTTCGAGCAGATGCGAAAGCTCATCAAGCAGTTCTCCGGCCCCGGTGCCGGAAAGAAGCTCAAGCGCATGGGTCGCTTCGGCGGTTTCGGCGGCTTCCCTGGGTTCTAAGACCCAAAATTCATCGTTCGCTGAAAGCAAATTGCTTTGCGATATATTCTTTTACAATTTTTTTGGAGGTGAACTCTCATGGTTAAGATCAGACTGAGAAGAATGGGCGCCAAGAAGGCTCCTTACTACCGTATCGTGGTTGCGGATTCCCGCTCTCCCCGGGATGGCCGCTGCATTGAGGAGATCGGCACTTACAATCCCCTGACCCAGCCCGCTACCATCACTGTGGACGCTGAGAAGGCTCAGAACTGGATCAAGAATGGCGCACAGCCCACCGACACCGTCCGTGGCCTGCTGAAGAGTGCTGGCGTTCTGTAAGATCCCAAAGGAGAATCCCGAATGAAAGAACTTTTGCTGTACATGGCAAAAAATCTGGTGGATGATCCTGAGGCAGTCACCGTAACCGAAATCGATGGCGAGGACGGCAAGGTGCTGGAGCTGCGTGTCGCCGAGGGCGACATGGGCAAGGTGATCGGCCGCCAGGGACGGATCGCGAAGGAGATCCGTACCATCATTAAGACTGTAGCCCAGCGCACTGGCGAGAAGGTCACGGTCGAAATCGTGGATGAAAGCGAGGATGCGTGACGTATGTCACGCATTTTTCGTCTCCATTGTTGGGGGAAACTCTGATGAAACCGTCTACGGCTGAGCGGCGGGCCTTTTGTCCCCTGGCCGCGGTACGAAAAATGGAAAATACATCCAGTATTCCCTCATTTTCCGTACCTTGCCAGGAAACAAAATTCCTCGCCGTCAGCTCTTGCCGGTTTCATCAGAGCTTCCCCGAGTGTGAATCCCGTTACCCATTAGGAGAATTGGACATGAAATTGAAATTTATTGAAGCCGGTGAGATCGTCAACACCCACGGCATCCGTGGGGAGGTGAAGGTGCTGTGCTGGCTGGACGACCCGGAAATGCTCTGCGCGTTTGACCGCTGCCGCATCGGCGGTCGGGAATATCACATGGATACCGTCCGGGCACACAAAACCTGCAACCTGGTGAAGCTTTCCGGGGTGGATACCCCGGAGGAGGCCAGAAAGCTCCGGGGCAAGGTGCTGGAGCTATTTCGGGAGGACATTGACGATGCGGTGATTTTCGCCGCGGAGCTGGTCGGCATGGAGGTCATCGCGGACGAAACCCCCATCGGCACCATCCGGGAGGTGCTGGACTATCCCGGAAACAGCGTCTATGTGGTGCGGGGGGAGCACGAGTACCTGATCCCCGCGGTGAAGCAGTTTATTCTGTCCACGGACATGGAGAAAAACGAGATGCGGGTATACCTGCTGGAAGGAATGCGCAGCGATGAGAATTGACATCCTGACCCTGTTTCCGGAGACGCTGGGGGATGTGCTGTCCGAGAGCATCCTGGGTCGGGCCCAGGAGCGGGGGTATATCACCATCGACACCCACCAGATTCGGGACTACACGGCAAACAAGCAGAATCAGGTGGACGATTACCCCTACGGCGGAGGTCGGGGTGCCGTCATGGCGGCAGACCCTCTGTATCGCTGCTGGGAGGCGGTGTGCGACGAGGCCGGGGGGTCGGTGCATACTGTCTACCTGTCCCCTTGCGGCCACACCTTCCGTCAGGCCGATGCCATTCGGCTGAGCAAGCTGGACAATCTCATCCTGGTCTGCGGCCACTACGAGGGCATTGATCAGCGATTTATCGACGAATGCGTGGACGAGGAAATTTCCCTGGGAGATTTCGTCCTCACCGGCGGGGAGATCGCCGCCATGGCGGTGACTGACGCGGTGTGCCGGATGGTGCCGGGGGTTCTGGCAGACCCGGAGTGCTTTGAAGAGGAAAGCCACTTTAATGGCCTGCTGGAATATCCCCAGTATACCCGCCCGGCGGTGTGGCATGGACGGGGCATTCCGGAGATTCTTACCTCCGGCAATCATGAGAAGGTGCGCCAGTGGCGCAGGAAGCAGTCTCTGCGGCGCACCCGCAGCCGCAGGCCGGATATGTATGAAAAGCTGGACTTATCCTCCAAGCAGGATCAGAAGCTCTTGAAGGAAATGGATGCGGAGGATGCCGCAGATAAGGGGTAACAGACAATGGAGAAAATAATCACGGTAGCGCAGGTGATTGTCCCGATTTTTGTGACGGTGCTGCTGGGTGTGCTGGCAAAGCGGAAAAGTACGTTTTCTCAGGAGCAGATGGACGGCCTGAATCAGTTCGTGGTGCGCTACGGCGTGCCCTGTATCGTGTTTCGCTCCTGCCTGACGGCGGACATGGGCGCGGAATCCTTAAACAGCATGGCCATGGTGTTTGGGGCAGGGCTGCTTTCCACCATCCTGGCCTTCACGGTGCTGAAAAAACGGTATCCCTACCACAATCTTCCCATGCTCTTCGTGGCCAAGGAAAGCGGAATGCTGGGCATCCCTCTGTACATGATTCTCTTTGGCGAGGATCAGGCCTTCCGGATGGGGGTGCTTGAC
Organism: Clostridiales bacterium UBA6386; assembly: GCA_002437585.1. GTDB lineage: Bacteria > Bacillota > Clostridia > Oscillospirales > Oscillospiraceae > Faecousia. The sequence continues at coordinate 26,283 of DJQM01000043.1, read as the reverse complement.
CTGGCTCAGGCTCCGGTTGCCTTTACGGTCATCGCTCTGCTCACCGCCGACACCGGGGAAAATCCCACTCCGGGCAGCATCCTCAAGAGCATTTTTGCCTCCTCCATGGTGAAAATGAGCCTGCTGGGTCTGTTTTTGAATCTGTCCGGCGTGGGCGGCTGGCTGGACTGCCTGGGCGTTCTGGGAATCCTCACGGAAACCACGGATTTTCTGACCCAGCCGGTAAGTGCGTTGATTATTTTTTATGTGGGCTACAATTTTTCCCTGGATCCCCAGAGCCGCCGAGGGGTTTTGGAGGTTGCGGCCATTCTGTTGGGGCTGTATGTTCTGTTCGGGGCGGTCATGCAGGGCGTGCTGACTCTGGTTCCCAATGTGGATGCCGCCACTCGCTGGGCGGCACTGCTGTACTGCGTGCTTCCCGCCAGCTACCTGGCTCCGGGCATGGGCAGAAATCCCAGAGATTACACCCTGGCCTCCGGGGTTTGCTCGGTGATGACGGTGGTGTGCCTGGCGGTTTTCTGCGTGATTGCCGCCATTGTGGCCTGACGAGAACGTTTACGAAATTACATATGAGCATACCGCACAATTTGGCGAAACCACGCCAAATTGTGCGGTATTTTTTGCGTTTTTGGAAAATGCTGCAAATCCGGCGGCCATTTTCGCCGGAATCCTTTTCTTTTTGCCAATCTGCACGATTTGAAAACCTTTCTTTTCCTGAAATTTGTTTGAAAAAGGCGTTGGAGTTAGTTGACGCTAACTGAAAAATATGATATACTCGCATTACTCAAAGAGAAGAGGCGGTTTCATGTTTTTGGAGATACGGGATGTCCAGAAGAGCTTCGGCCAGAACGACAGCCGGGTTCAGGTGCTTAAGGGCGTGAATATGCAGGTGGACAAGGGGGATTTCTGCGTGCTGCTTGGCCCCAGCGGCAGCGGCAAAAGCACCCTGCTGAACATCATTGGCGGCATCGACACGGCGGATGCCGGGGAGATCATCATCGGAAAGACCAGGCTGGGGAAAATGAACCCGAAAAAGCTGGTTTCCTATCGGCGGGATCACCTGGGCTATGTGTTCCAGATGTACAACCTGATCCCAAACCTGACAGTCCGGGAGAATATCGAGGTGGGGGCGTACTTAAGCAAGAAGCCTCTGGACGTGGACGAGCTGCTGCATACCCTGGGTCTCTGGGAGCACCGGAACAAGCTGCCCAATCAGCTCTCCGGCGGTCAGCAGCAGAGAACCGCCATCGGCCGGGCCATTGTGAAAAACCCGGACATTCTCCTGTGCGACGAGCCCACCGGTGCCCTGGACTACCAGACCAGCAAGGAAATTCTGAAGCTCATTGAAACCGTGAATAAAAAGTATGGCAATACCGTCATTATGGTGACCCACAACGATGCCATCCGGCTCATGGCAACCCTGGTGGTGAAATTCCGGGACGGCGTGGTGCGTAAGGCCTACCGCAACGAGGCTCCCGTGGGCGCGGAGGAACTGGAATGGTAAAGAATCCTCTGCGCAAACGGATCTTCCGGGAGCTGCGCGGCGAGGCGGGAAAATATATCGTGATTTTCCTGCTGCTTGCCATGACCATCTCCCTGGTCTCCGGCTTCCTGGTGGCCGATGGCAGTATGATCACTGCCTATAACGAAAGCTTTGAAAAATACAATGTGGAGTACGGCAATTTCCGGGTGGAAAAGAAGCTGAACAAGGCTCAGGTGAAGTACATCAGCCAGGTGGGCATTACCCTGTACGATAACTTCTATGTGGAAGTGCCCATGGACAACGGCACCACGGTGCGCGTTTTTCAGAACCGGCAGCAGGTGAATCTTCCCTGCCTCATGTCCGGCAGCCTGCCGGAAAGTGCCGACGAAATCGCCATCGACCGGATGTATGCCGACAATAACCGTCTTGCCGTCGGCGACCGACTGAACTCCGGGGAAAGAAGCTGGATCATATCCGGCCTGATTGCACTGCCGGACTACAGTGCTCTGTTTCAGGACAACAACGACACCATGTTCGATTCTATCCAGTTCGGTGTAGCGATTGTGTCTCAGGAGGGCTTTGCTGCTTTTGACAAGGATACGCTGTTCTACTGCTACAGCTGGCTCTATGACACACCGCCGGCGGACGAGACCCAGGAAAAGGACATGGCGGAGGACGTGATGACAACCGTCAATCAGGAGGCCTCTCTGGAAAGCTTTATACCCCGGTATCTGAACCAGGCCATCCGGTTTACCGGCGACGATATGGGCGGCGACAAGGCTATGATTATTATGTTCCTGTATATTGTCATCGCCATTATGGCCTTTGTGTTTTCCGTGACCATCGGCGCGACCATCACCAAGGAGGCCAACGTTATCGGCACCTTGCTCGCCAGCGGCTACACGAAAAATGAGCTGATCCGCCATTATATGACCGCTCCCATCCTGGTGTGCCTGGTGAGTGCTCTCATCGGCAATATCCTGGGCTATACGGTCATGAAGAACGTCTGCGCCGCCATGTACTACGGCAGCTACAGCCTGACAACGTATGTGACGATCTGGAACGGGGAAGCGTTCCTTCTGACCACGGTGGTGCCGGTGCTGATGATGGCGGTCATCACCTGGTGGACACTTCGCAAGAAGCTGAGCCTGTCGCCTCTGAAATTCCTCCGGCGGGATCTGCGGAAAAATTCCCGGGCACGGGTGTTTCCTCTGCCGAAGGCACTGCCCTTTCTGGCCCGGTTCCAGCTGCGGGTGATTTTCCAGAATCTGGGCAGCTACGCGATTTTGTTTGTGGGCATTCTGTTCGCGAACCTTCTTCTCATGTTTGGCCTGCTTTTTCCCAGTGCCTTGCAGCACTATCAGGACACCATGCCGGATAATATGCTCTCCAAGTATACCACCATGCTTTCCGTTCCGGCCAACGCCGTCAACGAGAAGCGGAAGCTCCAGAGCCTGATCCATATGCTGGAGTTCCAGAACGATGCGCAGACGGAGCAGCCCGGGGCGGAGAAATTCAGTGCCTACAGTCTCAAGACCCTTCCTGGAAAGTATAAGAGCGAGACCGTCACCCTTTACGGCGTGGAGCCGGACAGTGCCTATATCCACGGGGATTTTTCCGGGAAGGATACGGTGCTGGTCTCTACCGCCTATCGGGAGAAGTTCGGCGTTCAGGTCGGGGACACGGTGACGCTGAAGGAGGAATATGAGGACACCACCTATTCCTTCACGGTGACGGGGGAGTATGACTACGCGGGGGCGGTGGCTCTGTTCCTGCCCCGGCAGACTCTGAACGAGACCTTTGATCTGGGGAAAAGCTATTTCTGCGGCTATTTTTCTCAGGAACCCATTGAGGACATCGACGAAAAATACATCGGAAACGTACTGGATGTAACAGCCATGACCAAGGTCAGCCGCCAGCTCATGCGCTCCATGGGCGGCATGATGGATCTGGTGAATGCCTTCTCTGTCGGATTGTTCTTTGTGCTGGTGTATCTTCTCAGCAAGATGATCATCGAGAAAAATGCGGTGTCCATTTCCATGGTGAAGATCCTGGGCTATACCAGGCTGGAAATTTTCCTGTTGTATGTTTTGCCCACCACTCTGGTCACGGTTGGCTTTATTCTGCTGAGCCTGCCCATTGAGGGGAAAATCATGGATGTGCTGTTCCGGGAGGTTATGCTCACCTCCATGAGCGGCTGGATTCCCATGTACATTGAGCCGGGGCTTTATGAAAAAATGGCGGCATATGGCTTTGCCGCCTACGCCGTGGTAGCGGCCATAGAGCTGGGGCGGATCGGAAAGATACCGGAATCGGAGGCGTTGAAATGCGTAGAATGAGAGTGATGGCGACCCTGCTTGCCGGGGTCTTGGTGATCGGAAGCACTACGCTTCCTGTCAAAGCGGAAACCGTTTCGGAGGAGGACTGGGACAAGCAGGAAACTGTCCATGTGACGGCGGCCGCCACCGGAAAGGCCAAGGAGGTGGAGGTGGAGGTAGTTCTCCGACGGGACGGCACAGCGGCCATCCGGGACAAGTCCAATCTGACGGATATCCGCAATACGGAAGGTGACGAGGAATACACGAAGCTCTCCGACGGCACTCTGTCCTGGGACAACCAGGGGGAGGACATCCACTACAAGGGAAACGCGGCGCCCGAGACCCTGCCCATACAGATCACCGTCACCTACACCCTGGACGGAGCGGAGATTGCCCCTGAGGCTCTGGCGGGAAGATCCGGGCACCTTACCATGCGCTTTGACTACAAGAATCGGTTGGCGCGGACGGTGGAGGTAGATAAGAAGTCCTACACGGTGCCGGTGCCCCTGATGGCCATGACCCTGATACCTCTGGACGAGGATGTGTTCTCCAATGTGAAGGTGACGAACGGAAAAATCTTAAGCATGGACGACAGCAGCCTGGCCTTCGGCATGGTACTGCCCGGCTTCGGTGAGGCTCTGAATCTCAAGTCCCTGAGCTATACTGAGGATGTGGATATCCCGGAATATTTTGAGATTTCCGCGGACGTAACGGATTTTGCTCTGGATTTCACGGCGACCATGGTTTCGGCCGGATTGCTGGAGGATCTGAATGAGGAAGACCTGGACAAGAACGATGAGATCAGCGGAACCAGCGACGATATCGACCGAGCTGTTGACGCTATGTTTGACGGGGTGGACACCCTGAAAAGCGCGGTGGATCAGCTGGATAAGGGCATCGGCTCCATCGTGGCGGCACTGAATACCGGTGTGGAGACCCTGTCCGCCCAGAACGCGAATTTAGGGCGGCTGTACGCCCAGTTCCAGGTGCCTGTGGACAATCCGTCGACGCCGGACGTGGACGAATCCCTGGCCACCCTGGCCGGACGCATTCAGGCGGCTTTGGACGCAGCCATGGAAGCCGGGGATACGGAGGCGCAGTGCCATCTGGAGGAAGCCCAGAAAATGATTGCCCAGATATGCGACAGCAGCGGCCTGCTTGGTAAGATCATGGAGGAAAACCAGGTGGCTTCCGCCTATGTTTCCGGCGGTGCCGAGGGCGGCACCAAGCTGAAGGACGCCATGCAGGAAATGCGCAAGGGCGTGGAAAAATTCCGCAACGGCATTTCGGACTTCCGGGACAACGGCTCCGGCGACCTGAAGAAGCTGTCCCGGGACGCGGACAAGCTCCAGGAGATCATGGATACCCTGAAGGCCATGAAGCGGGCAGGGGAGGACTACACCAGCTTCTCCGGCCTGGCCGAGGGTCAGAAGGGCAGCGTGTCCTTCCTGTATGAAACGGAAGAAATAAAAGATTAAAATGATGGGGCTATTGCAGACACTTGCAATAGCCCCAAATTATGCGAAATTCTATATTTGTAGGGTGTAGGGGCGGCCAATGGCCGCCCCTACAGATTCTATGGAAGGTTTTTCTTCATTTTGCGGACAGATCCACGCTTCTGCGAAGCAGGGACATGGGCGGCACGGCTTTCGGCAGCTGCAAGGTAAACCGGGATTGAGGTGTCCTGACCTCGTCAAGCGGCGTTCCCTCTTCGTCCCGCATTCCTTCGGCGGTGATGGCAAAGGGACGCACATCCGGGCCAACCACCTCCAGGGCATCCCCGGCGGAAAACTTGTTGTTCAGGCTGCAAAGAGCCAGCCCGGTTTCATCGCACTGCTCCACCCGGGCTACGATCTGCCATTGGCGGATGTACCGGGAATTTTCCACATACTGACCCGGCTGGCCGTAGTAGAAGCCGGTGGAGTAAACACGGTGAGATACATGCTCCACCTCGTCCCGCCAGATGGGGTCAATTTCCCGGCCGGCGGCCACGTCGTCAATGCAGTGCCGGTAGGCACCGGTGACGATGGCGGCATAGTAGGCGGATTTCGCCCGCCCCTCGATTTTGATGCAGTCAATGCCCACGTCCATCAGATCCTCCAGATGGTCGATGGTACACATATCCCTGGAATTGAGAATGTAGGTACCCTTTTCGTCCTCAAAAACCGGGAAATATTCCCCGGGTCGCTTTTCCTCCATCAGGGCGTACTGATACCGGCAGGGCTGGGCGCAGGCACCCCGGTTGGAGTCCCGGCCGGTCATGTAGTTGCTGAGCAGGCACCGGCCGGAATAGCTGACGCACATGGCCCCGTGGCCGAAGGTCTCGATTTCCAGCTTCGGGTCGACTCTTTGACGGATGGTGCGGATTTCCTCCAGAGAGCATTCTCGTGCCAGCACCACCCGTTTTGCCCCCAGGTCAAACCAGCTCTGGGCGCAGGCGTAGTTGGCGACGGACTGCTGGGTGGAAATGTGCCGCTCACAGCGGGGGGCGTATTTTCCCGCCAGCATGAAGGCTCCCAAATCCGCCACAATCAGAGCATCCACCCCGGCACTGTCCAGCTGCTCTAAGTAAGCTGGCAGCCGGGCAATTTCGTCGTTGCGGGGCATGGTGTTCACGGTGACGTGGCACCTGACACCGTGGTCATGGGCGAATTTCACCGCCTGGGGCAGCTCCTCCGGGGAAAAATTTCCCGCGAAGGAGCGCATCCCAAAGCTGGTGCCTGCAAGATACACCGCGTCCGCGCCGTAGAGAACGGCCATTTTCAGCCGTTCCATATCCCCGGCGGGACTGAGCAGCTCTAACTTTCTCATTGACCCTCCGCGTAGGCCGCCACATAACCGGAGTGTTCCTCATAGGTGGTGGAGAAGGTGTGCATACCGGTGCTGGGGTTGAGCACATAGTAGTAGTAATTGTGGGACGCGGGATTCAGAGCCGCCTGCAGGCTGGAAAGACCCGGATTGGAGATGGGCGTGGGGGTCAGACCCACATGGGTGTAGGTGTTGTAGGGGCTGTCGATCTGCAGATCCTCCCGGGTCAGCTCGCTCTTGCCGTCCAGGGCGTAGACAATGGAAGCATCGATGTTCAGGTAGGCAGGGTTATTGCCCCAGCGGAACAGACGGTTGTAGATGACGCCGGCGATGTTGGGTGCCTCGGCGGGAGCCGCCGCTTCCTTTTCAATCATGGAGGCGATGATGGTGACTTCCTTCACGGTGTAGCCGCCGCCGGTGACTACGGTGGTGTTCAGCTTCTCCAGCTGCGCCTTCATCTCATCGTCAAAGCGGGTGTTGAAGTTGTCCAGCAGCTTCTCCAGCACCTCCCGGGGGGTAGAATTCCGGTAGAAATCGTAGGTATCCGGGAACAGGTAGCCCTCCAGGCAGTATTTCGTGCCCCGCTCCACATTTTCCAGGAACCAGTAGTCGTTCAGCTCGCCGCTGGCGGCGTATTCCTCCAGATCCTGAGCGGTGCAGATCCGCTTTTCCTCCAGCAGATTGAAGATCTGGCGGCAGGTGTAGCCTTCTGGGATCAGCACGCCCTTCACAACCGTCCGGGTGGAGCTGGCGGACATCATCTTCACCAGTGCGTGATAGTCATATTTTGCGTTTAGGTCGTATATGCCTGGATCAATGTCCTCCTCCGCATGGGAGATTCCGGCGTAGAGCCGGAACAGGCTTCGGTAGCGGATGAGACCGTTGCTGTAGAGCTTTTCCACAATGGAATCCAGGTCGTCGGATTCATACACGGTGACGGTCACAGGCCGATCCTCCCGGCCGAAGGCCAGCACGTCGGCGGCGCAGACCCAGAGCATCCGCCCGGCGGTAATGCCGATGGCGAGGATCAGCCCCAGCCACACCACCGTCGCCAGCATGTTGGGAATGCCAAGCAAGCCTTCCCCTTTGCGCCGCTTGGGACGACCCTTCTTGGGTTCGTGAGCCTTGGGAGGCGCGTCCTTTCTGGCTTCCTCCGGGTCGGGCGCGTCCAGCATCTGGGCAAAGTCCTCGTCTTCCTCCCGGAAGTCCAGGTCATGGGGCGGTTCTTCCTGGGTTTGCGCTTCGTCCTCCGCCAGCTCCGGGATGGCCGGTTCTTCGGAAGGCTCAGAGGGCACCGCAGGCGTTTCGTCCGGAGCCTCCTCCGGGGCTTCCGGATTTTCCGGCAAAGCCGCTTCGCCATCAGACGCTTCGGTCTCAGTCTCCTCGGCAGTCTCCGCCGGTGCTTCCGCGGGCATTTCGGGAGCTTCCGGTTCCCCGGGGGCTTCCGGTTCTTCAGAAACGGAGGGAGCTTCCTCTGGTTCCTCAGGTTCCGTCTCCGGGGTCTGGAAATCCAGGGGAATTTCCTCCGCAGCCGGTTCCGGCGGCTCCGGGGTGTCCTCCGGTACTTCGCTGGAGAAGCTCAGAGCCTCGAACAGGGGAATTTCCTCTGCCTCCGGCTCCTGATCGGGGATCCCGCCTTCCAGGAAGGCAGGCTTTTTTTCATGTTTCTCGTCCATGCAAGTCCTCCGGATTTCAGCGGATCACGACCTGCCGGGCCACATCCTCGGCGGCCTTCTCGCCCCGCAGGGCGGTGATCAGCTTCAGGGCAAAGGGCACGGCGCAGCCGGCGGAGGTGCCGGTGATCACGGTCCCGTCCACCACCGCGGCGGCATCCGGCACCATCACCGCATCGCCCATCTGGGCTTCACAACCGGGATAGCAGGTGGCCTTCTTGCCGTCGGTGATGTGCAGCATGGCCAGCACCGTGGGGGCGGCGCAAATGGCCGCCACCAGCTTGCCGTTCTCCCAGGCAAAGCGGATGGCATCCAGAGCAGGGGAGCTGGCCTTAATGGAGGCCACGCCGCCCAGACCGCCGGGAAGCACAATGCCCTCCAGATTGGTCAAGTCCATTTCGTCGATGGTGATGTCGGCCACAATGGGAATGTCCCGGCTGCCGACCACCGTCTTGCCGTTAATACCAACGGTACACACGTCGATGCCCGCCCGGCGCATCATCACCAGGGGAACCATCGCTTCCGTTACCTCAAAGCCCGTACCAAGCAGCAGATAAATCATCATTCAGTCCTCCAGACAGGCCGCCACATGGCGGTAAATTTCTTCGTGAATGTCTTCCATGGAGCGCATGGCTCCGTCCCGGACGCACCGGATTACCGTCCAGCCGTAGTGCGCCGCCGCGGCCCGACCCATCCGGCGGCAGGTGGCAAGATACTGTGTGTCCTGCTCGTGAATGTCCGCGTGGGTGTTGGTCTCGGTTTCCCGGCGGCGAAGCATTTTTTCGGTGAAATCCGTGGGCACGTCCAGGTAAATGACCAGGTCAGGCCTGGGAAGACCCAGCTTGCCGTACTCAAAATCATAGAGCCAGTTGAGAAAATCCTCCCGCTTGTCCTCCGGCTCCTTGGAGGCCTGGTGAACGGCGTTGGAGGTGGTGTACCGGTCGGAAACCACCAGACCGCCGTTTTCGTACCATTTCCCCCAGACCTTCCGATAGGAAGCGTAGCGGTCAACGGAATAGAAGGCGGAAGCGGCGTAGGCGTTCACATCCTCCGGCTTGCTTCCGAATTCTCCGCCCAGGTACATCCGGATCAGCGCGGAGCTTGGCTCGGAATACTGGGGGAACACCAGCTTCTGAAATTTCACCTGTTCGGCCTCCAAGCGATCCGTGAGCAGACGGAACTGGGTGGACTTTCCGGAGCCGTCCGTTCCCTCAATGACTATCAGTTTACCCATATTGTCTCTCCTTATGGCATAGACACAATGCTGTAGCCTACACTATATCATAATTTTCCACCTTTGTCCACCGGTTCCGCCTGGGACAAATCTGAATTTTCCGTGAAACTTGTGACCATGTACCAGTTGCAAACCCCAGGAAAAGGTGGTACAATGAACGAAACTATGTATAGAAGGAACGAGAAAAATGGAAGCTACATTTGAAAGCCTGGGCCTGAGCCCGGCAATGCTGAAAGCCCTGGAAGCCAAGGGCTACGGCTATCCCACCACCATCCAGGCCGAGGCCATTCCTTACTTCATGCAGTGGAAGGATGTCATTGCCAAGGCGCCCACCGGCACCGGAAAGACCTTTGCCTTCGGCATTCCCATGATCGAGCATATCGACACGGAAAATGAGGGCGTTCAGGGTTTGATTTTAGCCCCAACACGGGAGCTGGCCATTCAGATCGGCGACGAGCTGCGGGGACTTCTTACCTACTACCAGGGCATCCGGGTGGCGGTGCTCTACGGCGGCGCGGGCATCGGCGGCCAGATCAAGCAGCTGGAGCGAAAGCCCCAGATCGTGGTGGCCACTCCCGGCCGGCTGATGGATCACTACAACCGGAAGACCATCCGGCTGGACAAAATCCAGACCGTGGTGCTGGACGAAGCCGACCGGATGCTGGACATGGGCTTTTTCAAGGACGTGACCCGGATTCTGGACAAAATCAAGAACCGCCGGAACCTGGGACTGTTCTCCGCCACCATTTCCCAGGAGGTCATGACGGTGTCCTGGATGTACCAGCGGGACGAGGTAGAAATCACCGTGGAGCCAAAGCAGGAGGATCGGCCGGACATCGACCAGTACAGCCTGAGCTGCACCCCCCTGGAGAAGGCGGAGACCACTCTGCGGCTCATCCGCAGCCAGGGCTATGAGCGGGTAATGATCTTCTGCAACACCAAGCACATGTGCCAGCGGGTCTGCGATGAGTTCCAGCGGGCAGGGCTGGACTGCGACTGCATCCACGGCGACATCCGTCAGAGCCAGCGGGAGAAAACCATGCAGCGTTACCGGGAGGGAAAGCTCCCTATCCTGATTGCCACGGACGTGGCCTCCCGGGGCATTGACGTGGAGGACGTGGACTGCGTCATCAACTACGACATTCCGGAAGAAAATGAATACTACGTCCACCGGATCGGCCGCACCGGCAGAGCCAGACGGAAGGGCGTGGCCTGGAGCCTGGTGAGCAATTTCCCGGAGCAGGCCCGGCTGGACGATATCTGCAAATACTGCCAGTTTACGGTGAAGCCCATGGTGCTGGATGCGGAGGGGAATTTGTCTCAGGCGGAAATCAAGGCACCGGCGGCTCCTTCCTCCCGGAGGAGACTGCGTTGAATCACCGGGAGCGGGGCTTCCTGCTGCTGACGAGCCACCTGGGCGACCCGGAGCGGAAGGTTCTCACCGCCGCCCAGCTGCGCGATCTTGCCCTGCGGGTGCGGGATGGAAGGCCTTCCGGCGAGAGCCGGGAGCTGACCGAGGAAGACCTGGCGGAACTGGATTATTCCGAGGAGTCCGCCCGGCAGATCGTGAGCCTTCTGTGCCAGGAACCGCTGCTGGATGCGTACCTTGCCCGGGGAAAGGCACGGGGCTGCGTGCCGTTGACCCGGGTAAGCCCAGGCTATCCGCTTCTTCTGCGCCAGCGGCTGGGTCTGGACAGTCCCGGCTGCCTGTGGGCCAAGGGCGATCTGTCTATTTTGCATACGCCTACGGTATCTCTGGTGGGCTGCCGGGAGCTGAACGAACCCAACCGGGTCTTTGCCCGGCGGGTAGGGGAGCTTGCGGCGGAGCGGGGAATTACCCTGGTTTCCGGCAACGCCAGAGGGGCCGACCGGGAGGCTCAGGATGCCTGCCTGAACGCGGGGGGACGGGTCATCAGCATTGTGGCGGATTCTCTGGACAAGTATCCCGGCCGGAACCGGCTTTTTCTCAGCGAGGAGGACTTTGACGAGCCTTTTTCCGCCGGGCGGGCTTTGAGCCGGAACCGGTGCATCCACGCTTTGGGAGCCATGGTGTTTGTAGCCCAGTCTGATCTGTATAAGGGCGGCACCTGGAGCGGCACAGTGAAAAATCTGCGCTTTGGCTGGAGTCCGGTGGTGTGCTTTGACGACGGCAGCCCGGCAATGCAGGCCTTGCAGCAGATGGGAGCCTATGCCCTGAAAACCCCGGAGCTGGAACAATATCTTCAAAAGTCCTGAGCGAAAGCCCAGGACTTTTACCGCGATTGCCAAATGCTGTTTCCCTTGGGAACCTCTGAATCAATCGCCTGCGACCGTGAGCGAATCTTTTCCGCCCACTCTTCGGTATCCAAAACGGGAAAGATTGCGCATCCGTAAGCCAGCGAAAGCTGGCTTACGGATGCGGTATACCCCTGCGGGTACATACAGGATTCCACCGTTTCCGATACCTCAATTGGACGAAAAATCTCTCGCTCACAGTTCTTGCCGACTTCATCAGAGGTTCCCTTGATATACGCTCATTTGCCGATATACTGAAACCTCGGCCCATGGTAGCCGTCCCGGTCAACGGTCTCCGTCCACATGGCCGCCGGGCGTACCCACAGGCCATATTCCCCGTACAAAGCCCGGTAAACAACCATCTCCTCCCGGGTCTCCGAATGCCGGGCGACCCCGATGACCTCATAGAGATTTCCCTTGAAATGCCGGTATTTTCCTGGCTGGATTTCCATAGATTCCTCCTGAAAAGAACGCTCCGAAGGGAATACCTTCGGAGCGTTTCGCATTGGGTAGGATCAGCCGGTGGGCACGCTGCCCCGGGTGGACAGCTCCAGAACGGCGTTGGTGTCAAACAGACCGGAGAACTGGCTGGACTTGTGCTGCATGTTCTCGCCGGTGACCATCAGCCGGTTCTGACGGACGTAGGTATCGTTGACCTCCGTCAGGGGAGACTGATCGTTGGAGATGAAGTACCGGAAGCCGCTGGTGTACATGGCCCGGAAGGCGGCGTTGCCGTCGCCGTAGTCCGTCAGGCGGCTCTGCTTGGCGAAGACGAAGGTATCCACCTGGCCGATGACATTTACTACCTGAGAGGACCAGCTTTGCAGGTCTGCCTGAATCTGGGCGGCACTGAGCTTGCCGTAGGCATCGTTTTTGTAGGTGTAGCAGGCAATGGTGTAGCCCTTATCCCGCAGGGCATTGGTAATCTCCTTGGCGCCGGCCACCTGCTCGTCATAGTACTGCTGGCTGACGGAGCTGATGTAGGAGGTGTTGCACCGGTAGCCGAAGACACCCTCATGGCCGGTGACGGCCAGAATCGCCCGGGCACCCTGGTAGCAGAAGTCCGGATGCTGACTGATGAAATCCTCCAGAATGGGGACGAAATCATAATTGCCGGTAAGGGTCTGGCCTGCAGCGTCGATGTACTCGGCCTTGATATCGCCGTTGGTGTCCACCACCAGCTTGTTGGCGAATCCGTCGCCCTTGGCGTCCGCTTTGCCGTCGCCGTCGCCGTCCACCATGTAGGCAAAGTAGTTGACCATGGTTTCCGTCAGCATGACTGGCTTCTTGCCCTCAGGCAGCAGGATGGACTTGACCATGAACTTTTCGTTGCCCTCCAGATCGGTCTGGGCGGAAACGAAGCTGCCAAAATCCACCAGGACATAACCGTTGTCGTAAAGCTGGTTCAGAATTTTAGAGAACTCACCGGTGGTGACGAAGTTCTTGTTGTAGCTGCCGCCCAATTCCGTATCCTGCTTGGCCCGAGCCATATCCTCAATGAGCACATGGAAGCTCAGGTTGGGAATCAGGGTGGGATCCTTGTATTCAACCAATGCACTCTTGGCGGTTTCGTATTCCGCCCGCTTGTTGGCAATGTCCGGATGCTGGGTCAGATCGCCGATGGATTCCAGCTTCTCGATGGCCTTGTCATAGTCATAGCCTGCCGCCAGCTCTTCGGCCTCGGCCACAATCTCCTGGCTCTGAGCCTCCAGCTGCTCCGCCTGGGACAGGGAAGCATCCAGCTGGCTCTGCTGGTTCTGCTTCTCGATCCGCCGACGGTCGATCACATTGGATAGTGATCCAATGACGAAGGTCAGCACCAGAATCAGGGATACGCAGACCAGAATGGGAGGCAGATAAACCTCCTTGAAGATCTGACCCTTGGTCTTTCTTCTTCTGCGCCGGGGATTGTCCGGATCCACAGGCTCCTCCACAAGCTCCTTGTGAAGCATCGGAGCAAAGTACAGATCGTAGAACTTCCCGAAGAAATTGGGCATCTTCAGCCTGGGAAGCTTTGGCAGCTTCAGCTGCCGCTTGGGCTTTTGGGGAGCGTCCTCGCCCTCCTCCGGATACTCTCCCTGGTCTTCCTCGTCGTAGACCGTATCCTCGGCGACACCCTCGTCATACTCGCCGGACTCGTCGTGACCCATATCCTCAGGGGCATAGCCTCCGTCCTCCGGGGGCTGGTCGGAGAAGTCGTCGTCCTGCGTCCAGGTATCCTCCTCCGGCTCGGCATGGGACTCCTGCTCCGAAGAGACCTGAGGGGCAGAGCCCATATTCAGAAAGTCATCCAGATCTCCATCCGCGTCAAAGCTGCCGCCGGAGGTGCGGCGGGAGAGAATTTCCGGATTGGTGTTATCGTCATAGGCCTCCTGCTTGCCGTCGGTATCGTCGTCAAAGCCGTAAGCCTCGTCAAAGTCAAAATCAATATCGAAATCCTTGTTGGACATTGGTCATCCCTACCTTTGTGGTATAGTCATCGATATTGTACCATTGCCCACCGAAAAAAGCAAGAACAATTGGGACAATTGCAAAAAAATTAAGAACCCATCCACAAGGCCAGCCGGGTTCGGGTTGCAAAGAAGGAAAAAATATGCTATGATTCAGGATATATAGCGTTATTGCCGGAAACAGGAGGAAACGCAAGTGGAAAAAATTACGAGCTTCACCATCGACCATATCAGACTTTTGCCGGGGCTGTACGTTTCCCGGAAGGACAAGGTGGGCACCGAAACCGTCACCACCTTTGATCTGCGGCTGACCAAGCCCAACGACGAGCCGGTGATGAACACGGCGGAGGTACACACCATCGAGCATCTGGGTGCTACCTACCTGCGAAATGAGCCGAATTGGAAGGATAGGGTTCTCTATTTCGGACCCATGGGCTGCCGGACGGGCTTCTATCTGCTGCTGGCGGGGGACTATAGCTCCCGGCAGGTGCTGCCTTTCGTGACGCAGTGCTTCCGGTTCATCCGGGACTACCGGGACGCGGTTCCCGGAGCCAGCCCCAGGGACTGCGGCAATTATCTGGACATGAATCTGTCCATGGCCAACTACTGGGGCGCGAAATATGTCAGCATTCTGGAAAATGCCGACGACACCCGGTTGGTTTACCCGGAATAAGGAGATTTTTATGAAAAAGCTTGGAATTATCGGTGCTATGCAGGTAGAAGTGGAAATTCTGCTGGGCAAAATGGAGAATCGCCGGGAGCGGGTCATCGCGGGCAGCGCCTTCCACGCGGGCAAGCTGGAAGGGCTGGACGTGGTGGTTGTCCAGTGCGGCGTTGGCAAGGTCAATGCGGCTCTGTGCGCCCAGATTCTCTGCGATTGCTTCGGGGTCACCCACCTGGTGAATACGGGCATTGCCGGTTCCCTGAACGCGGAGCTGGACATCGGCGACCTGGTGGTGAGCACCGATGCCATGTACCACGATTTTGACTGCACCCGCTTTGGCTACCCCTATGGCCGGGTGCCGGGCATGGACGTGACCGCCTTCCCGGCGGACGGAACCCTTTCGGATTTTGCCTTTGCCGCGGCGGAGCAGGGGAATCCGGGTCACACCCGCCGGGGCAGGATCGCCAGTGGCGACCGGTTCGTGGCGGAAAGAGGCGTAAAAGAACAGATCATCGCCGCCACCGGTGGGCTGTGCACAGAGATGGAGGGAGCAGCCGTTGCTCAGGCCGCCTACCGGAACGGGGTACCCTTCGTGATCCTCCGGGCCATTTCCGACAAGGCAGACGACAGTGCCCAGATGGACTATCCCACCTTTGAGCGGCAGGCTGCCCATCGATGCGCGGAGGTTACCCGCAGATTGGCGGAAAAACTGAAAGCGTAAACACACACAGGATTTGCTTTTTTACGGTGCCAAACCCGCTCGCTGGTAACGCTTGCCGATTTCATCGGAGCTTCCTTAAGAATTCCCCGGCCGCGCTGACAAACTGCCTCAAAATATTTCTGATTGCTATGGCCGGGTCTGTACGGAATCCCGCAGATTGATGAGGATCCTTTGTATGATGTTTTTTCTGAATTTTACAAAACGACGCTATTGTTTTTTGCACGGAAGCGGCATAATAAAACAGTATGAGAAAAGGAGATGGAGAGAGAAGAATGACCTTTGAAGAAGTCCGCCGGGATCCGGCGGTTCAGGTATATATCGCCCAGGCCGATGCCTCCATGCAGGCTCTGGGCTTTACGGAGCACAGCTTTGCCCACGTTTCCAGAGTGGCGCAGGTGGCAGGTGACATTCTGAAAACCCTGGGATATCCGGAGCGGACGGTGGAGCTGGCGAGAATTGCCGGATATCTGCATGATATCGGCAACATTGTCAATCGGGTGGATCACAGCCAGAGCGGGGCGGTGATGGCTTTCCGGATTCTGGACAGAATGAATTTTCCGCCGGTGGAGATTGCCACCATCGTCACCGCCATCGGCAACCACGACGAGGGCAACGGAACCCCGGTGAACGCCGTGGCGGCGGCTCTGTTCCTGGCGGATAAATCCGATGTCCGCCGTTCCCGTGTCCGGGGTACCGCGGACATTTCCCAGGACATCCACGACCGGGTGAATTATTCCGTTACCAAATCCGAGCTGAGCGTGGATCTGGAAAAGCGCACCGTAACCCTGGAGTTGGTGGTGGACACCACCGTCAGCTCGGTGATGGAATATTTCGAGATTTTTATGAAGCGGATGATGCTGTGCCGGAAGGCGGCAGAGCGGCTGGATCTGCAATTTCAATTGACCATCAACGGCCAACCTTTGATATGAGGGCATATAAGCACCCCCTTGCGGCATAGAGTTGCGGCAAGGGGGCGTTTTCTTTGGTTGGAGATTACGATGTGTACTTTTGCCACCGGCATTCCGGCCGGGTGCAGGTTCAGCGGCAGGGGCTTTACTACCGGTTTCAGTGCCGGTGCCGCCTGACCGGGGATGTGGTGTGCCGGCTTTACGTCCGCTGCGGCGGCAGACGGGAGAACCTGGGGATAGTGGTGCCCATGGACGGGGGCTTCGGGCTGGACACCCGGGTGCCTGTCAAGCATTTTCAGGGTGGCGAGCCGGAATTTTCTCTGGAACCCCGGCAGGAATTTGCGGGCGGAACCTATGCGCCCATCATCCCGGAAGAGCCATTTTCCTACATAGAGCGGCTGAAAACCGGATTTCTGGTACGAAAATATGGGGAGGCCGGCGTTTTATTTCCCAACGCTCAGAGCGACAGCTCCAATCCTACCGGGCAGTGATCGGAGCCGAAAATGTCCGTGTAAATGGGTGCGGCCTGGATTTTGTCCGCGATCCGGTCGGACACCAGGAAATAGTCGATCCGCCAGCCCGCGTTGTGCTTCCTTGCCTGGAAGCGGTAGCTCCACCAGCTGTAAATGCCGGTGGTATCCGGATTCAGATACCGGAAGGTGTCCGTAAAGCCCGCGTCCAGAAGCTTTGTGAAGCTGTCCCGCTCCTGGTCGGAGAAACCGGCGCTGCCCCGATTGGCGGCGGGATTTTTCAGGTCGATCTCCTGATGCGCCACATTCAGGTCGCCGCAGGCTACGACGGGTTTGCTTTCATCCAGCTGCCCCAGGTAGTTCCGGAAGGCTTCGTCCCACTTCAGTCGATGGTCGATCCGGGCAAGCCCCTGCTGGGCGTTGGGGGTATAGCAGGTAACGAGAAAAAAGTCCGGGTATTCCAGGGTGATGAGCCGCCCCTCGGTGTCCAGCTCTGGCACGCCAATCCCGCAGCGAACAGATAGGGGAGGCGTTTTGGCAAAAATGGCAGTACCGGAATAGCCCTTTTTCTCAGCGTAGTTCCAGTAGCCGGTATAGTTCGGCAAAGACAGGTCAATCTGTCCCGCCTGGAGCTTGGTTTCCTGCAGACACAGAAAGTCCGGGTTCAGGGCATTCACGGCGTCCAGAAAGCCCTTGCCCACGCAGGCGCGCAGGCCGTTTACATTCCAGGAAATGAATTTCATGTATCCTCCTTCTGGGGCTGGGTGGTGTCCGTCAGAATCAGATTGTCCCGGCGGATGGTGATGTTCCGGCTGCCGCTGACGACGGTGACCTCCTTGACGCTCAGCAGCTCCAGGCAGGTCATGGACAGGCAGGCGCAGGCCAGAGAAAACCGGCTGTCGCTTAAGGCTTCCGAGGTGTCGGAAATGCCGATGGTAACGCTGTCCGGGGTCTGCTCCAGCTGATGAAGCGCTGTGCCCCGGGGCAGGGGAGAGGACAGCTCCTTGTCCGCCGGCCCCATCAGATAGAAGGTCAGAAGATAGCGCAGATTGTCCCGGTGGCCGGAGCCTTCCCGAACCTCCCCGGCAATTTCCGGCCCCAGACCCCGGCTGGGATTCTCCCGGAGATAGTAGAAGGTCACAGGCTCCTTGACCCCCTCGGCGCAGCCGGGCACCAGGCACAGGAGCATGGCAACGATGAGAATCAGGCAAAGCAATCGTTTCATTCCGCGTCCACCTCCGCGTCAAAGGCAGGGAAGGTCACCCGGAAGGTGGTTCCCTTTCCCAGCTCGCTTGTCAGGGTGATCTCGCCCCGGTTCCGGTGGACGATGCCCCGGACAATGGCCAGTCCCAGTCCGCTGCCGCCGGTCTGACGGGAGCGAGCCTTGTCCACCCGGTAGAACCGCTCAAACACATGACCCACGGCATCGGCGGGAATGCCCATGCCTGTGTCCGCCACCTCCAGCACCACGTTGTCCTCCTGGCGGCGGAGGCGGACGGTGAGACTGCCGCCGGGCTGGTTGTACTTAATGCCGTTTTCCATCAGGTTGAAAACGATCTGGTACAGGTCGTCCTCCAGGATCAGAATGCTGCTGTCCTGCTCCAGCTCCAGATGGATGGCAACCCCTGCCTTTCTGGCGTTGCTTTTCAGCATTCGTGCCACCCGCCGGACGGTGGGAGCCAGATAGATGATCTCCAGCTCCTGGTTGGTGGCACCCTCGGAGCGGGTCAGGGTCAGCAGCTTCTCCGTCATCCGGTTCAGCCGCTCGGCCTCGCTGCCGATGTCGCCTACGAATTCCCGGGTGGTTTCCAGATCCATGTCGTACTGTAAGATGGAATCTGTCAGCAGCTTGATGGAGGCCAGAGGGGTTTTCAGCTCATGAGAAGCGTCGGAGACGAACCGGCTGCGCTTTTGCTCGGAAGTTTGCAGCTTTTCCGTCAGCTCGTTAAACTCGTTTCCCAGGACGGTCAGCTCGTCGTGTCCCCCCAGATCGACCTTATGGGAGTAGTCGCCCTCCCGGATGATCCGCATGGAGGCCATGATCCGGTTCAGCCGCCGGGAGTAGGTATTGGCGAAGGCCACGGAGAACAGCAGCACCACCGCCTCCAGCAGGAAGGTGATGAAGAAAATCGTCCGCTGGAGAGACTGAATGAGCTTTCCCTGGGTGGTGTCGAAGTCTGTCATATAGACACAGCCAACAATGGTGCCGTAGTAGAACACCGGGGCGGCAGCCCGACAGTCGATGGTTCCGCCGCGGTAGTTCCAGGAGCATACGTCGTTGCCCTCCAGTGCGGTGAGAATTTCCGGAAACAGGGCATAGGAGCCAACCTGAACTCCGCTGCTGTCATAGAGGGTGCAGCCGGCCTGGTCCGTGACCAGCAGCCGGGAAGCTTTCAGGCTTTCAATCTGCCCGATGATGGTGGAAACCGTGGAGCTGTTCATGACCTCCAGGGTGGAAATCTCATCGGAGGCCAGCAGACATTTTTCGATCATGCTGGACTTTTTGCTCTCGTAGAACAGATTCTGGCAGGCAATGGAGCAGTAAATATTCAGAATCAGCAGCACCGCAAAGGTGATGACCGCGTAGGTCATGGCGTACCGATACTGAGATTTCCGGAAGCCGCGAATGGCGGTATCTTTATTTTCGGAAGTAATAGCCAACGCCCCATTTCGTCAGAATATATTTTGGCTCCGCCGGATTTTCCTCCAGCTTTTCCCGAAGACGGCGGATGTGTACGTCCACCGTGCGGATGTCACTGCGGTATTCGTAGGCCCAGATGGTGTCCAGCAGTGCTTCCCGGGAGTAGACCCGGTTAGGATTGCGCATGAGGAATTCAATGACATCGAATTCCTTGGCGGTCAGGTCTGCCAGCTCCCCGTTCCGGTAGGCGTTCCGGGCATCTAAGTCCAGGGTGATGGTGCCGATGGTCAGGGTATTTCCCGGGGACTGCTTCTCCCCGGAGCCCGCCCGGCGGAGCAGTGCCCGGATCCGAGCCTTCAGCTCCAGAATGTTGAAGGGCTTGGTCAGGTAATCGTCGGCTCCGTGCTCGAAGCCCATGAGCTTGTCCATGTCGTCGGTTTTCGCCGTGAGCATGATAATGGGAATGTCCGAGAATTCCCGAATTTTCGTGCAGGCGGTCAGCCCGTCCATGTTGGGCATCATGACATCCAGCACCACAAGATCGGGGTTTTGCTCCCGGACTGCCTGGACGGCTTCCAGCCCGTCGCTGCCGGTGATGACCTCGTAGCCCTCGTTTTGCAGATTGAAGCGAATGCCCTTGACGAGCAGCACCTCGTCGTCTACGACCAGAATTTTCATCCTATCCTCCTACAGTGATCAGCTCGAAAATGGCCTCGGCCTTCTTTTCGCCGATGCCTTCCACATTGGTAATCTCCTCAATGGCGCGGAAGGAGCCGTTTTGCGTCCGGTATGCGAGAATCCGCTCGGCCAGTACCTGACCGATGCCGGGCAGGGCAGTGAGGGTATCCACGTCCGCTGTGTTGATGTTTACGGGAAAAGAAACCGTTTCCTCCGGCACCGTTTCCGCCGGGATGGTGGCGGCGACGGTGGTGGGAACAGTCTGCATTTGCGCCGGAACCGCCAGTGTTACCGAGCCGGAGCCGGAATTGCGTCCCACAAACAGCCCCAGGGTAAAGCCCGCGAACAGGGCTGTGACCACCGCAAGTATGGCGGAAATCTTAATTTTCATTGGGAACGACCCTCCCGCATTGACTAGATTCCAAAAAGCTGTTATAATATAGCCTACATTATACACGATTTTTTCCCGCCGGACAAGTCCGGCGAGGGCTTCTCGAGGGATAATTATGAAAAAAATCCGATATCTTGCCCTGGTGCTGTCCTTCCTTCTGACGGCGCAGTGCTTGTTCCTTCCCGCCTGGGCTCAGCTGGAGACGACTGAGGCTATGGAGACATTGCCGACGGAGTCCGTCCAGACGGATCTTTCTGCCCAGAGTGAGGACGTTCCCTTCGGCCAGGTGTGCATTCAGAAGGGCTGCCGCACCATCAACAGCATGTCGCCGCTGGCCGGTACCGAGCGAAGGCTGGACACCGCTCTGTCCGCTTTCCTTTATGAGACCAACACCGACACGGTGGTCTATGCCTACAATCCGGACATGCAGGTACACCCGGGCACCCTGGCCAAGATCGTCATGGCCTTGATCGTCATTGAAAACTGCAACCTGGACGATGTGGTCACGGTTGTTGAGGGCATCCAGTCCTATGTGCCCATGGGCGTTAACAAGGTTCAGTCGGAAAGCCTGAAAAGTAACGAGCAGCTGAAGGTCAAGGATTTGCTGTACGCCCTGCTTCTGATCAACGCCAACGATGCCGCTGTGGCTCTGGCCTTTCATGTTTCCGGCAGTACCGACGCTTTCCTGGAGCTGATGAACGCCCGGGTCAAACAGATGGGCTGCACCAGCACCAAGTTCGGCAACGTTTCCGGTCTGTACACCGCTGAATCCGTCAGCACTGCCCGGGATATGGCCATTATCGTCAAGACCGCCACCCAGAACGACGAGTTCAAGGAAATTTTCGGCGCCAAGAGATATACCATTCCGGATACCAACCTGGTTCAGGGTCGTGAGGAATTCAAGACCCAGAACTATATGATCGACGACAGCACCCTGCAAACCTTTTACGACGACCGGGTCACCGGCGGCTTTGCCTCCTACTATGAGTCCTACGGCGCTTCCATCGTCTGTACCGCGGAAGATAAAAATATGAACTATGTTGCCGTCATTCTGGGAGCTACCCGTACCTTCGCGGAAAACGGCTGGCAGCCCGATATTTACGGTAACTTTGAAGAAATGTCCGATCTTCTGGATTACGCCTTCACCTCCTTCAAGGTCAACCGGATCATCTACGACGGCATGGCTCTCAGCTCCTTTAAGGTAAACGGCGGCGAGTGCAATGTGGTAGGCGAGGCCAAGGTGAACGTGGACAGCGTGGTGCCTGCGGGTGCGCAGATGAAGAACATCCAGATGAACTACACCGCCGTAGGCGGCGGCCTGTCCGCGCCCATCAAGAAGGATCAGCTTATCGCTACCCTGGAAGTGGTGTACCGGAACTCGGTGCTCACCGAGGTGGAGGTCTACGCCATGAGTGATGTGAAGCCCGCCGACCAGACCGGTGTGGTCATTCATTCGGTGGTGAAGACCACTTCCGGCGGCAGCTCCGGCTTCCTGTCGGCGGTGGGAACCATCTGCGTCATCGTCCTGGGCGCGGCCATCGTGTATCTGGCCTTCAACGCCTATATGCGCAATCGGATCCGAGCAAGGCGGCGCAAACGCCGGGCTCAGCGCAGGAGGAACGGCTGATGCTGAACTGGGATCAGCTGGAGGCGCAGTGCGCCGCCTGCACGCAATGCGGCCTGTGCGAGACCCGGCATCATGTGGTATTCGGGGTAGGGAACCGGCAGGCGGACATCCTCTTCGTGGGAGAAGGCCCCGGAGAGCAGGAGGATCTGCGAGGGGAGCCGTTTGTAGGCCCCGCCGGAAAGCTTCTGGACGATATGCTCTCCATTATCGACCTGTACCGGCAGGAAAACTGCTATATCTGCAACATTGTCAAGTGCCGCCCGCCCCACAACCGGGATCCTCTGGAAACGGAGCAGGACGCCTGTATCGGGTATCTTCGCAATCAGGTGGCTCTGATCCGACCCAGGATCATCGTCTGCCTGGGTCGGATCGCCGCCAAGCGGCTCATTGATCCGGAGTACCGGATCACCCGGCAGCACGGCCAGTGGGTGCGCAAGGGAGATTTCTGGATGACGGCCATCTATCATCCGTCAGCCCTCCTGCGGGATGTGAACAAGCGGCCGGAGACCTTCGACGACCTTCTGTCCATCCGAGAGAAAATCCAGGAGCTGGGTCTTAGCGGCCAGACGGCGGACTGAGGGCGTTGGCAGTGCCGGTATTGGGGCTGCTTTGCCCCGCAAGCACGGAAATAACAGTTGACATTTTCGCCGCCGTCCGTTATAATAATCAGGCTGAATCGCCCTGCTAGTGTAGCACAGTCGGTAGTGCATCTCACTCGTAATGAGAAGGTCGCCTGTTCGAGTCAGGTCACTAGCTCCACGAAAACCGCCGTTTTCACCACGAAAACGGCGGTTTTTATAATTTTTGAAGCAAATTGCAGACCCTAAAAACCGGCTTGACGTTAATTTGACGTTATGGAACATATTCTGCCGCCGGTGATACAAAAACAGGAATGACCACATTCGCCGGATCCGTTGGTTCGTTGAAGTCACGGAAAGAAGGATTTTGTGTTCAACCACCGCTTGACTTTCTCCCATAAGCGACTATAATGTAACTAACGGACGTTCGTCGGCGGGGTTTGGCTATGAAACAGGAAGATCCGAAGCAGAAAGTTTTGGGTAAGGTTCTGAAGCTGTTTTCCTATGATTCCGTCAGCGTTGGAGAAATTGTAAAGACGGTGGGCATCAAAGCACTGCCGCTTTTCACGTTACCGGTTCAGAAGTACAAACCAGAGACATCCCAGAGTGTAAAATGTTGGGATGTCTCTTCTTTTATAAAGGGCAACGCCGCACAATTCGGCAAATAGACGGCTGAGGCTCGCAGACGCAATTGCGCAGTGCTGTCAAAGAGAAAAGAGGGATGAACCAGTGGGCACAGAGCGGAAAACCTATTACGCAAAATCTGCCAACGAATTTCACGACAGAATCAAAAACAGCGACCATCTGCAGCGTGTGGGAAAGCTGGCAAGAAAATTTGGCGCGGAAATCGGAAAAGCGGCCGCAGCGGGAATCGCGGGAGACTATCACGACTTTGGAAAATATGGAGAATCCTTCCAGGGCGTCCTTGACGGAACCCATCAGGGAATTGACCACGCATTTCCCAGTGCGGCGTATTTATACCACAGGATTGATGAGAATTGGAAGGATAATGGAAGCTGGGTTCCCATTCTGGAAGCAGTTGCAGGACACCACGATGGGCTTGTGGGAATCAGCGAAATGGATAACGAATTGCACAGAGTTTATCACAACGCCCGGGTGGAGGAGTGTCCCAGCAGGAAGCACCCGTCTTTGCGGGGAGCGGCAGCGTTCTCCCAGGCGGAGGCGGCATTTCGCGAGGATTTCCCAGACCGTACATTTCCGCGCCTGAGACCGCGTCATGCCGACGAGCGCGGAAGCGTTGGAACCATGCTGGATACCCGGATGCTGTTCTCCTGCCTGGTGGATGCGGATTATAGCGTATCGGCATCGGACGATGACCCTGAATACCTGAAAAAGAACAGCCGCCCACCCCTGGAGGCAAAGGAAATGCTGGGAAAGCTGGAAGCCCATTGCGCAAAGCTGAGAGCCAATTCAACGGCGGATCCCAAAATCAACGCTCTGCGCAGGGAGGTATACCATCGGTGCGGCGCGGCAGGCGCGAAGCCCATGGGTGTGTTCACTCTGACGGCACCCACCGGTGTTGGAAAGACCATGGCTATGCTCCATTTTGCGCTGCGCCATTGCATGGAGCATTCGTTAAAAAGGATTATCACGGTACTCCCGTTTCTGACCCTGGCGGAGCAGACGGAGAAGGAGTACCGGGAAATTTTCCCGGACGTTTTAGTTGATCACAGTCAGGCAAATTTACCGGAGACATCCCGAATCCTCGCCTCCAGGTGGGACAGCCCGGTGATTATCACAACATCTGTACGCTTCTTTGAAAGTCTGTTTTCCGATAATCCCAGGGATTGCCGGAAGCTGCATCATATTGCGGGCAGCGTGGTGCTCTTTGACGAAGCCCAAAGTCTGCCGGCTTCCCTGGCAAAGCCGACAGTGGAAGCGGTGCAGGCGTTGTGCCGGAAATACCGGTGCACCATGGTTTTCTCCACGGCAACCCAGCCGGATTTCGGGGCACTCCCCGACACCGCCTGGAAGCCGACGGAGATCTTACCGGACAATGCGGTACTGTTTCAAAAAATGCGGCGGGTACATACCGTTTGGCGAAATCGAATGTCCCTTGGGGCGGTGGCAATGGAAATGGGTGCGCAGAAAAATGTCTGCTGCATCGTCAATCTGCGCAGCCATGCAAGGATCCTTTTTGAAGCGCTGAAAAAGCAGCAGGGGAGTGGGGACGGATTGTTTTTCCTGACCTCTGATCTTTGCCCTACCCACCGGCTGCAGGTGATAGCGGAAATCAAGGAACGGCAGAGCAGAGGAGAGCCCTGTCTGCTGGTAGCGACCCAGTGCATGGAAGCGGGTGTGGATTTGGATTTTCATGTGGTGTATCGGGCGTTGGCACCGCTGGAATCCATCATTCAGGCGGCAGGACGCTGCAACCGCAATGGAAAGGCAGCAGGCGGCGGAAAAGTGGTGGTGTTCTACCCGGAGGAAGCGGGAAATCTCTACCCAGGTACAACCTATGGGAAAGCCGCCGGAATTGTAAGCAGCCTTTGGGATGGATGCGGCGAGCCGGAGCTGAGTGATCTGGAGCAGATTCATTCGTATTACAGCCGTTTCTTTGGGAACGTGACGGAAGACAAAGAATTGCGGGAGGCAATCGAATTCAGGGACTATCGGCAGGCGGCCAGAAAGTACTGCCTTGTTCAAAATGCGGGGGTTTCACTGATAGTACCCTGGGGAGGAAAGGCAGAGCTGTTCCAAAAAGCGGCTCAGTCTGTGAGGTCTGGAAAGGTCAATGGAGAGCTGCTCCGGGAAATGGCTCCAATTACCATCTCGTGCTTTCACGAGGAGGCTGTGCGCAGCTGCGCCACGCCGGTACGCATTCGAAAAGGCAGAGAGGTGGTGGAAACCGGAACCTACATTCTGAACGAAGGATTCGAAGAAAAATACGACCCGGTGACCGGCTTTGCGCTGACAGAGGGAACGACCCGGATGGAGCTGCTTATGACCTGAGCGCAGTACAATTTTCACGATAACATGCGAAAAATGCAGGACAGCACCGCACAATTTGGCAAGGCGGCTGAGGCTCACAGGCACGATTGCGCGGTGCTGCCTTAGGGGGTATCTGAATCAATCGCCGGCGGCTGGACAGCGGATCTTCCGCCTACAGTCTGCGGTACGAAAAGCGGGAAAGGCAGCGCAGCCGTTGCCAGCACAGGCTGGCTTCCGGGTGCGCTGCCTTTCCTGCTCTGCGTATTTTGCCTGGGAACAAAATCTCTCGCTGTTTCAGCAGAGTATCCTCAGAATATGTACATTTTTTACAAAAACAGGCAGAGCTAACGCAGTTCACGGAGAATTTTTTGTGTAATGTTAGCTCTTGAAAAATCACTTTCATAATATTAAAA
>DJQM01000064.1:58512-85997 GCA_002437585.1 Clostridiales bacterium UBA6386 | reverse complement strand
GCACCAAGAAGCAGGCTCAGGATGCCATCAAGGAAGAAGCGATCCGCTGCGGCGGTTACTACGTCAACTCCCGCTGGCTGGGCGGTATGCTGACCAACTTCCGCACCATGCGTTCGCGCATCGACCGTCTGGCTCAGCTGAAGAAGATGGAAGAGGACGGCACCTTCGCCATGCTGCCCAAGAAGGAAGTCATCAAGCACCAGGGCGAGATTGCCAAGCTGGAGAAGTACCTGGGCGGCGTGAAGGAAATGAAGAAGATTCCCGCCGCTATGTTCATCGTTGACCCCCGGAAGGAGCGCAACGCCATCGCCGAGGCCAAGAAGCTGAACATTCCCGTGGTGGCCATTGTGGACACCAACTGCGATCCCGATGAGATCGACTATGTGATCCCCGGCAACGACGACGCCATCCGCGCCATCCGCCTGATTGCCGCCGCCATGGCCAATGCCGCCATCGAGGGCCGTCAGGGCGAGGACGTTGCCGCTGAGGAGGCCGCTCCCGCTGCCGAAGCTCCCGCCGCTGAATAATCCCAAAGATATAGGAGGACAATACAATGGCTTTTACCGCTCAGGATGTTAAGAAGCTCCGTGAAATGACCAACGTGGGTATGATGGACTGCAAGAAGGCACTCCAGGCCACCGACGGCGATATGGACAAGGCCGTTGACTGGCTGCGCGAAAAGGGTCTGGCCAAGGCTGCCAAGAAGGCTGACCGCGTGGCCGCCGAGGGCGTTGCCTACGCTGCCGTCATCGGCGGCTGCGGCGTCATCATCGAGGTCAACTCCGAGACCGACTTCGCCGCCAAGACGGACGCTTTTATGGATCTGGTCAAGAAGCTGGCTCAGATCGTGGCCGAGCAGAACCCCGCCGACGTGGAGGCTCTGAAGGCCTGCAAGTACCCCGGCACCGACCTGACCGTCACCGAGGTCATGCAGGAGAAGGTCATGTCCATCGGCGAGAACATCCAGATCCGCCGCTTCGCCCGGTTCCCCGAGAACACCTCCGTTGCCTACGTTCACGCAGGCGGCACCCACGGCGTTCTGGTGAACCTGGCTGTGGAGGGCGACATCGATGTGACCGAGGTGGGCAAGAACGTTGCCATGCAGATTGCCGCTATGAACCCCAAGTACTGGGACAAGTCCCAGGTGCCCCAGGCCGACGTTGACCACGAGATGCAGGTTCAGGTGGCTCTCATGGACAACGATCCCAAGATGGCGAACAAGCCCGCCGCCGTCAAGGAGAAGATCGCCGCCGGTAAGCTGGCTGCCTTCTACAAGGAGTCCTGCCTGCTGCAGCAGGAGTTCGTCCGCTCCGACCTGTACAAGGGCGACGTGGCCGGCTACATTGCCGACGCCGCCAAGAAGCTGGGCGGCAAGATCACCTTCGTCGATGCCATCCACTACGTCAAGGGCGAGGGCATTGAGAAGAAGGCTGACGACTTCGCCGCTGAGGTCGCCGCCCAGATCGCCGGCGCTTCCAAGTAATCACCGCTTCCCAGAAGCTCCCCGCCAGAGGCGGGGAGCTTTTCACGATGAAAAAACGAGGATTTTTATGAAAATCAGAGCATATACCGAAAAGGATATTCCGGAAATGATCCGTATCTGGAACCAGGTGGTGGAGGAAGGGGTGGCCTTTCCTCAGGAGGACTGCCTGACCGGGCAGACCGGCCCGGAATTTTTCGCCGCCCAGGACTACTGCGGCGTGGCGGAAGAGGATGGCCGGATCCTGGGACTGTACATCCTCCATCCCAATTCCATCGGGCGGGTAGGACACATCGCCAACGCCAGCTACGCCGTGGATGCCGCCTGCCGGGGCTGCCACATCGGTGAAAAGCTGGTAACGGACTGTCTGGCTCAGGCCAAGGGGCTGGGATACCGGCTCATGCAGTTCAACGCCGTGGTGGAGAACAATATCCACGCCCGGCATCTGTATGAGCGGCTGGGGTTCGTGTACGTCGGAACCATTCCCAAGGGCTTCCGGATGAAGGACGGCTCCTTCCAGAACATCTGCCTGTATTACCATACCCTGTAGGCCATGGATACGCGGCAGCTTCTGATTCAGACCATTGGCTTTGCGGGAACGGTTCTGTTCTTTTTCTCCTATCAGTGCCGGGAAAACCGGCGGCTTTTTCAGGTGCAGCTGGCCTCCTACCTGCTCTACACCGTCCACCTGCTGCTTCTGGGGGCGGTCACGGGGGGCATCAGCTACATTCTCAATACCCTGCGCTCCTTCTGCCTGGGCAGCCGCTATGAGGTGCTGAAGGGAAAGGCCGCCTGCGGCCTGATCTGTCTTTTGCAGCTGACGGCGCTGTATTTCACCTGGGACAGCTGGCACTCGCTTCTGCCGGTGGCCGCCAATATCGCCGCCACCATCGGCGGCTACACCCGGGACGGCCGGAAAATCCGCCTGGTGGGAATGCTCATCAACTCACCCCTGTGGATGATCTACAACCTTCTGGTAGGCTCCTGGGCGGGCATTCTGGACGAGATCGTCAGCGAGGCCTCCATGCTCCTGTCCATCTGTCGCTACGGCTGGAAGAACCTGGAGGGTGCCAAATAACGCAAATCCGGGACATAACCGCCTTTCTGCGGCTCATGTCCCGGATTTTCTTATTTTTCTTGCAATTTGTCGAGTTTTGTGCTACGCTAATCCCGGTGCTACCAGTACCCCGGTAGGCGGTTCCCCCATTCGGGGGTAATATGCTCTTCTTTTGCCCCCTTCAGTATAGAAAGGGGGTGACGGTTATGGTTACATGGGAAGGACTTTTTCAGTTCTGCATGGTCATTACCGCTGTCATTGCCCTGGTCTTCCAGGCGAATAACAATAATAAGAAGAGATAGCCGCCCACTCTACCAAAGTCGCGGCTATCTCTCTTAGCTAACTCTTTGGGGGAGCCGACCTACTGGTAGCGCCCTCTTTGTCTATACTATACTCCAAATTTGTCCGTTTGTCAACTACCCTCGATAGGGCTGGACATATCGTTCGTGACTGAGGGACGAGGGTCTGGCATAAGCACCGGACACCAGCCCCAGCATCATGAAAATAGTCACCACGGAGGAGCCGCCGTAGCTGATCAGCGGCAGGGTCAGGCCGATAACGGGCATAACGCCGATGCACATGCCCACGTTGATCATCAGCTGGAACATCAGAGCCGAGGCCGCGCCGTAGCACACCAGACGGCGCATATAGTCCTGGCACCGGACGCCAACGTAGACGCACCGGGCAATGATGGCAAGCTCCGCCAGCATGATGCACACGCAGCCGATAAAGCCGATTTCCTCGCCCATGGAGGAGAAAATATAGTCCGTGTGCTGGGCAAACAGCGCGCCGCTCTGGGTTCGGTTGCCGTTGAACAGTCCCTGACCCGTCAGGCCGCCGCCGGTGAGGGACTGCAAATTGATCTTGGAGTGATACCGTTCGTTAATGCCCTGGGGATCGACCTTGGGATCAAACAGAATGAGAATCCGGTTTCGCTGGTACTGACCCAGAAACTGCCACAGAATGGGAAACATGGCCGCGATGCCGCCGATGGCCAGGGCAAACCACCAAAGGCTCACGCCGCCGGCAAAGGCCATGCCGATGAAGATAAATACGAAGATCAGAGACACGCCCGCGTCGCCGGACAGCACCATATTCAGGCCAACCAGCAATCCCAGGTGAAAGACCATGTGCATGACGGACACCGGGTGGGAAATCCGGTTCTGATGGGAGGACATGACCGAGGCCATAATGACGATATAGGTCATTTTACAGATTTCGGCAGGCTGAATGTTCACCGGGAAGCCGGGAAAATGGAGCCAGCTTTTGTTGCCGGTGTTGTTGTCCGTGCCGAAGGGAATCAGCATCAGAAGCAGCAGCACATTAAAAATCGCCAGTGCCGCCCGATGCTCGGACAGGAAATCCAGATCGATGGCGGAAACCATGGCGTAAACCACAACGCCCAGGCAGATGGAAACCAGCTGAATGGCCAGATATTTGAAATTGCTGTCACCAAATTTATCTGCCGAGGTGGCACTGGCAATGCACACCACGCCGAACAGTGCCAGGCACACGCACATGCCCAGCAAAAACAGATCGCCTTTCTTGGTGAAATCCTTCAATTCTTCAAAATAGCGGCGCATTTCTTCGCCTCCTTTTGGGATACTGCCGCTCATTATACCATTTTTCCCGGGGAAAGTAAATAGCGCAAATGTGAACATTCATCCGTCGGGTCTTCCGGGCGGTTCTCGTGTTTTTCCCCGAAAAGCATTTGACTTTTCCCCGGAAATCCTGTATACTGCAGGAGGATTTTGTCTTTGGGAGGAAAACCTATGCAACGTGAACACCTGGGAAGCCGCCTGGGCTTCCTGTTACTAAGCGCGGGCTGCGCCATCGGTATCGGCAACGTCTGGAAGTTCCCTTGGATGACCGGCCAGTACGGCGGCGGTGCCTTCGTTCTGATTTACCTGCTGTTTCTGCTGGTGCTGGGGGTGCCGGTGCTGACCATGGAGTTTGCCATGGGGCGGGCGGCTCAGAAAAGCCCTCTGAAAATGTACCAGACCCTGAAGCCCGGCTCCAGATGGGGCTGGCACGGCTATGTATGTCTGCTGGGCAATATTATGCTGATGATGTTCTACACCACCGTGGCCGGCTGGATGCTCCAGTACTTTGTGGACACCGCCAGAGGTGTCTTTGTCGGTCTGGACACCGCCGCGGTGGAGGCCAAATTCGGCCAGATGCTGGCAAGCCCCGGCACAATGGTCGTCTACATGGCCATGATCGTGGTGCTGGGCTTTTTCATCATCTCCATCGGCCTGCAGAAGGGTCTGGAACGGGTCACGAAGGTGATGATGCTGGCTCTGATCGTTCTGATGCTCCTGCTGTCTTTCCACAGCATGACCCTGTCCGGCGGCGGCGCGGGTCTGCGCTTCTACCTGGTGCCGGACTTTGAACGGATGAAAAGCATCGGCGTCGGCAACGTGATCGTGGGTGCCATGAACCAGTCCTTCTTCACCCTGAGTCTGGGCATCGGTGCAATGGCCATTTTCGGCAGCTACATCGGCAAGGAGCGAGCCCTGATGGGCGAGGCCGTCCGGGTGAGCCTGCTGGACACCCTGGTGGCCATGTGTTCCGGCCTCATCATCTTCCCCGCCTGCTTCGCCTATGGCGTGGACGTGAACAGCGGCCCTGCCCTGATCTTCATGACCCTGCCCAATGTGTTCAACCACATCGCTCTGGGCAGGTTCTGGGGGAGCCTATTCTTCCTGTTCATGACCTTCGCCGCCTTCTCCACGGTGCTGGCGGTGTTTGAGAACATCGTCTCCTGCGTCAGCGAGCTTACGCTCTGGAGCCGGAAGAAAACCTGCCTGGTATGCTGCGTGGGCATTTTCCTGCTGAGTCTGCCCTGCCTGCTGGGCTACAACCTGTGGAGCAATGTCCGACCCATTGCCGGTCACGACATTCTGGACAGCGAGGACTTTCTGGTCAGCAACGTGATGCTGCCCCTGGGCTCTGCCCTGTTCGTCCTGTTCTGCACCGCCCGCTATGGCTGGGGCTGGAAGAAATTCATGGCCGAGGCCAACGAGGGTACGGGTCTGAAGGTGGCTCAGTGGATGCGCCCCTATATGACCTATGTGCTGCCGGTGATCGTGTTCGTCATCTTCATCATTGGCCTGGTGGGCTTCTTTGGATAACAACCTATAAGGAAAGGGCGGTACCGGTATCGGCACCGCCCTTGTTTTTGTGCATCAAATCTTGATGATTCTTCCTTCTTTTCTGGGGTTCGTCACCGGCTCCTCGGCCGCATAGCCCAGGATGCAGTTGCCCACGCCCCGGTAGCTTTCCGGCACGCCCCACTTCTTAAGCAGTGCCTTCCCTTCCGGGGTATCGAAGCACTCCCTGGCGCGATGGATCCAGCAGCTTCCCAGCCCCAGACTGTGGGCGGCGTTCATCAGGTTCCCCAGCACCAGGGAACCGTCCTCCACCCAGGTCATTTTTTCCGGATCGCTGAGCACCACAATCACGCAGGGTGCCCCATAGAAGGGATCCCCGGAGACCCCCATCACAGCGGCGTTCATCCGGGACAGCTGGTCACGGGTCGTCTTGTCCCGGACGGCCACCAGAACGGGAGCCTGGTTGTTCATGCCCGAAGGGGCGTATAGCCCCGCTTCGAGCACTTTATCCAGCACCGCATCCTCCACCGGCTGATCGGTGTATTTCCGGACGGAACGCCGGGTCAACAAATCTTCATACATCTTGTTTTCCTCCTTTTAACGGTTCAGCACCTGGATTGCCGCCTGGATCTGCGGATCCTCGACATAGCTCAGGGTGCCGTAATAGATTTTTTCTTCGGTTTCCTCGTCCGCATCCACCCGCACGTCCGGGGTGACCCCCACGTCCGTCAGGGAATTGCCCTTGGGCGTAAAATACTTGCCGGTGGATAAGGCCACGGCAGAGCCGTCTCCCAGGGAAATGGTGGTCTGATACACGCCCTTGCCCACGGTAGGCTCTCCCACAATGGTGGCCGCCTGGTACTCCTGCAACGCCGCGGCAAAGAACTCCGCCGCGCTGTAGCTGCTGCCGTTGATGAGCACCGCCATGGGCATGTCCAAGTAACTTGCGTCAGAGGTATCTACCTTTTCCGTGCCGTCGTAGCTGACGCTGCGGAACAGGTCGCCTTCCGGCAGCAGATAGTCTAATAGCTTCACCAGCTCCTCGGCGTAGCCGCCGGGGTTGTTGCGCACGTCAAAGATGATTTTCTTCGCGCCCTCCTGCTGAAGCTTCTGGATGGCCGCAATGCTCTCCGAGGCACAGCGTTCATCAAAATTGCTGATTTTCACCAGTCCGATTCCGCCCTCCAGCATTTCCCCGGTGGCCACTGGGGACTCGATCCGGCGGCGTTCCACGGAAAGGGTCTGGTGCTCCCCCTGGCGCATCACCGTCAGGGACACCTTGGTGCCCGCCTCGCCCCGGATCAGCTCCCGCACCTGGCTGACGGTCATATCCCGGACGTCCTGATTCTCCACGGCGATGAGCAGGTCGTTCACCGCAATGCCCGCCTCCTGGGCAGGGCCCTGCGGATCCACAGTCACAACCAGGAAACCGGAAGCATCCTCCGACTGCTGGATGGTAATGCCGATGCCCACATAGGCATTTTCGCTTTGTTCCTTGTGCGCCTCGTACTGGGAGGCCGGAATGTAATAGCTCCACCGGTCGCCGGTGGCCTTGACCATGGCAGCCGCCGCCGCGTCCTCCATGGCTTCCCCGTCGGCATCCCCGATAAACCGCTCCTGAATCAGATTCTCCAGCCGATCCAGCTTTCCGGCGCCTGTTTTCACGGTCATTTGCAGGGTAATGGCGGTTGCCAGCATGGCGACCACCACATAAGATAAAAACCGCAGCAGTTTGTCCTTCATTTCTCTTTTCACACCTCACCCATAGAACGGTTCCCACAGCCCCCTATGGAGCTGTGGGAGCGGCGTCACAGAGATACATAGTTGCAGGGGTTCACATACACGCCGTTGACGGCAATGCCGAAGTGCAGGTGATCGCCGGTGGCAACGCCGGTGGCACCGGTGGTGCCGATCTGCTGACCCGCGCTGACCATCTGGCCGGAGGACACGCAGTAGCTGTTCAGGTGCATGTAAATGGAAGATACGCCGTCGCCGTGGTCGATCTTCACATAGTTGCCCGCCGCGCTGCCGTAGCCCGCGATGACCACCCGACCCGCCTTGGCGGCGACCACCGTCCAACCGGTGCCGGTATCCAGGTCAACACCCTGGTGGTAAGAAGATGCGCCCGCCGTGGGAGAGGTACGGGAGCCGAAGGGGGATGTAATGGAGGTGTAGCTGCAGGGCCGCACCCAGCCGCCGCCCACGGCCGTTCCGCCGGTACCGCCGGAGGTATTCTCCTTATCCATGCTGCTGCCTGCCGCCGCGGTGGTGGGAGGCACATAAGTAGCCATATAGGCCGCCCATTCCGCCTGCTTGGCGGCACTGTACTCCTGCTCCTTGGTGGCGATCTGCTTGAGGAAGTCGTTCTCCATCTCAATGAACTCCGCCTGCAGAGCCTCCAGATCATCGGCCTTGCTCAGAAGCTCCTGAATCAGATTGTCCGCTTCCTTCCGCTTGTCATCCATCTCCGTCTGGGTCGCGTCCAGCTCCTTCTTGGTTTCCTCCATTTCGGCCTTCTCCGCCTGGAGGTCGGTCTGTGCCACCTCCACGGCATCGGCGGCATCGTTGAGCTGCTTGAGCCGACGGTTGTCGGAGGCGTTGATCTCCTCCACCATATTCAGCCGATCCAGCAGATCGGAGAAGCTGTTGGCCTTAAACAGAACCTCCCAGTAGGAAAGCTCCCCGTCTTCCTCCATGGTGCGCACCCGAACCTTGTTTTCCTGGTTCAGCTGCTCATACTGACCCTCGGCGTTGTCAAGCTCGTCCTGCTTGTCCGCGATGAGCTGGTTATACGCCGACAGCTGGTCGTTCATATTGGTAATCTGCTCACTGAGCAGCTGGATCTCCTGGTCAATGACATTCTTTTTGGCGATGATGTCCGCAATTTCGTTTTCGTTTGCCTTGTATTGATCCTTTACATCGGCAATCTTCTCCTTGATTTCCTCCTTCTCCTTCTTCAGCTGGTTGATCTGCTTGCGGATCTCCGAAGAGGAGGCGGCACTTGCCTGGGTGGGCAGGATGCTCATGAGCAGGGTCAGCAGCATGACAGCCGCCATCAGACCTGCCAGGAAGGATACCAGTCGCTTTTGATTTTTCATAAGACACTCCTTTTTGCGGGCGGCGCAATCAGCTGATATACGCCAAAGGGTTTACATAAGTTCCGGCATAGGATACGCCGAAATGCAGATGGGGGCCGGTAGACAGCCCTGTGCTGCCAACATATCCGATCAGCTGTCCCTGAGAAACGGTCTGACCCTCGGAGACAACATAATTGGTCATGTGCATATAGATGGAGGAAAAGCCATCTAAGTGGTTGATGCTGACGTAGTTTCCCGCGCCGCCGGCCTGATAGGAGGTAGCGGTCACCTTCCCCGCCCGGGTTGCGTAGATGGGGGTGCCCTGGGCGCAGGACATGTCGATGCCGCTGTGCATCCGGGTGATCTTCAGGATCGGGTGGGTTCGCATACCGAAGGGGCTTGTCAGCTTCCAGCCGGACACCGGGGTAACCCAGGTGGCATCCGACGGCGGGTTGTCCCCCTGGAGGGCAAGCTTGGCAAGGTACTCGTCGTACTTTGCCTCCTTCAGCTCCTTCTCCTTACCGGCGATCTGCTGCATCAGCTCGTCCTGTAAGGCCTCGGATTCCTCCATCAGCACCTCAAATTCTTCGCTTTTGGCCTCCAGCTCCCGGAGAACGCCGTCGGATTCCGTCCGCTTTTCCTGCAGAGCCGCCTCATCTGCGGCCAGCTCCTCCCGGACAACCTCCAACTCGCCCTTTTCTGTCTCCAGGCTCATCTGGTTGGCGGTGACAATATCCGCGGCAATGCGCATTTCCTCGATCCGCCGCCGGTCGGAGGCGTTGATCTCCTGAACCATCTCGATCCGATCCAATAGGTCTGTAAAGCTGCTGGCCTGGAAAATCACCTGCCAGTAGGTCAGCTTTCCGTCCTCCTCCATCACCCGGATCCGCTGGCGATGCTCCTCGCTCAGAGCGCGCAGGTCTTCATTTGCCGCATCCAGGGCATCCTGGGTGTCGGCGATCAGCTGGCCGTAGGCCGCGATCTGTTCATTGGTGGTCGCGATTTTGCTGCTCAGCAGGGCGATCTCCTGATCCACCGCGCTTTTCTGTGCCACGATGCTCTTCATATCGTCCATGTTGGCGTTATACTGGCTCTGAATGCCGTTGATCTGCTGCTGAATTTCCTTGTTCTTTTCTTTCAGCGCGTCGATGTCCTTCTGTATTTCCGCTGAAGAAGCGGCTGCCGCCGAAAGGGGCAGCATACCGATCACCAGCGCGGCGGTCAGCAGCCCGGACAGGGTTGCGGCTGCTAATTTGTGTATACGCATAAAAGTGTGTTTCCTTCGTTTTTTCTTCCGTTTCCGGAGAATCGAATGTGCCGGAGCCGCCCGGATTCAGAGCTTCCCCCCAAAATCACACATTCATAAACTTCCGGATGGAGGTCCAGCTGCCCACAATGCCCACGAACATACCTGCCGCGGCAAAGACAATGACCATGGGAATCAGCAGCTCCTGGAAGGGAACAAACTTGAATAGCTGCAGGGAGTCCACGCTGCCGATCTTCTGAACCAGGGCATCGTAGCCGGCCCACTCCGTGCCGAAGGCCAGGATGGCACCGATCATGCCCAGGGAAAAGCCCTCCACCACGAAGGGCAGCCGGATGAAGCCGTTGGTGGCACCCACCATTTTCATAATGGCGATCTCGTCCTTCCGGTCGTACATGGCCAGCTTGACGGTGTTGGAAATAATCAGCAGGGACACCACCAGCAGCACGGCAATCACCGCCGCGGAGACGATGTGCAGCACATCCTGAATGGTGGTAAAGCCCTTTGCCAGCTCATAGGCCGCGTTGGTCTTGGCCACGCCGGGCAGCTGCTTCAGAGCCGCGTCGGTCTGCTCCATCTTGGTGTTGTCCTCCAGGGTGACAATGTAGCGGTGGCGCAGGTCGCTGGCCTGAACGCCGCTGAAGGCACTGTCGCCGTCATGATCGGCGATGAAGTCCTGCAGTGCCTCCTCCCGGGAGACAAAGGTGGCCTTGAGCACGTTGTCCATCAGGTTGATTTTGGTGCCGATGCTTTTTGCCTCGGCATCGGACAGGTCGGAATCGATGTACACCAGAATCTCACTGGTCTGGTTCAGATCCCGGACCATTTCGTCCAGATTGTAGGCCAGGGCGGAAAAGCTGCCCACAATCACAAGGCAGGCCACCGTCACGCACACAGCGGCAAAGGACATAAAGCCATGGAGGAAAATGCCCCGGAAGCCCTCCTTCAGCAGATATCCCAGATTATTCAGCTTCATTTATCTCTTCCTCCCCCATTCCGTCGCTGACCACGCGACCGTCATCAATGGCAATGACCCGCTTGTGGAACATTCTGACCAGATTCTGGTCGTGGGTAACCACCAGCATGGTGGTGCCCAGATTGTTGATTTCCTGGAGCAGTGCCATGATTTCAAAGGAACGCTCCGGATCCAGGTTGCCGGTAGGCTCGTCGGCAATGATGGTGGAGGGGTTGTTCACCAGAGCCCGGGCGATGGCCAGTCTCTGCTGCTCACCACCGGACATCTCGTGGGGATGCCGGTTCATTTTGCTCTCCAGACCTACCAGCTCCAGCACATAGGGAACCCGTTCCTTGATTTCCCGCTCCCGGGCACCCACCACCCGCATGGCGAAGGCCACGTTCTCGTAGACGGTCATCTTGTCGATCAGCCGGTAATCCTGGAAGACCACGCCAACAGTCCGGCGCAGGTAGGGAATTTCCCGCTTGCGGATCCGCTCCAGGGAGTAGCCGTTCACATGAACGGTGCCGGAGGTAGGCTTCAGCTCGCCGGAAATCAGCTTGATGATGGTGGATTTACCGGAGCCGGAGGGGCCGATGAGGAAGCAGAACTCCCCATCCTCGATCTGCATGGAAACGCCGTTCAGCGCGTTATTGCCCTGCTCGTAGGATTTTATCACATTGCTAAATTCAATCATATGTATAATCTCCTGTATCAGGCAGCCCCGGGCGCACCCGAGTCCGCTCGCATGTAACCGAATTGTAACACATTGCGCAGCAGTTGTCAACGATGAACCATGGATTTGCCGGTTTCTGTCGGAAAAATTCACAATTGAGCCACATTTTTTATGGGTAAAATTCCAGTATTTCAGAATTATGGTAAACCGGCCGGGGTGCCATAATCAAATGCGTACACGCCAAAATAGAAGATGTCATTGCGAACCAGCGTGGTGCTCCGCGCAGCGAATTAGAATCTAAATGACTGCCAGTGGCAGTCATACCTTAATTCATGCAGCACTGGCGTGGCAATCCCCCGGTCATTCCGAGAGCCAATATAGCGCATATGTCATTGCGAACCAGTCCGCAGACTGGTTCGCAATGACATCTCTCTTTCGATACCCATGCAACAAAAAAGATACCCCGCGGTGGCGGGGCATCTTCAGAAGGCGCGATTACTGCCGGTTTTCCCGGGAGGCCAGATACTGGCGCACCATCAGTGCCACCCGGAAGACGATGGCATGGTCAAACTGCCGCAGGTCAAGCCCCGTCAGCTTGCGGATCTTCTCCAGCCGGTAGACCAGGGTGTTCCGGTGGACAAACAGCTTCCGGGAGGTCTCGGACACGTTCAGACTGTTCTCAAAGAACTTGTTGATGGTAAACAGGGTCTCCTGATCCAGGGAATCCAGGGAATTCTTCTTGAACACTTCATGCAGGAAGATCTCGCACAGGGTGGTAGGCAGCTGATAGATCAGACGGCCAATGCCCAGGTTCTCATAGTGCATGACGCTTTTATCGGTGTCGAAGACCTTGCCCACCTCGATGGCGGTCTGCGCCTCCTTGTAGGAATCCGCCAGCTCCCGCAGATGCTCGGCCACGGTACCGATGCCGATGATGGTCTTGATGCGCAGCTCGTTCTTCAGGGTGTCCTCCACATTCACCGCGATCTTCTCCAGATCCTCGGCGGTGACGGTGCCGCTGATCTGCTTGATGATGGCGACATCGTTCTCGTTGATGGACAGAACAAAGTCCTGCATCTTGTCCGGGAACATGCCGGTGAGCACGTCCACGATGGCCACGTCGCTGTGACCCACCTGGCGGATCAGGAACACCGCCCGGGGCGCGTCGGTGGCAAAGTGCAGCTCCTTGGCCCGGATGTAAATATCGCCGGGGAGGATATTATCCATGATAATATTCTTGACGAAGGTGCCCCGGTCATGCTTCTCCTCGTAGAAGGTCTTGGCGTCATTCAGGGCAATAAAGGCCATCTGGCAGAAGCTTCTGGCGTTCTCATCGTCCCCGGAGCAGAACACGGCATACTCGAAGTAATTGGAGTTGCCCATAATGGCCTTGAAGCTCTTCTGGGCGAAGGTCACAATGCTTTCCGAAGCATTGCCCACCTTCAGTGCCGCGTCCGGCCAACGCTCCCCCAGCAAAGACATGTCGGTGCTGGAGATCACGCAGCCCTCGGTGTCGATAACGCCAAATACCCGGTCGGAAATATCCCGCAGCTGGACGATCACGCTCTGAAAAACGCTATTGGACATCTTTCTGTCACTCCCTTAGTATCTTGCACAAATGCGCATTTCACAAAATTGCATTGTTATTATACACGGCTTTTGCGCATATTGCAAGTACCTTTTGACATTTTACTGCAAAAAGGATTTGTTTTTTTAGGTATTCTTCCAACATATTCCATAGTCCATTCCGCAACATACAGAATCCTATCAGCAAAATGACCGTCTTCAGCCCCGCTCCAGAGCCGCCAGCTCCGCCGCCGTCAGCTCCCGGGACTGGCCTCTGGGCAGGCTCCCCAGGGTCAGGCTTCCCTCCTGCCGCCGCTCCAGATAGGTGACGGTCATACCCCGGGACGCCATCATCCGGCGCACCTGGTGATATTTTCCCTCGCAGACCCGGATCAGGCTCTCCCCGGGGCCAAGGGGGGTCAGCTCCGCCGGACGGCACACCGTGCCGTCCCGGAGGGTCAGCCCCGCGGCAAAGGCCGCCGCGTCCTCCGACCCGGCCTGCCCCTCGTGCCGGGCATAGTAAATTTTCGGCACCTCCTTTTTGGGGCTGATGAGCCGGTGGAGGAGTTCCCCGTCGTTGGTAAACAGCAGCAGCCCCTCGGTTTCCTTGTCCAGCCGTCCTACGGGCTTCAGATCCAGATGTGCCCACTGTTTCGGCAGCAGCTCCATGACGGTTTTCTGCGCTTCATCCTCGGTGGCCGTGACGTAGCCCCTGGGCTTATTGAGCATCACCACCAGCCGCCGTTTTCCTACCAGAATTTCCCCGTCCAGGGCGACTTCCTGACCTTCCGGGTGGATTTTCCGGCTGCCGTCCCTTTCGGCAAGCCCATCTACCGTCACCCGGCCGGTTTTCAGAAGAGCCTTGACCTGGGAGCGGGTGCCCGCGCCGCTGTCGCAGAGGAATTTGTCCAGTCTTTCCATGGTTTCTCCGTTCTACCCTGTCCGAAAAGCGCATAGGCTTTATTACCTAGTATCGGGAGGGATTTTCTATGATGGTTATGACCGCGAAGGTCAATTTCAAAAAGATTCTGCTGGGGCTGGCCGCCGCCGGGGCTCTGGTGCTGGCTCTGATTCTCCTTC
Organism: Clostridiales bacterium UBA6386; assembly: GCA_002437585.1. GTDB lineage: Bacteria > Bacillota > Clostridia > Oscillospirales > Oscillospiraceae > Faecousia. The sequence goes on along the minus strand of DJQM01000064.1, from coordinate 71,729 downwards.
TGGGCGGCGGCAAAGCGGAGGAAACCGCCGCTCCGGCTCTGAACAGCAACGACGGCCGGGTGAAATTTCTGGAGGATTTCGGCTGGCAGGTCACCACCACCCCTACGCAGTCCAGTCAGGTGCGGATTCCGGAGGCGGGCAGTCAGGTTTTCACCCGCTACAACCAGCTCCAGCTGAGCCAGGGCTTCGACCTGAGCAAGTTCGCCGGGAAAAAGGTCATGCGCTACGTCTACAGGATCAACAATTTTCCCGGAGCCACCGAGCCGGTGTACGCCACCCTGCTGATCTACAAGAACCAGGTCATCGGCGGGGATGTGACGGATTCCGCCCCAGGGGGTCAGATCCGTACCCTGAAAATGCCGGAGACCCCCACGCCCAAGGCCTCGGTGCCCGCGCCCACCAACGCCGCGCCGGAAACCACGCCCTCCCTTGCCGCAAAATAGTATAGCACGCGATTTCCCCCTTGACAAGCCGCCTTCCGGGTGCTATCCTAGGGGCAACTGAATCAGTATCTTCAGGGCGGGGCGCAATTCCCCACCGGCGGTGAATGGAAGTCGGATTCCGGTTTCCTACAGTCCGCGAGCCTAATTGGGTTGAATCGGTGAAACTCCGATACCGACAGTATAGTCTGGATGGAAGAAGATACGCACGGATGTTTCCTGCGTTTATTTTCACGCCCTGGGTGTATCCCAAGGGCGTATTTTTTTGCATAGGAGAGGAATTTCTATGGCCACACTTCTGACCCAAATTTCCGAAAATCTCAGCTTCGTATTCATGTGTCTGGCTCTGGTGATCGGGCTGGCGCTGCTGGCAAAGCTTGCCGAGCACCTTCTGCCGGAGTGCCGGAGGGTAAGCCCCGCCCGGCGGGTGAGCATCATCGGCATCTGCGCCGCCCTGGCCGCAGTGCTGCACATGCTGGACTTTCCCCTGCCCTTCCTGGCTCCGGGGTTCTACAAGCTGGACTTTTCCGAGCTGCCGGTGCTGCTGTGCGGCTTCTACTTAGGCCCCTGCGCCACGGTTGTCTGCGAGGGCGTGAAAATTCTGCTGAAGCTTCTGCTCAAGGGCACCAGCACCGCCTTTGTGGGGGATCTGGCCAACTTCGTGGTAGGCTGCTCCTTTGTGCTGCCCGCCTCCGTCTGGTATCACCTGCATAAGAGCCGCCACAGTGCGGTCATCGGCCTGGTAATCGGCACCGTGTGCATGTCCGTCTTCGGCACCGCCTTCAACGCGGTGTACCTGCTGCCCAAGTTCGCTCAGCTCTACGGAATGCCCCTGGACGCGATCCTCGCCATGGGCACGGCCATTCATCCGGGGGTCAACAGTGTGACCACCTTCGTGGTGCTGTGTGTCGCCCCCCTGAACATCGTCAAGGGCGTGGTGGTCTCCCTGCTGACTTTGCTTCTGTACAAGCGGGTGGCTCGTCCCCTGTTTGGGCTGCATTCCTGACAAAAATCCCGCCGCTTTTCCGCGGCGGGATTCCTTTATTCCCCAAAATCCTCCGCAACCTTCCGCAGCATTTTCCGGATGGGCAGCTGGTAGGGACACCGCTGCTCGCAGGCGCCGCAGCCGATGCAGTCCGAGGCTTTCTTCTCCTGGGAAGCGTACCGGGTCTTGGCCCAGTCCGCCAGGCCGTACCGCCGCAAATAACCGTCGAGCAGGAACAGCCCGGAAATGTTGATTCCCACGGAGCAGGGCTGGCAGTAATTGCACCGGCGGCAAAACTGGGTGCCCAGCTGACTGCGGATTTTCTGAAAGGCCGCCTTTTCCTCGTCGCTCAGCGGCGCAGTATTGCCCACGGCCGCCAGATTCTGGGTCAGCTCCTCTGGCTCCGCCATGCCGGGGATCACCACGGTCACATCCGGGTTGGCGCAGACGAACCGCAGCGCGGAGGTTGCGTCCTCAATGGCACCGCCGGCCAGGGGCTTCATGCAGATAAAGCCCACGTTTTTCCTGGCCGCCTGGGCGATCAGGCTCTCCGCCTGGGTCTCTACAATATTATAGGGGAACATGATGGTCTCCACCCAGTCCTGCTCCAGAGCCAGCCGGAAGGTGTCCAGAGAGTGAGCCGTCACGCCGATGTGCCGGACTTTCCCCGCGGCCTTGGCTTCCTGTAAAGCCTCCAACGCGCCGCCGGGAGCCATGACCTGGGGAAACTGCTCCGGGGGGATATTGTGAATCTGATAGAGGTCAATATAGCTGGTTCGCAAATTCCGAAGGCTCTTGTCGATGTCCGCCGCCATGGCCTCCTTCGTCCGGGACATGGTTTTTGTGGCCAGCACGAAGTCCTGCCGGATGCCCTCCAGGGCATAGCCCAGGTATTCCTCGCTGACGGTATAAGCCCTGGCGGTGTCGATGAAGTTCACCCCGGCATCCCGAAGCTGATGCACCAGCGTTTTCGTCCCTTCCGCGTCAATTCGTTGGATGGGAATGCCGCCAAAGCCCATCCGGGAGATTTTCAGTCCGGTTTTTCCCAAAATCCGATATTCCATCCGGTTTCCTCCTATTTCCCCAAAGCCTGATTCTTTTCGAAAGCTGCCTGAACGCAGTCCATCACCGCCCCCCGGAAGCCGTGCTCCTCCAGTGTCCGCACACCCACGATGGTGCTGCCGCCGGGGGAGCATACCGCGTCCTTCAGCGCGCCGGGATGCCGGTGGGTGGAAAGGTACATTTCCGCCGCCCCGGACAAGGTCATGGCCGCGTAATCCAGAGCCTTGGCTCTGGGAATGCCGCAGGCCACCGCCCCGTCGGCCATGGCCTCCAGCATCAGATAGACATAGGCCGGGCCGCAGCCGGACAGGGCACTGACCGCGTCCATGAGCCGCTCCTCCAGGCTGTCCAGCAGGCCGCAGGGAGCCATGTCGGAAAGCCAGTCCGCCAGCACCTCCTCCGTCACCCGTTCATTGGCGCAATAGGGGATCACGCCCTTGCCCACGGCGGTGGGGGTATTGGGCATAATGCGGATCGCAGGAAGCCGTCCGCCCGCGAATTGCTCGATTTTCCCCATTTCCAGCCCCGCCGCCATGGTGATGAGCAGGGGCTTCTTCTGATTCAGAATCCTTTGCAGGGGCTTCAGAACCTCCGCCATCATGTGGGGCTTCACCGCCAGGAAAATCCGGTCGCACTCCTGGGCGATTCTTTCCGCGCTCCAGTAGGAAATTCCCAGCTCCGCCGCCAATATCTTGGCCTTGCCGGAGCGATCCGTCACCGCAATGTCCTTTGTCCTGCCGCTCATGGCCCGGGCGATGGCTCCGCCCATATTGCCGCAGCCGATGAATCCGTATTTCATACTCTCACCTGTCCGTTTCCGTAAATGATGTATTTGTAGGTGGTCAGCTCCCGCAGGCCCATAGGCCCTCTGGCATGGAGCTTCTGGGTGGAAATGCCCATTTCGCAGCCCAGGCCGAACTCGCCCCCGTCGGTAAACCGGGTGGAAGCGTTGACGTACACCGCCGCGCTGTCCACGTTGGCGGTAAAATAGTGTTCCGCCGCCGGGTCACAGGTGACGATGGCTTCGCTGTGGCCGGTGGAGTGGGTGGCAATGTGAGAAACCGCCTCCCGGACGTTTTCCACGCACTTTACCGCCAGGATGTAGTCCAGAAATTCCGTGTCAAAGTCCCGTGGCCCGGCAGGGGTTCCGGGAATAATCTTTGCCGCTTCCGCATCCAGCCGAAGCTCCACCCTGGCTCCGATACGCTTCCGGAGTTTGGGCAGAAATTCCGGGGCAATGGCCCGGTCAACCAGCAGCACCTCCTCGGCGTTGCACACGCTTGGGCGGCTGGTTTTGGCGTTTTCAATGATGTTCAGGGCCATGGCCTGGTCGGCGGTTTTCTCCACATACACATGGCAGATGCCGGTGCCGGTGGCAATGCAGGGCACGGTAGCTGTGCGGACGCAGGCGGAAATCAGCCCCGCCCCACCCCGGGGAATCAGCAGATCGACGTAGCCGTTTGCGGTCATCAGAGCCGCGGCACTGTCCCGACTGGTGTCCCGCACCAGATTCACGGCGGTTTCCGGAATTCCCGCCTGGCGCAGTCCCGCCCGGAGGGCTTCCACAATGGCCGTGGCACTGCGGATGGCCTCCTTGCCGCCCCGGAGCACGCACACGTTGCCGCTTTTCAGGGTCAGGGCCGCCGCGTCGGAAGTCACGTTGGGGCGGCTTTCGTAGATGATGGCGATCACCCCCATGGGCACGGACACCTTGTCGATTTTCAGCCCATCGGGCCGGGTGTAACTGTCCAAAATCAGTCCCACCGGGTCAGGCAGGGCCGCCACCTGGCGGATGCCCTGGGCCATGGCCTGGATTCTGCCTTCCGTCAGCCGGAGCCTGTCCAGCATCACGTCGGAAATTTTCCCCTGGGCCTCGGCCAAATCCTCCGCATTGGCCTTCAGAATTTCCCCGGTGTGAGACAGCAGACTGTCCGCCATGGCAAGCAGCCCCGCGTTCTTTTCCTCGGTACTCAGGGCGGCGATCAAAGGTTTGGCCGCCTTGGCCTTTTCCAGCATTTCTTTCATACGTTTTCCCCCACAAATCGGGTGCCTACCGGCTTCCCGTCTACGATGTCATACAAAAGCGTCGGCTCGTTCCCGTTGGCGATGACCATTTCACAGCCGCAGTTCAGGCAGATTTCCGCCGCCCGGAGCTTGGTCACCATGCCGCCGGTGCCCTGGGTAGAGCTGCTCACCCCGGCCAGTGAGCGAATATCATCATCCACCCGGCGCACCACCGGCAGGAGCTTTGCCCTGGGATCCGCATGGGGATCGGCGGTGTACAGCCCGTCGATATCCGACAGCAGCACCAGCAGATTGGCTCCCACGCTTTCCGCCACCATGGCGGCCAGGGTGTCGTTGTCGCCGATGACGATTTCTTCGGTGGCTACGGTGTCATTCTCGTTGATCACCGGCACCACCCCCAGCTCCAGCAGCCGGTTCAGGGTGTTGGTAAAGTTGGCGTGGCGGGTCTCGTTGCTCAGGTTGTCCGCGGTGATCAGCAGCTGGGCCACGGTATGGTGATACTCGCTGAAAAGCTTATCGTAAATGTACATCAGCTCGCATTGACCCACGGCGGCGGCCGCCTGCTTGGTGGGAATGTCCCGGGGCCGGGCGCGCAGGCCCAGCTTGCCAACCCCCATGCCGATGGCACCGGAGGAAACCAGGATCAGCTCATGACCGGCGTTCCGGATGTCGCACATGGTCTTGCACAGGGCCTCCACCCGACGGATGTTCAGCTGGCCCGTGGCGTAGGCCAGGGTAGACGTGCCGATTTTCACAACAATGCGCATTGGTCTCTCTCCCTTCTGTTTTCCTGATTATACCAGCTTTTTTCATCAAAGGAAAGCCCCTAAATATAAAAACACAAATCCCCGTATTGCTTTCAGTCTCCTCAAAACTTTCGGTGCAGTCCCTCCGGGGGCAAGGTTCTTGTCCCGGCAAGAACCTTGAGAAGAAGCCGGCTCAAGGGGTGCTGCCGAAAAGCCGCCCCCTTGAGAATCCCCCGGCCGCATCGCCGGAACTGCGTCAGAATCTTTCGGATTGCTATGGGTGGTCTTGTCGGAGACACTCGAATAGGACAGAAGGCAGCATGCCGAAAAAACGTGCCCTCCCGAACCGGGAGAGCACATTTTATCATGTTTCGCGGCAAATTATCGAATAACCCGGACGCGGACAACGCCCTCGATGCCCTTCAGGTGCTCCACCACGTCGGCGGAGGGGTGATGATCCAAGTCCAGCATGGTGTAGGCGTACTCGCCCCGGCTCTTGTTCATCAGCCCGGCGATGTTCACGTTCTCGCTGGCGATGGCGGCGGTGAACCGGCCCAGAGAATTGGGAATGTTATGGTGCAGAATGGTGATCCGGCCTTCCGTCTGGCACAGGCCCATGTCGCAGTTGGGATAGTTGACGGAATTGTTGATGTTTCCGTTTTCCAGATAGTCCATCATTTCCCGGACGGCCATCCGGGCGCAGTTGTCCTCGGACTCTTCCGTGGAAGCGCCCAGGTGAGGAATGGCGATGCAGCCGGGCATGTTGGCGGTTTTGGGGTTGGGGAAGTCGGTAACGTACCGCTTGACCTTGCCGGAGGCCAGGGCGTCGGCCATGGCGTCGTCGTCCACCAGCAGATCCCGGGCGAAGTTCAGGATAATGACCCCATCCTTCATCTTGGCCAGTGCCGCGGCATTGATCATCTTCTCCGTGTCTTTCAGCAGAGGTACATGGACGGTGATGATGTCGCACAGGGCGTAGATTTCCTCCGGGGTCTTCACCCGCTGGACGTGACCGTCCAGATTCCAGGCCGCCTCCACGGAGATATGGGGGTCACAGCCGTAGACCTCCATGCCCAGCTTTCTTGCCCGGTTGGCCAGGGGGCCTCCGATGTTGCCCAGGCCGATGATGCCCAGCTTCTTGCCGTAAATTTCATGTCCGGCGAACCGGGACTTGCCCTTCTCCACCAGCTTGGCAATATCCGGCTGATCCTTGATGGACTGCACCCAGTTCACGCCGTCGATGATGTCCCGGCTGCCCAGGAGCATACCGCACAGGGTCAGCTCCATGACGCTGCGGGCATTGGCACCGGGGGTGTTGAAGACCACAATGCCCTTGTCGGCGCAGCTGGTCAGGGGGATGTTGTTCACGCCGGCCCCTGCCCGGGCAATGGCCAGCAGATTTCGGGGAAGCTCCATGTCGTGCATACTGGCACTGCGCACCAGCACGCCGTCGGCCTGGTTCAGGTCGTCGTTCAGGGCGAAATCCTCCGTCCAGAGGGTCGTGCCCTGCTGAGAAATTTTATTTAAGTAATGAATCTGATACATAGCTTTCTTCCTTACACCGTTTTTTCGTAGGTTTCCATGAAGCCCACCAGCTGCTTCACGCCCTCCATGGGCATGGCGTTATAGATGCTGGCTCGCATACCGCCCACCGTCCTGTGACCCTTCAGGTTCACAAAGCCGGCTTCCGTGGCGGCCTTGACGAATTTCGCGTCCTGGTCAGGGTCTCCCGTGACGAAGGGTACGTTCATGAGAGACCGATCCTTCTTCACCACCGTGCCGTGGAAAAGTCTGCTGCTGTCCAGGTAATCGTAGAGAATGGCGGCCTTCTTCTCGTTGTAGGCCTTCATCTCCGCCAGGCCGCCTCTGCGCAGCAGCCACTTGAAGACCTTGCCGCAGATGTAAATACCGTAGGCGGGCGGGGTGTTGTACATGGAGCCGTTGTCCGCATGGGTCTTGTAGCGGAGCATGGTGGGGGTGCCGGGGAGTACGTCCTCCCGGATGAGATCCTCCCGGATGATGCCGATGACCACGCCGGCCGGGCCGATGTTCTTCTGGGCACCGCCGTAGATCATGCCGTATTTCGTCACGTCCACCGGCTCGGACAAAAAGCAGCTGGACACGTCGGACACCAGGTCTTTGCCCTTGGTGTTGGGCAGCTGCCAGAACTTGGTGCCGTAGATGGTGTTGTTCTCGCAGATATACACATAGTCCGCGTTCTCGCTGATAGGCAGATCAGAGCAGTCCGGGATATAGGAGAAGGTCTTGTCCGCGGAGGAGGCCACGGCGTTGGCCTGACCGAAGAGCTTGGCCTCCTGCCAGGCCTTCTTCGCCCACTGGCCGGTGATGATGTAGTCGGCCACCCTGTTTTTCATGAAGTTCATGGGGATCATGGCAAACTGCTGGCTTGCGCCGCCCTGCATAAAGAGCACCTTGTAATTGTCGGGAATGCCCATCAGGGTACGCAGGTCTGCCTCCGCCTCGTCGATGATGGTCTGGTAGGCCTTGGAGCGGTGGCTCATTTCCATGACGGACATACCGGTTCCCCGGTAATCCAGCATTTCATCGGCAGCCTCCCGGAGAACCTCCTCCGGCAGCACCGCCGGGCCGGCGGAAAAATTATAAACTCTGGACATAATCGTCTCTCCTTATCTATTCAGCAGCTTGTCAAGCAGCACATGACCCCGGGGATAGAAAATCCCCGTTGCCCGAGCCTCTGCTTCGGTATAGTGGGCGCATTTTTTCTCCTGGCGGGTGCTGTCGTAGAGCACATAGGGTACCGGGTCGGAGGAATGGGTGCGGATGCGAAGGGGGGTGGGATGATCCGGCAGCACCAGAATCCGGTAGTCCTCCCCGGCCTGCTCCATAGCGGCGCAGATAGGGGCGATGACCCGGCTGTCCAGGTACGCAATGGACTGCACCTTTTCCTGTACCAATCCCTGATGACCCATCTCGTCCGGAGCCTCCAGGTGGATATAAGCAAAATCACAGCCGTCGCGCAGAAGCGCGTCAATGGCCGCCTGGGCCTTGCCCTCCCAGTTGGTATCCAGAGAGCCGGTGGCACCGGGTACCTGATAAACCTCCATGCCCGCCCCTACGGCGATGCCCTTGAGCAGGTCAACGGCGGAGATCATAGCCCCCTTCAGGCCGGTCTTCTCGGTGAAGCCGGGCAGGCTGGGCTTGGTGCCCGCACCCCAGTACCAGAGGGAATTGGCCTTGCGCTTGCCCTCCGCCGCCCGCTTGCAATTCACCGGGTGGTTGTTGAGGATATCGTAGCTGCGCTCCATAAAGCTGCGCAGCACCGGGTCTTCCGGCAGGAAGGGGCCGATGACCTGGGTCAGATGGTCATGGGGCGGCTCCAGCTTGGCTAGATGGCCGTGCTTCCAGACCATGATATGCCGGTAGCTGGTGCCGGTGTAGAACTGGAAGGTATCGTCATTGAAGTGCTGGCGGATGGCCTCCATCAGCGCGTCCGCTTCCTCGGTGGAAATCTCCCCGGAGGAATGATCCAGGATCCGCTTCTGCGCGTAAGGCTCTTCCTCCGTCAGCGTCACCACATTGCAGCGGAAAATCACATCGTCCGGCTCCATCTTCACGCCCACGCTCAGGGCTTCCAAGGGTGATCGCCCGGTAAAACAGGATTTCGGGTCGTAGCCCAGAACGGACAGGTTCGCCACCTCGCTGCCCGGGTGCATCCCCTGGGGCACGTTCTGCACCATGCCCATCTCTCCGCCGGAGGCCAGGGCATCCATGGCGGGGGTCTTGGCGTATTCCAGAGGGGTCTTGCCGCCCAGTGCCGCCACCGGCTCATCGGCCATGCCGTCTCCCAGCACTACAATATACTTCATAAACAGGCTCCTATCCTTTGTCCGCGTTCCGTGGACAGACATTCCGTATTATAGTATCATTCTTTAATCCATAAAACAATATCTAAAACTGTCCGAAAAAGCGACGGACAGGGTTCCCATTCGTGGGCATTTTCCCAAGCAGGGGAAATGCCTGATGTCAGAATCACAGTCTTCCGGCAATGGCGTTGCCAAGCCAGAACAAAAGGGCAATATGGACGGGGTAAAAAATGTAAAACAGGTATTTCATTCCCTTGCCCCGGCTGCCGTCGTAGACGAGCATTCCGGGAAGTGCCATCACCTGGAGCCACTGAATGCTGCCGGTGAAGAAATAGGAAAGCCACTGGGTCTGCCCCATGACAAGGCCATTTCGCAGGGTGTAAAGGAAATACGCCAGGCAGTAGCCCCCGAAGCCCAGGGCAACGCGCTTTTTGCTCCCCTTGCAGAAGGCAAGCACCATGCCCATGGCCACCGCCCAAAGGCCGCCCTCGCAGTTGTAGTAATCGGGCAGGAAGCCCCGGAGGATCAGGAAGAAATTCCGGCGGCTGATGCCCAAGCCGGCTTCCATGGCAGGGGCCAGCGGGGTAGCCAGCAGCCCGGCGCACAGCAGTTGGACAATTTCGTTGATGGCCAGGAACGCCGCCACCGCCAGCACTTTTTTCTTCGGTGCCTGCCACTTTTCCCAGAGATACAGGCACAGGCACACCAGAAACAATGTTCCGAAAATATTGTTCCGGCACTGCGCCAGCGGCTCCGCCACGCTTTGATTCAGGACGCAGTCCAGGATCCCCATAAGCACCGAGCAGTCGTACAGACGCAGAAGGTAGGTTTCCCGGCTGCGGGTGTAGTGAAAGCCCCAGACCGTGCAGAAAAAGAACAAAGGTGCGCTGATTCTGCCGAGAACGGTGAAAATCAGGGGCATTCCCGGAAGAAATTCGTAGATATGGTCGATGAGCATCAGCCCCAGGGCCAGGAGCTTCAGAGCGGTTGTGGACATGGAGCACCTCCTAAAACAGGTGTATTTGCGCACCCCCTGGTCAACAGGGGGACGGATTGCCACACCAGTGTGCCCACTGGTTCGCAATGACACGCGTTTTTCGTCTCTGCTCAAAAGACACGAAAAACAGGGACGATTGCGCGCTTTTTGCAATCGTCCCTGCTATTCTAATTCAGATTCAGCTTTCTGTCAACCAGCCAATACATGAGGAAGTAGCCACCGATGCCCAACCCCACGGTCAGCAGTGCCGTGCGGCCAAGGAAGCCGGACATTGCCGCCAGTTCATCGCCGCCGACGCTGAGCGTCGCGGCAGCGGACAGTAAAAAGGCGGTAATTATGTTGATCAGCACCTGAATGCCATAATACACGCCCACCGCCGCCAGAATTTTGTGCTTTTTGGCAACGATGGAGCCAACCGTCACGGCCAGCATCAGCAGCACCAGCTGGCTGATGCTGCCGGTGAGCATATTCAGTAGGAGCCGCCCCAGAAGCCCCCAGGGGATTTCCCCGGCATGAGCCTGTACCAGACCCCAGAAGCTCGACCAAAGCTCCGGGAAGCGAGTAACCAGTGTGGGGTAGAAATCCTTCACTCCGGCAAAGGCAATGGCCAGCCACAGAGTGCCGCAGGCGCAGATCACAAGCGTTATCAGCACGGTGCCGATGACCGTGTTCACAAGGCTGGCCAGCAGATTCTGGTGGGTGCTTACCGGCAGCGTGAAGGTCAGGTAGCCCTCGTCGGTGAACCGGCTCTTATAAAACCGGCCGAGATACAGCACCACTGCCGCCACGCCGACAATGGCCATGGCGATCATAGCCGCCATCATAAAGAGTACACTGATGATTTCCAGCGTGTCGTTTCCGACATTGACGTGGGTGCAGGCATAGGTCAGATAGCACATGGTCAGGCCGCCCAGCAGACTGGCACCCAGGGCGATCAGGCACAGGATACCCAGCATTCCCCGGGTAGCGCGCCACTCGTGTTTCAGCAATTTGGCAAACATTTGAATACCTCCCGGAACAGTTCATCCAGCGATTTTCCGGTCTCCTCCCGGACGGCGTCGGCCTCGCCCCGCTGGATCACCTTGCCCTGATACAGGAACAGAAATTCGTCCAGCACCCGCTCCACATCGGAGATCAGGTGGGTGGAGATCAGCACCGTCGCGCTGGGGTCGTAGTTGTTGATAATGGTGTTGAGAATGTAATCCCTGGCCGCCGGGTCTACGCCGCCGATTGGCTCATCCAGCAGATACAGCCTTGCCCGCCGGGACATGGTCAGCACCAGCTGCACCTTCTCCTGGGTACCCTTGGACAGCGTACGGTACCTGGCCTGAGCGTCAATTGCCAGGGCATTCAGCATTTGCTCCGCCCGGTTCCGGTCAAAATCGGCGTAAAAGTCCTGGAAATAGTCCAGAAGCTCCGCCACCTTCTGCCGCTTGTTGAAGCAGGTTCGATCCGGCAAATAGGACACCAGAGCCTTACTGGCCGGGCCGATTTTCTCGCCGCAGACGGTGATTTCTCCGGAGGTGGGGGTCAGCAGACCTGCCGCCAGCTTCATAAAGGTGGTCTTGCCGCTGCCGTTGGGGCCAAGCAGGCCGATGATCTTCCCCTGGGGCAGCTCCAGGTTCAGGTTGTCCAGAGCCGGGCTTCCGTGATACCGCTTGGTAAGCCCAGCCGCCTTCAATACGCAATCCATTATTTCTCCTCCTTGTCCAGCTCCAGCAGCAGCTGAGCCGCCTGGCTGGGTGTCATTCCGAATACCATAAATTTCTCCGCGCACTCCCGAGCCAGCTCCCGTAAAACTTCTTCCCGCATTTTCTCCAAAACCTCCGGATTTTCTGTGACGGTGCGGCCGCTGGTGCCGCCGCTGATGAGCAGCCCCTCCCGCTCCAGCTCGGTCATGGCTCGCTGCATGGTGTTGGGATTCACCTGAGCCTGGGCAGCCAGCTCCCGCACCGAAGGAACCTTCCCCCCGGGGGGCAGCTCGCCCTTCACGATGCCGCCGCGCATCAGCTCCATAATCTGCTGGTACACCGGCCGGTCTCCTGAAAACTTCCAGTTCATTTCGTTCATCTCCTTGTACTACTGTATTAGTGCATTAGTACAATAGCACACTCATACCGTTTTGTCAAGGACTTTTTGAAAATTTTGCTGTCGGTTGCATTTTTCCCCCATTGTGGTATAATACCTACCAAAGATATCAAATGAAGGAAGGCTTTCCTATGAACCGAATCGTTACCATGGTGCTGAAAAATATGGGCATGGTGCCCGGAGCCTGGTTCAAGCTGTGCCGCTACGCCAAACATCCGGACAACTATCCGGAGGCCGAACGGTACGCCCACATCCAGTACATTCTGCGCTGCGCCGTCAAGGGGGGCAATGTGGATTTGCAGGTGGACGGCCAGGAAAATATCCCTGCCGAGGGGGGCTTCATGCTCTATTCCAATCATCAGGGCATGTTCGATGTGCTGGCCATCGCCGTCACCTGCGGCCGACCCATCGGCGCGGTGCTGAAAAAGGAGCTTTACAACATTCCCTTCATCCACCAGATCGCCCTGTGTACCAAGTCCTTCCCCATGGACAGACAGGACGTGCGCCAGTCTCTCACCGTGATCCAGCACGTCACCCAGGAGGTCAAGGACGGCCGGAGCTATCTGATCTTCCCCGAAGGCACCCGGAGCCGGAAGGGAAACGAAATGCTGGACTTCCACGCCGGCAGCTTCCGCTGCGCCACCAAGTCCGGCTGTCCGGTGGTGCCCATTGCCCTCGTCGACAGCTTCAAGGTTCTGGATCAGCCGGGCAGCAAGCCGGTATCCGTCCAGGTGCACTACCTGAAGCCCATCACCGCCCAGGAGTACGCCGGCATGAAGCCCGCGGAGCTGGCAGTGCTGGTGAAGGAGCGGATTCAGGAAAAGCTGGATGCGTGTTTGAAAGAAGCAGAATAATAAAAAGGCTGTCATTGCGAACCAGCGCGCACGCTGGTGTGGCAATCCCCCGGATATTCCGAAAGCCGATTAAGAATCAGTAGGGGGCGATGCCCTCATCGCCCCATTCCTGTATGTCGATGGTATGTGTGGTCTTGTGCTCTGCCGGTAATCCTCGGAAGAACCGGGGGATTGC
>DJQM01000064.1:0-58474 GCA_002437585.1 Clostridiales bacterium UBA6386 | reverse complement strand
CACTGGTTCGCAATGACATGTGTTTATTTTGGTGCAGAAAAGGCGGGCGGCCAATGGCCGCCCCTACAATTTTCCCAAAGAGTTCCCGCTGATATAGCAAAAACCGGGTGATTTCCTCAGAAATCACCCGGTTCTTCTCATTTCAAGGAGGAGCTGCTGTTGAGCACCAGAGTGCTGTACAGGAACAGCACGTCCTGGCCGCGAAAGTCCAGAAAGCTGTCCAGCTTCGTCGGGCTCACATAGCGGATATCCACCAGTGTCACCCTGGCGTAGTCCCCCAGCAGCAGCGGCACCAGGGAGCTTCCGAAGGAGTCCCGGAACACGATCAGCTCCCGGTCGGTTTTGGCGTTGGGATTTTCAATGGTCAGCAGTGCCCGGGCACCGGACAGGAACACATCATACATGTCCCGGCTTTCCGTCAGCTTGGCGGTGTCGTAAACAGACCCGGTTTTCCCGGTTTCGTAGTCGTAGACGGTACACTGGCGCAGAGTCTCGTTTTCCAGCCAGGTCAGGGTGTCCGGCTCCATGGGCAGAGCCGCCTGACCGTAGTAGACCCCATAGAAAGGCTTGTCTGCCTGAACTTCCGAATAATCCGCCGCCTTCGGTGCCGTCACTTCCAGAGCATCGCAAATGGCCGTGGCCGCCGGAATCAGGCACTCCTGCCGCCAGTGGGTATCCGTCCGGTAGTAGTCCCCGGCGGTTAAGCACCGACGCAAATCGATCTGCTCCGCCCAGGGAAGCCCCGCTCCCAGCTTCTCATACAGCGCGTCATAGTCCATGGCCAGGTGGCCGCTGGGTGCCGCCAGGTAGTAGCCCTTGTCCGGCACCACGGCAAAAAAGCACCGGCTCTCCCCCAGGAACTTTTCGTGAATGGCATCAAATTTCCGGATGGCCGCGTCCAGGGACGCTTCGCTCAGGGGATACTCCTGCTTGACGGCGATTCCGTTCGTCAGGTAAATGCCGTTGTTGTCCCGCATCCCCAACACCTGGGTGTGAAACAGAGCCTTGAGCGTCCGGAAGCCCTGCCGCAATGGAAACTGATCCAGGCTGTAGTCCTCAAATTCCTCCCGGAACTGGCCGCTTTCCAGGGCGGAAAGGGAAAATTCCGGCATTTGGGCTAAAGTCCGCCGCTCCGCCTGGGAAACATCCTCAGCCGGGTGAAGCCAGACCGCCAGCGTCAGAGCCGCCCAAAGCGTCAAAAGGAAAATCGTCTGCTGTTTTTTCATACCGTCACCTCAGAACCGGAAGTACAGGAAGGGGCTGAAGGAGCCGTCCACGAAATAAGCCGTGGCGATCAGGGCAAGCCCCGCCCAGAAAAGGGGCTGAATCGCCCGGAGAAAGCCGTTTTTCTCCAGCCGCCGTGCGTAATTTTTCACCACCGGCGTAGCTCCCAGCAGCGAAACCAACAGAAGGGGCAGGTAGCTTCCCAGATAGTACCCGGTTTCCGCCGTGAAGCCGGGAAGCCCCGCCAGGCCGAACATAGCGGCAAAATCCCCCGCCGCCTGGGAAAGAGAATCGGCGTTGAAGAGTACAAAGCTCAGGCACACCGCCGCCAGCACATAGGCCTGCCGGAGGGGATCGGGCAGCCTTTGCAGCCCCGGCACCCACTTTTCCAGAAGCAGCAGCCCGGCAAACACCAGCCCCCAGAGAACAAAGTTCCAGGCCGCCCCGTGCCACAGTCCAGTGAGCATCCACACGATCAGGATATTTCGCACCCACTTTCCCCGGCGCACCCGGTTGCCCCCCAGGGGAATGTACACATAGTCCCGGAACCAGCCCCCCAGGGTCATATGCCACCGCCGCCAGAACTCCGTGACGCTTTTGGCGCAGTAGGGGTAATTGAAGTTCTCCGGAAACCGGAAGCCAAACATTCGACCCAGGCCGATGGCCATGTCGGAATACCCGGAAAAATCGAAGTAAATGTTCAGCATGAAGGAAATCGCATACATCCAGGCGAAGGCCACGGAAGGAGCGGTACTCTGCCGGTAAAGACTTGCAAGCATCGCCAGATTGTCCGCCAGGATCACTTTCTTAGAAAGGCCGATGACGAACCTCCGCAATCCAAGCCCCACATTTTCCAGGCTGTGGGTTCGCTCCTCAAGCTCCCGTGCCACGTCCCGGTAGCGGACGATGGGTCCGGCGATGAGCTGGGGAAACAGTGCCACATAGGCTCCGAAGGAAATCAGGCTTCTCTGGGGCTTCACCTGCCCCCGGTACACGTCAATGGTGTAGCTCAGGCACTGGAAGGTGTAAAAGCTGATGCCAACGGGCAGAGCCAGCTTCAGAAGGGGCAGGCTCAGGCCGGTGACGGCGTTCAGGCTGGAGACAAAAAAGTCCGCGTACTTGAATAGCCCCAGCAGCCCCACCCCCACGCAGACGGACAGGGTCAGCCACAGCTTTTTGTGCTTTTCGCTTTTCCCGATGGCAAGGCCGCACAGGTAAAAGGCCAGGATCGTCCCCGCCATCAGCCATAAAAGCTTCGGCTCCCCCCAGCCGTAAAACAGCAGGCTCGCAATGAGCAGCACCGCGTTTTTCCCCTGCCGGGGAGTGAGAAAATATACCGCCAGCACCGCCGGAAGGAAGTAGTATAAAAACGGAATACTGGAAAAAACCATAGATTCTCCTCATGGGAACTTCTGATGAAATCGTCAAGAACTGTGAGCGAGAGATTTTTCGGCCAATCAAGGGATCGAAAACGGTGGAATACTGTATGTATTTCCCGTTTTTGATACCGAAGAGTGGGCGGAAAAGATCCGTTCACGGTCGCAGACGATTTCATCAGAGGCTCCCCAGTTCAAAAAAGGCAGCGGCACCGCCGCTGCCCCTTTTTCACAATCAGATTACAAAATCCAGCTCTCTGCCCGCCACGCTCTGGAAAGCGTCCACGAAGCTCTGGGCGGTCATACCCGTATCAGAGGCAAGCATGATGAGCATGACCACATCGCCGCAGCCCGCCACCTTCATGTCGTCGGCCTCCACGCAGACCCACTTCCGGGGGTTGATGCCCTCCTTCATGGCCTGGGCGATCTCCTGGGGCTCTACCGCGTCGGCCACCCGTACCATGACCATGGAGAAGGCCAGGGAGCCCATCAGCGGCTCAAAGGCAGCGGCCTCCTTCAGCTGAGATGGGTCGGACAAACCCGTGGTGCTCTCAAACCGCCAGGTGCCCTCCTCGCTGGTGTCCGTCAGGTCGATGGCAGTCGTTTCGCCCGCGAACTCCACAGGCTGTTTTTCCACGATCCGGTTCAGCAGCTCCTCCACGGTGCCCTCCAGGTTGGTCGGCGCGGTGGTTTCGGTGCTTGCGCCGCCGTTATTGTTCGCTGCGCAGGCTGCCAGAGACAGCAGCATCGTCAGTGCCAGAATGGCACAAAGCAATTTCTTCATTTCAGGTTCCTCCTAAGTGTCGTTTCTTACGCTTGCAAAGGCAATGATATCCAATGGAAAGCAAAAGTAATCCCGTGAGTACGCCGCAGGTGTCAATTCCTACATCCCCCAGGCTCGGCCCCCGGTCAGGGACGAAAATCTGAATGGACTCATCCACGCAGGCAACCGCCCAGCCGCACAAAAACGCCGACAGCCGCCCCTTCCGGAGCATCCCGAACAGCCAGGTCAGGCAAAGCCCTAAGGCGGTAAATTCCGTGAAATGCGCCGCCTTCCGCAGGGGAACCGGGCTTTCCTCAGGCAGAGCCTCCACCTCCGTCAGCAGCGTCTCCAGAATATGCTCCACCTCGTCACTGATGGCTCCGGAAACGTTCCCGGGAAGCAGAGAATTTCCCCAGATAAAGGCCAGGCACAATGCCGTCAGGGCACAGCAGATGGTCATTCGTTTCTTCGTGCGGATCAAGCCAGCACCCCCAGGTGCTCCAGCAGAATTTTGATACCCAGAAGAATCAGGATCACACCGCCGACAATCTCCGCCTTTTTCTCAAACCGGCTGCCGAAGACACTGCCCACCTTCACGCCGATGGCGGAGAGAACGCAGGTACACAGGCCGATGAGCGGCGCAGCAAAGAAAATATTCACCTGTCCCACCATGGCCAGGGAAATGCCCACGGCCAGGGCGTCGATGGAGGTGGCCACCGCCAGAATGAACATGGTCTTCACGGAAAGGTCGGCGGTCTCCGGTTCCTCTTCCGAGGACACCGCCTCCTTGAGCATGTTCACGCCGATGACGGCCAGCAAGCCGAAGGCGATCCAGTGATCCACCGCCTCGATGGCCGCGGCAAACAGGGTGCCCAGGAAAAAGCCCAGGGTTGGCATCAACGCCTGAAAGCCGCCGAACCATAGCCCGCAGGTCAGCTCTCCTTTCAGCGTCACCCGCTTCATGGCAAGTCCCTTGCACACGGACACCGCGAAGGCATCCATGCTCAGACCCACCGCCAGCAATATCAATTCTCCGATTCCCATAAAAAAGCCTCCGTGCCAGAATAGGGGAAGCTCTGATTCAATCGGCAAAAGCAGATGATTGATTCAGAGTTTCCCCAGTCGGCACAGAAGCTGCAAAGAGACTGAGCCGGCCATCCAAGTCTCGTCATTTCAGGTGGAACCGGGGTTTCCCCAGCATGTCGATTCCGCCCCGGGCTTTCCCGCCGACTACTCCCTCTTCTGGGTTAAGTTATAACAAAAGCCTCCCGGTTTGTCAAGTCAAACCGGGAAGCTACATACTAATTTAACAATTTTCACTTTCTTTTCCGTCTGACGGAAACAAAGGTTTTTCCAGCAGAACCAGGCCGATTCCGGGGATGCCGTTGAAATTGCAGGGCACGATGCCGATTTCCCGGTAGCCAAGGCCAGCGTACATGTTCCTGGCCCGAACGTTGCGCTGGTTGGTGTCGATCCGGAGCACCCGGCAGCCGTTTTCCCGGGCATACTGCTCATAAAAAGCCACAAAGGCCTTGCCGTAGCCCTTTCCGGCGGTGTTCGGGTCGATGGTCAGAGTGTGCAGTACCATGACCTCCTCATCGCCGGCAGGAAGCTGCCAGGGGGCGCCGTAGTATTCCGGCACCTGGGTCTGATTGATGATGGCCGCGCCCACGATTTTATCGGCCTGCTCCATGACGAACAGGTCGCCCCGCTCCAGAGCCGCCTGAGCCGTGGCCGCCGTGGGGTATACCCCCCGGATCCAGCCAATGACGGCCTTGCCCGCCTCCTCGGCATCGTGGAGCCGGTCGTAAATGGCGGCGATTGCCGGAATATCTGTTTCCATTGCTTTTCGGATCATGCCAATACCCCCATCATTTTAAGCAGAAATTCTACGATCAGCACCGCCGCGCTGCTGCTCAGCGCCACCACAATCAGGCTCTTGCCCCGGTAGGCAAGGAGAATGGCCACAGCCAGAGCCGCCGCCCCGCTGATAACCGAGGCGGTGCTGGAAAGAATAGCCGGGAAGGTCATGGCCGTCAGGCACACATAGGGCACATAGTAGAGGAAGGAGCGCAGAAAGCGGCTGCGGATGGGCTTGCGGAAGATGGTCAGAGGCAGCACCCGGATGAGGTAGGTGGTCAGAGCCATGACCAGAATGTACACATACAGATTCACGCTGCCGCCTCCTCTTTTTCTTCAATGGGCAGAAGCCAGGCGCAGATGCCCGCCGCCGCCACGGTGCAGATGACAATGGAAATACCTGCGGAGACCTGCCGAAGCATGGGCACCCAGGCAAAGGCACTGCTGCATAGGAGTGCCAGAATCACGGAAATCAGCACCTTCCGGTCGTTTTTCGCCGGAGGAATCACGATGGCCACGAACATGCCGTAGAGCATAACGCCCAGAGCTGCCCGAATGGAGTGGGGCAGTACGGAGCCTGCCAATCCGCCGCACAGGGTGCCCAGGGTCCAGCCCGCAATGGGCAGCGTCCCCAGACCCAGCAGATAGGGAACCGTCAGCGGTTCCCTCCGGGTCATGGCCAGAGCGAAAATCTCATCCGTATTGAAAAAGGCAACGAAAAGTCTCGGCAAAAAACCGATCCGCTCTCCCATCCGCTGGCTCAGAGCCAGACTCATCAGGGCATAGCGGCTGTTGATAATCAGCTGGGTCAGAATCATTTCCCACAGGGTAGCCGCCGCCACAATCACCGTCAGCCCGGCAAACTGGCCTGCGCTGGTCAGATTGGTCAGGGAGATCAGGGTGGCACTCCAGGCGGAAAGCCCCCGGCTCACCGCCATAGCCCCGAAGCCGAAGCTTACGGAAAAATAGCCCATTCCCACGGGAAGCCCCTGGCTTACCCCGGAACGGTACTCTTGAAAGTTCATATTCTGTCTTACCTCGTTTTACTCTTCTGTCATTCCCTGGTATTCCAACAGCTCCAATACCTGCTGCCCCCGCTGGGTCAGAGCCATGCTTCCCCGGATGGGGAAGGCCGCGTAGGCCGTGCCGTACTCCGCTTTCAGAGGCTTATCATAATCCACAGAGATGAGCCCCTTCTTTTCCAGCAGCTGCAAAATCAGAGAGATTCCCTCCGGCGCGTCCGGCTCCAAATAACAGGGGGTGAAATCGCCCATCTTCCGGGCCACCGGCAAAAAGGCGAACTGCCCTAGCTTTTTCAGAAATTCGATTTCCCCGGGGCCTACCACCAGCTCCCGGGCACAGCCCGAGCAGCCCGAGCAGCCGCCTGCGCAGCCGCCGCAGTTTTCGCAATTACCCATGAATCATCCTCCAGAAACCTTTTCATTATAACAGCGTGCCCGCAGTCTGTCAATTTTCAGTGTGTACAAAAACCCGTGAAAAAACCGGCGTGAAGCTCACACCGGCTTTTTTTCCATCCAGCTTGTGTAGTGTCGTTTCAGAGCCTGAAACGACTCATCGGAAATGGTATGCTCCATCTTGCAGGCATCGGCCAGAGCCGTGCCCTCCGATACGCCCAGGTCGATCAGGAACTTCGACAGCACCGTGTGCCGCTCATAGATCTTTTCCGCCACTTTTCTGCCCGCGTCGGTCAAAGACAGGGCACCTGTGTCATCCACCAGCACATAGCCGCCCTTGCGCAGAATGCCCATTGCCCGGGAGACGCTGGGCTTGGAGTATCCCAGATACTCGCCAACATCCACACTGCGGGTAAAGCCATTCTTCTGGTTCAGCACCAGAATGGCCTCCAGGTACATTTCACCGGATTCATGGAGATTCACAGCAATCCCCTCCTTCATTTTCCCGAATTTCTGCTAATAAGAATATCACAGTTTTGGGCAGAATGCAAGAACTTAAGTTTTTCTTTTCCGGATACTTTTCAAACAGGGAAAAATAGTGTAAATCATGAGGTAGAAATTACTTTGAAATCCGGCGCAAGCTGAAGGAAAAGTGCGGCACTCCCATTTTCCACGACGGCCAGCACGGAACGGCCGTCATCACGCTGTCAGGCCTGACCGACGCCCTGGCGGGGCTGATTTCCAAGAAGGCGATGAACGCGGACTACGTCATCCCCGCGGCCTTCGATCCGAGAGTAGACCCGGCGGTGGCCAAAGCCGTGGCCGAAGCCGCCCGGAAGTCCGGCGTGGCAAGAATCTAAAGTCCGCACCACAATAGAATTTGTAGGGGGCGATGCCCTCATCGCCCCGTTTCCGTATAACGACCGGCACATGCTGCGGGACGATGTGGGCATCGTCCCCTACGGATTTTTTCTCAGCAGATCGCTCCCAAGACAAGCCAAAGCCTCCGGGATTTCCCGGAGGCTTTTCTACTGATCCGGTTTTTACTTCGTCAGCCGTTTTACGGTCTTTCCCTTGATCAGCTCCCCGGAGACCATGATCCGATCCACCAGGGTAGTCTTGGGATGCTCAATCAGGCTGATAAGCCGCTCGGCTGCGATTCTGCCCAAAGCCTCGGTATTCTGGCGATAGGTGGTCAGACCCAGCACCTGAGCCAGGTGGATGCCGTCGTAGCCCATGACGGACACATCCTCCGGAATCCGCAATCCCATCCGCACCAGTGCGTTCTGACCGCCAACGAAGGAATAATCGTCCGGGAACAGAATGCAGGTGGGTCGCTCCGGCAGCTCCATCAGCTCCATGGTGGCCGCGGCGCATCGATCCGGGTCGTGGTAGGCCGACTCCCGGACGTACACCTCGGGAATTTCCAGCCCCAGCTCCTCGCAGGCCCGGTAGAAGCCCACCAACCGGTTCTGGGTAACGGTAGTGCCTTCGCCGTGGAGAAAGGCGATCCGCCGATGACCCATCTCATAGGCATAGTGCACCAGGTGCTCCACGCCCTGGACATTGTCGGACATCACCGCCAGCCGGTTGTTGAACACATGATCCAGTGTCACGAGAGGCAGGTCGCTTTCCGCCAGCTCCCGAACCCGCGGATCCTGAAAATCCACGCAGGCGATGGCCACCCCATCCACTCCCCGATAGCGGCAGTGCTGCAGGTAAGAGGTGGGCTTGCCGCCCACATTGTGATTGATAAAGGTGATGTCGTAGCCGTGGCGCTCGGACTCCGTCTTGAAGCTCTCCAGAATGGCAGAAAAATACTCATGACCCAGACCGCTGCGCATCTCGTCCACAAACAGCACACCCAGATGGTAGGTGCGGTTGGTTTTCAGGGCGCGGGCAGCGGAATTGGTCATATAGCCCATTTTCTGCGCCATCTCGCACACCCGAACACGGGTCTCCTCGCCGATGTCCGGCTGTCCGTTCAGTGCCTTGCTCACCGTGGCCACGGAGACGCCGCAGGCCTGAGCAATGTCCTTCATGGATACCAAATCTGACCCCTTCCTTCCCTCAAATTCTAAAACGTTTTCGTCCTATAAATATACCCGAAAAACCTGAAAAAGGCAATGCCGTCTTTTCTTAATTTTCGTAAATTTTTATTTTTTGTTGATATCATACATTTTACGCCTCACATTTTGTATATT
Source organism: Clostridiales bacterium UBA6386 (assembly GCA_002437585.1). Lineage (GTDB taxonomy): Bacteria > Bacillota > Clostridia > Oscillospirales > Oscillospiraceae > Faecousia. The sequence continues at coordinate 49,632 of DJQM01000064.1, read as the reverse complement.
ATGGCAATACGCATTTTCGCAGCAAAAAAATTTCCTTGTTTTCTTTGGAAAAAGTTCCGATTCTTTGAAAAAAAACCTTGCATTTCTGGTGAAAATCCGCTATGCTTACAGAGGAAAGCGGCGGGCTATGGTTGCTTAATCGATATCGTGCCCGCAACCACAACAAGTAAGGAGAGTGCACATATGAAATTCGGACATTTCGATGATGCCCGGCGGGAGTACGTCATCACCACCCCCGCCACTCCCCTGCCCTGGATCAACTACCTGGGCAGCGAGGATTTCCTGGGCATGATTTCCAATACCGGCGGCGGCTACTGCTTCTACCGGGACGCCAAGCTGCAGCGTCTGCTGCGCTACCGCTATAATGCCATTCCCGGCGACGAAGGCGGCCGTATTTACTACATCAAGGAAGCGGGCAAGCCCGCATGGAATCCCGGATTCCTGCCCACCAAGACCCGGCTTGACCGCTACGAGTGCCGTCACGGCATGGGCTACACCACCTTCAGCAGTGCCAAGGACGGTCTGCATGCAAAAATGACCTTCTTCGTCCCCGTAGGCGAAAACTGCGAGCTTCATGACCTGGTACTGACCAACGGATCCAGGGAAACCAAGAACGTTCACGTCTGGGGCGTAATGGAGTGGTGTCTGTGGAACGCCGTGGACGACAGCACCAACTACCAGCGGAACCTGAACATTGCCGAGTCCGAGGTGGAGGACGGGGTTATCTACCACAAGACCGAGTACCGGGAGCGTCGGGATCACTACGCCTACTACGGTGTGAACCAGCCCGCCGCCGGCTGGGACACTGACCGGAACACCTTCCTGGGTCACATGGGCGAGTGGGCCGATCCCCAGCTGGTGCGGGAGGAGCGCAGTGCCTTCTCCAAGATCGTGGGCTGGTACCCCATCGGCTGTCAGCATATGACCGTCACCCTGGCTCCCGGCGAGAGCTGGCGAGCCACCTTCGTCCTGGGCTACGGCAAGAACCCCAGAGACCGGAAGTTTGTCGCTCCCGGCGTCATCCGCAAGGATACCGCCAAGCGAGTCATGGCAAAGTTTGCCACCGCCGAGGCCGTGGACGTGGCCTACGCGGAGCTGGCCGCCTACTGGGATCGGCTGCTGGGCAACTATCAGCTGTCCTCCGACAATGAAAAGCTGAACCGGATGGTAAACATCTGGCATCAGTATCAGTGCATGGTCACCTTCAATATGAGCCGCTCCGCCTCTTACTACGAAACCGGCACCGGCCGTGGCATGGGCTTCCGGGATTCCTGCCAGGATCTGTACGGCTTCATGCACATCATCCCCGATCGTGCCCGGGAGCGGATCATTGACATCGCTTCCATTCAGTTCGCCGACGGCTCCACCTACCATCAGTATCAGCCTCTGACCAAGCGGGGCAACAACGACATCGGCGGCGGCTTCAACGACGATCCCCTGTGGCTGGTGGGCGCGGTATGTACCTACATCAAGGAAACCGGCGATTTCTCCATTCTGGAGCATCCCACGCCCTTTGACAACGTCCCCGGCACCGAGGTTCCTCTGCTGGAGCATGTCCGCCGGAGCGTGAACTTCACCCTGAACCACCTTGGTCCCCACAAGCTGCCCCTCATCGGTCGGGCCGACTGGAACGACTGTCTGAATCTGAACTGCTTCTCCTCCGAGCCTGGTGAAAGCTTCCAGACCTTCGGCCCCAGCGAGGGTCCGGTGGCCGAGTCCGTGTTCATCGCCGGTATGTTCGTCAAGTATGGCAGCGAATATGTGACTCTGTGCCGTCAGCTGGGTCTGGATGACGAGGCCGATACCATCGCCAAGGCCGTTTCCGACATGGAGAAGGCCGTGCTGCGCGACGGCTGGGACGGTCAGTGGTTCCTGCGTGCCTACGACGCCCATGGCAACAAGGTGGGCAGCCACGCGTGCAAGGAGGGTCAGATCTACATCGAGCCTCAGGGCTTCTGCACCCTGGCCGGCATCGGTAAGGACTCCGGCGAGGGTCTGAAGGCCATGGAATCCACCCGGAAGCGTCTGCTGGGCGAGTACGGCGTGGAGCTGCTGGATCCCTGCTACACGGAGTACCACCTGGAGCTGGGCGAAATCTCCTCCTATCCTCCCGGATTCAAGGAGAACGGCGCGGTGTTCTGCCACAATAACCCCTGGATCGTCTGCGCTGAGGCCACTCTGGGTCGGGGCAACGAGGCCTTCGATATCTATCGCCGGATCTGCCCGGCCTATCTGGAGGACAAGAGCGAAATTCATGAGACCGAGCCTTACTGCTACGCCCAGATGGTCACCGGTCGTGCCTCCGGCGCGCCGGGTCACGCCAAGAACAGCTGGCTCACCGGCACCGCCAGCTGGACCTTCCTGTCCATCTCCCAGGCCATCCTGGGTATCTACCCGGACTACCAGGGTCTGCGGATCCAGCCCTGCATTCCCGACGACTGGAACGAGTACACCGTCACCCGGAAGTTCCGGGACTCCGAGTATGTGGTGCACGTCAAGCGCACCGGCAAGCCTGGCATGACCGTGGACGGCCAGGCCGTGGAGGGTCATATTGTGCCTCTGACCGACAAGAAGACCGTTCAGGTGGAGGTCAGCCTGTAAATAACCCTCATGCGGGGGACGGATTGCAAAATCCGTCCCCTGTTTCTTTTTATCTATTTTTAGGCAGACAGCTCCGTAATTACGCTGTCCCATGGAGCCTTCTTTTGCATTTTTTGTTCGTATAGCACATCAAAAGGAGGAAGAAAGGAAATAAAATTGTGAAATGTCTTGAATCTTTAGGCGGGATGTGATACTATGACTTTGCCAAACTAATCAAATAATGAAAGCGTCACAAAAGATGGGGGTACTGTACCCTTTTGCGTTCATGCCATGAGTTTGATAAAAACGCAAATTCCTTCGGTATGGATGCAGTGATGCTTTGTATTGATTAGTTTGGCGACTATCGGAGTTTGCGTTTTTTGTGCGCCTACTTCGGTGGGCGCACTTTTTATTTTAGGAGGGTATAAAATGAGAGCACCTAGCAAATGTCCTATGTTGAGAATAAAGTAATAGACAGAAATTTGAGGAACACAGAACGCCCTGAACATCTTTAATCAATGTGTTAATAAAACTAGAAATGATAGAAAGTGAGCGATATATAGGATGGAGTATGTTATTGGCTATACCATTGGATTGATCATCTCTGGCTTGATCTTTGGATTTGCGACAAAAGTTGTGATTAAAAACAAAGGCTATGATGATAACTGGTTTTGGTGGGGATTTTTCTTCGGCTTTATAGCCCTGATTGTTGCCTGTGCTAAACCTCAGAATGTGCGTTATTCATATTCCCCTGCCCACGGAACAGCTTTGGCCGCTGCCGCCCGCGAATCACATGAGAAAAAAATTCTGGCAGCAGGTGGTTGGAGGTGTGCGTGCGGGAGCGTGAATGCCGCCTATGTCTCTTCGTGTCACTGCGGGCGCAGCAAATCCGACGTGGCAACCACACAACACAAGAAGGAACTGAAAGCTGAAAAGCAGGATGAACATGCTAAGTTAGCCGATACACAAGCTGATCGTGCGGACGAACTCGATAAAGCAGCGGCGATAAAGGAATATAAAAAGCTGATGGATGACGGCATTATAAGCCAAGATGAATTTGACAGCAAGAAAAAGCAGTTGCTTGGGCTGTAAATAGCAACAGGGAGCGGATTTTTCATCCGCTCCTCAGTGTATCAAAAAAGTCCAAAAGATACGTTGTCATTGCGAACCAGTGTCGCAAGACTGGTGTGAGCACTGACTCGCAATGACATGGTTTTTTGACAGTCTCAGCCGGGAGCGATGCTCCCGGCTTTGTGCTGCTCTGCTTTCAAAATCCGAAATCAATTCCCTTGGTTTCCAGCATCCCACGCACCGGCAACATGTGAAAACGGGCCAATGCGGGCATTGACCCCGGCGAGAGAAGGATTTCTTTTGCATCTTGTTGGATTCCTCTCTCATATTCCGTCTTTCTTTATGCACTGTGCCAAAAATGCGCAAAATTGCAATTTCGTACTTTACTTCTCTAAAGTGATGAAGTATAATGCAGACAGTTGAAAACCCCAAGGGGTAAAGAAAGGAAGAAAATGATATGAAAAAGATGTTTGCTCTGCTGCTGGCTCTGGTGCTGGCTCTGACCTGCCTGACCGCCTGCGGCTCCTCCTCCGACTCCGACCTGAAGTACATTCAGAAGAAGGGCACCATGATCGTGGGCATCACCGACTACGAGCCCATGGATTACAAGGACGAAAACGGCAACTGGACGGGCTTTGACGCGGAACTGGCCGAGCAGGTCTGCGAGAAGCTGGGCGTCAAGTGCGAGTTCTTCGTCCTGGCCGACTGGGGCAAGAAGTTCTACGAGCTGGAAACCAAGAACATCGATGCCATCTGGAACGGCATGACCATCACCGACGAGGTCAAGCTGAACACCAACTGCACCGACCCTTACGTCGTCAACGCCCAGGTGTTGGTCATGAAGGCCGATGCTCTGGCGAACTACACCACCCCCGAGTCCCTCAGTGATCTGACCTTTGCCGTGGAGAACGGCTCCGCCGGCCAGGAAGCGGTGCTGGGCATTGGCATTCCCGAAAGCCAGATCATCGCCGTCCAGGATCAGGCTGCGGCACTGATGGAGGTTGCCGCCGGCACCTCTGACGCCTGCGTCATCGACATCACCATGGCCAACGCCATGACCGGCGAAGGCACCAGCTACGCCGATCTTGCCTCCGGCATCAGCCTGACCAGTGAGGAATACGGCATTGGCTTCCGGAAGGGTTCCGATGTCACCGCCAAGGTTAATGAGCTGCTGAAAGCGATGAAGGCCGACGGTTCTCTTCAGGCTCTGGCCGACAAGTACAGCCTGACTCTGGCTGACTGATCCCCCAAAATCCACCCAAGGGAGGGCATTTGCCCTCCCTTGCTTAGGAAGCTCTGAACAAATCGGCAAGAGCTGGGAGCGAGAGATTTTGTTTCCAGACAAGGTTCGAAAAACGGAGGAATACTGTATGTATTTCCCGTTTTTCAAACCGAGGTCTGGGAGCAAAAGATCCGCTATCCAGCCGCAGACGATTTGTTCAGAGTTTCCTTAGGTAAATTCCAAAAAAGAGAGGTAAAGCTATGTTCCTCCCGGTTACGTTGCAGCTGCTGTCCGGTTTTGGAAAATCCCTGGAGATTTTCTGCCTGACGCTGCTTTTTTCCATTCCTCTGGGGCTTGTGATCTGCTTCGGCTCCATGAGCAGATTCTCCCCCCTGCGAAAGCTGGTTCGGTGCTTCGTCTGGATCATCCGGGGTACGCCCCTGATGCTTCAGCTGATTATTATTTTCTACGGCCCCGGCCTGATGTTCGGCATGACCGCCATGCCCCGTTTCACCGCCACCATTGTGGCCTTCGCCATCAACTACGCCTGCTATTTTTCCGAAATTTACCGGGGCGGCATTGAGTCCATTCCTTTGGGTCAGTACGAGGCCGGTCAGGTGCTGGGTATGACCCGAAGCCAGATTTTCTTCAAGGTAGTGCTCCTGCAGGTGGTCAAGCGGATTCTTGCCCCCATGAGCAACGAGATCATCACCCTGGTCAAGGATACCTCCCTGGCTCGGATCATCAGCGTATATGAGATCATCTGGGCCGGCGAGAGCTTCATCAAGAAGGGTCTGATCTGGCCGCTGTTCTACACCGGTGCCTTCTACCTGATCTTCAACGGTCTTCTGACCATTCTCTTCGGCAAGCTGGAAGAGAAACTAAACTATTTCAGAGGTTGAGCCATGGCGATTTTGGAAGTAAAGAATATCAAAAAGGGCTTCGGCTCCGTGGACGTACTCAAGGGTGTCAGCTTTTCTCTGGAGCAGGGTCAGGTGCTGGCCATCATCGGCTCCTCCGGCAGCGGCAAAACCACCCTGCTTCGCTGCCTGAATTTCCTGGAGACCCCGGACGAGGGAGAAATCTGGGTAAACGGCCAGCTTCTCAACGGCGGAAGCCTGACAGAGGAGCAGATTCGCCAGAACCGGCTGCATTTCGGCCTGGTGTTCCAGAATTTCAACCTGTTCCCCCAGTATACGGTGCTGGAAAACGTGATGCTTGCCCCGCAGCTTCTGAAAAAGGGCGATGTAAATGCTCTGAAGGAAAAGGCACTGAAGCTTCTCGACCAGGTGGGTCTGCTGCAAAAGCAAGGCAGCTACCCCTACCAGCTCTCCGGCGGCCAGCAGCAGCGGGTGGCCATCGCCCGAGCCTTGGCTCTGAGCCCCCAGGTGCTATGCTTTGACGAGCCTACCTCCGCCCTGGATCCGGAGCTGACCGGCGAGGTTCTGCGGGTTATCCGGGGGCTGAAATCCAAGGACAACACCATGATCGTGGTCACACACGAAATGGATTTTGCCAGGAGTGTGGCGGACGTGGTCATTTACATGGCCGACGGGGTGATTGAGGAAATCGGCACTCCTGAGGAGGTTTTCGACCATCCCAGGAGCGAAAAAACCCGCAGCTTCATCCGCGGTACCCAGCAGAGCTTCTGATTGCGTATATCGTATGTACCCCGGGATCATTCGATCCCGGGGGCATTTTTAACCCATGTCATTGCGAGGAGGCCAGTGGCCGACGTGGCAATCCGTAGCCCAAGCCTTCTCCTGAGAGGAGAAGGCTTGGGAAAACGCATCCAGGCCCCCGGGGTTTCCCCGGGGGCCTGGAACTGTATTCTCTCTTTTCCCGTGCAATCAATCCTTGATATCCAGGATGATGTACGCCTTCTTGCCGGAGCCGTCGGTGGCAGTAGCAGTGATCTTCACCTTCCGATTTGCCCTCTTTATGGTCACGTTACCTTCCTGATCTACGGAGGCATAGCTGGAGCTGCTGCTGGTCCACTTCACGTTCTGGGAAGCATTGTCAGGATTGACCGTTGCATGCAGCGAGAGGGGGTTAGCGGTTTCGCTGAGCTTCACCGGCACAACGTACCCATCCTCATAACTGTCAATCGTGACCTTCTCAGCCAGAGCGCAGATGGTGAGCGGGAGCTCATTGCTTTCTACGCCATAGCCGTCAGCCGCGGTGGCAATCACCGTGACGGTATCGCCAGCCTTGGCAGTCTTCTTGGCCGTTACCACTCCGCTTCTGGGGTTGATGGTGGCATACTTCGCGGAATCCTCATCGGCAAAAGACCAGACAACGCTCTTGTTATAAGGCTTCACCTGGGTTCCGTCATTGTCTGCCTTGACAACAGCCGTCAGGCTGATGGATCTTCCGGCCACCAACTCCTGACCGGCAACCTTTGTGGAAATTTCGATCTCCGTCACAGCGTTGATCAGATTCAGGGTGATCTTGGCGGTAGCGGACTGCTTATTGTCCTTATCGTTGTACCTGGCGGTCAGGGTCACCTTGCCGGTACCCTTGAACACAGGCAGGTCGTCCTCAATGGCAACGATCTTCTTGTTGCTGGTCTTCCAGGTGATCTTTTCATCATTCAGAGCCAGGCTCTCATCGCTATCGGTGTAAATGTAGCCGTCCTTATAGACAATGGACTGGTACAGTGCCAGGTTCAGATTGCCCGCATCCATCAGGTTGACGGGAACCACCACAGTTCCGGTCTGGGCTTCACCGTCCATATCGTTAAAGGACAGGGTCAGCTGGCAGGCTGCCTTGGGCAGGATTGCAATGTCAATATAGGCGGTCATGTCATTCTCGGCGGACCTGGCGAAAACACGAACGGTTCTCATCTCGGTAACACTTTTGGGACGCAGGGTGCTGCCGGACATGGTAGCAAACTCAGAAGAATCCTTCGGGTTGCCGTCGTCATCCAGATCCACCACGCTCCAGGTGAACTTCTGATTGGCAGCCTTCGTACCTGCGGTCTTGTTGCTCCAGGCGGTGGCCTTCAGTCTCAGAGAACTGCCGCTGCGCACATAAAGGTTCTTAGGCTGGGCGATTTCCACTTCGTTGACCAATGCCTGTACCTTCACGGTGACCTTGACGGTCTGCATCCGGCCGCCGTTTGCGTCATCCGTCCAGTACACATAGATATCGGCGGAGCCGCTCTTTCCTGTGGTCAGGTCGCCGTCTTCGTCCACGCTGGCAACTCTGGCATTGGTACTGCGGAAGGTGCAGTCAGAGGTAACATCGAAATAGTTTTCCTGCTCTCTGTCGTAGTATTTACCATACAGCTTATAAACGGTACCGGCATCCAGCAGGACGGTGCCGCTCAGCTTCTTATCCTGGGTTTCGCTGAACTTGCCGCCCTCGGCAAACAGGGCAAGGGTTCTCACCTTCTGGGGGGTGATCACCACATCCACGGCATCGTAAACATCCTCATCCTCAACGGACACGGCTCTTACGGTTACCGTGGTATTCTCTTCCACGGTACCGGCAGCGATCCGGCCGGCACTGCTGATGGAGGCAGCAGAGCTTCTCACCAGCTTGCCATTATCGTCCTCCACGCCGATGTACCATTTTACCTTCTGATTCTCAGCCAGCAGGCTGTTATCTTCATTAAGGCCATCATAAACAGACCAGACCTGAGCCTTCAGGGTCATATTGCCGTTGGAGGCCAGCTTCAGAGTTTCTTCCTCTTCAATAGTTTTTCCATCATTCTTAGTAATCACCAGCTTCTTGGCGGGAGCGGTGATTTTCAGGTTCACGAAATCATACTTGCCGGAACCGTCCACAGCCTTGGCGGTAATGCGCACATTACCGGCGGCCTTCAGATGCAGGGTGGGGGTCAGCGTATCGGTAATGGAGGAAACCTTCTTGGTCTGCCCGTTCACCTCTGTCTCGAAGTAGGCCAGATTGGAGTTGCTGATGATCCACTGCACGTTCTGAATAGCCTCTTCGGACTTGACCTCCGCTTCCAGTGCCACGGTCTTCTGGCTCAGCTCAACCTTGCCGTCTTCCACGCCCACCGCCTTGGCAGTCACGGAGGAGGCGCCGGGGTACAGAACGATCGTTGCCTCGGCAGGCGTCACGTCCATATCCGCAGCCACCCAGGCTTTGACAATGATGGTTCTCTGCTCTTCAACGGCCTTGGTCACCAGATTGCCGCTGTACTTGCCGATGGTGGCATACTTGGAATCGGGGTAGTTGTCGTCCTCATCGGCGTCCGTGCCAGCATCAATGACCTGCCAGATTACGTTCCGGTCGCTCAGGCCGGACTCGGTAGCCAGATTGGTGGTCAGCGTCCGCTTGTCGCCGCCGATCATGAAGTAGTCACCTTTTTCATTCTTCTCAGGCAGGTTCTTGATCTCAACGCTGGTTGCCAGCTTTACAAAGTGAATGGTCGTAATGGCCTTCACGGTGCTGTCCTTATCCGCAGAGGTTGCGGTGACGGTCACCAGGCCGGTCTTATCCATAGGCGTCAGGCTGATGGTCGTATCATCCTCCACCCGATTGGTGTACAGATCGCTGTCCTCGCTGCTGACGCTCCACTTTACCTTCTGACGGGAATCCCTGGGGCCAATGTCAGCGGAAATGGTGACACTGGAACCGCTGCCAATGTTGACATACACATCGCCGTTGGTAACGTCCTCATCATTGACCTTCAGGGTAATCCGGGAAATCCGGGGAATCAAAGTCAGCTCGATGACCGGGCCGACTTCTTCCTTATTGTCCCGATTATAGGGCTGCACCTGTACGGTTCTGCGCTCCAGGACTGCCTTGGGATCGGGGGTCAGGATGCCGCCGGGGGTCAGACGGGCATAGCCCGCATCGTCAGGATCGACGAACTTCCACAGGAAAACCTTGTCGCCATCCTTGGCAGTCAGGGTCAGAGCCTCACCTGCCAGAACTTCCCGTTCTGTCGGATCCGAGTCTGCGGCAGGCGTAGTGACGATCGAACCGGTAGTCGCCGCATTCTGGGCAGTCTCGTTCTTCACTTCCAGGGTATCCACAGGAGCGGAGACGATCAGTTCGTAAGTACCGGTCACTTCGCCGCAGGCGGCGGTGACGGTCACAGCACCGGTTCCGATGCCGGTCACCAGGCCGGTCTCGTCCACAGTGGCCACGGTCTCATCGGAGGACGTCCAGACAACGGTCTTGTCCTGGGCGTTCTCAGGCAGCACAAGAGCGGTCAGCTGCAGCTGACTGCCCACGGCCAGTGCGTTCAGCTCGTCCTCCTGAGACACGGTCACAGACTGCGCCGCAACAACAGGCTCAGTCTCCTGGGCAGGTTCCGTGGGTGCGGATGCCTCGGTGGGCTCCACCGTAGGAGCCTGGGTTGGTTCGACAGCCGGGGCTTCCGTGGTCTCAGGAACCGTGGGTGCCACGGTGATCTCGGGGACGACCGGCGCGACTGTGGTTTCGGGAACCGCAGGAGCCTGGGTCTCCTCCATAGCAGTTGCTTCGGTTTCGGTCACGTCCTCTGCCAGGGCCTGGAAGGGCACCACGGACAGCAGCATCACCATCGCCAGAAGCAGGGATAGAATACGCTTGCTCATAGAATTTGCCTCCTTTTTTTCTTGCGACATATGTCGTAACTATTTGCATTGATTGTAACATATCTGTAACTAGATTGCAACTATCAATTGCAAAAAATTCCAGCTTTTTTTCTGGAATTTTCCAGCTGAACAGTGGGCTGCGCATGGAAAGGGTGGTGCATGGAAAGACGAAATTCCCGCACTGCGATGTACCGTGCGGGAATTGTCATTTGCTCTCTCATTCGGCCAGATATGTGGAAAAGCCGGGGGTTTCGCTGAGATTTCCCTGGGTATCCAGCCACATGGCCTCCGCCCCGGTCTTTTCCGCCAGTGCCTTTCCTTCCTCCAGGGGCAGTACAAACAGAGCCGTGGACAATGCGTCTGCCAGGCCGGAATCCGTGCAGACCACCGTCACGCTCCGGAACCGTGTCGCCGGATACAGGGTCTGCGGGTCGATGATGTGGTGATACCGCACCCCGTCCAGCTCGAAATACCGCTGGTAGTCCCCGCTGGTGACGATGGCCTTGTCCCAGTCGTACAGGGTGCGCAGGTAGCCCTCTCCCCCGTCCGGGTCGGCAACACCCACCACCCAGGGGGTGTCCCCATCCTTGGGGCCGGTGGCGCAGACGTTCCCGCCTACGCTGATGAGAAAGCCCGATGGAGCCAGCTGGGCGGCCTTCCCCGCTGCCCAGCCCTTGGCAATCGCTCCCACATCCAGGCTCTGCTCCGGATCGGTCAGGTACACCGTGGAGGACGCCTGGTCAATCCGGACGGTGTCCCAGCCGCAGTGCTCCGCCGCCGCCCGCAAGGCGGCATCCGTTGGCAGAGCGGCTTTTTCCGGGTTGTCCAGAGCCATCGTCCGGGTCTCCTGCCAAAGCCTCAGCACGCTGCCCATAGCCGCGTTCACCCCGTGATCCGTCAGATCATAGTAGTCCCGGCAGTCCAGCAGCAGCCGGATAATTTCTTCATCCACAGCTACCGGAGACAGCCCAGCGTTGTCGTTGACGGTTTTCAGGTTGTTCAGGCCTTCATAATCGTTGTAAATGTCAAACAGACGGTGATAATGAAGGAGAGTCTCATGGATTTTCTCCGCCGTCTGCTGAAAATCCCTTTCGCTCAGGCCTACCGCCGACAGAGTGGTCACCGTGTCAAACACATCCAGGTATACCGCCTGACGGGTTTCCGGCTGTTTGATCCCACAGCCGGAAAGCAGCAATGCCGCTGCCAACATCAGTGCAAGCCAGCGTTTCATTCACTTGCCTTCTTTCCGCGCAGCCGGGGCAGCAGGATCTGGTTCACCACGTCCCGGAACACCTGCGTTCTGCCGCACACCAGCACATACACCAGGGTATAGCTCAAAGCCGCCACGGTTCCCTTGACCACCCACATGAGAATGCTGACTCCTAACCTGTCCAGAGCCTGCCGCAGCAGGTAGACGAAAACCAGGTTGGCACAGCAGGTGCCAAAGGCCACCAGGTCGTATTTCCAGAAGCCCTTCCGTCGGAAAAGCTTCTCGTAGAGCAGTCTGGCATCAAACCAGAAGTCTGTCAGAATATCTGCGATGACCGTGGCAATATACACCCCCGGCACGCCGATGACCTGACCCATGGCCAGGGACAGAATGATATTCAGCCCGGCGTTCACCAGCACCATCCGGCGCACATAAACGAACAGGCCGTTGGTGTCCCGGAACATGGCAAGGGGGCTTACCAGCACCCGCCACATGAAATTCAGCAGTACGGAATACATGAGCAGATCACCGATCAGGTATTCCTTTCCCAGCCAGACGGCGATAAAATCATGCCACAGCACACCAGTGCACACGCAGATCACGCCCACCACATACTGGTCGATGAGCACCACCTTCCGGAACAGCTGATATTTTTCCTCCGACCCCTTCTCCACACTGGCAATACCCAGGGAATAGAGAATGGCGTTGTGGAAGATGGTCAGCAGCTCCTGCAGCCGCACGGTGACGGTGCTGTAGTTGGCCATATAGCCCACCGTCAGGGTATCGATGGCGGAAACCAGGATATTGTCGGTGTTGTTGATGACGATCCCGCCCACCTTCACGGCAAACAGGGATTTTACATAGGTGACAAGCTCCTTCCGGCTCTTCCGGTCGATCCAGGAATGCCGGTCCTCCTTCAGGTAGGGATAGAGCCGTCCGCCGATGACGTAGAGAATCAGATTCTGCACCACCGAGGTGGCAACCAGTACCAGTGCAAAGGGGGCATAGCTCTTGGTCGTGACCAAGGCCACGCACTGCATGGCCACACCCGCCAGATTCACCACCAGGCTGACCATGGAAACCACCCGGTTTTTCTGATCCGCGTTGATAAGCATCTGCCGGTGAGCGCAGAAATAGGAGCTGGCACTATAGGCCAGCCGCAGCAGGAAGATCAGGTAGACCTCCTCCATGGGCACCGAGGTGGTAATAAACAGGTGCAGGAAGGGCAGGCAGCACACGCCCAGCACCACGATCACCAGACCCACCGCCGTATTCAGCCGCCGGAAGGTATTGACGATCCGGGTGATCTCCGGCCGGTTGTCCTCCGCCACGGGCTTGTAGAGCATGTACAGCACCGCGCTGCCGATGCCCATTTCCGAGAAGGACAGAATGGACAGCAGACTTCTTGCCACCTGCTCCACGCTCAGATACTCGATTCCCAGATATTGCAGGAACAGCTTCCGGGAGATCAGGTGCAATGCCAGCACCACAACATTATTGGTAATTCCGATGGCCGCGTTGCGCAGCGCGTTTTCTGTTTTCGAGTGATTGGACATGGTATCTTCCTTGTTTATCGATTTTTCCTCCGGTGGCCGGGTTCAGCCGCCGAAGCTCTCCTGTAAAAACGCCTCCAGGGAGTTCAGAATCGTCTGCGTATGGCTCACATAGGGCTGGAAGGTCTTTTCCTTCGCCTGGGCGATCAGTTTTCCCAGCTCATCGCAGTCCTCGCACTTCAGAATCATTCCCAGCCCCAGAAACTGTCCGATGATCTGCTGCTGATGGTCGTCCACATGCTCACCGTATTTTGCCTGCCGCGGCACGGCGATGACCTTTTTCCCCTTCTTCAGCGCGCCGATAATGGCGCCGGTACCCCCATGGGTAATCACCACATCGGATTTGGCGACCCAGGTATCCATGTCCTCCCGATCCAGGAAGGGCGTGAATGGATAGTGCACCGGCTTGTAGTCGCTCCAGCCGGTCTGGGCAAACACAGGCTCCGCGATTTCTCCCGATTCGATCAGCCGATCGATGGCCTGCAGCAGCCGGTTGAATTGGAATTTCTGGGAACCCAGCGTTACAAAAATCATGGCTTCGCTCCTTAATAAATGCCGCCCTGATAGATGGCATTGGGGTAAAACGCCAGCATGGACTCCCACTGGACATAAAACCGGTCGGCAAACCGATAAAGAAATTTGCCGGTTCTCGTGGGAGAGGAAATGACGGCGAAGGATTCAATATAAATGAGTTTCTTCCCCGCCAGCTTGCACAGCAGACACATAGGGATCACCGCCAGGACGCCGGTGGTGATAACCACATCCGGCTTCTCCTTCCACAGAATCCACAGGCTCTTGAAGGCGTTTCCCACCTGCCACAGATAAGAAGTCGGCTCCATCCGGTTCACCTGGTGCAGATAGTAGGTCTTCTGTCCGGGGATCTCCGCCCGGTAGGCGGTTTTCTCCGTCACTACAAAGCTGGGATATTTCTCCATCAACGGCTTCAGCATCCGAATCTGCTCAAAGTGCCCACCGGAGGAAGACGCAAAGCAAAGCTTTGGCTGCTTATGGGACTGTTTCATATGCTTGTCCTCCCTGCCCGCTTCTGCCGGGCAGCTGCGGTATTTCCAAGATCATGTTATTATACTGCCAATTTTCCCCCGCGTCAATTCTTTTCTGCAGGCTCCGCCGTGACGGCGTAGGGGTTTTCGTACATGGCTTTCAGATTTTCGAGTCGATTGTACCGCTCGCCGATACAAAACTCCTTGGACCAGGTCATGTAATAGGCCCAGGGGATCCGGCTTTCCGCCAGCATCCGGATGTTCGGCAGATACCCGACCTCCGCCAGGGCGGCCACCTTGCTTTTCGAGGTACCCGCCACCAAAACCCGGTAGTCCTCGGCATAATCCGTCTGGGCGTATTTCGGCAGGTACACGTCCACGGACACCACATCCACCCGGTCGTCTCCGGGGTAGGCCTCCCGGACGGGGCAGTTCCAGACCCACAGCAGGTTGTGCAGACCCTTGTCCCGGGTGTAATAATCAAACATCAGGCCATAGAGCTTCGACGCCACCACCGGCCCCTTCCTTCCCCACCAGAACCAGGTGCCGTAGGGCTCGTGGAAGGGGCGCCAGAGTACGGGAATCTGTTCGTCCTGAAATTTTCGCAGCTCCTCCGCAATCACGTCCATGTCCCGGTAGAAAGCCGCCCGCTCATCGCTTCCCTCCAGGAGTACCCGCTCCGGGTCAAAGTCCGTGTACTCGGCGTAAAAGCTCTTGTCCCGGCCGCCCATAGGCGAAAACCAGTGGAAGGACAGGGTCACGATTCCCTTTTCCTCCTTCGCCCAACGGCGGGCGGTCTCCATGGTACCCCGATTCTCCCGGACTTCCGTCAAACAGGCTTCAGAAGCGTCATCTTCGTTGATATTCGGGCTGTAGGCCAGCATTTCAAAGCCCCGAAGAGCGGGCTGTTTCCCGGTGTGGCGGAAAATATAGTCGATCTCCTCCATGGGGTTCGTCTGGGTGTGCTGGCCGGTGAGGATGCCGTGGCCGCCGATGTCGGACAGGTAATTCAGAAGGCTTCTTGCCTCCGGCGTGGCTTTGGGGTCAACGGGCTGCTGCATGGCGATTCCTCCGACTTTCTTTTCCTGAATTATACCCCACCATTGGAAAGAATTCAAGTGCACTTCCCCGTCAGGTCTTTTCATTTTCCGTTATTTATGATATACTGGGAGAAATTTTGGAGAAAAGGAAGGATTTTTATGAAAGCGGAGCGGAATTTTCCCCGGCTCATCATCACCGCCAAGGGCACCCGGTGGGTGGAGCAGGGACACCCCTGGATCTACGAGGGGGAGGTCATCCGCCAGGAGGGAGACTGCGAAAACGGCGGTCTCATGGACGCGGTCAGCGAAAAGGGCAAGTATTTAGGCACGGGCTTTTTCAGTCGGCACAGCAAAATTCGGCTCCGGCTGCTGTCCCGGAACGCCAACGACCGGTTTGACGCCGCCTTCTGGCAGCGTCGGCTCCAATACGCCTGGGACTACCGGAAGACCGTTATGCAGGGCGACATTTCCTGCTGCCGGGTTATTTTCGGGGAAGCCGACGGCTTTCCCGGGCTGACGGTGGATCGGTTTTCCGATCTGCTCGTCACCCAGACCCTTTCCATTGGTATGGAGCGGGTGAAGGACATCATTTTCCCGGCTCTTGTGAAGCTTCTCCGGGCGGACGGCCAGGATATCCGGGGCATTTTCGAGCGCAACGACGTGGCCATCCGGGAGCTGGAGGGCATGGCGCAGAACAAGGGCTGGTACGTTCTCCCCGGAGAAACGCCTCCGGAAAGCCCGGTGACGGAAATCTGTGAAAACGGGGTGTATTATGCCGTTGACGTGGAAAACGGCCAGAAAACCGGCTTTTTCCTGGATCAGAAGTACAACCGGCTGGCTATCGCGAAGCTTTCCAAGGGAAAACGGGTGCTGGACTGCTTCACCCACACCGGCTCCTTCGCCCTGAACGCCGCCAAGGGTGGGGCGGAGCACGTCACCGCCGTGGACATCAGCGCCTCCGCCATTGAAATGGCTCGGCAGAACGCCCGGCGGAATGGTTTGGAAGACCGGATGGATTTTGTCACCGCCGATGTTTTCGATCTGCTTCCGGAGCTGGCCGCCCAGGGCAGAACCCCCTATGACTTCATTATTCTCGACCCGCCCGCCTTCACCAAGTCCCGGAAAACCGTGGGCAGCGCCCAGCGGGGGTACAAGGAAATCAATCTGCGGGCGTTGAAGCTGCTGCCCCGGGGCGGGTATTTCGCCACCGCGTCCTGCAGCCACTTCATGCCCTCGGAGCTGTTCGTGAAGATGCTCCGCGCGGCGGCACTGGACGCGGGGGTGGAGCTGCGGCAGATCGAAGCCCGGCAGCAGGCTCCGGATCATCCCATTTTGTGGAACGTCCCGGAGACGGATTATCTGAAGTTTTATATTTTCCAGGTGGTCTGAGTATGAAAAGGTGCCCCACCCATGGCGCACCGAAATAGAAAATGTCATTGCGAACCAGTGTCGCAACACTGGTGTGGCAATCCGTTTCTCCCCAGCTCCCACTTTGGGGGAGCTATCACGAAGTGACTGAGAGTTTTTCCCTTTTCAAGACACCTTTCCAATAGGTAAAGGCCGGAAGCGACCTCATCCGCCCTTCAGGCACCATGCACTGTGGTGCAGTTGCCACTGGCAATTGATGAATTTTAACTCGCTGCGCGGAACACCACTCTCTCAGGGGAATGCAAGGGGGACGGATTGCCACACCAGTCTGCGGACTGGTTCGCAATGACATATTTTTCAAAAAATGTGCGCCGCATGAACATGCGGCGCACTTGGTTTATTCACAGCAGGCGGCCTTGACGATCTCCCAGAGGGAGGCCTGGTCAGGATAGAACTCATAGTACTTCTCCCCCAGAAGCAGCTTGCCGTCAGCATAGCGGATGGGCGAAATATCGGCGTTGTCCAGCTGGGTCACAAGGTCGGACAGCTGCTGGGCGGTCATATCGGACTGTAGAAAGTCGCTGAGCGTTTCCAGCAGCTTCATGGTAAAATCCGAATCGGTATTGATGGCTTCCCGGGCGCAGGCCTGGAAGCTGTCCATATAGGCTCGCTGACGCTTCATCCGAGCCAGGTTCGTGTCGTTTTCCAGCACCATCCGGGCGCGGACGAACTTCTCCGCCTGACTGCCGGTAAGCCGAAGGGTCTGACCCGCCTGGAAGGCCGGGTCAACTGCCGTCAGATCCTCCTCAATGGTCACGGGAACGCCCCCAACCAGGTCATTCAGAGGTCCCACCGCAGTCATGGGAATCTGAATGTAATTGTCAATGGGCAGGTCGAACAGCAGCCCCGACACCGCGTCCACGGTGTTTTCACAGCTCTTCCTGCCCCCGTCGCCATAGTTGAAGGCCAGGCACAGCTGCTTGACCTCGGTTCCGCCGTAGTCCCCCAGCACGTCCAGCCAGGGCACGTCGGTCATGGTGTCCCGGTTCAGCTGGATCAGCTGGGCAGTGCCCGCGTCCCGGTCGAGAGCCAGGAGCATGAGAAAATCCGCCTGGTTGTGGTTATAGAACCGCTTGACTCCCTCGGTCTGCTCCTCATATTTTTCCAGGGTGTCCGTGCCGATGAGCAGCACGGTCTGCAAATGGGCTTTCAGGGGGTACTCCTGACCCTGGTAGGTCAGGGCTTTGGACTTGACCTCGGCATTGACGGCCGCGCCCGCGTTTTCAATGGGCGTTTGCGTGGTCTGCTTGTGGGCAAACAGGGCGCCCAGCAGCAAAGCCCCCAGCAAAACCGCGCACAGCAGCAGCAAAACGATTTTTTTCATACCAACTCTCCTTCCAGCTCCAGAAGCCCGGCGGCGTTTTCCTGGAGAACTCGAAATTCCGCCTCAGCCCCCGCCGCCCGAACCACCCGGCGCACCAGACCCAGATTGGGGGCACGATCGAATAGGTTGTGGCAATCCGAGCCAATCAGATGGATTTTTCCTTTCTTCAGATTCCGGATGGCGGCCTTTTCCCGCTTTTTATCCAGGAAATAGCTGCCGTTGACCTGCACCAGCAGCTCCCGCTCCAGCACCCGGTCAATGAGACCGTTGTCGCCCAGCATTTTCATGTATCGATCCACATGGGCAATGACCGGCTTTCGTCTGAAATTCTCCCCCAGGCTGACGATCTCATCGAGCATATCGTCCGACCAGGGAGCCATAGGCGGCTCGATCAGAATGACCCGTCCGGCGATGGACAGCTCCGCCACCTCCTGAGCCTGGCTGATGCCGGGGAAATACAGCACCTCCGCCCCGGGGATGATCCGGGGGTAAACCTCTGTGCTGCAAAGCATCGCCTCCCGAAGCGCCTGCAGCCGCCGTCCCCGGCGCAGGAGAAAAGCCTTGGGATCGTCCTGATAGGCGTAAAAATGAGAGGTGCTCACCACCGCGTCCACCCCCTGCTGAAAGCACTGGTTCAGCATTTCCAGGCTTTCCCGGAGGCTCCTGGGGCCGTCATCCATCCGGGGCAGCACATGGCTGTGAAAATCGATCATAGAGAACCTCCTTTCCGCAATTCGGGTCAGCGCGCGGTACGTTACCGTGGCGCAGAAATTATCAGTGACAGCATATCACAGAAATTATCCAATTGCAAGAGGAAGCTGGCCTTTCTACCAAAGCTAAACGCAGCGTGGAGAAACGGATTGCCACACCAGCGTGCGCTGGTTCGCGATGACAAGCGTATCCTTCGGTCTTTCTAAGGAAACTCTGAATAAATCGTCTGCGGCCGAACGACGGATCTTTTGCTCCCAGACTGCGGTTCTAAAAACGGGAAATACATACAGTATTCCTCCGTTTTTAGAACCTTGCCTGGAAACAAAGCCTCTCGCCGTCAGCGCTTGCCGATTTCATCAGAGCGTCCCTAAATATGCAAACGAGCCAGTCCCGAAGGACTGGCTCGCCGCCACAGAAAGGAAATTACTTGGTGAAGATCGCCACAGGGCCTTCTACCAGGCCGTTGATGGTGGCAGTGCCGTCCGCGTTGATGGCAGACTTCAGCTCCACCCACTTGCCGTCCAGATACTGCTTCACAACCAGCTCGGTGATCCCCTTGATCTCCACGGCCACATCTACAGGGCTTTCCTTGCCCACAATGTGGCACCAGCAGAAATACTGGGTCTTCATGCCGGTGGGAGCGGCATCCTTCAGCTTGGTCTGAGCCTCAGCAAAGGTGGCCTGAGACTCCTTGGATAGCTTCTCGGCATCCTCAACGGCGATAAACTCCACATACCCCTTGCTCTCATCCGTCAGCTTGGGAAGATCGGCAGTGGTCGTAGAGCTGGTCTTGCCACCTACAGGGCTGGAAACCGCGTAAGCGGGAACCGCCATGCCGATGACAAGCACCACGGCCAAAAGCATTACAAGTGCTTTCTTCATATGAATTCCTCCTTTCCCTGAGATTTGTATTCGACTGCCCGAAGGCAGGGAATGCCAATTATTTTTGTTTCTGCTCGTACCGGTAGCCGTAGCCATAGCGGCTGCTGTACTGATAGTGCTTGGACGCGCCCTCGACACAGCCGTTCAGCACGAAGCCCAGCACATGGGCATTGGCGTAGTGCAGCTGCTCCATACACTCCTCCAGCACATACCGGGGGCAATGACCCTCCCGGAGAACCACCAGCATCCCGTCCACATACTTGGATACGTTCACCGCGTCCACCACCGCGTTTACCGGGGGCAGATCCACCACCACATAGTCAAAGGCGTTGGCGGCGGCCTCCAGCAGCTTCTGATACCGGCCGGAGTTCAGCTTTTCCACCGGGTCTTCGGGGATCGTGCCGCCGGGGATCAGGTCGAAAAAGGTCTTATCCGCGGAGCTGTTATAGCGAACCACCGTATCATTCAGGGCAGTCCCCCCAGCCAGCACCTCCGAAAGGCCCGGAGCCAGACTGGCACCCACAATGTCGTGGATGGCGGGACGGCGCATGTCGCTGTCAATGAGCAGAACGGTTTTGCCCAGCTCCGCCAGGCTGTAGGCCAGATTCACGGACACGGTGCTCTTGCCCTCGGAGGGCTGGGCACTGGTGATGCCGATGATCTGACCCTTCTTATCGGTTTTCTCTCCCAGGCCGATCAGGACATT
This sequence comes from Clostridiales bacterium UBA6386, assembly GCA_002437585.1. Taxonomy (GTDB): domain Bacteria; phylum Bacillota; class Clostridia; order Oscillospirales; family Oscillospiraceae; genus Faecousia. The sequence goes on along the minus strand of DJQM01000064.1, from coordinate 29,349 downwards.
GGTACGCAGACGCTTGAAGGCCTCCCGGCCGGAATAGGTCAAAAATTCGCAGACCTTGCCGGTACGGCGGGGATCCTTCTTTGCCCCGGAGGGGGTGTTAAGCACCTTGCTTTCTGCCATTGTCTGCGCCTCCCTTCTGCTTGCTCTTCGCAGGCGCGTAGTAATAGTCGGAATAGTAGCCGTTCTTCTTCTCGGACTGGCGCATATCCGGGATCATGCTCAGAACCTGCACATCCGGGTACATCTCCCGCAGGTCGTCGGCGCACCGGATCATTTCCCTGGACTTATCGTTGAACAGGAAGTTCACCACCACCACTGCCGCCGCCAGGAAGCCGCCTGCCAGAATGCCCATGGCGGTGTTCTTCACAAGACTCGGCCCGGAACGGTGGGCGGGAATGATGGCGTAGTCCACGATGCGCACGGAGCTGCCGTCCACGATCTCCGCGATCCGGTCAGGCAGTAGCTTGGCAATCGTATTGGCGATCAGCTCCGCCTCGGCAGGGTCGGTGCTGGTGACGGTGATCTCAAAGGCGCCGGTGTTGCTCACGCCCTCGGCCTCCACCATTTCTCCCAGCTCCGTGGGAGTGTAGCTCAGCCCTGCCTCCTTGATCACGTCCTCCATGGTGGTTCTGGATTCCAGAATGTAGATGTACACGCTGACCAGAGAATTGGAGGCGGACAGCTCGGAGGTGGAAATGGAGAAGCTGGTCTGCCCCAGGCTGAAGGAGCTGTTGTTGACGTACATGGAGGCCATGGCCTGATAGGTAGGCTCGATCAGGAAGGCGGAAACGCCGAAGGCCGCGGAGCCAAGCAGCACGGCGACCAGCGCGATGATCAGGATGTTCTTCCAGATCGCCTTGGCAAGCTCCAGAAGGTCAATGGTATCTTCTTCCGTATACTGCATAGTAAATCCTCTTTCTTTCCCGGGTGTCAGTTGGCGTTGATGAGCTTGGTAAAGTAATCCGGATCCTCCTTCAGCAGCTCCTGGGTGGATTTCTCCAGACCCAGCTCCTGCCGAACCTCCTCAAAGTAGCCTAGCCGATCCATCCGATCGTAGACCAGCTTGCCGATGAGCCGGTAAGCCGCGCCGTTCAAGTCCGCGCCGGTGGCATTGCTGCGGAAGATGGAAGGAACCTTGCCCTGCTGGATCAGCTGCTTGTCCTCCTGGCTGAGAGAAAGCCTGGCGTCCGTCGCGCCGTCCACCATCAGGTACTTGCGCACGTTGATATAGTGACTGCCGAAGGCCTGGAGCATGGCGGAATCCAGGGTGTCCATGGTGGTGCTGTCCGCATTGGTCCAGGAGCCCCGCAGGGTGCAGGGGCCCAGCACCAGATAGCGATCCGGGTTGACGTTCTGCCGGGCAAGCAGGGTCTTGGTGTCCTCCACCAGCTGAGAAGCACTGGTATACTCCCCGTAGGTGCCCAGCCAGACCACATGGATGTAGTTCCGGTATTCGTCGGTGCAAGCAGCGATGACCTGCGTGCCGGCCTCCACCTCCACCTCGCTGCCCGGCTCCAGCCGGGTGAAGTCATAGGTGTACTGGCCGTAGGACTGGGAAACCAGGCTCAGGGTGCCCTGAACACCGCAGATGGTCACCGGGTTCAGTCCGGCGTTTCCGGCGGTCAGGGGATTGACCTGCTTCTTGTCCACAGAGCTGATGCTCAGGCTCACCGCCTCACAGGTTGCCGGGATGGTAAAGGCCTTGGACACAATGTAAGGCCTTACGCCGCTGCGGCCCAGCACCGTGGCACTGTCCTCCATGCCCGCGCCCATATTCACCACGGGAACGGTCAGGGTATAGTCATCCCAGTCCACCCGGGAATCGTAATCCTGGGGATTGGTCACCGTGGAACGGAAGTCGTACACGTCGCACAGATAAATATTGATGTACTTCTGCAGAATCACCGGGTAGGACACATTGCCGGAGGAACCGGCGGTCAGGCTGTCACCCCAGCAGACGATGCCGGGCAGATATTGCTGAGCGGTCTGCATGTCTGTGTCATAGCCCTGCTGGATCACGTCCAGATTTTCCTGGCGCACCTCGCTCAGCTCCTGCTGCTGGCTGGAGCTCTTGGATTCCAGCAGCTCATCCTCGGCGTCGATCTGCTTTTTCACCTGGAGCATGGTCACCAGTAACGCCGCTGCCGCAACCACCAGTACCACGAAAATCACAACATTGCGTATCCAGGCTTTCTTGGTTTCGTTTTCCCACATATGTCTATACTCTCCGTCGTTTTTCGGAATGATGTGTAATTTTTCAAAGGGCACACCATGCCTACCGTCTCATACTGTGTTATCATACCATATCTTTTCAGAAAATCAACACCTAACTGAAATATTAGTAAAAAATATTTGATAGCCCCTGCTTTTCCCCGGAAAAATGTGCATCTTTACCCATAACTTTTTCCGGCATTTGTGCCAGATTCCAGGCTGGCCTTCAGGCGGTTTCCTGCGTTTTCCGGGTTGTCTGCATAAAATGCCGCTATAAACAGAATTTATTTGATCCTATTGCATCTGTTCCAGATATATGCTAAGATATGCGAAGTTTTAATTCCATTTTCGCTTTTAATTCCGCTTATAATATCATTTTCAGGAGGTAACACATGAAAAAGCTTTCCCCCGCTCTTCTGGCGGAAACCGTCCGCGCCCGGCGCAAGGAAAAGCACCTGACCCAGGCTCAGCTGTCGGAGCTCACCGGCATCAACCGCTCCATGCTGGGCAGACTGGAAAACGAAACCTACAAGCCCTCCCTCGATCAGCTGGAGGCTCTGGCGCAGGTGCTGGAATTTGAAATACCGGATCTCTATCAGGAAGAGCCCAGGCCAAAGGCCGCCCCCGCAAGGCGATACCGCGTGGCCGTGGCCGGAACGGGCTATGTGGGTCTGTCTATCGCCACCCTGCTCGCCCAGCACAACCACGTCACCGCCGTGGACATTCTCCCGGAGAAGGTGGAACTCATCAACCGGCGCAAGTCTCCCATTCAGGACGAGTACATCGAAAAGTACCTGGCGGAAAAGGAGCTTGACCTGACCGCCACCCTGGACGGCGAGAGTGCCTACCGGGACGCGGACTTCGTGGTCATCGCCGCCCCCACCAACTACGACAGCAAGAAAAATTACTTCGATACCTCCGCGGTGGAAGCGGTCATTGAGCTGGTACGCAAAGTGAATCCCAAGGCCGTTATGGTCATCAAGTCCACCATTCCCGTGGGCTACACCGTCTCCGTCCGGAAGAAGTACCACACCGACCGGATCCTGTTCAGCCCGGAGTTTCTCCGGGAATCCAAGGCTCTGTACGATAATCTGTACCCCAGCCGGATCATTGTCTCCTGCGATGCGGGCACCCGGAAAGAGGCGGAAGTCTTCGCCTCTCTTTTGCAGCAGGGAGCCATCAAGGAGAATATCCCCACCCTGTTCATGGGCTTTACCGAGGCCGAGGCGGTGAAGCTGTTTGCCAACACCTATCTTGCTCTGCGGGTGAGCTATTTCAACGAGCTGGACACCTACGCCCTGGCCAAGGGGCTGTGTACCAAGGACATCATCGACGGCGTATGCCTGGATCCTCGTATCGGCAGCCACTATAATAACCCCTCCTTCGGCTACGGCGGCTACTGCCTGCCCAAGGACACCAAGCAATTGCTTGCCAACTTTGAAAATGTGCCCCAGAACATGATGAGTGCCATTGTGGAGTCAAACCGCACCCGGAAGGATTTCATCGCCGAACAGGTGCTGGAGATTGCCGGCGGGTACGAAGCCAACGATGCCTGGAGTGCCAAAAAGGAGAAGGAGACCGTGGTAGGCGTGTACCGGCTGACCATGAAGGCAAATTCTGACAATTTCCGCCAGTCCGCCATCCAGGGGGTCATGAAGCGGATCAAGGCCAAGGGGGCGACCGTCATCATCTACGAGCCCACCCTTCCGGACGGGGAGACCTTCTTCGGCTCCCGGGTGGTCAACGACCTAGCCAAGTTCAAGCGGCTCTCCGGCTGTATCCTGGCCAACCGGTACGACAGCTGCCTGGACGACGTGAAGGAGAAGGTCTATACCCGGGATATCTTCAAGCGGGACTGACTTGGTCTTCCTCCGAGAGCGGAAGACTGGGACACGAATTGCCACACCAGTGACATCTGTCGCTGGTTCGCAATGATACGCGTTATTCGATGACACACGATAATTAAGGCAGCACCGCACAATTCAGCAAAAATCCCGGCTGAGATTTCTGGCCGAATTGTGCGGTGCTGCCCTATTTCTTCGCAATATGCGCAAGAAAATCCGCGATGCAGCTGTTCCAATAGACCCAGTCATGCCGCCCATGCCCATCCCGGAAGGAAACGGAAAAATTGTTTTCCACCAACGTATCCCGCAACCGGCAGTTCATATCATAGTTGGCAGTATCCTCCAGTCCGCAATACACATACGCTTCCGGCTTGATCTCCGCCGACTTTAACGAGGCCGCCAGTGCGTACAAATCATCATCAGGCCGCATATTCCGGGTGCCGTCAAAAATCAAATCATATCGGAAAAAGCCAAAGCCCATGGCTTGCATTCTCGGTTCCAGCGTCACCGGATCCACCGCGCCGGACAGATCCGCGAACGCTCTGTAGCACTCCGGGCAGGACAGTGCCGTATGGGTCGCGCCGTAGCCGCCCATGGACGGGCCGGCAATAAATCGTTCCTCCCGGCAGGTGCTGACCGGGAATATCCGCTCGATAAAAGCCGGCAGCTCCTTGGCGATGAAGTCGAAATAATTCTGTCCGTAACGTGCGTTCACATAGAATCCGTTCTGCCCCGATGGCATGACCACCGCGACACCGGCCTTCTCCGCCAGAGCTTCGATATTCGTGTGCCGCAGCCACGCGGTATGGTCGTCCAGCGCACCGTGAAGGAGGTACAGGACGGGATATGGCTTGACCGGTGCGTAAATTTCTTCCAGTGTCATGCCAATGCAGTCATTTTCCGGAACGGATGGGATCAGCACATCCACATCCACATGATTCAAAAGGGTCTTAGAGAAAAAATTGCAGTGAGAAAGTATCATGATCGTTTTCCTTTCATGCGCCTGACCGCTACAGAATCAGGATCCGCCGAAATCCGACCCGCGTCGCAAGAGCCTCCAGTCCGGCCATCGCTTCCATGGAGGGCGGCGGCCAATCGGAAAGCGGTCCTTTTACCCCAAAGGGACGAAAACGGATCAGCTTCAGCAGCACCTTTTCCGTCTGTTTCGGTCCCAGTGTCTCCGCGATGCCAAGAATGCAGTGCTCCGCGTCCACGCAGCCGGGTGCGTAGACGATGCGAACCTCCTCCAGCTTTCCCTGTTGGGACAGCCAGAGGAGATTCTTTTTTACATTTTTGCCGTCTCCTCCGGTCAGTGTGAAGAAGGCCTCCGGATCCCAGCTTTTCACGTCCAGCATAACACCGTCGCACAGTGCCATAAGCCCGGAATACCAGCTCAAATCTATGGTTCCGTTGCAATCCATCAGTGCCGTCAGATGCTTTTTTCTTGTCAAAGTGAACAATTTCTCGAGAAAATCCGGATACAGGCTGCACTCCCCACCGGATACGGTGATTCCACGGATAAAAGGAAGGCTCTCGCAAACCTTCTCAAATACCTGCTCTGGTGTCATCTCCGTCACTTTGGGGGAAGCATGATTCGGGCAGATCCGGATGCACCGGTCACACTCCAGGCATTTCCCCACCGCCCAGCGAACCCTGCCGTTGTCCATGGTCAGTGCCTTTCCGGGGCATTCTTCCACGCAGGTGCCGCAGTTCTGGCACAGATTCTGCGTTTCCGGATTGTGGCAATAGGCGCAGTGGATATTGCACCGCTGAAAGAATATCGCCACCCGGTTGCCCGGTCCGTCTACAACACTATAGGGCAGTATCCTGTTGATCGGCGCGGTCAACTGCTCAGACATGGCGAACCTTCCTGTCCTTCAGCCGGTTCAGCCTGTAGTTGCTGCTGCCGTTGATCACATTGTCCTGAAGAGCAATGTCTCCGTTCTCATACTTTTGCAGGTCGCTGCGCTTGACGAGATAGCCGGTGATCCGCACCATATCTCCATCCGCACCGTAAAACGCGCAGTATTTGTCCCCGATAGAGAACGCACCCTTGACAATATCCAGCAAACCACCGGGATTCCGCTCCGCTGTGGCGTCAAAGGGAAAAATGTCACTGCAGCCCGTGGGAAAGAATCGATGGAACCGCGCACTGTGGCGCAGGTGGTTCAGCAGGTTTTCCGGCTCGTCTCCCACCGTGATCCGCACGCCCGAAGTCACTCCCACATCCGTGGCCAGCCCTGCCTGGGCGTGCAGCAGGAAATGTCCATGGCCAATCTCCGAATAGTTAGCTTCGAAGCGAGCCACGAAGTTCTGAATGATCCTCATGATCCGATCCGCCAGATCATCCGCCTCCGGATCTCTGCCATATTTCAGGCCCCGATCTGCCAGAAGCAAATCGACGCAATCGCACAGACCCGCCACGCCGTACATCCCCACAAAGCGCTCCCGCTCAATCAGACCCTCTTCCGCCAGAAAATCCCGCTGGAAGAAATTGGATTTCTCCACCAGAAAGCTGACCCGGGCATTCATGTACTCCCCCAGCGTCTTACAGGCATCCGGCAGCAACTCCTCCAGAAACATGTCCACGCCGTCGGCCATTTTTGCAAGCCTTGGCAGCACCAGTCGGGATAGCGTATATGCCCCGCCTCGCAGCGGCAGAATATTATAGCAGGAAGAAATCCCATAGTCAAAGCTGTAGGTATCCTTATGGGCTTTGTGATTGCAGATCGCGGGATTGCCGCACTTCAGCGAACAGCGGATCGCCGCTTCCGCAAAGTCATCCGGCGTAATGTCTGCGTCATATTTCAGAGTCAAGTTCGGTGTATCCAGCTGAAGCTTTTCCTCCATCATCAGCAGCAGCCAACCGGCTCTGGTCGCCTCCGGCCCGATGTTCGCGTGGCTGTAAGCGTTGGCGATGACCCGGTTGATATAGCCCAAAAAGCGTTCCAGCTTGGGGACGGCCTCTTCATCGGTCACCCCGTCCAAAAACGGATCGATCAGCTTGTCCAGGTTGCCCAGATACACCGGCTTTGTGGTAATCGACGGAATGTAGCAGTACAGGATCTCCAGTGCCCACAGCAGCTCATCCAGATTCCGGGGAGGATCCAGCTTCAGAAATCGACTGCCCTGCTTCACAAACCGCTCAAAATCCACCATCACATAGCGCGGGCGATAGGGAGCGTTTCCCTCGTTCATATCACAGATCGCTCCGCGATCGAAGTATTTGTGGAAATGTGCCGGTAGCGGCAGTACCTCCAGTGTGTTCTCCGCCTCATGGCACAAAGCGTTCAGCTTTTGATGATAATTCAGATGATCGGAAGTAATAATATCATACACAGCACTGCTCATGGTGTTTCCTCCGTTTTGCTGTCAGCCGATGCCAATCTTTTGATGGCATTATCAATATGTACCCTGGTATATAGCCGCGCCAGCTCACCATCCCCATCCTGGATGGCCTCGATGATACGCCCATGCCATTTAATGGCCTGCTCCGGCCCGACCAAATCGTACTGCAGTGCCTGATGATGGATCAAAAGCTCTGTCAGCGTATCGGATATCTGGCAGATCAAGGTATTGTTGGTTCCTCTGGCAATCATTTCATGGAAGGCGTTGTCATAAATTTCAAAGCGTTCCCGATCATCCTTTGTCTGAACCATGTCCCGGAAATTCTGGTACAGTTCCTCCTTCTGCTGCCGCGTCGCATTCTGAATAAAAAGCTCCGCGTTGCAGGAATCGAACATCCTCCGGAATTCCAGCACTGTGCGCAGTGACCGCAGGGTAGGCGGGTAATACACCATCCCTCCCAGTGTGCACTCTTCAAAGCCGTTTACATAAGTTCCGGATCCCTGTACCTTCGTCAGAACCGCCAGCGTACTGAGCTTTTCAATGGCCTGTCTGACTGCGATCCGGCTTACGCCCAGCTTTTCGCTGATTGTATCCTCCGTTTCGATCTTGCTGCCCGCCGCCCAATGCCCGGTTCTGATATTGTCCGTAATGTAGTTTAAGACACGCTGTGATGCATTCGATGAATAAGACATAGGTCTCCCTCTCTTTCAGCTTTCATTATACCTGAAAAAAAGATTTTTTCATCCCTTATTTTGCCTGTTTCCAGTCTTTTTTTCTTGCTTCTGTCCCTTCCGCTGAGAGCTGGAATAAGCAGCCAGGCCAATCAGCGTGACCACATAGGGCATTGCCTGGAATATCTCCGCAGGAAGATTCAGTGTCTGGAGCATAACCGCCAAAGCGTTGGCCAATCCGAACAGGACAGATGTGATGAACGTGGGCACCACCGCCGCGTTTCCCAGATTCTGGGCTGCAATGGCCATAAAGCCCCGGCCGGCGATCATATCCCGGGCAAACCAGGACAGATAGCCCATGGACATAAACATTCCGCCGAGAGATGTGACCGCGCCGCCGATGATCAGGGTGATATACTTGGTCTTGGCTACATTGACGCCTACGCTTGCGGCAGCATTCTCATTTTCACCAACCGACCGGATACGTAGTCCCAGCGGCGTCTTGAAAATCAGCAGATACACAAACACGGGCATAATAAACGCCACATACGTCAGGATGTTATGCCCGGACAGCACTGTACCTAAGAAAGGGATGTCCTTAACCACCGGAATATTCACAGTGGGAAATACCAGGCTGGGCAGAGCATTGCTGGTTCCCTTTTCGCCGCAGAGCAGATACATCAGGAACACCGTTCCGCCGGATGCCAGCGTGTTGAGGGCGATTCCCGTCAAAACCAGGTTTGCGTTCAGCTGCAGGGTGAAATAGCCGAACAGGAGCATCACCAGTACTCCTCCCGCCATACCGGCGATCAGACCAAGGAAAACGCTCTGCGTCAACGCACTGGCCACCACACCAAAAAATGCAGCGAACAGCATACAGGCCTCAAAGGCAATGTGCAGCACACCGCCCTGCTTGCAGATCAGTGCTCCCAGCGCGCCATAGAGCAGAGGCGTGGTGATCCGAATCACAGAATAGAGAAAACTTGCGATAAAATCCGCATTCATCCTTAACCCTCCTCCTTCTGAGTCTGCTGCAGCTCCAGCTGCTTTTCCGCCGCCCGAACCATAAGCTTGTGCTTCTGCTTATACAGGAATCTTTCGGCTACCACCAGCATGATAATGATCGCCTGAATAATGCTCACCAGCTCTACCGGAATGTCCGTAGAACGGGCCAGAATCGCCGCGCCCTCCTTCACATAGGCATAGAAAAACGCCGCCAACGGAACCAGCTTCGGGTTATACGCCGCCATAATGCCAACCATGATGCCGTCGAAGCCCAGACCCGTATTGCCAGAATACTGGAACCGGGAATACAGACCCAGCACCTCTACCGCGCCGCCCAGGCCAGCCAGGAAGCCGCCGATCAGCTGAGACTTCATCAGGATGCTGTTGACCGGCATGCCACAGTAGGTGGCAAAATCGCTGTTTTTGCCTACCACCCGAATCTCGTATCCGTTCTGTGCACGGTAGAGATAAATGTAGCTGAACAGGATCACCACCAGGCCGATGATCAATCCAAGGTGGATGTCCGTGCCCTTCAGCAGCTTCGGCAGCTGAGCCGTAGCGGCAAAGGTCTTCGAAGCATTGAATCCTGCACTGTTGTCCCGCATGGGATGATTGATTAGGCCGATGGCCACATACATGCACACATAGTTCATCATCAACGAGCTGACAATGGGCTTGGAATTGAATCTGACATACATAATAGCGGGGATCGCACAGGCAATCAGCCCAAACAGACCGCCCAGAAGGCACGCCACCGTCACGTCCACCACCGCATTTCCCACGGACAGGTAAACGGCGGCAATGGTTGCTCCCAGAGCACCCAGCGTAAAGCCGCCTTCCACCGCCATATTGGTTTGGTTCGCAGAGAAGATGAAGCACACTGCCGCGCCGGTGAACAGCAGCGGCACCATTTTGCTGATGACCTCGCCAAAGCGCCGAGTCGTTGTCATAGGACCGACCACAAATTTGGAGATGGAGTCCAACGGGTCGTCGCTGACCAGCAGGATTACAGCAAAAGCAAACAACAGTGCAATGGCAATTGCCACAATCACCCGCAGCACATTGAAGATCTGCTCAATTTCTTTTGCGGTCCGGATTTTCTTTGCCTTAGTCATAATCCGCCACCTCCCGTTTTTCTTCCTCGCTCATTGTTTTTACCCCAAGCATGTACTCGCCCAATTCATCTTCACCCACCGCGGACGCATCCGGAAAATACGCGGCGATCCGTCCGTTGTGCATCACGATCAGACTGTCGCTGATCTCCAGCACCTCATTCAAGTCCGCGCTGATCAGCAGTACGCCAGCTCCCTGGGTCCGCAGTTCCACCAGGCGGCGGCGAATGAAGTCACTGGCCCCGATATCAATGCCTCGGGTCGGCTGATTGGCAATGATCAGGGACGCACCCGCAGTAAATTCCCGGGCAGTGACCACCTTCTGCATATTACCGCCAGACAGCATCCGGATCGGCTGCGTCCGGTTGTCGCACTTGACCTTATACTCCTGGATCAGTTCATCCGCCAGAGCATCGATCTTTTTCTGGTTCAGCAGCAGCCCCTTCTTCATGGACGGCTTATAATAACGGTCGGCAATGATATTGTCCTCAATGCTGCCGTCGCCCACGATTCCATAGGTCATACGGTCCTCGGAAATATGGGCTACACCCTTCTCCCGCAGCTGCCGTATTGTCTGCTCCCGTACATCCACCAGTTCCGGCGTCGCGCGAACCTCTCCGTCGAATACCCGATCTAGGCCAGTGATGATCTCGCTGATCTCTTTCTGGCCATTTCCTTCCACACCGGCCACACCCAGGATTTCCCCCCGGCGCACACGGAAGCTCACGTCGTCAAGTATTTTTTTCGTATTCAGAATATATTTGGTAACATGCCGCACTGAGAGAACTTCCTCTCCCGGTACCGCCCGTTTTTTGTCTATTTTCAATACAATGTCCCGGCCGACCATCATCCGGGAGATATCTCCCTCGGTCACATCAGCAATATTGCGGACACCAATGGTCTTTCCCGCCCGCATGACCGTCACCCGGTCGCATAGCTCTGTCACCTCGTTCAGCTTGTGAGAGATAAAGATCACGGTATAGCCCTGGCTCTTCAATCCCTTCAGCTCGGCAAACAGTTCCCTCGTTTCCTGAGGCGTCAGGACAGCCGTAGGCTCATCCAGAATGATGATTTTTGCCCCCCGGATCAGCACCTTCAAAATCTCGACCTTCTGCTTCTGGCCGACAGGAAGATCCTGGATCTTAGCCGTCGGATCCAATTTGAAATTGTATTTCTGTGCCGCCTCTCTGACCAGCTTTTCAGCGGCGGACTGGTCGTAGAAGATCCCGCCTTTTCTGGGCTCCATGCCAATGACAAGGTTCTCCGTTACCGTCAGACTGGGTACCAGCATAAAATGCTGATAAACCATGCCGATCCCCAATTGGATTGCCACATTGGGGTTGTCGATATGGACTTCCTGTCCGTTCAGGAGGATTCTGCCCTCATCCAGCTTTTCTACGCCGAAAAGCACCTTCATCAGCGTACTTTTTCCGGCACCGTTTTCACCGACCAGCGCATGGATCTCACCCTCGTTGACAGCAAGATTTACATTTTCATTCGCGATAAATCCATTCGAATATACCTTCCGGATGTTCTCCATAACGAGGATATTCTCTTTCATATTCATCCTCCTGCATTTCCTTTTTCGGCATCCTGGGGGAACAGAACGTGGACGCGTTCTGTTCCCCTCCATGTTATCCTTACTTGGTTGCGGTAGCCAGAATCTGCTGCAGCTGATCGTTGTCCATGCCGATAGCGGACAGAATCTCCAGCTTTCCGGCAGTAGCGTCCGCCTGCACGCCATCCAGATAACGCTTCTGCTCCTCAGAGAAGATGCTCTGATAATTGTCATTATCGTTAGCCAGACCGACCACGCCGTCCTGCAGACCCCACTTGGCGTAGCTGCCCCATTCCAGAGTGCCGTCAAGAGCCCTGGCAATCAGTGTGCTGACAGTCACGTCCGCCTTCTTATACATGGAAGTGCAGATGTTGGCAGCGGTGGTCGGATCGGTCTCCAGCAGAACCGTGTACTGGTCGGAGTCCACGCCGATGGAGTAGATATTGCTCTCGGCGCAGCCTGCCAGAGTACCCAAACCGGCAATACCAGCAACGGAGAAGATTACGTCCGCGCCCTGACCTGCCTGTGCCACGGCCAGCTCCTTGCCCTTAGCAGTATCCTTGAAGTCGCCGATCCAGGAAACCAAAATGTTGATGTCCTCATCTACGGAATGGACACCCTGAATATAGCCGATCAGATAGTCATCCAGCGCGGTGTTCTCGCCGCCGCCTACAAAACCGACGGTCTTTTCCCCATTGGCCAAGGGTGCGTCACTGGTGGTCAGCAGAGCGGCCGCCACGCCGGCAAGGTAGGCACCCTCATTCTGGCAGTGATCCATGGAGAAAACATTGGGCAGGCCCTTCTCGTCCTGTGCGTCGTAAAGGATAAACTTCTGATCCGGATGCTCCTGCGCGACCTGCTGAACGGCCTCTTTCAAGTTGGAAGTACCGCAGACAATGATATCCCAGTCAGGATCCTCCGCATACTCCTGCATGGTGGGCACTTGCAGTGTAACATCGCCGCCAAGTTCAACGACCTTCGCTCGGAAGCCATACATCGCAGCAGCCTCCTGCAGGCCGGCGTTAGACAGGTCGCAGATCGCATGGTCGCCCAGATTGGTGTTCAGGATCAGCACAACCCCGATATCGCCGGCCTTCTTGCCAAAGGCTTCTACGATACCGTCCGCGGCAGTCTCCCCGGAAGGCGTGCCGTCGGCAGAAGCGGCGGCAGTGGCGGTGGCGGTGGTTGTCTTCTGTCCGCAGGCTGCCATGGAGAGCAGCATAACCGCAGTCAGAAGCAGCGCAACGATCTTTTTGCTTTTCATTTTTTACGTTCCTCCTGATGATATTTGTTCTCTGGCAACACCGCGTACAATTTGGCAAGAAGACTCAGCCAGGATTTTTATCCCAGTTCAAAGTTCGGAAAAGGTCGGAGTACTGTATGTACCCGCAAGGGGTATGCCGCACCCGCAAGCCAGCTTTCGCCGGCAACGGCTGCGCTATAGTTCCCGTTTTTCAAACTGAAGAAATGGGGTAACAAGACGGCTGAGGCTCGCAGACACAATTGCGCGTGTTGTCCTTTATTTTACCCGCCGGTATTGGCTCAGCAGGATAAAATCTCGCTCACACCTGTTCGACCCAGGGACGGCAAAGGGCAGAAAATACCCGGTTCTTAAAAAAAGCTGTGGAAAACTGAAGCACCGGCCCCGTGCAGAACATGGCAATCATCGTTCCAACACCCCAGCGGGCTCCCAGCAGGATTCCCGGGAGCACCAGTGTCACATCCTGAATGATCTTGGATACCCCCACGGAAATGTGAAACCGTTCCCTGCAATACATGACGATCCCCTCCATGGCACCAAGCCCACAGCCTACGGATACATACAGACCCAAGCCGACCCCCATGCAGATGGTACCACCCGCTGCCCCCAGCAGGCGAAGGCACATATTCGCCTGTGCCAGGCCGGCAGCCTGAAAAACCGGCGTAAACAAATTTACCCATGGTCCGATGGTAAATACGCAAAGAACGGTACCCACGTTGATGTAAGACCTCTGAAGGAAAAGCAGAACTATCAACAACACTATGTTGGATAATGTATTGGCATTTCCATAGGAAATACCCAGCAGCAGGTGCAGTCCATCGGAGAATGTCGCCATAGCCCCGGATCCCAGATCTGCGGCGTAAAAAAGTGCCGTTCCTGCGGAGGATATCGCCAATCCAAGTTCGATCCATAGGATGTTTTCAAAAAGTTGTAGTATTTTTTTAGAATTGTTCACAGCGCATTCCCTTATTTTTCATAATATGTTTTAGCCATAGCTTTATCATACACGTCAAAATAAAAATGTCAATATATCATTATTTATAAATAGAGCGGTCATATTTTGTGCATAATGCTAAATTTGCATTTTGCTATTGTAATATCTTTTAGCTGCAGCTATAATGGAGTAGGTTGCAAATTCATAATATAATTTCTGACTAATTTGAAAAGGAGGTTTGCTATGAAGCGCATTTTTCTAATCGTACTGGATTCCTGTGGAATCGGCGAGGAGCCAGATGCCCCCGTCTTCGGAGACGTTGGTGCCAACACCCTGCGAAGCTGCACCACCTCGCCAGAATTCCACATGCCAAATCTGATTTCCTGGGGACTTGGCAATTTGGACGGAGTCGATTATCTGCCAAAAGTCCCTCACCCAAAAGCGGCTCTCGCCCGCCTTCAGGAGCTCTCCCAAGGAAAAGACACTACCATCGGTCACTGGGAGATCGCAGGGATCGTTTCCGAAAATCCCTTGCCCACCTATCCCCAGGGCTTCCCTGCGGAGATCCTGGCTCCCTTCCGTCAGCAAACCGGCAGAGGCGTCCTGTGCAACTGCCCCTACTCCGGTACGGATGTCATCCGGGATTACGGGAAGCGGCATATGGAAACCGGAGACCTGATCGTCTATACCTCTGCCGATTCGGTATTTCAGATTGCCGCCCACGAATCCATCGTTCCGCCGGAGCTGCTGTATGAATACTGCCGGGTTGCCCGCCGGCTTCTCACCGGGAAACACAGCGTAGGCCGGGTCATTGCCAGGCCCTTCACCGGGGAGTGGCCCTTCCATCGAACCACAAACCGCCACGATTTTTCTCTGAAGCCTCCCCGTCCGACCCTGCTGCAGCGGATCGTCGATTCCGGTCAGCAGGTCATTTCCGTCGGAAAAATCCATGATATCTTCGCCGGTATCGGCATGACCGAATATGTATACACCACCGGTAACACTGATGGTCTTGCAAAGACAATGGCCTATGCGGACAAAGAATTTAACGGACTGTGCTTTGTGAATCTGGTGGATTTCGATATGCTCTATGGCCATCGCCGGGATCCAGACGGCTACGCCCGGGCACTGGCGGAATTTGACGCCTGGCTGCCCGGGTTCCTTGAAAAGCTGGGTGCAGAGGACATGGTGATCATCACCGGTGATCACGGGTGCGATCCCCGCTTCCAAAAGCACACGGATCATACCCGGGAATATGTGCCTATGATTGCCCTGGGACAAGCCATAAAGCCGGTCAACCTTGGAACCCGATCTGGTTTCTGTGACATTGCCGCCACCGTCGCCCAGCTGCTGGGAGTTTCACTTGAAACACCCGGGCACAGTTTTGCCGACCAAATCATATAAAATCACATTTCAGGAGGAATTATACTATGCAAGAAGAACTGATGCATCACATCAAATGCGCTCCCGGTCAACTGGGGCGCTATGTCATTCTCCCCGGAGACCCCGGGCGTGTGAAAAAAATCGCCGCATTTTTGGACAACCCGCGCTATGTGCAGACCTACCGGGAGTACACAACCTGGAACGGCACCCTGGAGGGCGAAACCGTCACTGTCATGTCCACCGGTATGGGCGGCCCCAGCACTGCCATCGGTGTGGAGGAGCTGAAAAAATGCGGTGCGGAGGTTCTGATCCGGGTAGGCACCTGCGGCGGTATCGATGCCAGTCTGGTTCCAGGCACCCTGATCATTCCCACCGGCGCCATTCGCAAAAGCGGTACCGGTCTGGAGTATGTACCGGTAGAATACCCCGCCGTGCCCAATTTTGATCTGGTCATGGAGCTGAACGCCGCCGCAAAACGACTTGGCCTGCCCTATGCCAACGGCATCGTAGAATGTAAGGACAGCTATTATGGTCAGCACGCTCCGGAGACCATGCCTGTCGAGGATGAGCTCCGTTCCAAGTGGAAAGCCTGGAAACGTGCCGGTGCCATTGGCAGTGAAATGGAAAGCGACACCCTGTACCTGGTCGCCGGGATTCGCCGTATGAAGGCTGCCACCGTCCTGCTGCTGTGCCGCAACCGGGAGCGAGAGGATGCCACCGGTCTGACCAATACCTGCTGGGACACCTCCGACGCCATCCGAACCGCTGTTGAAGCCATCCGTTCCATGATCCTGAAAGAAAAATCAATAGAATAGCCCCCCTCCTCGGCATGGCGCGGGAGGGGCTAAGCAGCCCCAACCTCCCACGTCACCGTGCGTATCGTTCAATACACAGCGGCTCCATTTGGTCGAGGAACGGAATGAAAGTGTGCCCCTGAAACCAAACGGCGCAGCAGGTACATCCAAAAATCTGGTAATGCCTTAAAAAACGTTGCGGTGCTGAACACACCGCAACGTTTTTTACACTTTATACCGTGGCCATTTCCTGCATTTCCGCGGCCTGGTCGGCGTTGGCGTTGACCTCCTCAGGCGAGCGGTAGGTGGGCACCACCTGTTTTAAGGCGCTTCGCACCGCCTCGTCGTCGCCGGTGGCGCAGGCCGCCGCCAGAATGGCCAGCCGCCGCTCCAGCTCAGATTTCGGCAGGGGCGTGTCCTTTTCCACGAAAATCAGACTGTTTTCCGTTTTGTCCAGGTCTTCGGTTTTCACCAGCAGCTCCTCGTAGAGCTTTTCGCCCGGCCGCAGGCCGGTCTCCACGATCTCAATGCCGCTGACCCCGGACAGGCGGATCATGCTCTGGGCCAGATCCAGAATTTTCACCGGCTGACCCATGTCCAGCACGAACAGCTCCCCGTTTTTCGCCATGGCCCCGGATTCCAGCACCAGCTGAGAGGCCTCGGGAATGGTCATGAAATAGCGGATGATCCGCCGGTCAGTGAGGGTAATGGGGCCGCCGCTGGCGATCTGCCGCTTAAAGAGCGGAATCACCGAGCCTGCGGAACCCAGGACATTGCCAAACCGGGTGGCACTATAGCAGGCGGTGCCCCAGGTACTGGCACTGCCCACGATCATCTCGCACATCCGCTTGGTGGCACCCATCACGTTGGTGGGATTCACCGCCTTGTCCGTGGATACCATCATGAACCGCTCCACCGCGTGCTCCTCGCACAGCTCCACCAAATTTTTCGTGCCGAAAACGTTATTGTAAACCGCCTCGATGCAGTTTTTCTCCATCAGCGGCACATGCTTGTGGGCGGCGGCGTGAATGACGATCTGAGGATGGTAAGCCGAGAATACCCGCTCCAGGGATTTCCGGTGGGTGACGGAGCAGATTTCCAGCTGCAAGTCCAGCTTGCCGCCATAGGCGATCTTCAGCTCCTGCTGAATGTCATAGGCTCCGTTTTCGTAGATATCCAGAATGATGATCCGCTTCGGCTCCATTTTCGCCAGCTGACGGCACAGCTCCGAGCCGATGGAGCCGCCGCCGCCCGTAATGAGGATCACCTTGTCCCGGTAGAAGGCTCCGGTTTTCTCGTCGGCAATGGCAATGGGCTTGCGGAAGAGCAGCTCCTCAATGTCAAAATCCCGGACAGATCGCTTGCCCCCGGCGGTCTGCATTATGGGGTAGTCGTAGACCTTGATCTTGTAGCCCGCGTCGGAATAGGCAGCGTACAGCTCCCGCTTTTTCTCATCGGACAAATTGGGGATGGCGAAGACCACCTCCTGCACCTCGTGACTGCGAAGAGCCTCCAGCGTGGTATCATCCTCCAGCAGCACCGGCAGGCCGTGGATTTCCCGTCCCGCCTTCTCCTGGCTCACATCGATGAAGCACCGGGGCAGGAAGCTGGAGGCAGGGTTGGACAATAGCTCCTCGGCCAGGGTCACCCCCACCCGACCCGCGCCGATGATGGCGATTTTGATCTTATGCTCCGCCTCCCGGTTGGGGTGGATCAGCTCGTCCCCGGCAAAAAGGCGCAGCAGCAGCCGGAGGAATTTGCCGTAGGCCGTGTCCGCCGTGCCGCATTTGAAGCAGTAGCGGTAGATCATCCGGATGGCCAGTGCCCCCAGCAGGTTCATGCTGGCAATGCTCAGAAGCCGGGAGAAGGTCACCTTCTCGATGGGGATGAACAGAGGCAGTGTCAGCTCGATGGCAAGGGTTGCCGCAAAGGCCACCGCGTCCACCAGCAGCAGCCGGATATAGCACTGGATGCCGCCGTAGCGCCAGATCTGCTGATAGATGCTGCCTAAGATCCGGGCGGCGAAAATGCACACAAAGCTGATGCTTCCGTGCATCAGGCAGGCTCCCAGGGACAGCTCCTCATTGCTTCGGTAGAACACCAGCAGCAGCAAATCCACCGCCAGCAGAACCAGCAGGTCATACAGCGCCAGCTGCCAGCGGAAACCGCATTTTTTCATGTCTTATCTCCCTTTATCCTGCCCGGTTTCTTCCGCGGCAGGCTTCATCTTCGTAAACGGACAAATATTATACTACACTTATCCGCTTTCGTCAATAACCACAGCCGGTGCGCTCCGGACCTTTCCTATCCCGGACGTAATCCGTCCGAAAGGACATATTGATTTCCTCCAGCTCCCGAATACCATAAATATAGTCGTCATACATGTCCGCCAGGCCACTCAGGCAGTCGTCGCAGGCGCCCGGAAAGCCCAGGGCTTCCTCTACGATTCTTCGCCGCTCCTCTTCGGTGGTGTCCTGAATCAAAAGGCTTTTCATCGCTTTTCCCTCCCCGTTTTCTTACCACAATAATAGCGCAATTGGGGATGCCCGTCAATCCGCATTTGCCGCAGGCAGGGTTTTTCTTCTTTCGCGGCGGAGCCAGGAATGGGCGAAATGCGCTTTTTTATTGACGAATCCGGCTGGAAAAGGTATAATTGTCCTGTCGAACGGATCGGCAATCGGTTGAAACCGAAGGATACCCCTAAGGAGGTTCTGGTGCTATGGAAACGAAAGATGCGGGAATCTCCCTGATTCTGGTCACTCACAACCGGGAAGCCGAGCTTGCCCGGACACTGGAAACCCTGTCATGCCTGACCTGCCCCTGTCCCTGGGAGGTCATCGTGATAGACAACGCCTCGGATGGGGATATGACCCAGGTCTGCGAAGCCAGCGGTCTTGAGGATTTGCGTTTTTTCCGGCTGGAAGTGAACCTGGGGCCTCCCGGCGGCCGGAACTTCGGCGCGGCGAGGGCTCGGTACGAATACCTGGTGTTTCTGGACGACGATGCCAATTTTATAGAGGAAAACGCCCTCGCGCGTATCCGCGACCGGATGAACCGGGAGCCGGATTTTGCCATTTTCGCCTTTCAGATGCGGAATCTGGAGGGTGGGCTTTACAACTGGCCCCACGGAAAGCACCGGCGGAACCGGAAGGACGACACGTTCTCCACAAAGTATTTTGTAGGCGGCGGCTGCGCCATCCGAGCCTCCTGGTTCGCGGAAATCGGCGGATTTTCCTCTGAGCTGTTTTTCTGGGGGGAGGAAACGGATCTGGTACTGAAATCCCTGGCTCTCGGCGGCGAGGGCGTGTTCTACGACGGCTCTGTGACAGTGCTCCACCGGGTACATGGCAACGGCCGGGTAAGAACCGAGAGCCGGTTCTGTTACCAAGTCAGAAACCGGATGTACATTCTGAAAGCCCGGCTTCCCATCGGAATCGGCTTTTGCTACCGGCTGTGCTACGGTCTGAAATACCTTGGAGGGGCGATGCTCCTGGGCTGGCTTGGTACCTACCGCTGGGGTCTTAGGGACTATTTCCAAATGTCCCCCCGCCAAACAGGCTGCCGCCTGACCCTTTCCCAGCTGCGGAAGTGGCAAAGGCTGAGCAGATAAATCCTATCAGCAAGAGCTGGCCTTTCGGGTGCTGCTGTGCCTGGATGGATTCGGAGAAATTGCCTACTGTGTGTTTCTCCCCCGCCGGCTTTCCGGTGCTTTCTCTGACCGGCAAGGCTCAGCTTCTGGACATCCGGGGCTGATTATTCGCAAAAAGAGGTGCTGCCAAGCCTAGGCAGCACCCCTTTTTGCGAATAATCAATAGACGATGGCGTCGTCGGCGGTGAAGCCGCCCAGGGAATTTTCCTTCACCTGGATGCACACGAAGGTGATGCCGCAGTCCGCCGCGGCGGAGAACTGCCGCTTGGCGGCGGGGGCGATCCGCAGCCAGTCCCCGGCGGTCAGGGCTACGGTCTCCCCATCAATGTTGGCGGTGCCACGACCCTCCAGAACGCCGTAAATTTCCTCGTTGCACTTGTGGGCGTGGACGAAGGGTACACCGGTGCCAGCACGCAGCCGGTTCACGCTGATCTCCGCGCCGGTGAGAGAAAGGGTCTGGTGCAGCTCGACTCTGCCCTCGTGGCCCACATTGGTCTTCGCGTAGTTTTTCATAAAGATAACCTCCTAAATACTTGCAGCAGTGATTGCTTGCCTTTATTCTATCGGAAGCCCAAGAAAAAACAAGTACGCACTTTTTTATAACTGTACATTCCGATTTGCGTGTGTTATACTGAATAAGAGGTGAAGCGTATGAAAACCAAGGACGAGCTGCCCGCCTGTCCCGTGGCCACCGCCGTGGCACTGGTGGGCGGAAAATGGAAGCTGCTCATTCTGCGCAATCTGCGAAGCCGCCCCTGGCGATTCAACGAGCTTCAGCGGGATCTGGAGGGCGTTTCCCAGAAGGTACTCACCGACAGCCTCCGGCAGATGATCGACGACGGTCTTGCCTACCGCCTGGATTATCAGGAGGTGCCGCCAAGGGTAGAGTACGGCCTGACAGGCCTGGGTCGGGAAATGCTGCCCATCATCGACGCCCTGGCCAGTTTCGGGAACTATTACAAATCAGTGGTTGCGGAAAGGAAGAATTGATATGAAGCCGGTACTGTATATCATTGTCCCCTGCTACAACGAGGAAGCGGTGCTGCCCATCACCTGCACCTTGTTTCTGGACAAAATCACGGAGCTGGTGGGCAAGGGAAAAATCAGCGACGACAGCCGGGTGCTTTTCGTCAACGACGGCTCCCGGGACAAGACCTGGCAGATCATCACGGATTTGGCCAAGCAGGACAGGCACTTCCTGGGCATTGCCCAGAGCCGGAACCGGGGACACCAGAACGCGGTGCTGGCAGGGCTGATGGAGGCCAAAGACCGGTGCGACATCACTATCTCCATCGACTGCGACGGCCAGGACGACATGAATGCCATGGATGCCATGGTGGACGCGTACTTAGACGGCTGCGAGGTGGTCTACGGCGTGCGCAGCAAGCGGGACACGGACACCTTCTTCAAGCGGTTCACCGCCGAGAGCTTCTATCATCTGATGAATTGGATGGGTGCCGAGGTGGTGTTCAACCACGCGGATTACCGGCTGATCAGCAGCCGGGTTTTGCAGGAATTTGCCAACTTCAAGGAGGTCAACATCTTCCTGCGGGGCATGATCCCCCTGGTGGGCTTCAAGAGCACCAGCGTCTATTACGAGCGTCACGAGCGTCTGGCGGGGGAAAGCCACTACCCCCTGAAGAAAATGCTGGCACTGGCCTTCGACGGCATCACCAGCCTTTCCGTCAAGCCCATCCGGATGGTCACGGGGCTAGGCGCCTTCTTTGCCATCGTCAGCTTCATCGGGGTCATCTGGGCCGTCGTCACGGCACTGCTGGGAAATACCGTCAGCGGCTGGGCTTCCACCGTCTGCATCGTCTGCTTCATGGGCGGGGTACAGCTGTTGTGCCTGGGGGTTATCGGCGAGTACATCGGGAAAATCTACCTGGAAACCAAGGCCAGACCCAGGTACATCATCAGCCAGCGCACCTGGGAGGAACCTCAGAAATAACACACTGAACCGCTCCGGCGTAGCCGGAGCGGTTCCTATTTTCAGAACAGCTCCAGCATACTGTCCAGGTACAGTTCCTCCCGCCCCATGATCGCGTAAATTGCCCTCTGAGAAAAGCCCGGAAACTGTTTTTTCTCCTTCCTTTTTGGGTCAAACGGTGGTATGATAAAAGACAGAATCGATTTTGAAGGAGCCGAGCTATGCTTCTGAATATGGAGGGCGTCCGCAAAACCTACGGGGATCGGACGCTTCTGGACAATGTGAGCTTTTATATGAAGGACGGCGACCGGGTGGGCATCGTGGGTGTCAACGGCTGCGGCAAGTCCACCTTCCTCCGGCTGGCCGCCGGGGTGGAAGTGCCGGACATGGGCACCGTCAGCTATGACCCCAACGTGCGCCTGGGGTATCTGCCCCAGAACCCGCCCTTTGACCCGGAAAACACGGTCATGGAGCAGGTGGAGGCGGGACTTGACCCCACCGCCCGGGAAATTGCCCGGTACGAGGCGGTGGAAATTCTCACCCGGCTGGGCATTGGAGACGTAAATCAAAAAATGGGCACGCTCTCCGGCGGCCAGCGCAAGCGGGTGGCCCTGGCTTCCGTCCTGGTGCATCCGGCGGATCTGCTTGCGCTGGACGAGCCAACCAACCACCTGGACGCGGAAATGATCGGCTGGCTGGAAAATTATTTACAGGGCTTCTCCGGCGGCATTCTGCTTGTCACCCACGACCGGTACTTTCTGGAGCGGGTGGCTCAGAAAACCCTGGAGGTCAGCTTCGGCAGGCTCTACCTCTACGACGGCGGCTACTCCGCCTACTTAGACGGCAAGGCCCGGCGGGAGGAAATGGACGCGGCCAGTGAGCGCAAGCGACAGACCACCCTGCGCCGGGAGCTGCAATGGGTGCTCCAAGGCCCCTGCGCCCGGGGCACCAAAAGCCGGGAGCGTCTGGAGCGGTACGAGAGGCTGAAGGCCGCCCAGCCGCCCCAGACGGAAGGCTCTCTGGAGCCGATCCGTGCCCTGTCCTCCCGATTGGGGAAGAAAACCGTGGAGCTGCAAGGCGTCAGCAAATCCTTTGACGGCAAATGTGTGCTGAAAAGCTTCGATTTTCTCCTTCAGCGCACGGACCGGGTGGGCATTGTCGGCGGCAACGGCGCGGGAAAATCCACCCTGCTGAATCTGATCGCGGGATATATCACTCCGGATTCCGGCACAGTGACCCTGGGCGAGACCGTAAAGCTGGGCTATTTCTCCCAGCACGTCCAGGAAATGAACCCGAACCTCACCGCCCTGCAATACGTCAAGGCGTTCGGCGACCGGATCGAGACCCCGGATGGCACCCTGACCGCCTCCAGGCTTATGGAAAATTTCCTCTTTTCCGGCTCCATGCAGCACCGGCTCATCAGCCGGCTTTCCGGCGGAGAAAAGCGGCGGCTGTTCCTGCTGGGGATCCTGGCCTCCGCTCCCAACGTGCTTCTGCTGGACGAGCCCACCAACGACCTGGATATTCCCACCATGACGGTGCTGGAAAACTATCTGCAAAGCTTCCCCGGAGCCATCATCGCCGTGTCCCATGACCGGTATTTCCTGGACAAGCTGTGCAATCGAATTTTTGCCGTGGAACCGGGCGGCCTGGTGCGCCAGTACCCCGGCGG
The DNA here is from genome assembly GCA_002437585.1 of Clostridiales bacterium UBA6386. Taxonomy (GTDB): domain Bacteria; phylum Bacillota; class Clostridia; order Oscillospirales; family Oscillospiraceae; genus Faecousia. Next base: position 5,977 of record DJQM01000064.1, on the reverse strand, counting down.
CTACACGGATTATCTTCTAACCCTGGACGTTCCCCGGGAAAAGAAGGTGAAAGCCGCCCCGGAGGCTCCCCGTCCGAAACTCAAAAAGCTGAAATTCTCCTACAAGGAGCAGCGGGAATTTGAGACCATTGACGATGACATTGCCACCCTGGAAGAAAGAATTGCCGAAAACAAGCGGCAGCAGGACTTAAACGGGGCGGATTATGAAAAGCTCCAGGCTCTCATGGCGGAGCAGTCCCGGCTGGAGGAGCAACTGGAAGCAAAGGAAGAACGCTGGATGTACCTGACCGACCTGGCCGAACGGATCGCAAGGGGCGAATACAGTGAAACATAAGGAAGGGTAATATTATGAAACTGCTGGTAATCAATCCCGGCTCCACCTCCACCAAGGTGAGCTATTTTGAAGACGAAACGAACGTCTACACCGAGTCCATCTTCCACGATGCCCCGGAGCTGCTGAAATACCCCACCACCAACGACCAGCTGCCCATGCGGATGCGGGTGATCCTGGATTTTCTGGCTCAGCACGGCATGACCCCGGCGGACATGGACGTGTTTGTGGGCCGGGGGGGCTGCGCCTACTCCCAGCCCTCTGGGGTCATGGTCATTGACGAGCGGCTGGTGGCGGACACCGCCGCGGACAAGGGCGGCTCCGATCACCCGGCAAAGCTGGGCGTCATGCTGGCCTTTGAACTAGGCAAGAAGTATGGGAAACCCATGTACACCGTGAATCCCACCAACGTAGACGAGCTGTGCGACTATGCCCGGCTCACCGGCATTGCCGGGCTTTACCGCCGGGCACAGACCCATGTGCTGAATCAGAAGGGCATTGCCGCCATTCACGCCAGGAAGCTGGGCAAGCGGTACGAGGACATGAACCTCATCGTCTGCCATGTGGACGGGGGCATCACCGTCACCGCCCATAAGCTGGGCAAAATGATCGACAGCACGGAAGGTGCCGGCGGCGACGGTCCCTTCACCCCCACCCGGTTGGGTTCGATCCCCGTCATGGAGGTGCTCCAATATCTGGACGAGGGTCACACCACCTCCGAGATGCGAGCCATGCTCTCCCGCTCCGGGGGCTTTGTCAGTCACTTCGGCACCTCCGACGCGGATAAGGTTCACGCTCTGGTAGAGGCCGGCGACCCCAAGGCCTGCACCGTCTGGGGTGCCATGATTTACCAGCTGTGCAAGTCCATCGGTGCCGCCGCCGCGGTACTGGAGGGCAAGGTAGACGGGATTCTGCTCACCGGCGGGCTCATGCGCTTTGAGGACATTCTGGCAGGCGTTCGGCAGCGGTGCGGCTGGATCGCCCCCATCGCCGTCTACCCCGGCGAATGTGAGCAGGAGGCCATGGCGGACGCGGTGCTGGAGGTGCTGCGTGGAACCCGGCAGGCTAACCGTTACACTGGCAGGCCTGTTTTCCAGGGCTTCCCCTGGGACAAGCAAGGGATCCCTTCATGCTGAGATACCGAAAAATCGAGACCCGGGACGATGCCGCCATCGCCGGAATCATCCGGGCAAATCTGGAAAAATTCCATCTGAATATCCCTGGAACCGTGTATTTTGACGCGCAGCTTGACCATTTGAGCACCTATTATCAGGCAGAGCCGGAAAATAGGGTCTATTTTGTCGCCCTGGGGGAAGCCGGTCAGGTCATCGGCGGCGTGGGTGTGGACGCCTTTGCGGGTCTTCCCGGCTGCGCCGAGCTTCAGAAGCTGTACCTGGACGACCGTGCCAAGGGAAAGGGCTATGGAAAAGCACTGATTGGCATTGCGGAGGCCTGGGCGCGGCAGGCCGGATACCGGCAGCTTTACCTGGAAACCCACAGCAATCTGGGAATCGCCCTGGGGCTGTACGAAACGCTGGGCTTTCAGCGAATCGCCCGGCCGGAGGCCGTCGTCCACAGCACCATGGATCATTTCTACCTGAAAAAGCTATGAAACCAGGGGGCAGCCGCAAATGTAAGCGGCTGCCCCTGGTTCCAGTCCCGGCTTCCCCGGAAGTCGGGATTCTTTTGCTATGTGCAAGCATAGCAAATGTGGAAATGCGCCGTTTTTCTCCCCCTGAGGGCGGCCGGAAATGATGCGCAAATGCCCTTCTGCACCGGCATCTGCGCATTTTGGACTGCAGTGCGCAGACATGAAGTTTTATGCAATACGTTCATTTTGTATCGATATAAATAGATTGAACAACATTTTTTTGTGAGTTATGAATAAAAAAGTGGACAAATCGTGAAAAGTGCGCTATGATGTACCCGGATACATGCGGCCTGAGCCGCAAATTTGAAAGAGGTGAAGAAACATGGCGTTTTCTTTTTTCGGCGGGGTTCATCCCAAAGAAAATAAGTGGTATGCCTGTGACAAGGAAACCGAGGCGTTTCCGGAACCGGATATTGTCGTGATTCCTATGTCCCAGCACATCGGCGCCCCCTGCAAGCCGTTGGTTGCCAAAGGCGACCTGGTGACAAAGGGTCAGAAGATCGGCGACAATCAGGGACTTTGTGTCCCGGTTCACGCTTCCGTTTCCGGCAAGGTCAAGGCGGTGGAGCCCCGTGCCCATACCAACGGCAGCATGGTTCTGAGCGTGGTCATCGAAAATGACCACTTGGATACCCTGTGCGAAACGGTGAAGCCCAGAACCCAGGAGGAAGTGGACGCGCTGACTGCCGAGGAGCTGATTGACATCATCCACGAGGGCGGCATCGTGGGCATGGGCGGCGCGACCTTCCCCACCCATGTAAAGCTGTCCGGCGGCATCGGCAAGGTGGACACCGTCATCGTCAACGCCGGCGAGTGCGAGCCTTACATCACTGCCGACGACCGGCTGTGCCGGGAGAAGCCCCAGGACGTGATTTCCGGCCTGAAGCTCATTATGAAGATCTTCGGACTGAAGGAGGGCCACATCGGCATTGAGGACAACAAGCCCCAGGCCATCGCGGCTCTGAAGGAGGCGGCCAAGGAGGAGACGGACATCCTCATCGATGTGCTCCCCGCCAAGTACCCCCAGGGCGCGGAAAAACAGCTGATCTACGCAGTCACCGGCCGGGAGGTTCCCTCCGGCGGACTGCCCGCCGCCGTGGGCTGCGCGGTGTTCAACGCCGCCACTGTCCGGGCCATCCATGATGTGGTGTATACCGGTATGCCCCTGATCTCCCGGATCGTCACCGTTTCCGGCGACATCCTCATGGAGCCCAAGAACCTGCTGGTGCCCATCGGTACCGCCTTCAACGACCTGATGGAGGCCTGCGGCCGGAAGGACACCCCCTACAAGGTTCTCTCCGGCGGACCTATGATGGGCGTTGCCCAGTATGACCTGAACGTGCCCACCATCAAGGGTGTCAACGCCGTGACGGTGCTGGGACAGAAGAACGACTTCTTTGTGGCGGAGCCCCACTGCCTGCGCTGCGGCAAGTGCATCGATGCCTGCCCCATGCGGCTGATGCCGGTACTTATGTACAAGTCCTGGCAGGACGGCGACGTTCAGAAGATGAAGGAAAACAACATTATGGACTGCATTGAGTGCGGCTCCTGCGCCTACACCTGTCCCGCCTGCGTGCCGCTGGTGCTGGGCTTCCGGGTGGCCAAGCAGCTCATCCGCAACGCGTCCGCGCCGGTGAAGAAATAAGGAGGTGGAAATCCAATGGCACAGATGAAATACTTTTATGAGCTGACGATTTCCAGCTCACCTCATGCCCACAGCCCCGTCACCACCCGCACCATCATGCGGGACGTGCTGATTGCCTTGGTGCCCGCCATGATCGGCGCGGTCTATTTCTTCGGCTTCCGGGCACTGACAGTGACTGCCGTCAGCGTGGCGGCCTGCGTGTTCTTCGAGTGGCTGTACTGCAGGCTCATGAAGAAGCCCTGCAAGATCTATGACCTGTCCGCCTGCGTCACCGGCGTGCTGCTGGCGTTCGTGTGCCCCGTGACCATTCCCTACTGGACGATCATTCTGGGTGATGCCTTCGCCATCCTGCTCGTCAAGATGCTCTTCGGCGGCCTGGGCAAGAATATCGTGAACCCCGCCCTTGCCGGCCGTGCCTTCATGTTCAGCTGGCCTGTGCTCATGAGTACCTGGGTGAAGGTGGGCTTTGAGAATGCCGCCGGGCTGATTTCCAGCGCGGACGCGGTGACCGCCGCGACCCCTCTGGCAAGCCTCCATCAGGGCGTCATGTGCACTGAGTCCACCGCTGCCCTGTTCCTGGGCAATGTGGGCGGCTGCCTGGGCGAGACCTCCGCGCTGCTGCTGCTCATCGGCTTTGCTTACTTACTCATCCGGAAGGTGATCTCCGCCCGGATCCCCGTGACTTACATCCTGACCGTGGCGGTGCTGACCTTCCTGTTCCCCCGGGGTAATGACCGGATCGCCTGGATGGCAGCTCAGGTCTTCGGCGGCGGCCTGATGCTCGGTGCCATCTTCATGGCGACGGATTATGTCACCTCCCCCGTGACCCATCTGGGTCAGATCGTCTACGCCATCGGCTGCGGCGTGCTGACCGTGATGATCCGCTATTTCGGCGGCTACAACGAGGGCGTGTCCTACGCCATTTTGTGCATGAACGCCTGCACGGTGCTGCTGGATAAGATCGGCCATCCCGTGAAATTTGGCGCACCCAAGAAGGAGGCGGCGAAGAAATGAAAACGGAATCCAATGTGCATTACATTGCCCGCCTGGCCATCACCCTGCTGCTGATTACGGCGGTGGTCGCCGCGCTGCTGGCGGCGGTGAACTCCGTGACCGCGCCGAGAATTGCGGCTCAGAATGAGCAGAAGACCCAGGCGGCCATTGAAGCGGTTCTCCCCGGCGGCGGCAAGCAGGTGGACTTCACCGACGATACCGGCCTGGTGAGTACCGTTTATAAGGGCGACGGGGGCTACGCCGTGGAGGTGACTCCCTCCGGCTTCAACGGCACCGTTACCATGATGGTGGGCGTCGGCACCGACGGTAAGGTGCTGGGCATTTCCATCATCAACCACACCGAGACCGCGGGTCTGGGTGCCGTGGCCGCGGCTCAGACCACCGCAGGCAACGCCTTCCGGGATCAGTTTGTCGGTATGAGCGGCAGCGTGTCCGTGAAGAAGGACGGCGGCCAGGTGGACGCGCTGACCGGCGCGACCATCACCTCCCGGGCGGTGTGCGACGGCGTGAACGCCGCGCTGAACGTGGCTGCCGCTTTGGGTTAAGGAGGTATGTTCTATGGATTTTAAGAAACAATTCAAAGAGGGACTGCTGACCAAGAACCCGGTTACCGTCCAGCTGCTGGGCATGTGCTCTACCCTGGCCATTACCACCAGCCTTTTCAACGGCATCGGCATGGGTCTGGCGGTAACGGTGATCCTCACCTGCTCCAACATCCTCATTTCCGCTCTGCGGAACTTCATCCCCTCCCAGATCCGGATCGCGGCCTACATTACCATCATCGCGGGCTTTGTCACCGTGGTTGACCTGTCTTTGCAGGCCTTCATCCCGGCACTGTCCGCTTCCCTGGGCGTGTTCATCCCCTTGATCGTGGTTAACTGTATCGTCCTGGGTCGGGCGGAAGCCTTTGCTTCGAAAAACAGCGTGGCGGCCTCCGCCGTGGACGGCCTGTGCCAGGGCATCGGCTACACCTGCTCCCTGATCATCGTCTGCGTCATCCGGGAGCTGCTGGGCAGCGGCACCTTCGGCGGCGGTATCCTCAATGGCGGCGAGGGCATTCGCCTGATTCCCGCCCAGTTCCCCGCCATGCAGATGGTTATGCCCGTGGGCGGCTTCCTGGTGCTGGGCTTCGTCATTGCCGGCTCCCAGAAGCTGATGAAGACCCTGGAAAAGAAGAATAAGAAGAAGGAGGCGGCCAAGTAATGCAAGCGATTTTCGGTATCATCCTCAGCGCGCTGCTGAGCCAGAACTTCATTCTTGTGAAATTCTACGGCATCTGCCCCTTCATGGGCGTTTCCAAGAAAATCGACACCGCCCTGGGCATGGGCATGGCCGT
>DJQM01000055.1 GCA_002437585.1 Clostridiales bacterium UBA6386 | reverse complement strand
ACGCCAAGCGCGCCGCGGCCTTCACCAAGATCGCCAAGGAGCTGATCGTGGCGGTGAAGGAGGGCGGCAGTGCGGATCCCGCCTACAACTCCCGGCTGGCCACTGTCATCACCAAGGCCAAGGCCGCCAATATGCCCAACGACAACATCAAGCGGTGCCTGGAGAAGGCCGCCGGTGCCGGTGGGGACAATTACGAGACCATCACCTACGAAGGCTACGGCCCCGGCGGCGTGGCCGTTATCGTGGAGACCATGACCGACAACCGGAACCGGACCGCCGGTTCCATGCGCCACCACTTCGATAAATTCGGCGGCAACCTGGGCGCCACCGGCTGCGTCAGCTGGTCCTTCGACAAGAAGGGTGTGCTGGTCATCGACAACTCCGAAGGCGAGCTGGACGAGGATACCGTGATGATGGACGCCATGGACTGCGGTGCCGACGACTTTGAGGCCGAGGACGATATGTTCACCATCTACACCGACCCGGACGATTTCAACGCCGTGGCCGACGCGCTGACCGCCAAGGGCTACACCTTCGTCTCCGCCCAGATCGAGATGGTGCCCCAGAACTATCAGAAGCTGGAGTCCGAGGAGCAGATTTCCCAGATGGAGAAGCTGCTGGACATCATGGAGGACGACGACGACGTTCAGAACGTCTGGCATAACTGGGAAGAGTGAGTTCATTTTCATAAATTACAACCCCCGACCTGCTGACTACGAATCAGTAGGTCGGGGGTTTTGTCAGCTATTCTTCTTTTGGCTGTCTAATTTATTTTTTGCCACAGTCGCGCCAATTACCGCTCCTGCGTCACCAGCAATTATCCCGCCGATGGCAGCACCCTTTATTATTTCCTTTGTCCCGGAATTTGAAGTCCGCTTGGGATGGTTCATACTGGTTATCCGGTTCGACACTTCTCCGGGTGACATGCCAGCTTGCGCCATCCTTATCATCTGGTCTGCTTGTATCTGCGCATTGCGGCGGATTTCATCAATCTGTTCTGCGCTTTTATTCGCCATTGTCAAGAAAAAGCCCACAAAGAAGCCTATCATACCCAGTCCACCAATAAATCCGGCCCCATCGCCTCCATTCATTCCGAAACAGGCAATTAAAATCAAGCCAATCGAAATAAGCCAAATCACTTTTCCCAGTCTATTTCTGTCAATCTCCGCCTGTTCCTCTTGTGAACGTTCCATAATACATCCTCCCTTTGGTTCAAATAAAATTTCAGCAATTGAGAAATCACTTTAGATTGGTCATCGACCAAGAGATTGCGTCCCTGTAGTGCGTATCACAGTACCCAGAGCCTTGGTATGTGTGCGTAGCTGTCTTCTTGCAGATGATACACCTTCCTGTGCCTCCCGAGCTGCCACCGCTACTGCCCATGCAGCTGAAAAGCAGTGCAAGCACAACAATCACCGCAATAAAAATTGTGACCGTTTTTTTCATTTTACTTTCCCTCCATATACTGTTTTAAAATGCCGTTTTCTGTTGTTTTGACATTTCTGAAATTATAATAGCATTTTATAGAGTGCGTGTCAACAGTAACAACATTTTATAAATAACTATTTGTCGAAATTATCGTCTATCCTATAGGGGAAGGGAGATGGCTATCATGGATGCAGATTTTGTCCGGGAACGCATTACCCAGCTGCGGGTGCGTAAGGACGTTTCCGAGTATAAGATGAGTTACGACCTGGGGCACAGCCGAGGGTACATAAACAATATTTCTTCCGGGAAAACTCTGCCGTCTATGACGGAGTTTTTTGCAATCTGTGATTATTTTGGCATCTCACCAGCTGAATTTTTTGACGACAAATGTACAAACCCGAAACTGTCCAGAGAGGTCGCAGAGTTGATTTCAAAATTGAATGAAGACGACCTCGCCTTGACGCTTTCAAACATCAGACGACTGTTGAAATAATATTGCCTCGTATAAGAAAAGGGCTGCTGCAACCATGCGTTGCAACAGCCCTTTGTTGTTATTTCGCTGGATTACGGCTCACTGAGCTTGACGAACAGGGTGCCATCGAGGATGGCGGTACAGCCCTGAGCCGGGTAGCAGGGCAGAGCCTGCACCCTGGGGTCGTCGTACATCTGAGTACCGCTGACGATTTTTGCGGGATTGAGCAGAATGTACTTAAAATAGGCTGCCCAGTGGCCGGAATCCCCATAATTGAGCACGTCCGTCATCCACATGCCGTTGGGCTTGCGGTAGGCCTCAAAGCCGGGGATTGTCTCATTGAGCTGCTGAGGAAGACCCACCATCACCACCGGAGTTTCTCCGGGGACGTAGCCCTGGGTTTCCTCCATCCGGTAGACCACCCGGGTCATGACGGACAGGTAAGCGTCCTGCTCCAAATCCTTTTTCAGATACAGCACGTTTGCCACCTGCACCTGGGCGCAGATGAGCACCACGATAAGCCCCGCGCAGATGGGCTTTGCCCAGGAAACAGGCTTTGCCAACTTCTCCCAGGGCAGCCGGGGCAGAAGCAGCAGAGGCAGCAGATAGACCAGCCAATAGGAATAGACCATCAGCTCATGGTCGGCACTGCCCATGGTCAGAAAGTGCATCAGATTGCCGCCGAAGGGCACCAGTGCCGCCAGAAGCAGCACCAGCAGCTTTTCCGGCCAGCCCACCTTGGAAGACAGCACCTCCGCAATCAGGGCAAGTCCGCTGACCGCCAGAAGCACCACCGTTGCCCCCTGAGTCACCGCCGGGAAGGGAGACAACACCTGGATAATCCGTTCAAAATACAGCCGGTAGGTGTCCTTGAACACATAGCGGATGTCAAACCAGCTGGCCTCCAGAAGCTTTGCAGGTCTGTCCAGAGAATTGTAGACGTTGGAAAGCATCTGGATGCCGCTCAGCCGCACCACAGTCTTCATGAGCACATAATAAATCATTCCGCCCAGTAAGAGCATAACGCAGGAGCGAAGACCCTTGAAAATGACATTCTTTGCCTTCCCTCCATCCAGAAGCTCCACCATGCACACAAAAAGAATCAGGACGATGCTCACGCAGATGTAGCTCTGATACAGCCCCAGAGACAGCATTACCAGCACCGCCCCGGGAAGGAACCCCCATTTCCCCCGGTTCCAGCAGGACACCGCTCCCACTGCCGCCAGCAGTGCCAGCATGTCGCAGTCAAAATCGTGGAGGAAGGTGGCCGCCGTAGCGGAAACCGTCAGATTCGCCGTCAGAAAGCCGGACACCAGAATGGCCGCCGCCGGGGTCTTCAGCCGGAACATGCGAAGAATCAAATAAGCCGACAGGCCGATCCACAGCAGTCCCAGCACTCCCACCAGCCAGGGCAAAGTCATGTTCGTCCGGAAAATCCACCGGCACAGGGGAGAAAAAAAGCGGCCGTTGCTGACGCGGATCCGGTTGCTCAGGCCATCGCCGTTGAATTCCAACAGGGAATCGTGGGAAAAGCTGCTGTGCAGGAAGCCATAGGCATGAGCCATCAATCCCCAGACAAATACGCAGGCAAGGCAGAAAAGCAGCTGTTTTTTCTTATCTTGTATAGGCTGGGTCAATCGCTCCATCCGTCTCTCTCCTTTTTGGGCTTTTTCTCCACATTGGTCAGCCGGGTCAGGTAAATAGGCCGGTGCTTGGTTTCGAGATAAGTCTTCGCTAAGTACTGACCCACCACACCGATGCCCAGCATCTGGATGCCGCTGAGCAGCAGCATAATGCACACCAAAGACGGCCAGCCGGAGGTTGGGTCGCCAAAAACCAGCGTCCGGACAATGACCACAATAATCATAATCAGAGCCAAAGCGCAGCAAAGCATACCGAATACGGAAGACAGCACCAGGGGCATGGTGGAAAAGGCCACAATGCCCTCCAGAGCATAGAGGAACAGCTTCCAGAAGCTCCACTTGGTCTCCCCTGCCGCCCGCTCGATGTTCTCATACTCCAGCCACTTCTTTTTGTAGCCGATCCAGCCGAAAATACCCTTGGAGAACCGGTTGTACTCCCCCATGGACAGGATCGCCTCCACCACCTGCCGGTTCATCATCTGAAAATCCCGGGCGCCGTCCACGATCTGGGCATCGGACATTCTGTTGATGATCCGATAGAACATCCGGGCAAAGAAGGAGCGGATAGGCGGCTCTCCCTTCCGGCTCACCCGTCGGGAGCCTACGCAGTCGTAGCCCTCCTGGGTCACCGCCCGGTACATTTCCGGAAGCAGAGCCGGGGGATCCTGCAGATCCGCGTCCATGATGACCACATAGTCCCCGGAGGCGTTTTCCAGCCCCGCGTAAATTCCCGCCTCCTTGCCGAAATTCCGGGAGAAGGAGATATATTTGACCCGGCTGTCCCGGTTTGCCAGCTCCAGTATCTTTTGTAACGTCCCGTCCCGGGAGCCGTCGTCAATAAACAAGAACTCAAATTCCACCCCCGGCATCTTCGCCGCCACGGCGGTAATTTCCTTAAAGAACAGCTCCAGCACCGGCTCCTCATTGTAGCAGGGAACCGCAACGGTGATTTTGTCCAACCGCCTCACGTCCTTTCGTCTCCATTATACAGGAAACACCCCTTTTTGGCAACCGGAAAAGCCTCCGCTTGACAAAAAAAGGCAAGTGTTATATGCTAAGGAGAAAGAAATGACTTGGAGGCTTCCATGAACGATACACAGAAAAAGCTCTGCCATGGGCTATTCTACCTGGCGATCTTCACTTTTCTATTCGTCTGGTTTACCAAAATTCACGCCCTTGTGGTCTTCGACGCCGACGACTGGAGTTACCTGGCCTACGTCCGGGACACCACCCCGGTCTGGGGCGAGTGGAATCCGGCCAAGGTCTTCCCGGAGGTGGTGTTCCCCTTCTTTTCCACCGTCGCCGCTTACTTAATCATGCCCCTGACCAAGGACTACATCACCGCCCAGACCGTTATGCACGCATTGGTGGTAAGCCTTGCCATCACCGGCTATCTGTGGTGCTTTTCGGCTCTCCTTCGCCGGTGCTTCCCGGTGTCCCGGCTGACGGCCAGCCTGATTACCTGTCTGTTTCTGCTGGTGCATTTTCTGGCTCTGCGGTCAGAGGATTCCGGAAACCAGTACCTTTTCTACTGCGTGGATCTGAACTGCTACTATAATTATCTGCTGCCTGCCCTGCTGAACGCCTCTGTCGTCATGTGCCTGATCCGCAATCCCGGGCTGGCGGATTTCTTGAGTTTCGGCGCACCCGCGGCCAAAGGCTGCTTCTACATCGTGGTTTATTTTGCCATTTTCTCCAACTTGCCCGCCAGCGGTATTCTGGCCGCTTGGGCCGGAAGCGTGGTGCTGCTGAGCCTGATCGCCCACGGGAAAGTGAAGCAGTGGAAGGGTATCGTGCCCGAGAACGGCTTTCCCCTTCTGGTGCTGGTGGCCTGGTTCATCAGCGCGGTGTTCGAGCTCAGCGGCGGACGGGCGGCCTCCGCCGGGGGCAGCACGCCCCTGTATTACCAGCTGTACCTTGCCTGTAAGTATCTGGCACGGATTCTCCTCGATCTGAACCGGCTGTACCAGTTGGCCATTGTCCTGATCGTCGCGACCTTCTGTGTCTGCGCCCTGACCCCCCGGAAAAAGGATGCGTCTCTCCCCTGCCCCGGGCTGGGCGTTGCCCTGATCGCGGCCGCGGCCTTCGGGGTATATCTGCTGATGCTGTCCAGCGCGGTAGGCCCCACTGCCATCCGGCGCAGCGAAAACCTGTTTGGCCTGTTCTTCTTCGCCAATTTGTGCGCAATGCTCATGCTCACCGCCCTGGTCAGCCGGTATCCTAAGCTGATGCTGGCCTTGCCCCTTGTGACGGTGTTCCTGCTGTCCGGGGTGGATACCCGAGAAAATACCTTCCTGGAATCCAATTTTGCCGGCGTCCGTCCGGCGGTCTGCGCGGACATCAGCCGGAATCTCATCGAGCAGCTCCAGACGGCGGACGCACAGGGTCTGACGGAGGTGGAGCTGCATGTGCCCCAGTATGTGTCCGATCCGGACACCGAGGACAACTGGCCCCATTCCCTGAATCTGCTGGAGCGGCTGCCCGGAACGCTCTACGCCCACGGACTGATCCGTCATCAGATACACGTCACCGCCGTGGCCGACAGCGCAATGAACATAAACTTTCATCTTCCCGTACCCGAAACGTAAGAAATACCGGACTGCCGCAAATAAGCAGCAGTCCGGCTTTTTATTTCACTGGGCCAGCGGGAACCCCCACCAGGATGGCTCCCGGGGTCTCGCAGCTTTTCACCACCACGGCCCCGGCACCGACGCGGATGTTGTCCGCCAGGGTCACGCCGCCGATAATCTTCGCCCCCACGCCGATGTCCACGTTTTTCCCCAGCACCGGCGCGGCATCGGATGCCCCATCGCTTCCGATGCAGGCCTGACCGTGAATGGTGCAGTTCTCCCCCACCGCCGCGTCTCCGGAGATAATGACGGAGCCGTAATGCCAGATGTGCAGCCCACGGGCGCAGGTTCCGGCATAAACCTGGAGCCCCAGCCGGCTGCCCAGATTGTTCTTTTTCCGCCGCCAGAAATAGGCAGTGAGCTTACATTTCGCAGCCTCCTCCCGGCGCAGGTATGTCATGTATTTCCAGATCAGGTAGTTATCCTCGTGGGTGATCATGGCGGTCAGGTAGTCCTTGGTATCCTTAAAATACAGCTTTCTTTCATAAGCAAGCACAGCATTCATAGGTCTTTTCCCTCACTTTCTTTCTCAATCATACCGCATTTCCCCCGGGGTTGCAAGATAATTCCGTTTTTTCTCACAAGTCCGGAATTTCCGAAGAAATTGCTTGACAGCCAGCCCCATCGATGCTATAATATCACCCGTGGTGACGAGTTCACCGTGATTTTCACGGGCCTTTAGCTCAGTTGGTCAGAGCCTCCGGCTCATAACCGGATAGTCCCGGGTTCGAGTCCCTGAAGGCCCACCAAATGTTCAGGCCTTCGCCTTTTAATATAATATAGGGGTATAGCTCAATTGGTAGAGCGGCGGTCTCCAAAACCGTAGGCTCAGGGTTCAAGTCCTTGTGCCCCTGCCAAGATCACCGAACAGGTTTTGTTCGGTGATCTTCTTTTTTATATCGCTTTTGATTGCTTTTACCACACCAAAAGTTCGATTTTCGCCTGCCCAGTTTTTCGCTGTTTTGTGTTTTCCCTTATTTTTTCCCTTATTGGGAAGAACTTGTTTCCCTTATGGATTCGTAGAACTTCTGCATTCTTGTGGCGCTGTCCCGCTTCATTTTCTCTGTTACATGGCCATAAACATCCAATGTAAAAGCCGCTGTAGCATGACCTAAGTTGGCCTGCACAGTTTTAATGTCATCCCCCGCTTGCAGAGAACTGACTGCGAAACTGTGACGCGGGTCATGGAACCGAGCCTCTGGAATACCTACTCGTTGAACCACAGCCTTAAAGTGTTTGACTACCGTTCGCCTTACAAGATGTTTTCCAAGGGCATCCGTAAAAACCAGGTCATAGGGATTGTCCCAGGCATCTCCGGCTTCGGTGCTGGCAAAGCGCTGATTGCGCCACTCCTGTTGAAGCGCTTCCATTACAATGGGGGCTGGAGTAATCGTTCTCCCCTTTCCACTTTTCGGCGTACAGAAGAAATATTCCCCGTCTTTGCATTGTAATTGTTGCTTCACATAGATGACACCGTTTTTGAAATCTACATTGGACCATGGAAGCCCTAAAAGCTCTCCTTGACGCATTCCCGTAAAGATCGCCACCGTGAACAGGTTGCTGTAGCTGTCCTTATCCGCTTCTTTGAGAAACGATGCGATCTCATTGGGCTCCAAAGGCTTGATCTCCGGCTTTTGAATTTTGGGTAGGACACAAGCCGCCGTGGGATTCTGTGAAATATAGCCGTTGGCGATTGCCTGTTGGAGCGCCTTATAGAATAAAGAAACAGAGCCTGCTCCCTCGGTTTACGGGAAGCAGGCTCTGCGTCTCAACGGCTTATATCTTTGCTTTCTGCTATCTTCAATTGCATAACATCGACACGGGTTTCCGTTTTGCATTTTGGGCAAAGCAGAGGAAAATTGAACATCACTGTATTCTCACATACCTTGGTTCGTGTTTTGCTATCACAGAGTGGGCAGTAAATCCATCTGGCAGATTCCTTCTCTTTGTTCATGATTGATTCCTTTGCGTTCTGGCACTGCGTAATATCGGCTGGCTCGGTTTATCACATCAGCAGTTCTTATTTACGTAAATAGTATTCTTTAGAAATAATGTGATTAACATCCGGGGCATCACTAGTAGGAAAAAAAGCACATAGAAAAGGTTCCAAAAATTTTTAAGGGATGCTAATGGCGATGGAGTAAAGCTGCCGAGTGTGGAAGTCCACGGTTAGCGGAGGTACCTGCTCTGGCTCAAATAAGTCAAACATGTCGAGCAGGAATATATACTCCCCGCTGGGGAGTGAACCGTACCATTCTGTCCAGTCGATTGTAAAGGTAGAAGTGCCATCCACGTCAAGAGTCAATGCTTCAAAGTGTGCGCCCTCGGTTCCCTCCGCCTTCTGAAGAAAAGGTCCGGTGGTTTCCGTCAGATAATAATATTTGATGGCAAGCGTACCGATCTGTTGACCGGCTGATTGGGTACATGTGAAAGTAATGCCGGTAGGAGCCACCTGCTGAACATCAAAGGTCAAGCCCCAGTCTTCTATATCCAGATACTCATTCGTCTCGGGATCAAAGAAGTGCGTAGTTGGCTTCATATCCAGTTTGGGAGCGTAAACGTGCATTTGACTAATGAGGTACTGTCCGCCGTCGGGAGTTTCCTGAACATCATGAATGATTTTTATGGAATACTCCGGATAATGAAAGTAAAAATTCGTTACTCCCCGCGGGGATACTGCTTCCGTTTTGCAAAAACCAGTCCGAGCGTCTTGGCGGGCAAAGTATAGGATATCCTCCTCGGTGAGCTTCCCTTGCTTTAAGGCATCCTCCAAAGGGAGGGTTTCCCTATCTAAGGAAATCATAACGTCTTTGACTTGCCGATATTGCATATAATACAGGATTACGGCAGTTCTCAGTGCTGTAGTGTCAATGACATTTTTCTCAATGAGCGTTGCCAGCGCAACAACACAAAGAATCCCCATTTTCTTGGCCAAGCCTCTTGCACCGATACGGCTAGAAACTTGTTTGTTTACAATTGCCGCACAGACCCCAGTGATATAATCTGCGGACATGAAAATGATCAGGGTAAGAAAAATACCATCTGTACCACCAAACAGCGTATTTGTGGCAGAGGCCGCCCACATTACCGTTAACCTGTATATATCTTTCACGGTCTCATGTAGATTGCTCATGGTAGCCCTCCTTTCCCGCTGTGCTATACGATTCGCTTTGGTACCATAACCGCCATTTTCAGTTTGGCTAGAGAAATAGACTTTCATATCATAACAGCTCCGGTATAACGTACATCACTTCAAAGAAGCAACGGGATATCCTCACCACTAAGTATTCCCACAATAAAATCTGCACCCAGTAAAAACTGCGTGATCGGCTTCTGGCGAAATGCCATTGACGGTCACGCAGTTTTATAGATAATAAGCTGCTCATGGTAAGGGTATTTGTATAGGCGGGCGGCAGTGGCCAGAAAGTCTGTCCAGCTCTGGTAGCTGCCAGTTATCTGGGTAGCCATGCGGTCCGCCAGCTGGTGGTAGTGTTGCAATACGGATGCCATTGTGATTCTCCTTTCTGAGAAAATAAAAAAGGCGACCCAAAGGCCGTCTAAAATGGGAAGTATTGCGGTCAAAGAAATGCGCCCTGGACATTGTGTAGTCCAGGGCGTGTTTGTCAGAACATATCAAGATTGGACAGCTGATGGCGCTGATCTCTGCAACCGTGGATAATTCTAGTCACTTGAACTTTCTTTCATGCATTTACTGCATCTTCTGTTTCAGGTCTGCAAATACATCAGAGGCAAGACGGGATTGATTCGCCTTTGCTTCTTTAAGGCTACGTTCCATCATAGCGTGAAAAGCGGCATCATCCAATTCATCCCGTGCAGTTGGTGCGCTGGGAACAGAGCAAGAAACAGGAATGCCGAGCATATCCATGGTTTCCTCGGCCTGCTCCTTTATATGGGATTCCACACGAGCCATTACGTTTGCGGTTTTTGCTGCCATAGTTTATACCACCTTTCGCATCCTATTATTTCCAATTGTATGGCGATTTGCAGTATTAGATTAGAAAACCTACAAAAGGTGTGGGAAGAAAATATTACAGACAAATCGTCATATATGGTGGAATGCAGAGAATATCATCATTTACAATCAGATTTCTGGGATGGATGATATAGCAGCCGCCGATCCTGGTTTTGTATTTCTCCCTGAATTTTAGCAGAGAGTCCGTTGTGTAGCGTGTGCCGGATTTGACCTCAATGGGGTACATTTTGTATTTTGTCTTGCTGTTGTTGGAGATAATGAAGTCGATCTCAATGTCGTTGCGCTTTTTCTCCTCGCTGTAATGGGTGTAGAAGAACAGCCTGTGACCATTTGCCGTCAGCATTTGCGCAATGACATTTTCATAGAGCATTCCCTCGTTCAGCCCCAGTTTGCCATCCAGGATTTGCTTGTAGACTTCATCCTCCAACAGCTCGTTTTCATCGAAAGCGTGGCTGACAAGCAGCCCCGTGTCCCCCAGGTAGCATTTGATATAGGTGTCCGATTCTGTCAGGGACAGCCCCACATTGGGGTCATTGGCACGGCGGCATTCGTTGGCCACCATGGAATCGGTCAGCCAGAAAAAGGTTTCCTCATACTGATCCGCAGAAGAACCGGCGGCAATCCGGTTGAATACCACCCGTTTTTCGTGCCGGGAGAGCAGGCCGGGAATCTGGTCAAAAATCGCCAGCACCTTGGAGCGGTATTGCGCCTGAATCTTCATAATGTCGTTCCGATACAGTGCCAGAATGTCCCGTTTTTCCAGATCCGCCTTGCCAAAGTCCTTCCGCCCTTCCAGGAACGCAACAATGCTCATGGGCATCCCACCCACAAGCATATATTGCTTGAACAGGAGCATGGCCTTATTGTGAAGGGTTCGCTCCAAAGGCTCCCGCTTTTCAAAGCAAGTTCTGATATAAGTGACCATCGGTTTTTCACCCAATGCCCAGCAGAATTCCTCAAAGTCCAGGGGATACATTTTCATCTGCCGTTCCTCGGAAGGAATCACAATGTCCTTCACGTTTTCTTTGATGGAAATGAGGGAGCCGGTTTCCATATAGTCATAACGCCCATCGGCAACCAGGTACTTAATGGCCTCTCTGGCTTTGGGGAACAGCTGCACTTCATCGAAGATGATCACGCTGTCCCGCTCATGCAGCTGGACACCATACTGGACAGACAGCAGCATGAAGAATGTGTCCAGGTCATTCAAATACAGCTGGAAGTATTCCTCTACATCACTGGATGCTTTTGCAAAGTCGATCAGAATATAGCTTTTGTACTCGTTCTTTGCGAATTCCTCTACAACTGTGGACTTTCCGATTCGCCGCGCTCCCTCGATCAGCAGCGCCTTCTTACCTGCACACTCCGCTTTCCAGGCCAGGAACTTGTCGTAAATCTTTCGCTTGAATAGCATACTGCTCACCTCTACGGGTATTTTAACACATGTTTCCACAATACGCAATATTAGAATTGCAAGAAGTTTCGACAATACGCATGTTTACAGCCGCAGGATTTTCCGGCAATACGCTGGTTTATCACATTCAAAACTCCGGAATCAAATCCAGCTTCTCAAAGGCATCATCCGTAATCCGACTGAGTTTGTAGATAGCACTGTCCGTAAGCGTTTGTAAATGTCAATGAAAAAGT
>DJQM01000062.1:6359-25779 GCA_002437585.1 Clostridiales bacterium UBA6386 | reverse complement strand
TGGAGCCGGTAGACGGACTCGAACCCCCGACCTACTGATTACAAATCAGTTGCTCTACCAACTGAGCTATACCGGCGTCTCGAACCGAACATGCTTATTATAGCACGGAAAATGGAAATGTCAAGCACTTTTTTGCGCATGTGAAATCGGAACTTTTTCGGGAGAATTTTCAGAAAAAAGTGGTAAATACTTGAAAATTCTGAAAGAAAAACCGTCCCCGGAAAAACCGGGGACGGTCAGAAAAAAGCTTACAGTTCCACGTCCAGCTTCGCGATAACGGCGGCGCAGCGGGGGCACAGACCCTCGGCGTTGGCATGCTCGGAGTGCATCCAGCAGCGGGGGCACTTGGTGCCATTGGCCTCGCTGACACCGATGGTCAGAGCAGGGAAGTTCACGCCCTGGCCTACCTCGGCACCTTCCTCCGGCTCGTTCCAGTCGCAGGCGGACACGATGCACACCTCCGCCAGGTTCACGCCCGCACAGGCGGCCTTCAGAGCGGCATCGTCGGTCTTCAGGGTGACGTGGGCTTCCAGAGCCTTGCCGATGCGCTTGTCGGCACGAGCCTTCTCCAGAATGCCGTTCACGTCCTGACGGAGCTTCATAACGGTGTCCCACTTGGCCATGGCGGCTTCATCCAGGGCGTAGATGGCGAAGTCCTCAGGCATCTGGTTCAGCAGCACGTTCCGGTCGTCGTCGGTGTCCCGATGGGGCATGGATTGCCAGATCTCGTCGCAGGTGAAGGCCAGGATGGGGGCGAAGACCTTGGCCATGGCATCCAGGATCAGGAACAGGGCAGTCTGGGCGGAGCGGCGGCGCAGACCGTTCTTCTCCTCGCAGTACAGCCGATCCTTCAGGATGTCCAGGTAGAAGCTGGACAGCTCCACCACGCAGAAGTCGTTGATGGCGTGGGAAACCAGGTGGAATTCATAGCCGTTGTAGGCCTGCCGGCACTCCTTTACCAGCTTGTCCAGCTTGGTCAGCGCCCAGCGATCCAGCTCCTCCAGCTGCTCGGCGGGAACCAGATTGTTGGGGTCAAACTCGTTCAGGTTGCCCAGGCAGTAACGGGCGGTGTTCCGGAATTTCAGATAGTTCTGGGCAATCTGCTTGAAGATTTCCTTGGAGCAGCGCACGTCCGCGTGATAGTCGGAAGAAGCCGCCCACAGACGGACGATGTCCGCGCCGAATTCCTTGATCAGGTCGGCGGGGTCAACGCCGTTGCCCAGGGACTTGTGCATGGCACGACCCTGGCCGTCTACCGTCCAGCCGTGGGTCAGCACCTGACGGAAGGGCGCGCCCCGGTCAAGGGCGCCTACGGAAGTCAGAAGGCTGGACTGGAACCAGCCCCGGTACTGGTCGGCACCCTCCAGATACACGTCCGCAGGCCACAGCTCAGGCGTGCGGTGCATGAGGGAAGCGTAGTGGGTGGAGCCGGAGTCGAACCAGCAGTCCAGGGTGTCCTTCTCCTTGGTAAAGTCCTTGCCGCCGCAGTGGGGGCAGGTGAAGCCCTCGGGAGCCAGCTCCATGGCATCCTTCTCGAACCAGATGTTGGAGCCGTACTCGTCAAAGAGCCTGGAGAGCTTCATAATGGATTCTTCGGTAGAAACAGGCTTGCCGCAGCTTTTGCAGTAGAATACCGGGATGGGCAGACCCCACCGACGCTGACGGGAGATGCACCAGTCGGCTCGCTCCCGGATCATGCTGGTCATCCGCTCCTGACCCCAGGCGGGGTACCACTGGACGTTCTCAATGGCCTGGATGGCCTGATCCTTGAAGGATTCCACGGAGCAGAACCACTGGGGGGTGGCCCGGAAGATAACGGGCTTCTTGCACCGGTCGTGGTGGGGATAGGAGTGGACGATCTCCTCGGAGGCGAACAGCGCGCCGGACCGGCGCATATCCTCCAGGATCACGGGGTTGCTCTCATCAGTCTTCATCCCGGCGTACTTACCGGCGTAGTCGGTGTGGCGGCCGTAGTCGTCCACAGGAACCACCAGCTCCATGCCGTAGCGCATACAGGTCTGGTAGTCGTCGGCACCGAAGCCGGGGGCGGTGTGGACGCAGCCCGTACCGGAATCCATGGTGACGTACTCGGCGTTGACCAGCCGGGAGGTTTTGTCCATGAAGGGGTGCTGAGCCAGCATATTCTCGAAGAAGGAGCCGGGGTAGCTGGCCAGAACCTCGTAATTTTCAAAGCCGCCGATGCGCATGACCTTGTCCATCAGAGCTTCCGCCAGGATGTAGGTCTCGCCGTTTTCGGCCTTCACGAGAACGTAGCTGTCTCTGGGGTGCAGGCAGATAGCCAGGTTGCCGGGCAGCGTCCAGATGGTGGTGGTCCAGATGACGAAGTAGGTCTTGCTCAGGTCAAACTGGGAAAGCTTGCCCAGGTCGTCCTTCATGGGGAACTTGACGTAGACCGTGGTGCAGGGGTCGTCCTTGTACTCGATATCGGCCTCGGCCACGGCGGTGACACAGTAGGGGCACCAGGTCACGGGCTTCAGCCCCTTGTAGATGTAGCCCTTGTCGAACATCCGGCCAAAGACCTTGACCTCCTGAGCCTCGAAGTGCTTGTCCATGGTGCGGTAGGGATGCTCCCAGTCGCCCACCACGCCCAGACGCTTGAAGCCGCCCATCTGCTTCTGAATGAAGTCCTCGGCGAACGCCTCGCAGGCCTTCCGGAACTCAGGCACGGACATGTCCTTGTTCAGCTTCTTCTTGGAGGTCTCGATGGCTCGCTCGATGGGCAGCCCGTGGTTGTCCCAGCCGGGGACGTAGGGGGTGTAGTAGCCCATCATGGCGTGGCTGCGGACGATGAAGTCCTTCAGGGTCTTATTCAGGGCGTGACCCATGTGGATATAGCCGTTGGAGAAGGGAGGGCCGTCGTGGAGCACGAACCGGGGCAGATCCTTGTTCTTTTCCAGCATGGCACTGTACAGATGCTGCTCCTGCCAACGCTCCAGCATTCCGGGCTCCCGGTTGGGAAGGCCTGCCTTCATGGGAAAGTCCGTTTTCGGGGTGATGATGGTGTTTTTGTATTCCATTGGATTTCTTACCTCCATACATTAGTACGAAATTGCATATAAAAACGCCTTTGTCCCTTAGAAAATAAGAGACAAAGGCGCGTTTTTACCTCTGCGGTACCACTCTTGTTCCGTTTGCACGGCACTCGTTGGCGCGATATCGGGCGCACCCGGCTCAGCCTACTAAGAAAATCTGTTCGGTGGGCGGCTCCGGGGTGATACGGGACGAACCTTGCCTGCTGCCTTGCACCATCCGGCAGCTCTCTGCTGGCGCGGGCGAATCCGCCTGTCCCCTTCAAAGCCTGTTATTTAAAAAGATTGTGCCAGCTTACTTGCTGGTGGGATCGTAGTTCCGGCCGAACTGAAGGTTCAGGCTGGCAAACTTGCTGGTGGTGGTGTCGTTGTTGGTTGGGTGTCTGGGAGCCGCCTTGGGGGCGGTGTCTACGGTGCTGCCGATCATGGTCTCGATGTTCTGGGCAATCTCGTCGGCCACATCCTTGTCCTGCACAGGGGCAGGAGCTGCTTCGGGAGCGGGGGCGTTGGCGGTCTTGATCCGATCCAGGGCCTGGATGCAGGTGCGCAGCTGCTCCTGAAGCTCGCTGATCTTGGCGGCGGCAGTCTTCCGGGCTTCCTGAACACGGGCGTTCTCCGCGGCCACCAGAGCGTCGGAATTCTGGGCGGCGGGGGCAGCGGCGGCACTGGCACTGCTCAGCATCTGGGCGCACTTGGCCTGAGCCTCGGCCACCATCTTGTCGCAGGTCTTCTGGGCATTGATGACGGCATCCTTCATGGAGACCTCGTTTTTCCGGTACTCCTCCAGCTTGCCAACCAGCACCCGCATTTTGCTCTTGAGCAGGGCGTTTTCTTTGTACAGCGTTACATAGTCCTCGGTCAGAGGCTCCAGGAACGCATCCACCTGCTGCATATCGTAGCCGCCGAAGGTGGAACGACCGAAAGAGACCTGATCAATCTGCTGGGGTGTAAACATGGTAATGCTTTCTCCTTCCAAAAGTCAGTTTGCCCCACAGGGGGACATTATGCCGGGACATCCGGAAATGGCCTTTTACACACCGATTCCGGAGAGTCGATCTGTAAAAAACCGTCTGCCGGATGCAAATTCAGAATCAGACGTAGCTTTCCACTTCTGCCTGGAGGGTTTCCAGGTCGCCCTGGATCTCCATATTGTGGGGGCAGAACAGATAAGCGGACTGGGCGATCTTCTTCACATCTCCGTCCAGGGCGTAGACGCAGCCAGACAGGAAGTCTACCACCCGGCGAGCCATGGCCTTGTCCACATTCTCCATGTTGACGATGACGGCCTTCCGGTTGCGCAGATCGTCGGCAGCCTTGGAGGTGTCGTTGAAGCTGCCCGGACGGAACAGAACGACCTCCTGCTTGTTGGAGCTGCTGTTCATATTCAGCACCTGACCGCTGAAGCCGGAGCTGACGGCGGCGCCGGCGGAAGCGGCGGGAGCGGGGGTGAAGCCATAGTCATCTTCCTGCTCCTCAGGCTCCTCCTGGGCAGGGGCGGGAGCCGGGGCACGGCGAGGGGCACGGCGGGAGGGAGCGGGCTTTTCGGCAGGCCGATCGTAGTCGTCGTCGCCGTAGTCGTCTTCCTCGTCGTAATCATCGTAATCGTCGTCTGAGTAGGGCTGGGCAAATTTTTTCACATTATCCCACAAGCTCATTGGTTGTATCCTCCTAAGTATATGCGCATCATTTTGATGAAGTTTTCCTGTAATCGCGCGCACCGAAAATGGCGGTGCCGACGCGGATCATGGTGCTGCCTGCGGCGATTGCGTCTTCGAAGTCGCCGGACATACCCATCGATAAACAGTCCACCTTGACATTATCGTTGAAAATGTCTCTGATGTCAACACTTATTTGACGCATTTTTTGAAAAAATTCAAGATTTTCGCCGGGAAAACGGGAAATTGGGGGGATTGCCATGAGCCCTTTCACACAAACGTTTGAAAATTCTCCGAAATTTTCCAGAAGCGGCAATATTTCCTCAGGCCGGAAACCGCCTTTGCTGGCTTCGTTTCCGATATTGATTTCCAGCAGAATGTCCTGGCGGATGCCCTGTTTTTCCGCCTCCCGGTCAATGGCTCGAAGCAGATGCTCCGAGTCCACGCTCTGGATCAGATCAACCTTTCCCACCACCTGTTTGACCTTGTTGGTCTGCAAATGGCCGATGAAATGGACGGGGACACCGGCGTAGGCGTTTTCGGAAAGCTTGGCGGTAAGCTCCTGCACCCGGTTTTCCCCGCAGCAGTCCACCCCGGCGGCAATGGCCTGGCGGACGGCTTCGGCATCATTCATTTTCGTGGCGGCGCAGAGCTTGATTTCACTGGGATCCCGACCCCAGCGAAGGGCGGCCTGAGCCATCTGCGCCCGCACCCGGGCAACGTTTTCAGCAATCAACATAAAAACACTTCTTTCTTTTGCGGATTGTGTTGATTTCAAAAAAGAAAAGGCGGCGGAAGCTGACTCCGTCGCCTTTTGTCGCTTATCCAGCAGAAACTGCGGCTGCTTTCAGCGGCTTCATGGGGGCAAGGGTGGAAATGGCGTGCTTGTAGATCATCTGCTGCCGCCCTTCCGTGACCAGCACCACCACAAAGCTGTCATAGCCGGTGATAACCCCTCGGAGCTGGAAGCCGTTCATCAGGAACAGCGTCACGGGAACCCGATCCCGGCGCACCTCCTTGAGAATGGCATCCTGTAAATTCATTGCTTCTGTCATATGTATATACCCTCTTTCTTAAGGCAATCCCATATTCTTGCGTCTGCGGCCTTCAGCGGATCTTTTCCTCCAAGTGTGCGGTTTGAAAAGCCCCCAATACACAAAGTATTCCTGCGCTTTTCAAATCTTCCCTTGAAGAAAAATCTCTCGCTGAATGCTCTTGCCGAAGGATAAGGGAATGCCTTGATTTTTGGTGCCCGAACTCCCCGGGGACACCACCCGATTGGGTATCCACATCCTAGCATGATTCAATTGTCAGAATCCCGAATAATCTGTCGAGCGGAAGCCAAAATTTCCCCGCTTCCCTGGCTCTCGCCCCGCACCAGCCAGTGGACGGCCCGATTCCGGCGGAACCAGGTCAGCTGCCGCTTGGCGTAGTGGCGGCTGGCCTTTTTCACCTCCTCGGCGGCCTGCTGGACGGTTTCCCGACCCTCCAGCGCGTTTACGAATTCCTTGTAGCCGATGGCCTGCATGGCGGTGCATTTTTCGGGAATGCCGCTGTCTAAAAGTCCTCGGATTTCCGCCAACAGCCCCATTTCCAGCATCAAATCCACCCGCCGGTCAATTCGCCGGTAAAGCTCGCCCCGGTCGGAAAAGTCCAGACCCAGCCAGAGGGGCGTGTATCTCGGCGGAATCAACTGGGTTTTCCGGTTGTGCTCGGTGATGGTCTCGCCCGTTTCCAGGTAGACCTCCAACGCCCTCAGAATCCGCTTCCGGTCAAAAACCCGACCGGCGGTTTCCGGGTCGATTTCCCGGAGCCGGTTCCGCATGGCGGGAAGGCCGATTTCGTCGGTTTCGGCTTCCAGCCGTTCCCGAACGCCGGTGGAGGGGAAGGGGGCAAAGTCGTTGCCCCGGATGAGGCTGTCCATGTACAGCCCGGTGCCTCCGGCAATAATGGCGACTTTTCCCCGGGCGACGATATCGTCCACAATGGGAGCGGCCATGGCGCAGTACCGGGACACGGAGAAGTCCTCGTCAGGCTCCGCCACGTCGATCATGTGGTGGGGAATGCCCTGCGTTTCTTCTGGACTGGGCTTGGCGGTGCCGATGTTCATGCGCCGGTAGACCTGCATGGAGTCGCAGGAGACCACCTCGCCGCCCAGCTCCTTGGCAAGCTCCACGGCCAGGGCGGTTTTCCCGGAGGCGGTGGGACCCGCGATACAGACAATGGAATTCATAGGCGGGATGCCTCCTTTTGGGAAAGTCTCAGAAGCCTGGGTCGGTTGTAACGCTGCATGATTACGAATATCCCGTCGAACAGAGCCGTGAGCAGCGAAGTGATGACGAACACCGGAGCGGCGCCGAATTTCGGGATCGCCAGCAGGGGCAGAAAGCTCAGCGGGATAATGATCTCATGGGTGATTTCCGCGACGCAGGCAGCATGGATGATTTCCGGCAGCGTGCGACTGCGAAGGTCAAACCGCTCCGGCCGGAAGGTGGGCATCCGGTTTTTCCACCGCCGGACACCCAGACGGCGGTACAGTCCCTTCTCCCAGGGCTGCTCCCGGAACCACTCGGCGTTTTCCAGCCCCTTGGGAAGCAGCAGACCCAGATATCCCACGGCCAGCCGCATGGCGAAGTGGTAGAAGGTGGTGCCGAAGGTGATGGCGAGCGTCAGGCACAGGCTGTTTTCGGAAAGCAGGGCGAACAGAAGGGTCAGCCCGCCGGTGATCCCGGCGGCGCAGGAGAGAAGAAAAGAGAATTTGTTCTTCATAGGCAGTGGATTAAATCCGCTTGAATTGCTTTTCCAGCATTTTCTTGCTCAGGCTCACGCAGATGGGACGTCCATGGGGGCAATACTTCAGATCCTCCCGCTCCATGACGGCCTTGGCGATGGCGAGAAGCTCCCGTTCGTCACTGACCCACCCGGCCTTGATGGCGGCCTTGCAGGCCACGGTGTGAAGGAGCGTGTCCCGGACGGTGTCCCGGCTCTCCCGGCGGCCGCTGAGCAGATCGTCCGCCAGAGTTTCCAGGGCTTCCGCCGCGGCCTCCTCGCTCAGATCCATGGGAATCTGCCGGGCAAGGACGGTATTTTCCCCGAATTCCTCAATTTCAAAGCCCAGTTCCTCCAGCAGCCCCGTATTTCCCAGCAGCTCTCCCGCGGCGGCGGGACTGAGCCGGACGGGTACAGGCTGGAGTAGACTCTGGCCGGAAATGGTCTCCTGATTGGCCTTCAGCTTTTCAAAGAGGATCCGCTCGTGGGCGGCGTGCTTGTCGATGAGGAAAGCGTCGTCCCCCTGCTCTACCAGAATGTAGGTGCGGTACAGCTCGCCTACCATCCGCCAGGAATCCGCCTTAGGCATTTCCAGGGCGGTCTGCTCCATTTCCGGCTCCAGCTGGGGCTTGGGAGACTCCCGGTGCGCCTCTGGTACGCCAGAGGGGAACCGAACCCCCGATTTTTCTTCCGCAGATTTGGGCAGCGGGGGCAGGGGGGCAGGCTCCGGTTTGGCGGCCTGACGTACCTGAGGGAGCATCACAAATTCCCGCAGGGGCATGTTCCCGGCGGCGGGAATTTTCCTGGCCGCTGCCGCCGCGGCCTCCGGCTTGGGCTTGGGCGCGTCGGCCATGGCGGCGGAGAAGGTTTTGTACTCCTGGGCGGTCATGGTGCGAAAGAATGCGTCCTTCTTTTCCGTGGGCTTCGCTTCCGGGACGGGAGCCGGTTTTTCCGGGGGCAGGGGAGCGGCCTGGGGCTTGAACTGAACGGCAGGGCGGTCAGGCTTCTTGTTCAGTGCGCCCAGCACTCCATAGTGTACGCAGTCGAATACCGCCTTTTCCGAGAGAAATTTCACCTCGGTTTTCGCCGGATGGACGTTCACGTCCACGGCGTTGGCGGGCAGGCGCAGATGGAGTACACAGCCCGGAAACCGGCCTGCCATGATCTGGTTCCGGTAGGCCTCCTCCAGGGCGGCAATGAGCAGCTTGGATTTTACCGGCCGGTCGTTGACGAAGAAGGTTTGCAGGCTCCGGCTGGGTCGGGCATCGGTGGGCAGGGTGACGAAGCCGGACAGGGTGTAGCTTTCCCACCGGCTTTCCACCGGCACCATTTTGGCGCAGTCCCGGCCATAGACGCAGTACATAGCGTCCCGCAATTTCCCGGTGCCGGGGGTGGAGAGTACCTGCTTGCCGTCCCGGAGGAACTGGAAGGCCACCTCCGGATGAGCAAGAGCCTGCATCTGGACGGCGGAGGCCACCCGGCTGCCCTCGACCGTGTCGGATTTCATGAATTTCATCCGGGCGGGGGTGTTGTAGAATAAGTCCCGCACCAGAATGGTGGTGCCGTCCGGACACCCGGCTTCGCCTTCTTCCGTGATGGCTCCGCCGTCTAAATGGAGCTTCACCCCGGAGATGCTTCCGGGCATTTTTGTCAGCAGGTCAATCCGGCTGACGGAGGCGATGGCGGCCAGTGCCTCCCCCCGGAAGCCCATGGTGCCGATGGCGGCCAGGTCTTCCTCCGTGCGCAGCTTGGAGGTGGCGTGGCGCAGAAAGGCGGTGCGGGCATCCTCGGCGGACATGCCGCAGCCGTTGTCCGTCACCCGGAGAAAGGTCATGCCCCCGTCCCGGATCTCGATGGTCACTTTGGAAGCTCCCGCGTCTACGGCGTTTTCCAGCAGCTCCTTGACGGCACTGGCGGGACGCTCCACCACCTCACCGGCGGCAATCAGGTTGGCAACGTGGGGGGATAATTGGAAAATTTTGGGCATACACTCACCTCCAGGAGGACAGGGTCAGAAAATTCACCGCCGCGTGAATGGCAATGGGGGCAAAAATGGTGTCGGCCTTGGTGTAGCTCCAGGCCAGGCATAGCCCGGCGGGCAGGTACTGGAGCACCGCGATGAGAATTTCACTTACGGTGTAGCTTCCCAGATACCCCACAATATGTACCAGGGCAAAGGCCAGCATGGAAACCAGGTAGGCTGCCCAGGGGGATTTGGTGTAGAGATTCCGGAAAATCAGCCCCCGGTAGAAGCACTCCTCGGCAGGGGGAACCAGAATCACCGTGCCCAGGAATACCAGCAGCCGGCTTTCCCGCTGCATGGCGGCAATGGAAGCGTCGTTGTAATTGGAAAATCCCGGCACCAGCAGCCCCACCAGATACCCGGTTGCCAGCCGGCAGGCGTAATAGGCCACAAATCCAAGGATAATGGCCTGACACAGGTAGGCCGGATGCCGAACCGCCTGGGTGGCGGCGGAGGACAGAAAATCCCGGAAAATCACCAGAACCGCCGTGAAATTCAGAACATAGTAGACAAAATTCAGCTCCGCGTCGGTCAGGGGATGGGACAGCTTCCCGTTGGCAAAGGTCAGAAGCCCCGGCAGCAGCAGAAGCTGGAAGGCAAACCAGCAGAAGCCCCAGACCGTTTCCTGGGAGCTGGGACAGGAACGGGCAGAAACGCTTTTTCTCATAATCAATTCAGCAGCTTTTTCAGCTTGTACAGTTCATTCATGGCTTCGATGGGGGTCAGAGTCTCCACGGTGATGGCGGACAGGGCGGAAATCACCTGCTGGCCGGTCAGGTCCAGCATACTCACCTGATCCTCCGGCTCCTTTTGCTTTGCCGGAGCGGGAGCCGCTCCCTCGGCTTCCAGCTCGGCGAGAATTTCTCTCGCCCGGGAAATCACCGGGTTCGGAATGCCCGCCAGCCTGGCGACCTCAATGCCGTAGCTGTCGTCGGCGGCACCGGGGACGATTTTCCGCAGGAAAATCATCTGCTCTCTCCGCTTTTTCACGGCAATGTTGTAGTTTTTCACGTTGGGCAGTTTGTCCTCCATGGTGGACAGCTCGTGATAGTGGGTGGCAAACAGAGTTTTGGCTCCCAGCCGCCGGGGATTGGCGGCGTATTCCAGCACCGCCCGGGCAATGGCCATGCCGTCGTAGGTGGAGGTGCCCCGACCGATTTCGTCCAGAATCAGCAAAGAACGGGAGGTGGCGTATTTCAGAATGGAGGCCACCTCCGCCATCTCCACCATGAAGGTGGACTGGCCGGAGGCTAAGTCGTCGCTGGCACCGATCCGGGTGAACACCCGGTCAACCAGGCCGATTTTCGCCGCCCGGGCGGGGACGAAGGAACCCATCTGCGCCATGAGGACGATGAGTGCCACCTGGCGCATGTAGGTGGATTTACCGGCCATGTTGGGGCCGGTGATGATGGCCACCTGGTTGTCCTCGCTCCCCAGGCTCGTGTCGTTGGGTACGAACAGAGCGTCCTTCAGAACCGCCTCCACCACCGGGTGCCGTCCGTCGGTGATGGAAATCTCCCGTCCCAGGGTGATCTCCGGACGGCAGTAGCCCCGCTGAACGGCCACGGCGGCAAGGCTGCACAGCGCGTCCGCCCCGGCCACCGCCTGGGCAGTCAGCTGCACTCTCGCGGCTTGCTGGGCAAGATGCTCCCGGAGCCGGGTGAAGATCTGGTATTCCAGGGCGGTGAGCCGGTCTTTGGCGGTGAGCACCTGGTTTTCCAGCTCCTTCAGCTCCTGGGTGACGTAGCGTTCGCAGTTGGCCAGGGTCTGCTTGCGGATGTAGCTTGGGGGAACCTGGTCGATGAAGGACTTGGAAACTTCAATATAATAGCCGAAGACCCGGTTGAAGCCCACCTTCAGAGTGCGGATGCCGGTTTTCTCCCGTTCGCTGGCTTCGATGGCGGCAATGGTGCCGCTGCCGCCCTCCATAATATCCCGGAGCCGGTCGGCATCCTTATCCGCGCCCTTGCGGATGATGCCGCCCTCCCGGACGGTCAGGGGAGGCTCGTCCACGATGGTGTTTTCAATTTCGTCGGCGCAGTCGGCCAGGGGGTCAATGGACTGAGCCAGCTTGGTAAGCAGGGGAGCAGAGCAGCCCTCCAGCTGATGCCTGACCTCCGGCAAGGCCCGCAGACCCCGGGCAAGACCCAAGAGATCCCTGCAATTGACGGTGCCGGTGACGACCCGTGCCATGACCCGCTCCAGGTCAGTGACTTCCCGGAGGGCTTCCTCCAGCTCGCCCCGGAGGATCACGTTGTCCACCAGGTCTTCTACGGCGGCGTGGCGGCGGGTGATTTCCACCGGGTCAAGGAGCGGCTTTTCCAGCCAGGAGCGCAGCAGCCGCCCGCCCATGGCGGTGTGGGTCTTATCCAGCACCCAAAGAAGGGTACCCTTTTTCTCCTTGGAGCGCATGGTCTGGGTCAGCTCCAGATTCCGCCGGGCATCCAGGTCAAGCTCCATGAAGCGGCCGGTGGTGTAGTATTGGAGCTGACGGATGTGAGCCAGGTCGTTCTTTTGCAGGGTTAAAAGGGTTTGCAGCAGTGCCCCCGCGGCGATGACGGCGGCGGGCATTCCGGTCAGACCCATCTGAGCAAGGCTCTGGCCAAAGTGCTTTTCAAGTAATGCCTCGCAGTCCTCCAGGGAAAACTGGCCGTCCTTGCCCTCGTCCACGCAGCAGCTTAAGCGGCGGAACAGGGCATCCTCAATGGCTTCGCTGTTTACGTCCGTTCCAAAACGCATGACCTCGCTGGGGGAGAACCGACCCAGCTCCGAAGCCACGCTCTGAGCATCGGCGCAGAGGGTGACGAAGAAGGCACCGGTGGAAACGTCGCAGAAGGCCAGACCGAATTTGCCGGCCTCACCGTAAACGCAGCCCATGTAGTTGTTTTTGTTTTCGTCCAGCATGCAGCTTTCCGTGACGGTGCCGGGGGTGACGATCCGGGTGATGTCCCGCTCCACCAGCCCCTTGGCCAGAGCCGGATCCTCCATCTGCTCGCAGATGGCCACCTTGTAGCCCTTCTGCACGAGCCGGGCAATGTAGGAATCCACGCTGTGGTAGGGTACGCCGCACATGGGGGTCTGCTCCTCCTTGGGCTTGGAGCGATCCCGGCTGGTCAGGGTCAGATCCAGCTCCCGGGCGGCCAGCTTCGCGTCCTCGTTGAACATCTCGTAGAAGTCGCCCAGCCGGAAAAACAGGATGCAGTCCTGATTGCGTTCCTTGATCTGCTGGTACTGCCGCTGCATGGGCGTCAGTTCGTTTGTGGGCTTTGCCATGGGCGTAACCTCTTTCTTTTATTTGCGTAACCGCTGATGAAATCGTCTGCGGTTCTCAGCGGATCTTTTGACCCGACTGTGCAGTTTGAAAAGCTTGAAATATAGCGCAGCCGTTGCCAGCGCAAGCTGGCTTACGGATGCGGCATACCCCTTGCGGGTACACAAAGTATTCCTGCGCTTTTCAAACTTTCATTCGTGCCAAAATCTCTCGCTGATAACGCTTGCCAATTTCATCATTGGTTACTTGTGACCGAAGCGGCGGTCAGGCTCCAGGTGGTGGCACCGGTGATGGTGAGATCGTGATAGCCGCCGATGAGACCGTCGCTTCCCTTAAAGCGCACCAGCCGTCCGCCTTCGGTGCGGGCGGTGAGCATATCCTTGTCCCGGCCGTCTACCAGGCAGCGCAGGGTTCTGCCCACATAGGCGGCGTGGATTTCCTCGGAAATGGCGTTCTGGACGGCGCACAGCCGGTCAAACCGGCGGTTTTTCTCCTCCTTGGGAGTGGGATCCTCCATTTTGGCGGCGGGAGTGCCGGGGCGGGGGGAGAAGATAAAGGTGAAGAGGCTGTCGTAATGCACCTGCTGAATGAGGGAAATGGTTTCCTCGAATTCTTCCTCGGTCTCTCCCGGGAAGCCTACGATCACGTCGGAGGTCAGCACCAGCTCGGGCATGACGGCCTTGGCATAATTGACCTTTTGCAGATAGGTTTCCCGGTCGTAATGCCGGTTCATGGCCTTCAGCACCCGGCTCGATCCGGACTGGAAGGGCAGGTGGAGCTGCTTGGCAATCTTCGGATATTTCGCCATGGTGTCAAAGAGCTTTTCGGAGGCGTCCTTCGGGTGACTCGTCATAAAGCGGATGAGAAAATCCCCGGGAAGCTGGGCAATGGCCGCCAGCAGATCGGAAAAGTCCTTCCCCTCTGGAAGATCCTTGCCGTAGGAGTTTACATTCTGACCCAGAAGGGTGATCTCCTTGGCACCGTTCTCGATCAGGCACCGGCATTCGGCCAGAATGTCCTCAAATTTCCGGCTCCGCTCCCGACCCCGGACGTAGGGCACGATGCAGTAGGTGCAGAAATTGTTGCAGCCGTACATAATGGATACCCAGGCCTTCCGCCGGGAATCCCGCACCTGGGGAATGCCCTCGGCGATGGAGCCAGGCTCATCGGTGATGAAAAACTGCCGCTTTTTCCCGCTGAGTACGTTCCACAGAATCTCCGGAAACTGCCACAGATGGTGGGTGGAAAACACCCCGTCCACATGGGGAAAGCTTCCCCGAACCCGGTCGGAGACCTTGGTTTCGCCCGCCATGCAGCCGCACAGGAAGATTTTCTGCGCCGGGTGCCGGCGTTTGGTGTGGGTCAGGGCACCCAGGTTGCCGAAAACCCGCTGCTCCGCGTGCTCCCGGATGGCGCAGGTGTTCAGAATGACCACGTCCGCCCCTTCCGCCTCCTGGCAGATGGCATAGCCGCACTGGGCAAGATACCCTCTCAGCTTTTCGGAATCCGCCTCGTTCTGCTGGCAGCCGTAGGTCTCCACATAGGCCTTGGGGGTCACGCCCCTTTCCTTCCAGTAGGCGGCGATTTTATCACAGCAGGCGAACTGACGATCCAGTTCCGCCTGAGAAATCACAGTGGTTTTGGTATTCATAAAAAACTCCTTTTACGGATAACATCTCAATCATAAATATTATCATTTTTGCCCCCCTTTTGCAAGTGCGAAAATCCCATGCGGGCGTGATTCCTGTCGGGGAAATGTAAAAAAACTGTGTCAGCAGTTGCATTTATCCGGCAAACGTGATAGACTTAGTCAGCTGAATACCCAGAAACCTGGAGAAATGAGGATTCATTCATGGAAGAAAACAAGAACGATCAGGCGAGCACCCCGGAAACCCCTTCCGAAAGCCCCGTCTGCGGAAACGATAAGGATCAGAAAATAAGGCTCAGCTCTGCCAAAATCGCCTTGGTGATCGTGGGCGTGGCCATTGTATTGGGATTGCTGGCGGCGGTGATTTTCCTGGGGATGGATCGCAGTCCCGCCCCGGCGGTGGAGACCACCGAGGCCATCGAGACGGAAGCACCTGCCACCGTTCCCGTCGACGGCAACCCGGACGACGAGACCGCCAAGGGTACCTACACCGCCTCCGATGCAGACGTGATCGCCGCCCACGACACGGTGGTGGCCCGGATGGGGGACTACACCCTGACCAACGGCCAGCTGCAGATGTTCTACTGGACGGAGGTTCGGAATTTCCTGAGCAGCTATGGCTCCTACGCCTCCTATATCGGCCTGGATCTGACCAAGCCCCTGGACGTGCAGACCTGCGGCATTGCCGACACCCAGTGCACCTGGCAGCAGTTCTTCCTGGCCAGTGCCCTGAACAGCTGGCGTAATTACCAGGCGACCTCTGCCGAGGCGGAAGCTGACAAGTTCAAGCTGGACGAGGAGACTCAGACCCAGCTGGACACGGCAATTGAGAATCTGGAAAACAGCGCGCCGCTGTATGGCTTTGCCAGTGCCGAAGAGCTGCTGCACGACGACGTAGGCGCAGGCGCGAATCTGGACGACTACAGCCATTTCCTGAAAATCTACTACACCGGCAGCATTTATTTCTCCGACCTGTGCCAGACCCAGGAGCCAACCGATGAGGAAGTGGAGAAATATTTCGACGAGAACAAGGACACCTATGAGAAGAATGGCCTGACCAAGGACGACAAGACCGTGGACGTGCGGCACATTCTGGTGATGCCCGAGGGTGCCACCACCGATACCATCCGCACGGACACCTTTGACGACGCCGCCTGGGAGGCAAGCCGAAAGAAGGCTGAGGAGCTGCTTGCCCAGTGGGAGCAGGGGGATAAGAGTGAGGAAAGCTTTGCCGAGCTTGCCAAGGCCAATTCCCAGGATGGCTCCGCCGCCGACGGCGGCCTGTACACAGGCGTCACCGAGGGTCAGATGGTGAAGGCCTTCAACGACTGGTGCTTTGACGACGTGCGCCAGCCCGGGGACTACGGCATTGTGAAGACCGAGTTCGGCTATCACCTGATGTTCTTCGTGGGAAGCACTCCCGTCTGGAAGGACTCCGCCAAGAGCGACCTGTCCAACGCCAGAGCCAACGAGCTGCTCAGTGCCATTCTGGAAAAGCACACCGTGGAAGCGGACTTTGACAAAATGCTCCT
Organism: Clostridiales bacterium UBA6386; assembly: GCA_002437585.1. Taxonomy (GTDB): domain Bacteria; phylum Bacillota; class Clostridia; order Oscillospirales; family Oscillospiraceae; genus Faecousia. The sequence continues at coordinate 9,831 of DJQM01000062.1, read as the reverse complement.
GGGCTATGTGGAGCTGAACACCCAGCAGGATACCGCCGAAGAGACCACCGAAGCGAACGTGGAGCGGGATCCCGGCGACAACAACGTCTGGATCATCGCGGGCGTTTCCCTGGTGCTCCTGGCCGTCGCGGCCTTTGCGTTCCACAAGAAGGAGCACAGCCGATAAAAGAAATCCAAAAACGTGCGTGCCCAGATTGTGCGGCACGCACGTTTTGAAAAGTTCAGAAAATGGGATAAATCCTGTAGGGGCGGCCGATGGCCGCCCCTACAAGTTCTGTCAATGGATTTTCGCTATCTCGCGGCAGCTCCTCTTATGTACTATAAGGAAACACCGCACAAGTGTGTCTTCAGGTCTCAGCCGCCTTTTGCCGAACTGTGCGGCGTTGCCTTAATCCTCCGCGAAGAGCCGATCCCGGCAATACTGAATAATGGCCTTCCGGGTAATGAGGCCGATGAACGCGCCGTAGTCGTCCACCACGGGAACGAAGTTCTGATTGGATGCCCGTTCGATCAGGTCGTGCATGGAGGCGGTGATCCGGACGGGAACGTTGTCCTTCCGGCGGGCGATCTCCATGATCCGCCGGGCCTCTGCCTGACGCATATCCATATAGCACATATTCTTCAGTGCCCACAGCAGGTCGCCCTCGGTGAGGGTGCCCCGGTATTCTCCCCGGCGGTTCAGAATGGGCAGAGCCGCATAGCTGGAGCCTTCCATTTTCTCCAGTGCCTGCCGGACGGTAAAATCATCGTGCAGATACGCACACATTGCCTTTGGTGTCAGGAAAAATAAGATATTATTCATCGCTTACTCCTTTTCGCTCAGGGCTTCGGAAGCCCCCGGCAAACTGCCGGAGTGTTCCGAGAGGTGTGCCCCTCTCACTAGGGAAGCTCTGATGAAATCGGCAAGAGCTGGCAGCGAGAGATTTTGGCACGAATGAAAGTTTGAAAAGCGTAGGAATACTTTGTGTACCCGCAAGGGGTATGCCGCATCCGTAAGCCAGCTTGCGCTGGCAACGGCTGCGCTATATTTCAAGCTTTTCAAACTGCACAGTCGGGGCAAAATATCCGCTGCCCAGCCGCCGACGATTTATTCAGAGGTTCCCTGCGTTTATTATAGCACATCCAGAAAGGAAAAGTATGAATTTTTATTGTTATTTTGTCAGCTCTTCGTCAAATAACCCGGCAGACTTTTGTGCAAAGCGCCTTATTCTTCCGGAAAACGGAAGGGTGTGCAGTCAAAAGTGGCAAAATAATCCTTGACGGTCTCCGCCCGGCGGATGAGCTGGAAGCTTCCGTCCTCCCGGAGAAGAACCTCCGCCGAGCGCAGCTTTCCGTTGTAATTATAGCCCATGGAGAAGCCGTGGGCGCCGGTGTCATGGATGCAGACGATATCCCCGACTGCGATTTCCGGCAGGCTCCGCTCAATGGCGAACTTGTCGTTGTTCTCGCACAGACCGCCGGTAACGTCGTACACATGATCCAGTGCCGCGTCCTCCTTGCCCAGGACGGTGATGTGGTGGTAAGCTCCGTACATGGCAGGCCGCATCAGGTTGGCGGCGCAGGCATCCAGACCCACATACTCCCGGTAGATATGCTTCTGATGGAGCACCGTGGAGATCAGGTGGCCGTAGGGTGCCAGCATGAACCGCCCCAGCTCGGTGAAGATGGCAATGTCGTCCATACCGGCGGGAGAGAGAATTTCGTCGTACTTCATGTGCACCCCCTCGCCGATGAGGGCAATGTCGCTGGCTGGCTGCTCCGGGCGATAGTCCACCCCCACGCCGCCGGACAGGTTCACGAAGGCAAAATGGCAGCCGGTAGCGTTGCGAAGCCGGACGGCCAGCCGGAACAGCTGGCTGGCAAGCTCCGGGTAGTAGTCGTTGGCGGTGGTGTTGGAGGCCAGGAAGGCGTGAATGCCGAAGTGCTTCACCCCCAGATTCATCAGCCGGCGGATGGCACCGGCCATCTGATCCTCGGTCATGCCGTACTTGGCATCCCGGGGCATGTCCATTATGGTATTGCCCAGGGAGAAGGAGCCGCCGGGATTATAGCGCAGGCACACGGTCTCCGGCATTTTGTCTCCGGCGATCTTCGCCAGAAAATCCACGAAGGTGGCATCGTCCAGGTTGATGTAGGCACCCATTTCCCAGGCCTTGCGCATGTCCTGCACCGGGGTCACGTTGGAGGAGAACATCACGTCGTGGCCGGTGCAGCCCACGGCCTCAGCCAGCAGAAGCTCGGCATAGGTGGCGCAGTCGCAGCCGCAGCCCTCCTCCTTGAGAATTTGCAGAATATAGGGGTTCGGCGTCGCCTTCACGGCAAAATACTCCCGGTAGCCCGGATTCCAGGCAAAGGCCGCCTTCAGGGCCCGGGCATTGGCCCGGATCCCGGCCTCGTCATAAATGTGGAAGGGGGTGGGAATTTCCCGGATAATCTCCTGAGCCTTCTCCAGGGTCAGAAAGGGTGTCTTTTTCATATTTTCTCCTTCTTTCCGGAAGGTCGGGTTTGCCGCCTTCCGCGTATAAAAAAGCCTGTGCGGCCGACGCACAGGATAAACGCAATGTGACCCGGCACCGCAGCCGGAACCGGGGTTATTGTACGCCATGGGACTGCCTTTGTCAACACTCTTTTTTCCTCTACCGGGGGTAGAATTCCGCTGTCTCCGGGGCGGAGAGGGTAGAATCCCCCCGGTAGGTAGCCTTTTTGCAAATCCGTGGTAAGGTAACAGCAGAATCAACGTGAGGTGTATGACTTATGAAACGAACCAAGCTGTGTGACCGGAGGCTTCCCGACTATTCCCGGGGCGAGGAGCTGATGAACATGATCACCCACATTGTGGGCGGCGGACTGGGTATCGTCGTGCTTCTGACCTGCGTCGTCCGGGCGGCTCTGAACCAGGACTACTGGGGCATCGTCAGCTGCGCCATCTACGGCACTACCTTCATTACCATGTTTACCATTTCCAGCGTGTACCACGGTCTGAAGCCCAGCATGAGCAAGAAGGTCATGCAGGTCATCGACCACTGCACCATCTATTTTCTCATCAGCGGCACCTATACCCCGGTGCTGCTGTCCGCCCTCCGACCCATATACCCGGTGCTGGGCTGGTGGCTGTTCGGCTTTGAGTGGGCGTTGGCGGTGCTGGCCACGGTGCTGACAGCCATTGACCTGAAAAAGTACAGCGTCTTTTCCATGATCTGCTATATCGGCATGGGCTGGGCTATCATTCCCTTCGCAAAGCAGACCATCCGGGTGCTGAGCGTTCCGGGCTTTGCGCTGCTGCTTGCAGGCGGCATTGCCTACACCATCGGCTCCGTACTCTATGGCCTGGGCAAGACGAAGAAGTGGATGCACTCGGTGTTTCACATTTTTGTGGTTCTCGGCGCGGTGCTCCAGTATTTCGCTGTGCTGCTGTATGCCATTTGATTTGTCCCGGAGGGACAACGGATAGCGCAAAAGCCAGAACTGTCAG
>DJQM01000062.1:1355-6340 GCA_002437585.1 Clostridiales bacterium UBA6386 | reverse complement strand
CTGACAGTTCTGGCTTTTGCGCAAGGGGCGTGCCTACCAAGAGCACTTATGGCAAACTGGAATTTACCACCGATCCCAATGAATGTGTTCTTTTATATCCATGTCTTTCTGCTTGATAACCGGCGCGTCCGGTTTGGGTCTGCCAATGCCGATCAGGCAAGGCATCAAATAATCTTCCGGAAAGCCGAGAACCTCTCTCGCGTATTCGCCTTCGTTGCCAAGGGGAATACGCAGAGCGCAGCCGTAACCTTCCGCGGTGGATGCAAGAAGGATATTTTCAATGCTGCACCACATCGAAGCAAAGCCATTCAGATGAGATAAGTTTTCCGGGCGAAGGACATCTGTTTTTTGCTTCAGGAGCGGAATGACAATGACGGAAGCCTCCAGCAGCATTCTATGCTGCTTCGGGACGGCATTTCGATACGCTGCCTGCTGTTCCGCGTCCTCCAGATTCCAGTCTTTCAGCAGCTGCTCCATATCGCTGTCAGAAATCCCTTTGGGGATGATCTCCAATAATTTTCCAACCGTATCCCGATCCCGGATCACGATGTAATGCCAGTCTCTCATGTGGTCGTTTGTCGGTGCTTTCAGTCCCGCGGAAATGATCCTTTCGACGATTTCGTCGGGAATGGTTTCGCTTTCAAAATCACGAACCGTTCTTCTTTTTTCTATCGCATGATAAAATTCCATTTTTAAGTTCCTTTCTTCCTGTTAATTTCCGGTCGTTTGACAGCTTCCGATTGGTTAAGCCGAGAATACTCTGCTGACATACAAAAAGCCCCATGCCATCACCCAGATGGTGCGGACATGGGACTTGATGCTTTCTCGGTCTGGCCACCCGTAACCGATCCTGACAGGCAGCCGCTGTGTCATTTCCCGAAAGCGGTCTTACGCTTCGTTATTCTTCCGTTTCCTTCGGCTCCTGGAAGGAATCGAACATGGCGGTGGAGGAGGCCTCCTCCACTTCCCGGCCCTCCATGATGGCCGCGAACTGCTCGCCGGTCATGGATTCCTTGTCAAGCAAAAATTCCACCACCTGGTTCAGCTTCTCCGCGTCCTCGGTGAGAATTTTCCGGCACTGGTCGTAGGCCTTGTCGACGAGAGTCTTCACCTCGTCGTCGATGGTGCCCGCCACCTTCTCGGAGTAGCTCTTGGTGGTCTGGTAGTCCCGGCCGATGAACACCTCGCCGCCGTCCAGATAGGACACGGTTCCCAGCTTCTCGCACATGCCGTACCGAGCCACCATGTCCCGAGCCAGCTTGGTCGCCCGGTCGATGTCGTTGGAAGCACCCACGGAGATATCCCCCAGGAACAGAGCCTCCGCCACCCGGCCGCCCAGCAGAGACACGATCTGCTCGTACATCTCGTTGCGGGTCAGATTGGAGGAATCGTCCTTGGGCAGCGACCAGGTGGCGCCAAGGGACTGGCCTCTGGGAATGATGGTGATGTGCCGCACCGGGTCGTGGGTGGGCAGGCGGTACATGGCCACGGCGTGGCCGGCCTCATGAATGGCGGTCTCTTTTAAGTCTTTTCGGGTCTGCACCCGGCTCTTCTTCGCAGGACCTGCGGTGATCTTCATGAGAGCCTCGTTCAGATCCTCCATATTCAGCACCGGGCGGCCTTCCCGGGCGGCCAGAATGGCAGCCTCGTTCAGAAGGTTGCTCAGATCGGCACCGGTAAAGCCCACGGTGGAACGAGCCACGGTTTTCAGATTCACGGAATCATCCAGCTTTTTGTCCTTGGCATGAACCGTCAGGATCTCCTCCCGCCCCTTCACGTCCGGCCGTCCCACATGAATCTGCCGGTCAAACCGGCCGGGGCGCAGCAGGGCGGGGTCGAGAATATCCGGCCGGTTGGTGGCCGCCAGGACGATGACTCCCTCGGTGCGGGAGAAGCCGTCCATCTCCACCAGCAGCTGGTTCAGGGTCTGCTCCTTCTCGTCGTGGCCGCCGCCCAGACCCGTACCCCGCTTCCGCCCCACCGCGTCAATCTCGTCAATGAACACAATGGCGGGGGCGATCTTCTTGGCCTGCTCGAACAGGTCTCTGACCCGGCTGGCACCTACGCCCACATACATTTCCACGAAATCCGAGCCGGAAATGGACAAAAACTGCACGTCCGCCTCTCCGGCCACCGCCCGGGCAAGGAGGGTCTTGCCGGTGCCGGGAGGGCCAACCAGCAGCAGGCCGTGGGGAATCCGGGCACCGATTTCCGTGAATTTTTCCGGATTGCGCAGGAAATCCACGATCTCCTGAAGCTCCTCCTTCTCCTCGTCGGCTCCGGCTACGTCGGCGAATGTGACCTTCTTCCCGTCGGGTACGCCCAGGATCGTCCGGGCTTTGCCGAAACTGTTCAGCGGGTTGGCGTTGTTGGCCCGACCGGCCATAACCCCCCAGGCAAGCAGCAGCACCAGCCCGGCAAGCACCAATGGCAGCACCAGGTCATAGGCAGATGGTGTCTTTCCCGCCCGGAAATGATAGGATTCCAGCACGCCGGAGGCCGTCTGGCTTTCCAGCAGCGGCTCCACCTCCCGGACGAACCGGTCAACATCGGCAATGGTGGCGGTGAGGCTGGTCTGGCCGTTGTAGGCACTGCGCAGCTCCATGGTGATCACATGGTCGTCCACCACAAAGGACTTGACCTGCTCGCTGCGGAACAGCTTCAGCACCTCGGAATAGGGAACCTGATCCTGACTCTGGGTAAACACGCCGCTCACCCAGGAGAATACCGCCACCAGCAGCACCAGGTAAATGAGCGTGGAAACAATACTACGATTTTTCAATGGGGTTCTCCTTATTTTGTATAGACTTCCGGCTTGAGAATGCCCACATAGGGCAGATTCCGGTATTTTTCGTTGTAGTCCAGGCCGTAGCCCACCACAAAGGCGTTGGGAATGGTAAAGCCGACGTAGTCCGCTTTCAGGGTCACACCGGGACGGCGGCGTTCGGGCTTATCCAGGAGCGTGCAGATTTTGATGGAGGCAGGATTCCGCTCCTTTAAGTGGTTCACCGTGAATTCCAGGGAATTGCCGGTGTCGAAAATATCCTCCAGGATCAGCACATGCCGCCCCCGAATGTCCGCGGTCACGTCCTGACGCACCACCATTTTGCCGGTGGAATTGGTTCCGGCGTAGGAGGATATCCACATGAAGTCCATCTGGCAGGGCACCTGGATATGGCGGATCATGTCCGCGTAGAACACCACCACGCCCTTGAGAACGCCGATGATCACCGGGTTTTTGTCCGCGTATTCCTGGGTCAGAAGCTCGCCAAGCTCCTGAATTCTCGCCTGAATCTGCTGCTCGCTGAGCAGGATTGTCTCAATATCCTTGTGCATTTTCTGTCTCCCCCTGTATTCTGTCAAAGCGGATGGTCACAGCCGGAAGGTTTCCCGCTGCCCGATCCAGATTTACACCAATGGAATAGACCCCCAGAACTCCCGCCGCATCGCAGACCACCGGAATTTGCCCCCGGACTGCCGCCGGGATTTTCCGGTCGATAAAGAGCTTTTTCAGGGTCTTGGTACCCCCGGAAAGGCGGATTTTGTCCCCCGCCTGTCGAGGGCGGATCTGAATTTTCCCCACCGGGCAGACCGTCAGGACGCTTCCCGATTGGGTCAGGTTATGGGCAGGCTCGCAGGTGATTCTGAAGCCCGCCGTCTCTATGCTTCCGGGGCAGTCCAGCGTCACCGGGGGAAACTCCCCGGCGGGCGGATCGGCCGTCAGGCGGCCATACTGCCGGGAGATGGTCACGCCCCCGGGAAAGGCCGCCGAAGCGGATGGATTTTCGGAAAAAACCAGGGCTTCCGCCTGAGCAATGTGTACGTCCTCCGGCTCCCTGACCCCGCTTTCCTTCAGAAACCGCTCCAGCATCCGGCTTCGGACGGCAGGCGGCAGCGCACGGAGGGTTTCCACCTCCGGCAGGGTATCATAGCCGCTCCGCTCCCCAAGACAGGCTTCATCCTGCCGCAGGCGCAGAGCCATCTGGGACAGATTCTCGGCGATCCTGGGATTTTCCGCCGCCAGAAGGGGCATGACGTGGCGGCGCAGCCGGTTCCGGAGAAAAGCGTCGGTTCCGTTGGTGCTGTCCTGCACATGAGGAAGGTGCCATTCCATAAGAAAGCCTTCCACCTCCCGGCGGGTAATGCCCAGCATGGGACGGATCAGCTTTCCCCGCTTGGGAGCGATTCCGCCCAGCCCCTTCAGCCCGGTACCCCGCACCAGGTGCATGAGGATGGTCTCGGCGTTGTCGTCGGCGGTGTGGGCGGTGGCGATTTTGCCGGGAAGGCATTCCAGAAAGGCGTACCGGGCATCCCGGGCGGCGGCCTCCAGCCCCTTCCTTCCGGGGCGAATCTGACCGGAGGCCACATGAAGGGGGATATCGTACCGTGCGCAAAGCGCCCGGACGAATTGCTCGTCCCGTTGGGATTCTTCCCCCCGGAGATTGTGGTTAAAATGAGCCGCTTCCAGGGTAATTCCCAGCTTTTCCCGGAGAAGATACAGGGAAAACAGCAATGCCACGGAATCCGCTCCTCCGGACACCGCACAAACAACGGTATCTCCAGCGGCGATCAAATCCTGCTCCCGGACGAATTTCAGCAGCTTACTGCGCATGCTTCCACTCCCGATCCGCGAAGGTCTGGTACTGGCCGATCCACTGGAGCTTCACCGCGCCGGTTTCGCCGTGGCGGTTTTTCGCCACAATGCACTCGGCAACGCCCTTTTCCTCGGTGTTTTCGTGGTAATATTCATCCCGGTACAGGAACATCACCGAGTCCGCGTCCTGCTCGATGGCGCCGGATTCCCGGAGATCGGAGAGAATGGGTCGCTTGTCCGTCCGGCTTTCCACCGCGCGGGACAGCTGGCTCAGGCAGATGACGGGTACGTTCAGCTCCTTGGCCATAATCTTCAGAGAGCGGGAAATTTCGCTGACCACCACCACACGGTTTTCATTGTTCTTGCCGTAGCCGGAGCCCTGCATCAGCTG
>DJQM01000062.1:0-1270 GCA_002437585.1 Clostridiales bacterium UBA6386 | reverse complement strand
TCCGCCACGGTGACGGAGGGGTTGTCGTCAATGCGGATGTCCGTCTGGCTCAGAGCTGCCGAGGCCATACACAGCTTGGCCCATTCGTCCTCATTGAGCTTGCCGGTGGCCAGCTTTTGCAGCTCCACAAAGGCCTCGTTGGCAAGCAATCGCATGGCCAGCTGCTCCCGGGACATTTCCAGATTGAAAATGGCCACGGTCTTTTTGTACTTTTTCGCCACGTTTACCCCGATATTCAGGGCAAAAGCGGACTTGCCCATGGCGGGACGGGCAGCCACCAGCAGAAGGTCGGACTTATTCAGGCCGTTGATCCGGGTGTCTAAGTCCCGCAGACCGGTAGACAGGCCGGGGATCATGGAATCGGACTGGGCAAGCTCCGTCAGCCGGTCGAAGACCTTGTGGAGCGTAGTGCCGATGTGCTCCAGGCTGTCCCCCCGCTCGCCCTTTCGCAGAGCGTAAATTTTCTTTTCCGCGGATTCCAGCATTTCCGCCGGGGTGCCCACCTCCTCGGACACCATCTCCTGGATGTCCGTGGCGGCCTGGTTCAGCTCCCGAAGCATGGCCTTGTCCCGGACGATGTTGGCGTAGCGGACTACGTTGGCAGCCGTGGGGGTGATTTCCATGAGCTGCAAAATGTAGTCTCTGGAATTTTCGTGGTAATAGCCCAGCTCCTTCAGCTTATCCAGCACCGTCACCGGGTCGATGGTCTGGGAGAAGTTGAACATGGTATAAATGGCTTCAAAAATCTCCCGATTCTGCTGAAGGTAAAAGTCCTCAGGCTTCACAATGCCCACCACGTCGGCAACGCACCGGCTGTCGATGAGGATCGAACCAAGCACCGCCTGCTCCGCTTCCAGGGACTGGGGCAGCTGCCGGGACAGAAGTTCTTCGTCCATGCCGTTTCTCCTTTCTTTCTCATTTGGCGTGATTTCACACGATTTTCAGGGTTTTCTGCAGGGGACGATGCCTTCATTGTCCCGCTGATACATGTCCTCGGAGGACAGGGGCGAGCCAATGTAGGCATTGACCCCCTACGGGTTCTGCGGAAGATGATAGGGTATTTTCCCTCATCCGTCACGGCTGCGCCGTGCCACCTGTACACTATGGTATGATTGCCACCGGCAATCATCAATATTTTAATTCGCTGCGCGGAGCACCACCCCAAGGGAAGGCAGGGGGGACGGATTGCCACACCAGTGTTGCGACACTGGTTCGCAATGACATGCGTTTTTCGATAGCTCTCGGAAGAACCGGGGGATTGCCACACCAG
>DJQM01000053.1 GCA_002437585.1 Clostridiales bacterium UBA6386 | reverse complement strand
GTGTTAAGTCGATAAGCATTAAGTAAATTAAAAATAGCAAGTAGCCTACACAGAGTTCAAAACTTCTGTGTGGGCTACTTGTTGTTTGCTTGAAGAATGTCGGCTTATAGTTGTTTGCTTATGCAAATCCCTAAGTCCAACCCTCTAAAGGGGCGTGCTTCTTTTTTGGTCATGGACGATTAGGACTCGAACAATTGAAATGCAACAGCGTTAGTGGACTGTTGCCATCCGGCGGCTCGACGCCGGATGCTCCTTAGTGTAATCGAGTCCTATATCGTCCACGCGAAGCGCATTTGCGAGATCAGCGAACGCGAACCCATTGAAATGCGGGTGCCGCAAATTTTTTTGCGGCACCCTATCATTCTATGAAATTCTTCGTCCTAGGGACGCGGGGACGGCCAATGGCCGCCCACGGGCGACGAATCGTCGCCCCTACAATCTTTTTGCAGGCAGTGCGTTTAACATCCCCCGCACGGAACCCCGGTCAATCTTCCGCCGCCTGGGTTTCCTCCGTGGCCTCAGTCCCGTCAGTCTCCTCGGTGGCCTCGGTTTCCTCCGTGGGCTGGGTTTCCTGGGATGCCGGAGTCGTCTGGGGCTTCTGAGTAGCCGGAGTCGTTTGGGCTGTCTGGGTGGTCTGGGTCGCCTGGGTGTCCTCCTCATAGTACCAGCCCACATGGTTGGGGATGTTGGGATCCTTGTCATAGCGGAAGACCGTGCGGATCAGGGCGTACCAGGGTCTGGGGTTATTCTGCTCGTCGTAGCGCCAGGCGGTGCCGTAGGGCTGGGAGCCAACGAAGTTCATTTCGCAGTCCGGCTTCAGAGCCTGGAACCGCTCCTGCTCCTCCTGGGGCACCCGGGACTTGGGATAATACATGGCGCACAGGTCTTTCAGATTCAGCTTGTCCAGCGGGGAAAGATCTGTGACTTTCGTGTAGCTGATGTTCAGATATTCCAGGTTTTTGCAGCTTTCCAGCCCTTCTACACTCTCAATATATTCGCAGAAGGCCGCCTCCAGCACCTTCAGATTCTTGCAGTTTCCGAAGGGCTTCAGATCGCTGATCATGGAGCCGGAGATGATCACATACTCCAGGCTCTTCATGCCGGAGATAAACTCGGAGGTTTTCAGATACTCGTTGTGGCCGATGTCCATGAACCGGGCATCCTCGCAGTATTTCAGGTTGTCACAGTTGCTGTCCACCAGGTCGTAGACCGCCCGGATGACCTGAGCGTCGGTCAGGGTGGTACCCCGGCCGAAGGAGATCCGCCAGACAACCTTGGTCTGCTCCCGGTACTCGTCCCGGAGCTTGGCCATTTCCTCGTTGGAAATCTGGCAGTTTTCCAGCACGAACCGCTTGCAGCCCGGCAGGATATCCAGAGCCAGCCGCACCTCCGGCAGACCCTCATCGCCGATTTTCACGTTCTGAATGACGATCTCCTCATCGGCGGTGGAGATTTTTTTGCCGAAGAAATCGAAGGTATAGTCAATGACCGCGTCCGTGGAGGCCTGCAGAAGCCTTACGTCCTCCTTGGAAAGCTGGCTGTTTCCGTTGGCGTCGGTGAGATTCAGGGTTTCCAGCTTTGGCAGCATGGGAAGCTTCCCGGCGGCCTCCGAAACCTCACCGGAGGTCATGGCGGAAAGATCCAGCTCCGTGGCGGATTCCTCGTAGGTCTGCCCCAGAATGGTGACGGTGTAGGTGAAGCGCACCTCCGGGAACTGGGCTCGCAGACCCTCGATCTCCTCCAGAGTCAGAGTTGTGGTGTCCAGCGTCACGCTGGTCAGATTCTTCAGATGGGGAATGTTCTGGGTCAGGGTACCCAGGTCAAAATCCCCCGGCTCCAGGGTCAGCTCGGCGGTGTCCGGCTCCACGGACAGGCTTCCCAGGCGCACCTGGTAGGCGACCTTCACCTCCGGCAGCCGGGCGCGGAGCTTTTCCAGCATGTCGTAATCGGAGCAGCCGGTGGCGTCCACCTGCCGCAGCTCCGGAAAGTAGGTCTCCATCAGTCCGATGTCCGTATCCGTCAGGGTGGTGACGGTCAGAGACACGGAATCGCTGGAATAGAAGCCGTTCTGGAAGGGCACATTCCAGAGAATTTCGCAATCCGGCAGCAGCTTGTGAAGCTGGTCGTAATGGTCAAAGGAAATGCTCTGCTCCCGCAGATCCAGGCTTTCGGCGTGGATGGGGTAGGCCTTTCCCTCAACGAATACATGATTGTCCCGGTACCACAGAAATCCCACCGCGCCGGCGATGAGCAGAACCAGTACCACAGCGACGATCACCAAAACGGTAATAAGCTTTTTGTGCATAATCATGCCTCCCGTTGGAATCTTATCTGGAAGCATACCACATTTTCAGCCCAAATGCAACTATTTCCCCATTTTTCCAGGGAAGCTCTGATGAAATCGGCAAGAGCTGGGAGCGAAAGATTTTTCTTTAGCCGCACGGATAGAGAAAAAGATCCGCTACCAGCCGCAGACGATTTATTCAGAGTTTCCCAATCCAAGCCCACAAAGGCCCCCACTTGTCCCCGGTTTTGGGGTTGGTTTTGTCCGGAATCGGCGGAACGTACACCACCTCGTCGCAGTTGCGCACCCGCAGCACCACGCCCCCGTCCGGCTCCTGGTACACCAGGCCGATGACCCGGATCGTCCGGTTTTCCCGGATTCTGGAGCCAAGCTTGTGGGTGCGGCCGCTGCCGGAACGAATTTCCGGCTCGATGAGCACCACCATTTTATCGCCCTTGCCGTCCCGGAGGGTCAGCCGGGCGGGCACGTCTCCCGCCTTTTCCAGGGACAGCAGCGTGCCCTGAAGCTGCACCAGTCGGCCGCCCCAGGCATCATAATCGGCGGCTTCCTTGCAGCCCAGCACCTTTGGTAAGGGACGGCGCATGATTCCCTCCGGCCGCTCCAAAGAAATCAAGTCCAGATACCGCTCGCCGCCTTCCTCCCGGAGGACACCGTCAACCTCCAGAGGCGTGCCGACCTGAATCTCCTTCGGGAAGGCGCCCCGGATGGGAATGCCGCCGGTTTCGTCCTGGACATAAATGGTATCCGGAAAGGTGGTATAGGGATTGGTATTTCCGCTGGCGGCGTAGCCCGTCAGCCGGTACACCGTGCCGGGAGTTCCTGAGCGAATGTCAGAAACGGAGGCGGTGAGTGCCTCACCGCCGGCATAATGGAGCACCAGCTCCTTCTGATAGCTGCGGTGTTCGCCCGCAGCCAGAGCCTGCACCCGGGCTATGAGCCGCAGCTCACCGGGGGTGTCCCAGGTGAATTCGCATTGATATTGGCCTTCGGCGGCTTTCCGGAACCGGCCGATCTCCTTGCCGTTCTGATACAGGGCCGCGCTCTGTACGGACAGGGGCACCGGTTCCCGGTTGTAAAGGCGCAGGGTCAGCGTCAGGGGCTTGCCGATGGTGGGCGCGGCTTCCGCCGCAGAGAAATCCTCGATGCCCATGTCCGAGAAGGTTTCCGCCCAGACCGGGGCGGAAATGGCCACATCTCCGTCGGCCTGGGTCACCCGGAGCAGATAATAGGGGTAGCCGCCGGAAAACTTCAGATCCAGCTCTCCGATGCTTTCGGTGATTTCCCGGGAAACCAGCACCCGGCCATGGATGGTCAGAACGTCTACCTTGCCGACGGACTCGTCGGTTTTATCCTGAAACCGGGCGGTGAGGGTTACGCTTTCTGCATTCTTGATAAAGCCGCCCATATCCGTCCCGTTCAGCTGAAATTCCAGCCGAAGGTCGGTATCCTGCGTGGCATAGGCCCGGCGGCTTCCCAGAGCCTCCAGAAGGCTGCTTTCGGACAGTGTTTCCGCGAGGATCACCGTCCGGGCAGGGCCAAAGTCCGGGTCATAGCAGAAGCTGCCCGCGGTGGGTGCCAGGTGCCAGCCCGCGTCCAGAGCATCGAAGTACTCAGACAGATACTCGGTACCCGGCTCCCCGAAGACCTCCATCAGCTGCATGACCCGGTCGTAGCTCGGGTCGTAGTCCCGGAAGCCGTGGAAGGTTCCGTAGGCAGTGCTTGGGTGAGTGAACTGGCTGACCGACTCCGGAGCCTGCTCCAGGATCGCCAGGTAGTCCTCCAGAGAGGACAGCTGATTTCCCGTCTGCCAGCCGGAGGTGCCGAAGGTGTCGATATGACCCAGGTCATGATCTTCGCCCCAGGTCATTTCATAGCCGAAAATGGCGGCGAAGCTCCCGTTCGACGCCGCCTTCGCCGCCTGCTTTCCCTCTGCCCAGCTGGGACTGATGGCACTTCCGTCGGCGGTGAGGGAGCCGGACTCTCCATTGATAAAGGAATCGCTGTGATCGGTGATGGCGAAAAAATCCATGTGGGTTTCCTGGGTACTTCTGGCGTAAATTTCCCCGGGGGTGCCCCAACCGCCGGAGAGAGCCGAGTGATTGTGGAGCTGACCGGCGTAGTGGTTCCAGAGAAAGTCGATTTCCGGCTCCGGTTCCGGCTCCGGGGCAAGGGGCAGAATGTCTTCCGCATAGAATACACCATCGACGATGACACCGGTGAGCCGGGCCGGGCCAGGCGCCCATTTTTCGGCCTCCAGAGGCAGACTGCGGCCTTCGCCTGACAGCTGGCCGTCCTCCGTGATCTCCCCCTCCACCTGGATGCGCAGAGCCTCCGGAGCCTGCGCCAGGGCACATACCAGCAGCGGCAGTGCGCCGCTGCCCAGAATTTCCGCTTTGGAAGGAATAAATTCCGCCTGCATGGAGCCGGTAATCTGCAAAAGCTTTCCGGGTTCGGCGGCGAGCCCCTCAGGCAGAGTCAGAATCATGCCGCCGGTTTCGTCCTGAAGCACAATCCGACTTCCCTGTGCCCAGACCACCGTGCCCCGGAAGGTAATGTTCTCCATGCCCGGAACCAGCCAGGACAGCTGACCGATGGGGGTCAGGGCTACCGGCGTTTCCAGCGGAACCAGCGGCTCCGTTTCTGATGCGGGCTGGGTTTCCGGAACCGCGGCAGGCTCTGTAACGGGAACGGCAGGCGGGACGGTTTCCTCTGCGGGGGCTGTCCCGGCTTCGGCGGGTTCCGTTCCGAGGGGAAGGGTCGGAGCCTCCGTGGCGACAGGGATCGCTTCCGTGACTCCGGCGGCAGGGCAGGTCTCGGCTTCCGTGGTTTCCGGAACCGGCTGGGTTTCCTCCGCCCGGACACGCAGAAGCATCAGGGAGCATATCAGGCTCAGCACCAGGCAAAGGCAGAAAAGCCGCTTCACGAAAATCCCTCCCATTCTTCCGGTTCATCCCAATTTGGTAGGAATGCCATTCTTTTTTGATCTTACTTTGTCAAAAATCTCTTGTCAAGAGGGAAGAGCCGAATTTAGCAGAATCTATGAAAAATTTGTCGGATTCGCAGCAAACAGACCGGAGCCATTTGGAAGGTTTCGCCGGATTCGATTCGGTCGGCGACGGAGAAAGTGCTATATATAGATATATTTTTATCGATAGATTGCGACTTTTATAGAAAAATGCACAAAATTCCGACCGGAAATCTGGAGGAACCATTCATGGAAAGTGACGAATGTCTCTGTTATAATAAAAAAGGTTATCCGAAAAGGAACTTATCGTCAGGATAAGGATAAGGAGGTAAAACACACTATGCTGGACGCATCCTACTACCGCAAAACGGACGAGATCATCTCCCGTTATGTGCGGGACGCCCGCTCCCTGATCCCCATTATGCAGGACATCCAGGCGGAGTACCGCTACCTGCCTGCGGAGCTGCTGAGCTATGTGGCCAAGGAAATCGGAATCACCGAGGCCAAGGCCTACTCTGTTGCGACCTTCTATGAGAACTTCTCTTTTGAGGCGAAGGGAAAGTATGTCATCAAGGTCTGCGACGGCACTGCCTGCCACGTCCGTCATTCCACCCCGGTGCTGGAAGCTCTGTGGAAGGAGCTGGGACTGAGCAAGAAGAAACACACCACCGATGACATGCTCTTTACGGTCGAGACGGTGTCCTGTCTGGGTGCCTGCGGTCTGGCACCGACCATGATGGTCAACGATCAGGTGCATCCTTCCATGACCCCGGAAAAGGCACTGGCACTCATCGAGGAATTGAGGGGGATCGGCTAATGATTAAGACGGTTGAGGAACTGATCCAGGCTCAGATTGCGGCCTGCGAGGACATCAAGCATTATGACTGCCGGATCCTGGTCTGCTCCGGCACCGGCTGTATTGCCACCGGCTCTCATAAAATTCACGAAATTTTCTGTAATCTGGTCAAGGAAACCGACGGCGTGGAGCTGGTATTCTCCCCCTGCGGCGGCCGGCACGAGGCTGAGGCCGTGGGCGTGAAGAAAACCGGCTGCCAGGGCTTCTGTGAGCTGGGTCCTCTGGTGCGGATTCAGAAGAATGGCAAGGTCATTCAGTACGTCAAGGTGCAGCCTGACGACTGCAAGGAGATTCTGGAGCGCAGCGTCATCGGTGACGAGGTCATCGAGCGTCTGCTTTACAAGAAGGACGAGGTGACCTACGTCCAGCCCGATGAAATTCCCTTCATTGCCAAGCAGACCCGGATCGTTCTGGAAAACTGCGGCAAGTTCGACGCTGAGTCCCTGGACGAATATCTGGCTGCCGGCGGCTTCTCCGCCCTGAAGAAGGCCATGTTCGAGATGACCCGGGACGGCGTAGTGGACGAGGTTGACTGTTCCGGCCTCCGGGGTCGGGGCGGCGGCGGCTTCCCCACCGGCCGGAAGTGGAAGCAGGTTGCCCGCCAGAAGGAGAGCGTGCGCTATGTAGTCTGCAACGGCGACGAGGGCGACCCCGGCGCGTTCATGGACGGCTCCGTTATGGAGGGCGACCCCTTTAAGCTCATCGAGGGCATGATGATCGCGGGCTACGCCGTCCGGGCGGAGAACGGCTACATCTATGTCCGTGCCGAGTATCCCATGTCCGTTTCCCGGCTGAAAAACGCCATCGCCCAGCTGGAGGAGCGGGGGCTGCTGGGTGACAACATCCTGGGCACCGACTTCAACTTCCATATGCACATCAACCGGGGTGCCGGCGCCTTCGTCTGCGGCGAGGGCTCCGCCCTGACCGCCTCCATCGAGGGCAATCGGGGTATGCCCAGAACCAAGCCCCCCAGAACCGTGGAAAAGGGTCTGTGGGAAAAACCCACGGTGCTCAACAACGTGGAAACCTACGCAAATGTGCCCAAGATCATTTTGCAGGGCGCGGACTGGTTCCGATCCATCGGAACTCCCGGCAGCCCCGGCTGCAAGACCTTCTCCCTGACCGGTGCCATTGAGAATACGGGTCTCATTGAAGTGCCCATGGGCTCCACCCTGCGGCAGATCATCTTCGACATCGGCGGCGGCCTGAAAAACGGCGCGGAATTCAAGGCCGTGCAGATCGGCGGCCCCTCCGGCGGCTGCCTGACGGAGGCTCATCTGGACGTACCGCTGGACTTCGACTCCGTGAAGAAGTACAACGCCATCATCGGCTCCGGCGGCATGGTGGTCATGGGTCAGGACACCTGCATGGTGGAAGTGGCCCGGTTCTTCATGAGCTTCACCCAGCGGGAATCCTGCGGCAAGTGTACTCCCTGCCGGGAGGGCACCAAGCGGATGCTGGAGATTCTGGAGCGGATCGTGGGCGGCCAGGGTCAGCTGGAGGATCTGGATACCCTGGAGGAGCTGGCGAAAATGATCCAGACCATGGCACTGTGCGGCCTGGGCAAGTCCGCCCCGCTGCCGGTGCTGTCCACCCTGGCGACCTTCCGGGACGAGTACATCGAGCACATTGTGGATAAGCGGTGCCGGGCCAAGCAGTGTACGGCTCTGCGGCGCTATGTCATCAACCCCGCCTTCTGCAAGGGCTGCTCCAAGTGCGCCCGGAACTGTCCCGTCAACGCCATTTCCGGCGTTGTCAAGAAGCCCTACACCATCGATCCCAATAAGTGCATCAAGTGCGGCTCCTGTAAGGACAACTGCGCCTTTGACGCCATTTATGTGGAAGCATAAGGAGGGGAAATCATGGGAACGATCACAATTAACGGTAAAAAGTACGAGTTTACCAACGAAAAGAATATCCTGACCATTATCCGCAACGCAGGCATTGAGGTCCCCACATTGTGCTATCAGCCGGAGCTTTCCATTTTTGGCGCCTGCCGTCTGTGTACGGTGGAGGACGACCGGGGCCGGTGCTTTGCCTCCTGCTCCGAGGAGCCCCGGGACGGCATGGTCATCTACACCCACACCGAGCGGCTGCGCAAGCACCGGAAGCTGATCGTGGAGCTGCTGCTGGCGGCTCACTGCCGGGACTGCACCACCTGCGACAAGCACGGCAAGTGCAAGCTCCAGAAGCTGGCCTATCAGCTGGGCATCAACCAGGTGCGCTTTGAGAACCACCGGGAGATTATGCCTGTGGACTTCTCTTCTCCCGCCATCGTCCGGGATCCCAACAAGTGCGTCCTGTGCGGCAACTGCGTCCGGGCCTGCACCGAGCTGCAGGGCATCGGCGTGCTGGGCTTTGCCCATCGGGGCACTGACGCGGTGGTTACCCCCGCCTTTGACCGGAAAATGGCACAGACCAACTGCGTGGGCTGCGGCCAGTGCCGGGTGGTGTGCCCCACCGGTGCGCTGACCATCCACCACAATATGACCGAGGTCTGGCAGGCTCTGGGCGACAGGAACACCCGGGTGGTTGCCCAGATTGCCCCCGCCGTCCGGGTGGCTCTGGGCGAGGCCTTCGGCCTTCCGAAGGGCGAGAACGCCATGGGCAAGATCGTGGCGGCTCTGCACCGGATGGGCTTCGATGAGGTCTTTGACACCACCTACACCGCCGACCTGACCATCATGGAGGAGTCTGCGGAGTTCCTGAACCGGGTAGGCAAGGGCGAAAAGCTGCCGCTGCTCACCTCCTGCTGCCCCGCCTGGGTGAAGTTCGTGGAGAACGAATTCCCGGAGTTCAAGGAAAATATTTCCACCTGTCGGTCTCCCCAGGGCATGTTCTCCGCCGTCCTGAAGGAGTACTACCGGGACGAGAAGCACGCCAAGGGCAAGAAGACCATGGTCGTTTCCATCATGCCCTGTACGGCCAAGAAGATGGAGGCCGCCCGGGAGGATTACCGCACCTACGGCGAGCAGGATACGGACGTGGTGCTTACCACCACCGAGCTGATCCGGATGATCGACGGCCACGGCATCAACTTTGAGACCCTGCCCAGCGAGGCCTGTGACATGCCCTTCGGCATCGGCTCCGGCGGCGGCGTGATCTTCGGCACCACCGGCGGCGTTACCGAGGCGGTACTGCGTCGGCTGTGTGACGACGAGGAAGGCCCTTCTCTGGATGCCATTGCTGACTGCGGTGTCCGGGGAGAGGAAGGCATCCGGGAGTTTATCGTTCCCTACAAGGGGATCGAGGTCAGAATTTGCGTCGCCTCCGGTCTGGAAAATGCCCGGAAGGTGCTGGATGCGGTAAAGTCCGGCGAGAAGAGCTATCACTTCATCGAGGTCATGGCCTGTCCCGGCGGCTGCGTCATGGGCGGCGGTCAGCCCATTTACGGCACCAAGGCGACCAGAGTCACCACCCGGCGGGCGGGGCTTTACGCGGCGGACGGCAATATGGCCATCAAGAAGTCCAATGAAAACCCCCTGATGGACGTGTTCTACAGCGGCCCCTTCAAGGACAAGACCCACGAGCTGCTCCATACCAGCCATCACGGATAATCCAGCACAATACAGAACGCCGCCGGGGAACCCCGGCGGCGTTCTTCTTTTCGGTCAGCCTTCCTGCACCACGATCTCGGAGACCTTCAGGCCGGGATTTCTGCGGCAGGTGAAGTCGATGGCCCAGTAGGAGCTGAATACTATCAGGTTCCGACCCCGGTAATCTTCCAAAAGCTCCGCGTCGCTGCCCAGGTTCAGGTCGCTCAGGTCGCCGGGGTACTCGTCGATAACCCGGATTTCCTCGTAGGGCAGAGTCTCCATCCGCAGCTCCACGCCGTACTCGTTTTTCATCCGGTATTGGAACACCTCCAGCTGCAGCACGCCGACTACGCCCACAATGACCTCCTCCATACCGGAGTTGGGCAGCTTGAAGATCTGAATGGCACCCTCCTGGGCGATCTGCTCGGTGCCCTTGACGAACTGCTTGCGCTTCATGGAGTCCTTGGCGGACACCCGGCAGAAGTGTTCCGGGGCGAAGGTGGGAATGCCGGTGAATCTGAATTTTTTTCCCGGCACGGTGATGGTGTCACCGATGGAGAAAATGCCCGGGTCAAACACGCCGATCACATCCCCGGCGTAGGCCTCGTCCACAATTTCCCGCTCGGCGGCCATCAGCTGCTGAGGCTGGCTCAGCCGCATTTTCTTGTTGCCCTGGACATGGAAATACTCCGCGTCCCGGGAGAATTTGCCGGAGCAGATGCGCATAAAGGCCAGCCGATCCCGATGAGCCTTGTTCATATTCGCCTGGATTTTGAAGATAAAGGCAGAAAAATCCGGGTCAAAGGTGTCGATGACGCCGCAGTCCGCCGTCCGGGGCAGGGGAGGGGGCGTCAGCTTCAGGAAGGCCTCCAGGAACGGTTCAATGCCGAAATTCGTCAGGGCAGAGCCGAAGAACACCGGGGACAGCTGGCCGCTCCGCACTGCCTCCACGTCCATTTCCCGCCCGGCGGACAGCAGCTCCACGTCCTCAATAAGCTGTTTGGCCTTCTGTTCGCTGTCCAGAAGCTGGGCAACCCTGGGATCGTACAGATCCACTTCCAGCTTGTCGGCTCTGGATTTGCCGTTGACCCCGGAGAAGAACAGCAGTTCAGCCTTTTCCCGGTCGTAAACGCCCTGGAAATCCTTGCCGCAGCCGATGGGCCAGTTCATGGCGTAGGTCTCAATGCCCAGCTCCCGCTCCACCTCGTCCAGCAGATCAAAGGGATCCTTGGTGTCCCGATCCATCTTGTTGATGAAGGTGAAAATGGGGATGTGCCGCATGGCGCAGACCTTGAAAAGCTTCCTTGTCTGAGGCTCCACGCCCTTGGCACCGTCGATGACCATAACGGCGGAGTCCGCTGCCATCAGCGTCCGGTAGGTGTCCTCGGAAAAGTCCTGATGCCCCGGAGTGTCCAGAATGTTGATGCAGAAGCCCTCGTACTGGAACTGCATGACGGAAGAGGTCACGGAAATGCCCCGCTGCTTCTCGATTTCCATCCAGTCGGAGGTGGCGGCACGGGAATTCTTCTTGCCCTTGACCACGCCGGCCTGGGCGATGGCTCCGCCGTAGAGCAGGAATTTTTCGGTTAAGGTGGTTTTACCGGCATCCGGGTGGGAGATGATGGCGAAGGTTCGCCGCCGGCTGATTTCTTCTCGCAGGGTAGCCATCTGTTAAGTCCTCCATTGTAAGCTGAAAATCCGGAGGGCATTGGCCTCCAAATCAAGTAATTTTTCTCAAACCAGTTCAGTTTACCATATTATTCTGCAGTTTACAAGGGGGATAACCGGAATTTTCACGTTTTTTCCGGCAAAGTCTCCGAAAGAATGCTGACCTCGCCGTAGGAAAGAGACTGCTCCGTCCCGTCCCCGAAGCGCACCCGCAGGCGGCACCGGTCGTCGATGCCCAGGGCAAGGGCGTTCCGGCGGGTGTCTCCGGACAGCACCGTGAGGGGCTTTCCCACCACCAGGCTTCTGCGGCGGTAGTCCTCCAGGAAGTCCCCGCCGGTTCGGTACAATGTCCAGAACCGATTGAGAAATTCCGCCGCCAGCCGATTTTTCCCCTCCGGCACCGGGCTGTCCCAGAGGGAACCCGCGATGTCCGCGATTTCTGCCGGAAAGCCGTCTTTGGGTGTGTAGACGTTGACACCGACCCCAACCACCGCATACTCCGGCGCGCCGGTTTCCAGGCTGAAGGCGGCCTGGCTGAGAATGCCGCAGACCTTCTTCCCCCGGAGGAAAATGTCGTTGACCCACTTGATTTTAGGGCTTTCCACCCCCAACGCTTCCATGGCCTGACACATGGCCGCGGCGGCCGCCGCCGTGAGCAGCACCGTCTGCTGGGGATCGCCGGCGGGACGCAGCAGCAGGCTCAGATAAACGCCGGTGTCCGCCGGAGAGTAGAAGCTTCGGCCATACCGCCCCCGCCCCTGGGTCTGGCTGCCGGAGAGTACCACCGTACCCTCCGGCTCCCCCCGCTCCGCCAGGCGGCGGGCGGCGGCGTTGGTGGAATCTACGGACTTTTCCACCAACGGGCGCATCTCCGGGTTCAGAAACTTGGCGATTCCCTGAGCGGACAGCACGTCCCCCATTTTGGAAAGGCAGTAGCCCCGGTTGGGCACCGCGTCGATGGGGTAGCCCTCCTGACACAGAGCCCTCACCGCCTTCCAGACTGCCGCCCGGGTGACGGACAGCTCCTGCGCCGCCTCCTCCCCGGAAACGAAGCTGCCCCGCCGGTTTTCCAGCAGGGTCAGAAGCTTTTCCTTCGTGGTCACGGCCTTTCCTCCTTCCAGACGCACAGACTGCTCCACTGGCAGTCCCCGCAGATTTCCGTCCGCTTGCCGGGACGAAGAACAGCCTTCTCCACCAGAGCGGAGAAGGTCAGATAGTTCATCCGGTCGCCGGGGGTCAGGCCGCACCGGTCAAGCACCTGCCGGTCATACCGGCAGGCCTTTTCGGCGCAGGCCTGCGTTTCCCGGTTGGGGCAGGCGGCGCAGATGTCGTCGCTGCCTGCCACCAGGCGGATTTCCGGATTTTCCGCCAGGATTTTCTTCATCCGGGTCATATTTTCCACAAAGGCTCCGCTGTAGCCCGCCCCCCGGAAGAAGGGAAGGCACATGCCGTGATGGGCACGGATTTTGTAGGCGCTCACAGCCGGATGACCTTTCTCAGCCGCTTGCACAGCACCAGAGCCAGGGCGATCTTCACCAGATCCGGCACGATGTAGGGAAACACACACCAGCCAAGAGCCGTCCACACCCCCACGGGGCCGGTGGTTCTGGCGTAGACCGTCACGAACCAGACCGTGCCGAAGGCATAGCAGGCGGCAAGACCCAGCACCATGGAGGCCGTCAGCACCGCCGTCCGGTTGCCGGGAATCTTCTCCATGACCCACATGAGAGCCGCCGCCACCAGGAAGCCCACGATGTAGCCGCCGGTGCTGCCCATGAGAATACCCACACCCCCGGTAAAGCCGGAGAACACCGGAACGCCCACGCAGCCCAGCAGAATGTAAACCAGCACGGCCAGAGTACCCCGCTTGCCCCCCAGCACGCCCACCGCCAGGAACACGGCGAAGGTTTGCAGGGTAAAGGGCACCACATAGGGCACCGAGATCCAGGAGCACACCGCCATAATCACCGCGAACATGGCGACATAGGCCATGTCCCGCACCGTCAGCTTCTTTTCCATTGAGATTCCCTCCAGGTTTTTTGTCAAAGGGAATATAGCATGTGACGGCTGAAATGTCAACCATTATTTTTTAACAGGTTTACAATCAGACGGACAAAAAGACGCACCGCGTTTGCGGTGCGTCTTGAAATTGTCAGGCAATCGCTCAGGCCTTGCCGTCGGAACCCAGAACGTGGACGATCTTGTGAGCGACCATGTCCTTGACGGCCTGACGGGCGGGCTTCAGGTACTGACGAGGATCGAAGTGATCCGGATGCTCGGCGAAGTACTTGCGGATGGTGCCGGTCATAGCCAGACGGATATCGGAGTCGATGTTGATCTTGCACACGGCCAGCTTGGCAGCCTTGCGCAGCTGATCCTCAGGGATGCCGATGGCGTCGGGCATATTGCCGCCGTAGGTGTTGACCATCTTCACGAATTCCTGGGGAACGGAAGAGGAGCCGTGCAGAACGATGGGGAAGCCGGGCAGCCGCTTGATGCACTCCTCCAGCACGTCGAAGCGCAGGGGAGGCGGAACCAGGACGCCGTCGGCGTTCCGGGTGCACTGAGAGGGCTTGAACTTGTACGCGCCGTGGCTGGTGCCGATGGCGATGGCCAGAGAGTCGCAGCCGGTGCGGGAGACAAACTCCTCAACCTCTTCGGGATGGGTATAGCTCTCCTTGCCGTGCTCCACGGCCACCTCGTCCTCAACGCCGGCCAGAGTGCCCAGCTCAGCCTCGACCACGACGCCGTGGTCATGAGCATACTCAACGACCTGCTTCGTCAGGGCAATGTTCTCCTCAAAGGACTTGGAGGAAGCGTCGATCATAACGGAGGTGAAGCCGCCGTCCACGCAGCTCTTGCACAGCTCGAAGCTGTCGCCGTGATCCAGGTGCAGCGCAATGGGAATCTCGGGATTCTCAATGACAGCCGCCTCAACCAGCTTTACGAGATAAGTGTGGTTGGCATAGGCGCGGGCACCCTTGGAAACCTGCAGAATGACGGGGCTCTTCAGCTCGCCGGCAGCTTCGGTGATACCCTGGACAATTTCCATGTTGTTGACATTGAAAGCACCGATGGCGTAGCCGCCGTCGTAGGCCTTCTTGAACATCTCTTTTGTAGTAACAAGGGGCATCGGAATCAATCCTTTCTTTTATCGCAGGCCTCGCGCCTGCTTTTTCGGTGACTATTATACCATACTTTCCGCTTTTTTCAATAGTAATCTTCTTATGTACCTCAAAATCCGTTCTTTCAATCAATATTGACCAGTTTCCCGGAAGAACCCTCCCGAAAATTAGAAGAAATGGCAATTTACCTTTGCTTCAGAATGGAGTATAATCACATCTGTAGGCATCTACGCAATTCAACTAAAGGAGTGCTTTTCAGATGAAACTGTCCCCTCTGCAGGTCGCCAGATACCAGTATACCCCCAAGCTCCCCGGCATGCTCCGTCATGGTGTGGCTGACGTCTGCGTGAAAAATGGCGAGGCAACCGCCAGCGTTGCCGATCAGGAAACGATTTCCGCTCTGTTCCCCAATACCTACGGCAAGAACGAGATCACCTTCGTCAAGGGCAAGAACACCTCCGAGGCCAAAAAGCAGGTCGTTGGCGTGATTCTGTCCGGCGGTCAGGCTCCCGGCGGCCACAACGTGGTCTGCGGCCTGTATGACGCGCTGAAGGCCACGGGCAAGGACAATGTCCTCTATGGCTTCAAGGGCGGCCCCAGCGGCCTTCTGGAAGATAACTACCTGATCTTCGACGACGAATACATCAATCAGTTCCGCAACACCGGCGGATTCGACATCATCGGCTCCGGCAGAACCAAGCTGGAGACCGAGGAGCAGTTTGCCGTGGCGGCTCAGGTGTGCAAGAAGCACGGCATCAACGCCATCGTCATCATCGGCGGCGATGACTCCAACACCAATGCCGCTGTTCTGGCCGAGTATTTTGCCGCCCACAACACCGGCGTGCAGGTCATCGGCTGCCCCAAGACCATCGACGGCGACCTGAAGAACGAGGACATCGAGTGCTCCTTCGGCTTCGATACCGCCACCAAGACCTACAGCGAGATCATCGGCAACATTGAGCGGGACGCCAACTCCGCCAAGAAGTACTGGCACTTCATCAAGGTCATGGGTCGTTCCGCTTCCCATGTGGCTCTGGAGTGCGCCCTGGAAACCCAGCCCAACATCTGCCTGATCGGCGAGGAGGTGGCCGCCAAGAAGATGTCCCTGGCGCAGATCGCCGACTATATCGCCGATTCCGTGGCCAAGCGGGCGGCGAACGGCGAAAACTTCGGCGTTGCCATTATCCCCGAGGGCATTGTGGAATTCGTGCCTGAGTTCTCCGTGCTGATCGGCGAGATCAATGAGCTGCTGGCGGGCAGCAAGACCGCCGCCTTCAATGCCCTGCCCACCTGGAAGGAGAAGTACGCCTTCATCGAAGTCGGCCTGACCAAGGAGTCCATGGCTGTCTTCGCCATCCTGCCTGAGAGCATCCAGCAGCAGCTGTTCCTGGAGCGTGACCCCCACGGCAACGTGCAGGTGTCCCTCATTGAGTCCGAGAAGCTGTTCGCCGAGCTGGTCAAGGCCAATCTGGATGCCCGGAAGGCTGCCGGCACCTACAGCGGCAAGTTCTCCACCCAGCATCATTTCCTGGGCTACGAAGGACGCTGCGCCTTCCCCTCCAACTTCGATGCCGACTACTGCTACAGCCTGGGCTACAACGCCTTCATGCTGATCCTGTACGGCTACACCGGCTACCTGTCCAAGGTGTCCAACCTCTCCAAGCCCGCCGAGGAGTGGGTGGCAGGCGGTATGCCCATCACCAAGATGATGAACATGGAGCGCAGAAACGGCCAGGACAAGCCCGTTATCCGCAAGGCTCTGGTGGAGCTGGACGGCAAGCCCTTCGCCTATTTTGCTGCACACAGAGACCAGTGGGCGGCGGAGACCTGCTTCACCTATCCCGGTGCCATCCAGTACTTCGGACCCAGCGAGGTCTGCGACCTGACCACCCGGACTCTGGCTCTGGAGAAGGCTTGATTTCCAATTTACCGAAAAACGACGTGACCATCCGGCCACGTCGTTTTTGACTTGCGTTTTTGGGAAGAAATGCTATTATGGATGCAGGACTGCGGGAGTAGTCCAAAATCGCAACGGAGGTCATTTTTATGAAAAAAGAACTGGGTGTCAATCCTTATCTGTTCCCCATGCCCGTGCTGATGATCGCCACTTACAGTGACGACGGCACCGTCGATGTGATGAACATGGCCTGGGGCGGTATCTGCGCCGAGAACATGGTTTCCCTGAACATCAGCGCAGACCACAAAACGTCCGAAAACATCAGAAAGCGGGGTGCTTTCACCCTGAGCGTGGCGGACATTCCCCACATCGAGGCCGCCGATTTCTTCGGCATCGCTTCCGGCAATAAGATGCCCGACAAATTCGCGCGCAGCGGCCTGACCGCCGTCAAAAGTGAGAAGGTGGACGCCCCCGTGGTTCAGGAGTTTCCCCTGACCCTGGAATGCAAGGTCGTGGAGGACAAGGAGGAAATCTACGGCCACCACGTTATCGGTGAAATCGTGGGCGTGCTGGCGGACGAATCCGTGCTGGACGAAAAAGGCAAGGTGAACCCCACCAAGCTGAACGCCTTCGTCTTCGACCAGTTCCGCAGCGGCTACTACGCCATCGGCGAGAAGGTGGGCCAGGCCTGGCACACCGGTACGCCCCTGATGAAGAAGTAAGATTGCGAAAAAACGACGTGACCATACGGCCACGTCGTTTTTGCTTATTTCTTCCATTTTTCCGTCAAAGCCCGGATCTGAGAGGCCAGACGGGCATTGTCCTTGTTGGGGCAGCCCCTCCGGGTATGCACCAGGGCAAGCAGTGCCTCCGCCGCGGCCAGCAGATCCTCGTAGACCTGCTTTGCCCGCTGGCTGCCCTTGAAGATGGCCGCCCGGTTGATCCGTACTCCCTGGGTCAGGGTCACGCTCTTGCCGGTGAGCAGGTCAAATTCCGTGCCGCTGTAGGGCGCCTCCGCCCGGTAGCCCAGCTTTTTCAGGGTATCCCGGAAGGCTTCACAGCTTTCCGCATCGCCGTGGTTCACGAACACCAGCCGGGGCTTTTCTGTAAAGCCTGCCAGCCAGCGGAGCAAGCCGTCCCGGTCGGCGTGGCCGGAGGTTCCGTGGAGCGTGGCGATTTCCGCGTTCACCGCGATTTCCTCGCCGAAAAGCCGGACAGATTTCGCGCCGTCCTGGAGCTTTCTGCCCAGTGAGCCCTCGGCCTGATAGCCCACGAAGAGAACAATGCAGTCCCTGCGCCACAGGTTGTGCTTGAGATGATGGCGGATACGGCCGGCCTCGCACATGCCGCTGGCAGAAAGAATTACCTTAGGCCGGGGGTCAAAGTTGATGGCTCTGGATTCGTCGGAGCTGACGGACAGGGTCACTCCCTCAAACCAGATGGGATTGATTCCCTGACGGATCAGAGACAGGGTCTTCTCGTCAAAGTTTGTATGACTGCACTGGAGGAAAATGCCCGTGGCCTCCACTGCCAGAGGGGAGTCTACATACACCGGGAACCGGTCGTGGCCGTGGATCAGACCGCGCTGCTTGATCTCCCGGATGGCATACAGCATTTCCTGGGTTCTGCCTACGGCAAAGGAGGGAATCACCAGATTGCCCCCCTGATCCAGGGCTTTCTGAATGTAGCCTGCCAGTTCGGCAACCGGATCAACGGTGTTCTTATCATGGAGCCGGTCGCCGTAGGTGGATTCGATCACCAGATATTCCGTTTCCGCGATGGGCTTTGGGTCATTGAGAATGGGCTGATTGGTATTGCCCACGTCGCCGCTGAAAACGATCTTCCGGGTTTCCTTGCCTTCGGTCAGCCACAGCTCGATGGAGGCGGAGCCAAGCAGATGGCCGGCATCGTTCATCCGGATGACGATGCCCTCGGCCACCTGGAGAATTTCCTCATACTGGCAGGGGCGCAGGAGCCGGATGGCCGCCTGGGCATCGTTCACGTCATAGATCGGCTCCACCGGCGGCTCGCCCGCCCGCAGTGCCTTCCGGCTCTGCCACTGAGCCTCGGACTGCTGAATGTTCGCGCTGTCCAGCAGCATGATCCGGCACAGGTCACAGGTGGCCTCCGTGGCGTAGATGGCTCCGCAGAAGCCGTCCTTGCACAGCTTGGGCAGCATACCCGAGTGGTCGATGTGGGCGTGGGTCAGGAACACCGCCTCGATCTGGTTAGGACTTACCGGCAGGGGTACATTCTCAAAAATATCCGCTCCCTGCTCCATGCCGCAGTCCACCAGATAGAACCGTCCGCCCACCTCCAGCAGGGTGCAGCTGCCGGTGACCTCATGGGCGGCACCGATGAATTGAATTTTCATACATTCACCTCCGCAAAAATGCCGTGAGTCTTACCGTTACTATACCACCCGGACCGCTGCCTGACAAGGCTATCCGACCTGGGCATCCACGGTTTGCGCCTGTAAAAAATGGATCACCAATCGGTTGGGAAGGCACACAATATCCGCGCCTCCAGCGCAGAAGCCCCGCTTTTCACAGTAATGATCCGGGCAGTTTGCCTGGGTCACGGCGATTTTTCCGTCCCGGACGGTGACGACGTTCACCCCGCCGTTTTCCCCGGTGACGGTAAATTCCTGGTCAGCCCTTAAATCCACGGTTTTCACCGTTTCCCCGAAGCTTTCGATCCTCGCCCGGCCGGCCGCGTTCCCCGGCCGGAGGAGCCACAGGCTCAGCCCCAGGCAAACCAACAGGACAGCTCCCAGAAGGGTCAACCAGGCTTTTGACTTCATGTTCCCCGCCTCCCGGCTTTCGGGCGGATCGCCCGGTTCTTTTCCCTGCCAGTATAGCAAATTCGCAGAGAAAAGGCAAGAAAAGCCCCTAAATTTTTCTTGACATTTTTCTTACGAAATGGTAAAATATCCGAGCCGCATTGAAGGGGCTTTCAGTCGGCGCGCCCATGCGTCCGCGCCCCAAGAGCGAGACTACACAATATAAAGTAGGTGAAACAAATGAAAGCAGTTATCGTTACCGGTGGCAAGCAGTACACCGTGGCGGAGGGCGATACCCTGTACGTCGAGAAGCTGAACGCCGAGGCGGAGTCCACCGTCAAGTTCGATCAGGTTCTGGCCGTCCTGGATGGGGAAAACACCAAGATCGGTGCTCCCGTGGTCGAGGGTGCCGCAGTGGAGGCCAAGGTCGTGAAGAACGGCAAGGGCAAGAAGATCGACATCATCCGCTACAAGGCCAAGAAGGGCGAGAAGCGCCACATCGGCCATCGTCAGCCCTATACCAAGGTCGAGATCACCAAGATCGCTCTGTAATGTATGACAAGATGCGAATTCCACACCGAGGGCGACCGGATCACCGGGTTCAGCGTCTCGGGTCACAGCGGCTATGAGGAGGTCGGCAAGGACATTGTCTGCGCCGCCGTATCCGCCGCGGTTGCCATGGCAGAGGCCACCATCAACGATGTGTGCGGTGCCAAGGCAAAGGTTCGGGTCAAGGACGAGCAGTCTCGTATCACCCTGACCCTTCCCGTTTCCTGCGACGAGGAGGAAACCGTCCAGGCAGTGCTTGCCGGAATGATGATTTACCTCTGCTCGCTGCGGGACGATTATCCTGATTATATCGAAGTTTTGGAGGTGTAACACCATGCTGAAGATTGGTATTCAGTTCTTTGCTCACCACAAGGGCGGCGGCTCCACCAAGAACGGCCGTGACTCTGAGTCCAAGCGTCTGGGCGTGAAGCGTGCCGACGGTCAGTTTGTCCTGGCTGGCAACATTCTGGTTCGTCAGAGAGGCACTCACATCCATCCCGGCACCAACGTTGGTATCGGCAAGGATGACACCCTGTTCGCTCTGGTTGACGGTACCGTCAAGTTCGAGCGTCTGGGCAAGGATCGCCGTCAGTGCTCCGTTTACGCTGAGCAGTAAGCGCATAATGACAAAGAGCTGCCGCCCACAATCGCGGCGGCTCTTTTCGTTCATGCGGTTCCACAAAATGGGTGGCAGAGAAAAGAGAATATTTGCGGAAGGTATGTAGGGGTGGTGCTCCGCGCAGCGAATTCAAATCTAATCATTGCCGGTGGCAATGACACCACAATTTATCGGCCATTGGCCGCCCGCAATATACCAAAGCTGCAACTATGTTAAGTTACGGGCGGCCAATGGCCGCCTCTACAAGTACCATCTGAAAATGCAGTGTGAAATCCCAATTCTTTTTTCTGTGTCACCCGCCGAGAACATGGAGGGAAATGCTATGTTTGTAGATAAGGTTCGCATTACAGTCATTGGCGGACGGGGCGGCGACGGCGCCGTGGCCTTCCACCGGGAAAAATATGTGGCCTCCGGCGGCCCCGACGGCGGCGACGGCGGTCACGGCGGCAGCGTGGTGTTCCACGTCAACGACAATCTGTCCACCCTGCTGGACTTCCGCTATCAGCGCAAGTACCAGGCCGGTGCCGGCATCAACGGCATGGGTCGGAAAATGGCGGGCAAGCGGGGGGAGAATCTGGTCATCGACGTGCCCCGGGGCACCGTCGTCCGGGATGCCGAGACCAATCAGATCATTGTGGACATGTCCACCGGCGAGGACTTCGTCATCGCCAGGGGCGGCCGTGGGGGCTGGGGCAATGCCCACTACGCCACCCCCACCCGGCAGGTTCCCCGGTTCGCCAAGGCCGGCCTCAAGGGTCAGGAGCGGGATGTGATTCTGGAGCTGAAGCTGCTGGCCGACGTGGGTCTGGTGGGCTTCCCCAACGTAGGCAAGTCCACTCTGCTGTCCGTTACCTCCAACGCCCGACCCAAAATTGCTAACTACCACTTCACCACCCTCTTCCCCAACCTGGGCGTGATCTATGTGGAAGAGGGCGTGTCCTTCGTCATGGCGGATATCCCTGGCATTATCGAGGGTGCCGCCGAGGGTGCGGGACTGGGTCACGACTTTCTCCGGCACATCGACCGTTGTCGGCTGCTGGTGCATGTGGTGGACGTATCCGGCAGCGAGGGTCGGGATCCGGTGGAGGATTTCCACGCCATCAACCAGGAGCTTCATGATTATTCGGTTGACCTGGGCGACCGACCCATGATTGTGGCCGCCAACAAGTGCGACCTGCTGCCCCCGGACAGCGACAACCTGGAGCGGCTCCGGGCTGCTGCCAAGGAGGCGGGCTGCGAGCTGTATGAGATCAGCGCGGGCACCACCCAGGGAACCCGGCAGCTGATGCAGGCGGTGGCGCGGAAGCTCAAGGAGCTGCCTCCCGTCACCATCTATGAGCCGGAATATGTGGAGGAAACCTCCGCCCCCGTTGATCCCAAGGACTTCGAAATCGAGCACTACGGCAGCACCTGGATGGTTACAGGCGAGTGGCTGAGCCGGATGGTGGAGAACATTCACTTCGACGACTATGAGGCCAGGAACCACTTCGACGGCCTGCTTCGCAAGGCAGGGCTTTTCGCCCGGCTGGAGGAAATGGGCATCCAGGACGGAGACACCGTGGATATTTACGACCTGGAATTTGAATACCAGCGTTAATACCAAAAATCAGCCCCCACTTTCGTGGAAAATACAAAGGCGATTTTTCGGGAAAACATTTGCCATTTTCAACTATCTTATGTATAATAACAGGGTCAGCAATGACCCTGTTATTTTTTTGAGAGGAAAATGCTCATGATCCGGAATTTGAATCAGGTTACCTTCCAGGGCTTCGGAACCGTTCCGCCGGAGCGCTCCCACAGCACCGGCGGTTTTGATAAAAACGCAGCCACCACCCTCCCTCTTTCCCAGGAGAACGCGGTGATTTTCCGCGCCCTTTCCGACACCTGGGCTGCCGGAGGCTCCGGCTCCAGCGTGCTGTCCGTGAGCCTGGACGGGGAAAACTATCAGGATTATTATCTGGATAAGCCCGTGTGCATCAAGCCCGACGTGCGCTTCGCCATCACCCCCTTCGTCGGTCAGGCGGATGCCCTGCTGTGGGCCGCTGCCCCGCCGGAGAAAATCGGCACCCGGAATTTTGCCGAGCCGCGGATGGATCACCAGCTTCAGGTGGACGATGTGTACACCTTCTTCTACCAGGAGAAGGAGCAGGGCTTCCTGTTTCCTGGGGAGTCCCACCCCATGGCGGAGCTGACCTATGTGGATCAAGGGTCTCTGCACTCCGTGGCCGAAGGTCAGGATCTGCTTCTGAAGCAGGGCGATCTGGTGATCTACGGCCCCGGTCAGTGGCACATGCAGTACGCCGACATCGGGGTTGCTCCCCGGTTTGTGACCATTTCCTTCGCCTCCCGGGGAAGCCAGCTGAACGCCCTGCTGAATCGGAAGTTCACCGCCCCTCAGAAGGCGGTTTCTCTGCTGCAATCCATGCTCCGTGAGCAGGAGACCACGGATGCCCTGTCCGGTGACATCATCCTGTGTCAGCTGAATCTGCTGCTGCTTCTTCTGCTACGGGAGACCACCGCCCCCACCGGCGGCAAGCTCCAGACCGCCAACGCGGTACACTCGGAAAACGAGATCATCCGTCAGGCTCAGCAGTTCATTTCCTCCCACATCCGGCAGAAGCTGTCCGTGCCTCTGGTTGCCCGGCAGGTGGACGTAAGCCCCAGCTATCTGACGGCTCTGTTCCACAAAAACCTGCAAATCTCCCCCGGGGAATATATCCGGCGGATCAAGCTCCAGGAGAGCAAGCAGATGATCCGGGAAAACAACCTGAATTTCACGGAGATCGCCGCGGAGCTTCAGTATTCCACCGTTCATCATTTCTCCCGGCAGTTCAAGGAAAAATTCGGCATTACCCCCACAGAATACGCGAAATCCGTTCGCTAAGCCGTAAAAAAGGAGGATCTCCATGAATTCATCCAAACGCCCGGGCTTTGGCAGCCGCTGGGGCTTCATTCTGGCTTCGGTAGGCTCTGCCGTTGGCATGGCCAACGTCTGGGGCTTCCCCAACAAAATGGGTTCCAACGGCGGCGGCGCGTTTCTGCTGATCTATCTGCTGTTCGTGGCTCTGTTCGGCTGCGTGGCTCTGCCCGCGGAATTTGCCATGGGTCGGCACACCGGCACCGGCACCCTGGGCACCTACGAGGCCGCCTGGGAAAGCCGAAAGCTGGGCAAGGTGGGAAAGGTGCTGGGCTGGCTGCCTCTGGCCGGCTCCCTGTGCATCGCCATCGGTTACGCGGTGATCATCAGCTATGTACTCAAGGCTCTTGTGGACTCCCTCACCGGCATTCTGCTGACGGCGGATACCGCCGCCTGGTTCGCCGATTTCTCCGGCCGGGATTATTCCGTGGTACCCTACCACATTGTGGTGGTCTGCGGTACGCTCCTGACCCTGCTGCTGGGAGCCAAAAGCATCGAGAAGACCAACAAGGTCATGATGCCCCTGTTCTTCCTGATTTTTTTGATCCTTGCCATTCGGGTGGCTCTGCTCCCCGGCTCGTCGGAGGGCTATGTCTTTTTGCTCACCCCCCGGTGGGAATATCTGTCCGATCCCAACGTGTGGATTCAGGCCATGGGTCAGGCTCTGTTCTCTCTGTCCGTCACCGGCAGCGGCATGATCGTCTATGGAGCCTACCTGTCCCGGCAGGAGGACGTGGTGGGAGTTGCCCGGCACACCGCGCTGTTTGACACCGTGGCGGCCATGGTTGCCGCCCTGGTGATCCTGCCCGCCTGCTTCTCCTATGGACTGGACGTGGGAGCCGGGCCGGGACTGCTCTTCGTGACCCTGCCTGAAATTTTGCAGGGCATTCCCCTGGGACGGCTCTTCGCGGTGATTCTGTATGTGGCCATGATCTTCGCCGGTGTCAGCTCTTTGCAGAATATGTTCGAGGCTGTGGCGGAATCTCTGCTGCACCGGTTCCCGAAGCTGAACCGGCTGGCGGTGCTGGGGATTCTGGCGGCGGCCTGCCTGGGCTTCGGCCTTCCCATGGAGCCGATTGCCAAGTGGGGACCCTGGATGGATCTGGTATCCATTTATATCATTCCCATCGGTGCCACCCTGGGTGCCGTCAGCTGGTTCTATGTGCTGCCCCGGAAGGAGCTGCTGGACGCCGTGAATCTGGGTGCCGGCAAGCCCCATGGGAGCCTTTGGTACAACCTGGGAAGGTTCCTCTATGTGCCCCTGGCAATTCTCCTGTGCGCCATTGCACTGATCTTCCGGGTAGCATTCTAAGGGATCTCTGAATCAATCGCCTGCAGCTGGGCAGCGGATCTTTTGCCCCCAGGCTGCGGCTCCAAAAATGGGAAATATAGCGCATCCGTAAGCCGGCGCAAGCTGGCTTACGGATGCGCTATACCCCCCTTGCGGGTACATACAGAATTTCGACCTTTTTGGAACCTTGCCTGGAGCGAAACCTCTCGCTGTCAGCTCCTGCCGATTTCATCAGAGCTTTCCGAGCTTTTGTGATGTCCCGGTGCCCGATTCCCTGCAAATGCCCGGAACGGCTGCGCAGAGCCGCCGCTCCCGTTTTGGGAGAAGCCTGGAATGAGGGTGGCGTTCGCTGTCTGCGGCTTCTGGTGAGCCTGCTGTTTATCTGCTGTCTTTCGTTTCCCCCGGGGTTTCCACCGTGGGAATGAACCGGTTGGCAACCTTGCCCTTCCCCTTATGCTTGACATAGAAATAGCCAATGCAGGAGAAGACCACCGCGCCGATGAAGTTCACGAACAGATCCTTCATGGTGTCGATGATGCCGATGTCCAGATAGCCCCCCAGCCCCAGAGCCTGCTGGGTACCGTCGGAGTGAACCAGGATCACGTCCTGGATATCCCGGACGTGGACGACGATGTTGGACATGGTGGGATCCAGGGCTGTGGAATGAATGGCGTGGACAATGGTATCCTTCTGCATATCACCGCCGAAAAAGTAATCCCTGCCGAACTCAAAGAACTCCCACAGCACGCCTACGGTCATGGAAAAGCAGAAGGAAACGATGGCCAGATACAGGGGCGACAGCTGGAAGGAAAACCGCTCGTTCCGGTTGAGCATATCCACCAGGGCAAAGCCGATGGCGGCGCACAGAAAGCCGTTGACGGTGTGCAGCATGGTGTCCCAGTTGGGTACCCGGACGTAGAAGCTGTTCAGCTCCCCCAGTATTTCCGCCGCGAAAATGAACAGCAGAATGATGATCTCCAGGGTATCCGGCAGGACGATCTTCAGCTTTTTGGAAAGAATGCTGGGCATGAGCATCAGCACCAGGGACAGGGCGCAGAAGAACACGCTTTCATATTCTCTTCTGAGCACCGCCCGGACGAGGATAAAGAGAATCAAAGCCCGGAGGGTCAGGTAAACCGCCAGGGTGGATTTGTTCTTGTAGATGGGGTTCACCGGCCGCTTGCTTTTCTTCATACCTGCTCCTCCAATTCGGATTTCAGCCGGGAATACAGCAAGTCCCGGGCAAAATACATGGTCTCATATTTTAGGTACATCAGAGCGTTTTCATCCCACAGGAGCCGCAGACTGGCGGGGAAATCCTCGTCCCCGAACCAGAGCTGGAGCATCAGGGGCAGGCCGTCGAAGACCTCAATGGCGTAGGCAATGTCCCCCGTGGGCATGGGCTTGCCGCCCAGAGCCAGGCATCCCCGGCGCAGAGCCTCCGGATTTTCCTGAAACCGTTCGGCCAGGGGATCCCGTTCCTCCAATAGCTTCTGGTGAAAAACGTGGCCGAACTGAGCCATATCCTTCCATTTTCCGCTGACAAACCGATCCTCCCGGCTGTCGCAGATCAGATCGAGCAGGGTCATTACTTCGCTATGGGTGTTGGCGTCCTCCCAGCCTTGCTTGCCCCGACGCTCTAAGTCCCCGGTTTTCCGATTCAGCCGATAGGTGGTCGAAAAGAGCACCGGGTAGAGATAATCTTCGTCATGGGCAAGGTTTAACTTGCGGATCAGGGCTTGCTGGTCATAGGTCAGGAACCAGGCCTTTGCCTGGGTGGCCTGCTTGAGGTAGTTGTCAGTGCGTGCCACGGCATTCCCTCCAATCGATACTGAATTATCTATAGTATATCACATTCCGACAGGAATCGCAAGGAATCCTTAAGCTTTTTCGGGTTTACTTTTCCCCGTCCGTGTGATAGAATGGGAAAAACGCTGAAAAAGAGGACTGATTTTCGTGGATTTTGACGCTACCCGGGTGGTCATCGACCTGGATGCCATCTCGGATAACTTAGACGCCATCCGGGAAAAGGCCGGAGTGCCGGTGATGGCCGTCATCAAGGCCGACGCCTATGGCCACGGGGCGGTGCAGGTGGCAAGGCTGCTGAAGGACAAGTGCGCCTTCTTCTGCGTCAGCTCCATTCTGGAGGCTCTGGAGCTGCGGGACGCGGGGCTGACCACTCCCATTCTGATCCTGGGCTACACCCCTATCGAGGCCTTCCCGACAGCCATTTTGCAGGACATCCGGCCTGCCATTTACCGCCTGGAGGACGGCAAGGCTCTGTCCCAGGCGGCGGGCTTTCTGAACAAAACCGCCAAATTCCACTTCGCCGTGGACACGGGCATGAGCCGCATCGGCTTCCAGGTGACGCAGGCCGACGCGGATATCTGCGCGAAAATCGCCGGCCTGCCCGGGCTGGAAGCCGAGGGCATGTTCAGCCACTTCGCCACAGCCGACTGCGCGGATCTAAGCCGGGCGGAGACCCAGGCTGCCCGGTTCGCGGAATTTGACGAAATGCTCAAAGCCCGTGGGGTGAACATCCCCATCCGCCATCTGAACAATTCCGCCGGACTGATGAATTTCCGGACACCCTATGAGATGGTACGCTCCGGCATCATCACCTATGGCATGTACCCCAGCGACCAGGTAGATCCGGGGCTTCTGAAGCTCCGTCCCGCCCTGCGCTGGCTCAGCCGGGTGACCCATGTGAAGACGCTGCCCGCCGGTCGGGAGATCAGCTACGGCGGCACCTATGTGACCACCCGGGACACGGTGATTGCCACCATCCCCGTGGGCTACGCCGACGGCTACCGCCGGAACCTTTCCGGAAAATTCTATGTGCTTATCCACGGGCAGAAGGCTCCGATTCTGGGCAGAATCTGCATGGATCAGATGATGGTGGATGTGACCGGAATCCCTGGCGTGAAGGTAGGCGATCGGGTGACTCTGGTTGGCACCGACGGAGCCGAAACCATCACCATGGAAGCCATTTCGGCTCTGGCCGACAGCTTCAACTATGAGTTCGTCTGCGGCATCAGCCGCCGGGTGCCCCGGGTCTATCTGCAGGGCGGCAAGCCCGTTCGTTCCGTCCACTACCTGCTGGACGCGTTTCTGTAAGGAGGAAATTCATGTCTCAAAAACCCAAGGGCGGCCATACGGCTCTGACCGTGGTGCTTACGATTCTGATTGTGCTGATGCTGGCGGCCACTGCCTTCCTGATTTACCTGTGCATTGATATGGTGAACAAGGAGGCGGAGGTAACGCCCACCCAGGACAGCTCTCTGGTGCTGCCCACCCAGTCCTCTGTGCCTGAGACCACCGTGCCGGAAACCACCGTTCCTCCCACGACGGAAGCCCCGGAGCCGGAGCGTGTGGTGGCTACGGCTAGTGTTGGCATTATCGGCGACTTGCTGATGCACTCTCCAATTTTCAAGAATTGCCAACAGGCGGATGGTACCTATAACTTTGAATCCGTATTCCGCTATGGCAAGGAGTTGTTCACTTCCTATGATTATGCCATTGCCAATCTGGAAACGACCTTCGGTGGGCCTT
The DNA here is from genome assembly GCA_002437585.1 of Clostridiales bacterium UBA6386. Lineage (GTDB taxonomy): Bacteria > Bacillota > Clostridia > Oscillospirales > Oscillospiraceae > Faecousia. The sequence continues at coordinate 11,046 of DJQM01000053.1, read as the reverse complement.
CTCACCCGCACATCCCGAATCAGGCGTACTGCTGCCCGGATGAGCTGGCAACGTCGGCCAAGGAAGCGGGCTTTGATATGTTCCAGACCATCAACAACCATGCGGGCGATTCCAGCGGGGATGGACTAATCCGTACCATCGAGACCACACGGGCCGCTGGCTTGGCTACGCTTGGCACCCAGTTGCCCGGCGAAAAGCGGTATTCTGTGGTGGACATCAACGGCATCAAGGTGGGCATGGTTGCCTATTCCTGGGCGTTTGCCATTTCTGGGAACAGCTTCTCCTTGAATGGCTACGGATATATTAAGGACGAGGGACAGGCGAACTATTTCTCGAAGAGCAACCCGGACAAGCTATACAATGAACTCAAGCCCATTCTGGAAGGAATGAAGGAAGACGGCGCGGAGGTCACGATGATTCTGATTCACTGGGGCGAGGAATACGAGATCAAGGAGAACGCCGCCCAGGACAAGATGGCCCAGAAGCTCTGCGATATGGGCTTTGACGTGATCGTAGGCGGCCATCCCCATGTGGTGCAGCCCATGGCCCTGCTCCAGAGCACGGAAAACCCGGAGCATAAGGCTTACTGCATTTATTCTCTGGGAAATGCGGTATCCAATCAGAGAATCGGTATGTTCAGCAGAACATCCCGGTATACGGAATCCGGTGTGCTGTTCAATGCAACCTTCGAGAAGTATTCCGACGGCAAGGTCTATGTGGCTGGCATCGACGCCATCCCCACCTGGGTGAATATGCACGCCAAGAACGGCAAGCGGGAGTACAACATTCTGCCCCTGCTCAAGGACAAGGAAGACCAGTGGAAGACGGATTATGATCTGACAGACGGGGAGCTTTCCGCCGCCCAGGATTCCTACGCCAAGACCATGAAGATCATCGGCGACGGGCTGACAGCCTGCCAGGAGGAGCTGGCTCAGGCCAAGACCGACCGGGAGGCCTATTACCAGAATCTGGCGGAGCACCCGGAGCTGGCCACCCAGGCTCAGACCCAGCCCGTGGCCACCGTTCCCGAAGCTACCCAAGAAACCACAGCCGCGGAAGCGGCATAATTAGAACCCGGCAGTCTACGAAGCGCAGACTGCCGGATTTCCGTTTCTGTGATGCCCGTTTTCACCGGAAACGCAAAAAAGGCTTGACAAAAGCCCATTCCCCATGTATACTAATCAGGCATTCACGAGTGCCTATGGACGATTAGCTCAGCTGGCTAGAGCATCCGCTTGACGTGCGGAAGGTCATAGGTTCGAGTCCTATATCGTCCACCAAAAAAGAACAGACCTACCAACAGGTAGGCCTGTTCTTTTTTGGTGGACAATCCAGATATAGGACTCGAACGATTGAAATGCAGCAGTCCGGTGGACTGCTGCTGAATTCCGGCTCGATGGAATTCACACCTTCGTGTAATCGACTTCGATATCGTCCACGCGCGAAGCGCATTCCCGGAGACAGTCTACAATGACATACTGTTCAATTGCAGTGCCTTCCGTCTTGACATTTCCGCGGATGGCTGGTAGAATAGGCGCGCGAGGATCCGGAAAGCTGCCCGAGGGCGGCTTTCCTAAAATTCTGGAGTTAGCGTTGGCTAACTAAAAATGGAGGTGCAATATGAAAAAGAAATCCGATCTGTCCCGGCTGATGGACTGTGCGGGAAGCTACAGGTACTTTACCTATGCTTCCTGGGTTCTGGCCGCCGCCAGCGCCCTGGTGGCACTGCTGCCTTTCCTGTACATCTGGCAGATTCTGCGGGATGTGCTGAATGCCGCGCCGGACTATTCCCAGGCGGTGAATATTCCGCGCTACGGCTGGATGGCGGTTGCGTTCGCGGTGCTTTCCTACCTCATTTATATCTGCGCCCTGCTGTGCTCCCACATGGCAGCCTTCCGGGTGGCCACCAATCTGCGGCTGACCGTGTCCGCCCATCTTGCGCGGCTGCCCCTGGGCTTTACGGAAAGCTACGGAAGCGGCAAGCTCCGCAAGGTCATTCAGGAGAGTACCGGCGCGGCGGAGACCTATCTTGCGCACCAGCTGCCGGATAAGTACAGTGCCATGGCAACGCCTGTGGGCCTGCTGGCTCTGCTGCTGGTTTTCGACTGGCGGCTGGGACTTCTGAGCCTGGTGCCGGTGCTGCTGGGCTTTGCCATTATGAGCGTCATGACCGGCTCCCGGATGGCGGAGAAAATGCGTCAGTACGGCAACGCTCTGGCGGCCATGTCAAATGAGGCGGTGGAATACGTCCGGGGGATTCCGGTGGTGAAGACCTTCGGCCAGTCCGTGTTTTCCTTCAGGAGGTTCAAGGCCACCATTGACGAGTACGAAAAGTGGGTTGTGGCCTATACCAAGGAGCTGAGGATGCCCATGCTGTTCTACACCGCGGCCATCAACGGCGTGTTCGCCTTCCTGATCGCCGGCGGTCTGCTGGCGACGAGACAGGGCGTGACATCAAAGTTCCTGCTGAATCTTCTGTTCTACATCATCATCACCCCGGTGATCTCCCTGACCCTGACCAAAATCATGTACATGAGCGAGAGTAAGCTGATTGTGGAGGATGCGCTGAGCCGGATCGACTCCGTGCTGGATGCCGCCCCTGTTTCCGTACCCAATGCCCCCAAGCATCCTAAGGACAGCTCCGTGGAGCTGGAGAATGTACACTTCAGCTACGATGGGGCGCAGGAGGTTATCAAGGGCGTTTCCCTGCGGGTGGAGCCGGGTCAGACCGTGGCTCTGGTTGGCCCCTCCGGCGGCGGAAAGTCCACCCTGGCCAGCCTGATGGCGCGCTTCTTTGACGCAAACAGCGGCAGCGTCCGCATTGGCGGCGTGGATGTCCGGGAGATTCCCAAGGAGGAGCTGATGGACACCGTGTCCTTCGTCTTCCAGAACAGCCGCCTGATCAAGGGCAGTATCCTGGACAACGTGAAGCTGGGAAGACCTGACGCTACCGAGGAGCAGGTGCTGGCGGCACTGAAGGATGCCCAGTGCATGGACATTCTCGAAAAGTTCCCGGAGGGCATCCACACCGTCATCGGCACCAAGGGCGTGTACCTGTCCGGCGGCGAGCGGCAGCGGATCTCCATTGCCCGGGCATTCCTGAAGGACGCGCCCATTATCCTGCTGGACGAGGCCACGGCCAGCCTGGATGTGGAAAACGAGACCCTGATCCAGACGGCTCTGTCCCGGCTGATTCAGAACAAGACCGTGCTGATCATCGCCCACCGGATGCGTACCGTGGCCGGTGCGGACAAGATCGTGGTGCTCTCCGACGGCGTGGTAGCCGAGCAGGGCAGCCCCGACGCACTGTATGCCAGAAACGGCCTGTATACCCATATGGTGAGCCTGCAAACCGACAGCCAGAACTGGACGATCTGAGCGAACATAGAAAAGGGAAGCACACCCGCCGGGTGTGCTCCTTTTGCAAATATAGGAATGAAACGATTACGGTACCGTCAGCTTCCGACAGGCGGCGGCCAGCTCCCGCAGGGTGCTGCACGGCACCATGGAACACATCGCCGCGGTACTCTGAATGCTTCGCACATACTTCCACTTCCCCTCAGGAATGGGGTTCAGGAAAATCACCCGACCCGCCTGACGCTTGGCTTCCCCCAGAGCCGCCAACGCCCGGGGCTGGTCGATGGTCTTGGTGTCCGAGAGAATGAGAAGGGTAGTGGCGCCGTTCAGCACCGGCGGACGGCGGCCGCACAGGTACTCCAGGGCGGCGCCTAAGTCCGTGCCCTTGCCGTAAAGCGCCGAATCCCGGACGAAGGAGCGGAAGGAATCCATATTCTGTAGCTGGAAAGCGTCCGCCTCGATGATGCTCTCAGAGAACAGGAAGGTGCGGGAATTGTCGGAAACCTGGTTCAAACTCTGGATAAACCGGAGGGCAAACTCGGAAAACTGCACCATGGAGCCGGAAACATCGCACAGCAGCACCAGGTGCCGCCGGTGGGCGCGTTTTTTCCGGTAGCGCAGACGGTAAAAGCTGCCGCCGGTTTCCAGACCCTTGCGGATGGTTCGCCGGAAATCCAGCTTCCCCGTGTGACCCCCGGCTCGCTTTTTGGCGGAAAGTTCCCCGTTGATCTGCCGGGCCACACTCTGAATCAGGTCAATGGCCTTGGGAATTTCCGTGTCCCGGAACTCGGAAATGTCCCGGTAGAGAATGCCGATTTCCGGATCCAATGCCTGGGCACCGACCCCGGCGTTTTCCAGGAGCATCTGCTGCTCCATCAGGGTTTTGGCGAAGACGGAATGGATGAACTCGCTGTAAAGCTGGGGGTTCCGCTCGGCGGTACCCCGGTATTTTTCCATGAAGCTGCGCAGTCTCTCCCGGGCTTCCTCCGGCATGGCGGCGTAGGTGCGCCGCTGCTCGTCGCTTAAATCCATGGGCTTTCCGCCCAGCTGGAGTTCTTCCTCGGCCTCCTGCCGGTGCTGCCGCATTTCCCGCTCCCGCTCCATGGCCTCCTTCGCCTGGCGGCGCATGGCCTCCTCGGAGAGGAAGAAGCCGTCGAAGGCACGGTCGAAGGAAAGCTGCTCCTCCCGGGATTTGGCGTAAACCGTCCGCAGGGCGGTTTTCACCTGCTCCCGGTCGGTAAGACCCAGGGCAATCAGCAGCCGCCCGGCGTCCTCGGTCTCCTTGGGGCTGACGGCCAGACCCTCTAGCCGCAGAATCCGGGAGAAGGCGGAGAGCTTTTCCAGGTAAACCTCCGGCTCAGCCATGGTGATGGCCTCCGCAGCTGCCGCCGCAGGTACAGGCGTGGCCAGGCTCCGGCTCGGCATCCAAGTCCATAGCGTCCAGGTCTTCGTTGTTCTTCAGTACAAAGCCTGCGGTCTGCCGCAGCGCGTCCGGGGTCAGATCCCGGATGCCCAGCGCATCCAGAGCCGCCGCCCAGTCCAGGGTCTCAGCGATGGAGGGCTTTTTGAGAATCTGGTCGTTGGCGCGGAGCTTCTGCACCGCCAGAGCCACCTGGGCGCAGAGCCGGTCGTCCACATGCGGAAGCTTCGCCCGGAGAATCGCAAGCTCCTTGTCCATGTCCGGGTACGCAATGTAAAGGTAGGCACACCGGCGGCGCAGGGCTTCGCTCAGCGGCCTTGCCCGGTTGGAGGTGAGCACCACGAAGGGGATGGACTTGGCCTTCACCGTGCCGATTTCCGGGATCGTCACCTGCATTTCGGACAATAGCTCCAGCAGGAAGGCCTCGAATTCCTCGTCGGCCTTGTCAATTTCGTCGATGAGCAGCACCACCGGCCTTTCCGACCGGATGGATTTCAGCAGCGGCCGCTCCAGCAGGTATTCGTCGCTGAACAGGCTCTTCGTCAGGCTGTCCCGATCCTGGGTGTTCATGTTCACCTGAATGGAAAGCAGCTGCTTCTGGTAATTCCACTCGTACAGAGCCTTGCTCTCGTCCAGCCCCTCGTAGCATTGCAGCCGCACCAGCTCCCGACCCAGGGCGGCGGCCATGACCTTGGCAACCTCCGTTTTGCCCACGCCTGCCGCGCCCTCAATGAGCAGGGGACGACCCAGCTGCAGAGCCACGAACAGCACCGTGGCCAGGGCTTCGTCGTAAATATAATGGCTCTCGTCCATTTTGGCTTTCAGTTCTTCATAGGTCATTGGGGGTACTCCTTGTCTGAGATAGTAATAACATTATAGCACATTTTCGCGGGTTATGGAAGGGGAGAAAATCCAACGCTTGACACAGACGGCAAAATCGTGTATGATAGCAAAGGTTAGCGAGAGCTAACCAAAAATTGCCCAATCAGTTAGCCTTTGCTAATAACATTTTCAAGTACCGGGCGGTCTGCCGCTTGCCGAAGAAGGAAGGAAACCGTATGCCCAGAGAAAACAGCCGTCTGGAGGATTATCTCCGGCGCATCCACAGCCTGAGCCGAAAAAATCCCGTTCACGCCGCCGATTTGGCTCGGGATCTGGGGGTATCCAGAGCCACGGTGTGCGTGTTTATCAAGCAGCTTCAGGAGGAGGGCTATGTGTCCGTGGGGGAGCACCACATCATCACCCTGACACCCAGGGGAGCAAAGATCGCCGAGGCCACCTGTCAGCGGTTGGATACGGTGCGGCGGCTGCTGGAGGGTCTTGGCGTACCCGGAGAAATTGCCGCCCGGGACGCGCTGGAAATCGAGCGGAATCTGAGCCAGCAGAGCTACGAGGCCTTCCAACGGTTTAATGAGAAAAACAGAGAAAAAGCCTGGGATTTTCGATAAATTCCAGGCTTTTTGTATGGTATTACTTCAGCAGCTGGAAGCCCATGATGACAATGCCCAGCACCACCAGCACCACGCCGGTAGCCCGATTCAGGGTCTTGGGCCGCGCCTTGTTGGCAAACACCGCGGCGATCCTGGCCCACAGCAGGGTGAACACCACGCACAGCACCCACACCAGCATATCGGGCATACCGCCGATGGCAAAGTGAGATACCGCGCCGGTCAGGGCGGTGAAGGTCATGATGAACACGCTGGTGCCCACGGCGGTTTTCAGCTCGTAGCCCATGACGCTGGTGAGAATCAGCAGCATCATCATGCCGCCGCCCGCGCCGACGAATCCGCAGATAAGACCGATTATCGTTCCGCAAATAACGGACTGTATCGCGCGCTTTTTCGCCGGGACTTTTTCCATCGCCTCTTTCGTCGTCATGACCGGGCGGACGATGAATTTTATGCCGAGCAGAAATGTCATTATGACCGAGAAGCTGCCCATCGTCGCCGACGGGAGCAGGCTCGCAAGATAGCTGCCGACGACCGTGAATGTTAGGACGGTCGCCATCATAATGAGTCCGTTTTTGATGTCGAGATTCTTTTTTCTGCCGTATGTGTACGCCGAGACGGCGCTCGCGAGCACATCTGAGGCGAGTGCGATGCCGACCGCCATATACGGATCCATCCCGAGGAAGGTTATGAGCATCGGACTTATGACTGCCGCCGCGCTCATGCCGGCAAATCCCGTGCCGAGTCCCGCGCCCATTCCGGCGAAAAATGTTACAAGTACCGTTATAAATATTTTCATTTCTATCACCCTTTGAGCATCTCATCGAGATTGCGGTCTATAATCCCGACCGTCTCGGTGAAATTCTTTTTCATTTCGTCCGTCGTGTTTTCAAACAACATATCGAAAAACGACTGCTGAAGCTGCTTCCCGCGCTCGACTATCGGCCGAGCCTTTTCGGTCAGCGAGAGGCGTATTTTTCTCCTGTCGCCCTCGATATTTGTGCGCTCAAGGTAGCCGTCCTTTGCAAGCTTTTCGACATTGACGGAGACGAGATTCGCCTTTATCTTTCTGACATTGACTATATCGCCCGCGGTGCTGTAATCCGGGTTGTTCGCGAGAAACATCAGGATATCAAACGCCGTCTGCGGTATGTTCAGCTCACGGCAGAGCGGCTTGCAGACTGCGTTATACGCCGCCGCCAGTTTCTTCGGGAAGTCTATTCCCATATTCATACTATCATCTCACTTCAAATTTAGACAGTTCATTTTTGAAGTATTATAGTCCGATACAGCGCATTTGTCAACAACAATCTCCTGAGATTACCAAAGTTTAAAGTGTGAAAGCGTATAAAAATCAATACAGCAAATTGAGCTTTGTAGCGGAATCTATTAGGCGCCCTCTGTAGGGGAGAGCTGGCTCGGCGTAAGCCGAGACTGAGGGGTTAGTTTCGCCGGCGTTCGGGACATGATTTGCAGAGCGCGTGCCGGTAGAGTGGTACAAATCTCGCGGGCGGATGATATCCATCCCTACACGATTGTGCTGATTTGTAATATTGCGATATCCGTTTATCGTCTGCATTTCCATAGGCAAATCCCAATTTGTCACTGTATCTATTTTCGCACACCGATGCCCGCTCAAAAAATTACCGCTCAGTATCGCACGCTTTCTCGAACGGTTTTATCCACGCCCATATTGATAATCGCGCGATCATGTGGTATCATATGAGCATAAATTTCGGGAGACTGACGCATGAACAAAAAAGAGATCGCCGCGTTCTTTGACCGCATGGCGCCCGAGTGGGACGCCAACATGATAAAGAGCGACGAAAAGATAAATTTCATACTTGACGCCGCCGGAGTGAAAGAAAACTCCGTCGTGCTCGACGTTGCCTGCGGCACGGGAGTCATGTTCCCGTATTACCTCGCGCGCGGAGCGGAGCGCGTTATCGGCGTTGATATTTCGGCTCAGATGGCACGGATAGCCGCGTCGAAGATGCACGACCAGAGGATCGAAGTGATATGCGGCGATGTTGAGGAAATTCCTGTTGAACGCCTGTGCGACTGCTGCGTTGTTTATAACGCTTTCCCGCATTTTGAAAGCCCGGAAAGGCTCGTCGAGCGGCTGTCACGTTGGCTCGGGAGCGGTGGACGCCTGACCGTGGCGCACGGCATGAGCCTTGACGCGCTGCGCATGCACCACAAGGGCAGGGCTGACAGCGTCTCGCGCGAGATGCTGACTGTCGAGGAATTATCAGCAGTGTTCGCGCCGTATTTTGATGTTAATGTCGCCGTTTCGGACGATGAAAAATTTGTGGTCTCCGGCGCAAAGAGATAAATAATATTTAAGGCTGCCCTTGCGGCAGTCTTTTTTAATGCGCAAAGCCCCGGGAGGATGTTGCCCCGGGGCTTCGCAGAAGAGTCATGATGAAAATAGAAGTTGTCTGTTTAAAAAATTTTTACGGCGATGACTATCAGCGCAACAACTGCCGCAATAGCGGCAAGTGCCTTTGCTATCATCGGCTTTGCCATGTCCACGGTCGTGGGGACTATGCGCCATATCACGTCTTTTATCGGCGTGTTGAGCTTGCCGTCGCAGAGCTGCTCATAAGTCCTGGTATATGTCTTATAATTGCGCGGATCGTTCTCGTCGAGGACGAAGCAGCGCACGCCGCGCTGTTTTCCGTTGCCGTAGACATTGAAGCCCGCCGACTGAGTGAAACCGACATCGATATTGCCGACCTTTCCGACATATGAGTTTTTGTGGTCGTGGCCGACATATACGCCGAGCACGTCGCCCTTTTCACTGAGCGCCTCGAACTCGCCGGTGTTGATATCCGGTATCGACGGCGGCTCTAATAATACAGAACCCTCGACGCACTTGGTTTCGTCTATTTTATAATGTTCGCCCTTGTGTATTCTGAACGCCGGTATCGCGCCCTTTTCGTGCTTTCCGACTCTTTTAAGAACATCGTAATGCTCGAACATCGGTATGTGCTGGAACACGAGGGACGGAATGTAATCTCCGTTTTCGGCTTTCAGCTCGTCGCGCTTTCTCCTGTACCAGTCTATTATCTCAGGGTCAAACGGCTCATATCCGCCGCCCTTCGCGTCCGTTCCGCTGTCGAACAGATAGAGATTGAACGCGGTGCGTTCGCCGTCGGAGGACAAGATCGGTATATTATATGTTCCGCCTCCGTCGATGCCCTCAGCCTGCTCTCCCACGCATCCGGGCAGAGCTTTATATATTTTTTCAAACTGGTCTTTGTTGCTTATCCCGACCTGCCTGTCGTGATTGCCGAAAGTGACGGCGAACGGGATATGCCTGTCAGTGACCGGCTTTAAGAGCTTGCCAATAGTCTGAGCGACACTTTCTATGAGTGCATCGCCCTTGCCTTTATACGAGACTCCGTAGCCCTTTATCTGATCGCCGGTGAGCACGACGAGATCGGGCTTCTCTTCTTCGAGAGCCGCATTGATAAGCTTTATCGTGTCGGGCGACACATCCGGTATCTCCTGGATATCGGTTATCTGCATTATTTTAAATTTTCCGTCGGAGTTGAAGCGCATATTCACTCCCCCTGTTCTGCAGCGGGCTTTTTCTTTCTGTGGATAACGAACCTGTTGAGCGGATATGTCCAGAGGGTCGGCACGGTCATGACGACGACCTTTGTCAGCAGCTCGATGAGCGCGTTGCTGCGACCGCTGTTCTTTATAAGCGTGCCGAGGAATGCGCCGAACCAGGTGTTGAAAATGATCGTGCACACGACCATTATCGCATACAAAACAGTCGAGAGCAGCGGATTCGCGTCCGCCTTGAAAGTTATCTTTCTGTTCATGACGAACGCTATCGCGTAGCCGACAACGGTCGAGATGAAATACGAATACATATAGCCCTTATACTCGACGCCGAGAAACGCGAGAATGGGGCTGTCCGTCACAGGAACATCGTTGAGGGACTTGAACACGACATACTGGAGCAGAGCGAACACGCCGAGCTCTATCAGCGACGAGGACGCGCCTGCAAAAGTGAATTTTATGAATTTCCATATCTCTGCATGCTTTTCGAAAAAGCTTCCGCCCTTCTCGGCGGCATTGGTTTCTTTCATGACTTTATCGACCGGGTGCGTGAGTTTTCGTTGTCTTATATGCCCGGTTTCTCCCTTCCGTTGTCAGTTTAACCCGCAGGAAGCCGAAGCATCAACCGACTTTTGGTAAAGCGAAAGTAAAATCTGTGTAAACAGCTCCGCTGCGCGCCCGCACAAAACATCAAAAGCCATAATCCACTTTGAAGAGTAAATTATGGCTTTTGATTTTATATGCTGTTATCTAAGCCGCCTATCTTCTCCTTGCCGCCCATGTACGGTCTGAGGACTTCGGGGATATTGACGCTGCCGTCGGCGTTGAGGTTGTTTTCGAGGAACGCTATGAGCATTCTCGGCGGGGCGACAACGGTGTTGTTGAGCGTATGGGCAAAGTGCTTGCCGTCCTTGCCGTTGATGCGTATTTTCAGTCTGCGCGCCTGTGCGTCGCCGAGGTTCGAGCATGAGCCGACCTCGAAATACTTCTTCTGTCTGGGCGACCACGCCTCGACATCTATGGACTTGACCTTGAGATCTGCGAGGTCACCCGAGCAGCACTCGAGGGTGCGCACCGGGATATCGAGAGTGCGGAAGAAATCGACCGTGTTCTGCCAGAGCTTGTCGAACCACATCTTGCTGTCCTCCGGCTCGCAGACGACTATCATCTCCTGCTTCTCGAACTGGTGGATGCGGTAAACGCCGCGCTCCTCTATGCCGTGAGCGCCCTTCTCCTTGCGGAAGC
>DJQM01000049.1:20827-23633 GCA_002437585.1 Clostridiales bacterium UBA6386 | reverse complement strand
GCCTGCTTCTTGGTGCCGACGAACAGGATGTTGCCGCCGTTCGCGGAAGTGTCACGAACGAAATTGTAGGCCTCCTCCAGCTTCTTAACGGTCTTCTGCAGGTCGATGATGTAGATACCGTTACGCTCGGTGTAGATGTAGGGGGCCATTTTGGGGTTCCAGCGGCGGGTCTGATGACCGAAGTGCACGCCGGCCTCCAGCAGTTGCTTCATAGATACGACAGCCATTTTGATATTCTCCTTTTGTTATTTCCTCCACCCCGATCATCCCGCGCCGCCCGCCCTGCATATCATATCAGGACACTTGGGAGTGCGATCCCCGGGTGTGTGGCATTGTTGTCATGGGCGCAAAGCTCATGCCGAAATATTGTACATTAAGATAGCGGATTTTGCAAGTATTATTTCCAAAATTTTTGAGAAAAATCCGCAGTTACAGAGGCCTTTTTCTGGGCACTCTGCATGCGTTTGGCTTGGTGTCCACCAGAACGATATCCGGCCCCACTTTTTTGATGCAGCTCCAGGGGATGATGTAGTCGTCGCTGCGGCCGGCCACCCCGAACAGACGGCAGGGGCCGGGCACCACGATGGCGCAGACGGATCCCTCGGGAATCTCAATCTGTACATCCGTGATAAAGCCCAGCCGCTGGCCGTCGCTCAGGCAGATGACCTCCCGGCACTGCAAATCGGAAAAATTCATGGTCATGGCTCCCGCCTCCTTGGGAAAGCCTATGCCGGGAAACAATCGAATATTCAGCTGATGCTCACGCTTTTGCGCATGGCGCAGATGGCGCCCTTTTCGAGCCTGGACACCTGAGCCTGGGAGATGCCCAGGGAGCCGGCCACCTCCATCTGGGTCTTCCCGTCGTAAAACCGCAGGGACAGAATCTGCTTTTCCCGGTCGGACAGGCTCCGGAAGGCGTTTCGCAGAGTGATGTGATCCATCCAGCCTTCTTCCGTATTTTTCGTGTCCCGCACCTGATCCATGACGGTTAAGGGGTCTCCGCCGTCGGCGTAAATGGGGTCGTACAGGCTTACCGGGGCGCACACCGCGTCCAGAGCCTGACTCACCTCCTCGATGGGCAGTGCCAGCTCCCGGGCGATCTCCTCCAGGGTAGGCTCCCGATCCATCCGGGCGGTCATGGCATCCTTGCACTGAAGCACCCGGTAGGCCACGTCCCGGATGGAGCGGGACACCCGGATGGCACTGTTGTCCCGGAGGTACCGGCGGACTTCTCCCGCGATCATGGGCACGCCGTAGGTGGAAAACCGCACCTGCTTGTCCGGATCGAAATTGGCGATGGCCTTCATCAGGCCGATGCAGCCCACCTGAAACAGGTCGTCCGGGTTTTCACCCCGCTTGTCGAACCGCTGGATCACGGACAGAACCAGCCGGAGATTGCCCTCGATGAGCTTTTGCCGGGCGTCGTTGTCGCCCTGACAGGCCCGGCGCAGAAGGGTATCCATTTCCACCGGGGACAGAACCGTGAGCCGGGAGGTATTGACCCCGCAGATTTCCACTTTTCCCTGCATAAGTGCCTCCTGTTTCTGCTCCGGGCAGCCGGAGCGTCTGCACTCAGTATTCCCCGGTGGCTTCAGATGATACCCGGCAAGATTTGGCGGTTTTTCACAAAATTTTGCAGAGCTTTACCGAGAGTTAACAAAATATGACGTTTCCTTTTTATCGTTTGTAAACTTTCCGGAAGGGATTTTTGCCGGGTTGACCCTTTGCACCCGGTGACGTAATCTCCCGTCCCGGAAACTTCTTGAGGCCATATGCACAGGCGTATGCAGAAATTCCACAGAACTGTGGAAAGCCGCTGCGGAGGAGAATACCTGTTGATAACTCGAAGTTTTCCACATTCTCCACAGGCTTTTCCACAAGGGTTTTCCACAGGGAAGCCGTCGTGTGGATATTCACTTTTCGTTCACATAAAACAGAGCACCCGGATTCTGGAAAAATCCCATTTTTTTTGGATGGTGGATTTTTACCAAGGAAAAATTTTTGTGCAAAAATTAGGACTTGACAAGTTTCCGGATTCCACGGCGTTTGGCCAAGCGGGAGGAAGCCTGCCGGGTTCGGAAAAAAATTCAAAAAGGGGGTTGATTTTGCGTCGGGAAAACGCTATAATGTGTACCCGTATGGAAAGATAACGCAAGGAGGTGAAATCCATGCCCAACATCAAGTCCTCTAAGAAGGATGTCATTTCTTCCAAGATCGCTTATGAGAAGAACAAGGCGAACAAGTCTGAGCTGAAGACCGACCTGAAGAAGTTTGACGCCGCTGTGGTGTCCGGCGACAAGGCTGCCGCTGAGGCCGCTTACAAGGTGGCTGTCAAGGCTGTGGATCAGGCGGTTGTCAAGGGTCTGCTGCACAAGAACAACGCTGCCCGCAAGAAGAGCTCCATGACCCTCCAGATGAACAAGCTGGCCTGATTTCTCTGAAAATATCTCCCTCCTTCCTTATTTGGAGGGAGTTTTTTCATTTATTGCGATAATACGGGCAGCGGGTCTTTTCGTCCTGGGCCGCAGCTTTTTCCCTTGACGTACACGATGTACGCCTGCGGGAAAAACCTTTGCCCCGAACAAAAATCCCTCGCTGCCTAGATTTTGCGAGAATGCCTTCCCCTGGGAGGGCGGTGCGTCGCACAGCGAATCTAATAAAATGATTGCCAGTGGCAATCACACCTTAAAAAGTGATGGTGCCCGGAGGGCGGATGAGGTCGCCACCAAATTCTTTGACAGCTTCGTACCCTGCTTGTCACTGGTGTGGCAATCCGTAACCCCGGCCTTCCCTTGGGGTGGTGCTC
>DJQM01000049.1:10673-20821 GCA_002437585.1 Clostridiales bacterium UBA6386 | reverse complement strand
TCCGCGCAGCGAATCAAAATCCAACAATTGCCAGTGGCAATTGCTCCATAATTAGGTGGCACGGCGTAGCCGTGACGGATGAGGGAAAAGAATGCTTCCCAGTGTAGAAAACCTTCGTAAGAATCCGTAGGGGTCGATGTCCACATCGACCCACATTGTCAGCGGCTGGTGCCGACGGGTCGATGAGGGCATCGACCCCTACATTCTTTGATGGGGCGCCATAGCGGCCTGTCGAAAGAAGCCGGAAGAATTTCGTTGCTTTCTGGCGCGGAAGGCGTTATAATGGGCGGCGAAAACGAAGGAAGCTCTGATGAAATCGGCAAGAGCTGGCAGCGAGAGATTTTGTTTCCAGGCAAGGTTCAAAAAACGGAGGAATACTTTGTGTATTTCCCGTTTTTGGAACCGCAGCCTGGGAGCAAAAGACCCGCTGTCCAGCCGCCGACGATTTATTCAGAGTTTCCTTAAAAAAGGCGGTGAATCCATGGCGCGTCTGACCGATCCCGTGACCATCCTCAAGGGGGTGGGGGAGGCAAAGGCCAAGCTTTTTGCCAATCTGAATATTTTCACCCTGGGCGATCTCATCTGTCACTTCCCCAGGGGCTACGAGGATCGGACGAAGCTTGTCACCATCGGGGAGCTGACCCCGGATGTGCCCGCCTGCTTCCGGGCCGTGGTCATGAACAACCCCCGAACCGCCCATATCCGCAAGGGTCTGGACATGACCAAGGTGCAGCTGGCGGATACCACCGGTCGGCTGAACGTGACCTTTTTCAACAACCGCTTTGCCGCGGGGCAGCTGGAATATGGCCGGGAGTATATTTTCTACGGCGCGGTGTCCGGAGACTTCGTGGGCTACAATATGACCAATCCGGTCTTCGAGAATCCGGACAGCCCGGGGCTTACCACCCGCCGGGTGCTGCCCATTTACCCCCTGACCGCGGGGCTGACCAATGCCGCGGTGGGAAAGGCGGTTTTGCAGGCACTGGCGGTCTGCGATCCTCCGGCGGAGATTCTGCCGGAGACCGTCCGGGCGGAATACGGGATTCTCCCGGCGGAGGAAGCCTACCGCGCCATCCACCAGCCCCGGGACATGGAACAGGCGGCGCAGGCGAAGAAACGGCTGATTTTCGAGGAATTTTTCGTTTTCTCCGCGGGGCTGTCCCTGATGCGAGCCGCCAGGGCGGAGAAAAAATGCGAGCCTTATACCAATTTCAATATGAAGCCCTTCTATGGAAGTCTGCCCTTCACCCTCACCGGCGCCCAGAGCCGGGCGGTGGCGGAAATTCTGTCGGATTTCCGCACCGGCCGTCCTATGAACCGGCTGGTGCAGGGTGATGTGGGCAGCGGCAAGACCATGGTGGCGGCGGCCGCCGCCTACTGCGCCGCGGGCAACGGGGCACAGACCGCCCTGATGGCTCCCACGGAAATCCTGGCCGAGCAGCATTACGCAAGCTTAAGCAAATTATTTACCCCCTTGGGCATTGCTGTGGATTTGCT
This sequence comes from Clostridiales bacterium UBA6386, assembly GCA_002437585.1. Classification (GTDB taxonomy): domain Bacteria; phylum Bacillota; class Clostridia; order Oscillospirales; family Oscillospiraceae; genus Faecousia. Next base: position 19,324 of record DJQM01000049.1, on the reverse strand, counting down.
CACAGGCTCCATGACGCTCAAGCAGAAGCGGGAGGTCAGGGAGCGGCTGGCCTCCGGCCAGACCCAGGTGGTGGTGGGCACCCATGCCCTGCTGACGGACGCTACCCATTTTCTGAACCTGGGGCTGGTGATTGCCGACGAGCAGCACCGGTTCGGCGTGGCCCAGCGGTCGAAGCTGTCGGAAAAGGGGGAGGATCCCCACTTGCTTGTCATGTCCGCAACCCCCATTCCCAGAACCCTGGCTCTTTTAATGTACGGCGACCTGGACGTGTCTGTCTTAGACGAGCTGCCCCCTGGCCGGGAACCGGTGGGAACCTTCCTGGTGGGGGAGAGCTACCGTGCCCGGATCAACGCCTTCATCCGCAAGCAGGTTGCGGAAGGCCATCAGTGCTTCGTGGTCTGTCCGGCGGTGGAGGAAAACCAGGAGCTGGGGGTGAAGGCGGCCTCCGCCTGGGCGGAAACCCTGCAGAAGACCGTTTTCCCCGATCTGCGGATCGCCCTGCTCCACGGCCAGATGAAGGGGGCGGAGAAGGAAGCGGCCATGGCGGCCTTCGCCCGGGGCCAGGCGGACGTGATGGTGGCCACCACCGTCATCGAGGTGGGGGTGGACGTGCCCAACGCCACGCTGATGGTCATTGAGGATGCTGACCGGTTCGGCCTGAGCCAGCTGCACCAGCTGCGAGGCCGGGTAGGCCGGGGCAAGGCCAAAAGCTACTGCATCCTCACCTCCCACAACCGGAATCCGGAGACCCTCCAGCGGCTGAAGGCTCTGTGCAAAACCAACGACGGCTTCCGCATCGCCGAGGAGGATCTGAAGCTTCGCGGTCCCGGAGACTTCTTCGGCTCCCGGCAGTCCGGCCTGCCCGCCTTCCGGGTGGGCGACCTGAGCTGTGACCTGACAACCCTGAAGCAGGCGCAGACCGCCTCCGCCCAGTGGATCGATGCCTACGGCACCGAGGACACTCCGGAGACCCGTGCCCTGCGGGCGCGGATCGGAGAACTCTTTGCCCGTGCCGAGGGAACCATGAACTGAGGACTCTTCATAAAAGAAAGGACATTACGATATGAAAAAATGGATGATTACCGCGGTGCTTGCCGCGCTGCTGCTTACCTTGCTGGCACCTGCGGCCGGGGCGGTCACTGCCAACGGCACCTGCGGCGAGGGGATGACCTGGTCTCTGGATAACTATACCCTGACCATTTCCGGCAGCGGAGAGGTGGAGGACGGCAGTGCCTGGGAGTCCTATAAGACCAAAATCGACCATGTGGTGCTCACCGGCGGAGTGACCAAGCTGGGCGATCAGGCCTTCTACGGCTGCGACCGACTGAAAACCGTGGATTTCGGCGACAGCCTGGTGGAGATCGGCGCCAAGGCCTTCTATAACTGCACAGGCCTGACCTATATCCACCTGCCCGACACCTTCCGCACCTTCGGAGCCCAGTGCTTCCGGGGCTGCGAGAACCTGAAATCCGTCTACTGCGACGGCGGTATGCCCCGATTCAACGACAGCTGCCTGTGGACGGGCAGCTATGTGGCGGTGTTCTATCCCACCAATAATCCCTGGCCCAGCGAGTATACCTCTACCTTGATCAGCAGCTACGGCGGCAATCTGGGCATTATGATGGGCAACTTCGACCCCAACAACCTGCCTGCCTCCGGCAGCTCCACCGACAGCACGGAGGGTGACGGGGAGAACGACGAGACCCAGGCGGAGACCACTGAGGAGACCATCTCCCAGGCGGTGGACGCGCTGGATCCCACCTCCGCCATGCACGAGGCTCTGGTCGCCATGGCTCAGTCGGAGACCGCGCCGGAGACCACTGCCGCTACCCAGGCTACCACGGAGCCTGCCACCGTGCCTACGACGGTGGAAACCACTGTGGAAACCACGGCAGAGACCACGGTGGAGACCACCGAGGCGGCTACCACGGAGACCACCGAGCCTGCCCAGGAGGAAAAGAAGCAGAGCAAGGGCTGGATCGGCATCGCCATGGTGGCGGGGGTTCTGACCATGCTGCTGGCCGGCACCATGATCGTCCGGGGCATCGGCCGTCGGAATCAATTCTGAGCGTCTTAAAAAATGCTTAACAACTTCCGGGAAAATCACCCATTTTGGGGATTTCCCGGAGGTTTTTTTGGTGGGAACGGAAAAAATAAAAAAGTAGTTGTAACTTCTGTGAAAATGATGTAAAATAAGAAAACTGGATAAGATGCAAAATTATGCGAAAACTCGCTTTTGGAGGTCAAAAATTATGGAAAAACCCATTGTACTGGTCATTATGGACGGCGTCGGCAAAGGTGACGGCGGCCCCGGCGACGCGGTGAAGGTCGCCAACACCCCCACCCTGGACTGGCTGATCGCCAACTGCCCCCATACTTATCTGAAGGCTCACGGCACCGCCGTCGGTCTGCCCACCGATGAGGATATGGGCAACTCTGAGGTGGGGCACAATGCCCTGGGCTGCGGCCAGATCTATTCTCAGGGCGCCAAGCTGGTGGGCGAGTCCATTGAAAGCGGCGCGCTGTACGCTTCCGAGACCTGGAAGGATCTGATTGCCAACGCCAAGAACGGCAAGGCACTGCATTTTCTGGGTCTGCTGTCCGACGGCAACGTTCACTCCAATATCCATCACCTGATCGCCATGCTGCGGGAAGCTCACAAAGAGGGCGTGAAGCGGGTCTACTGCCACATTCTGCTGGACGGCCGTGACGTGCCCGCCACCTCCGCGCTGGAGTATGTGGCTCAGCTGGAGGATGTGCTGAAGGAGTTGAATACCGAAGGCTGCGACTACGCCATCGCCTCCGGCGGCGGCCGTATGAAGATCACCATGGATCGCTACGAGGCCAACTGGCCCATGGTGGAGGCCGGCTGGCGGACCCATGTGGAAGGAAAGGGCAGAATGTTCGCCTCCGCCAAGGAGGCCATCGAGACCTATCGAGCCGAAACCGGCTGCATCGACCAGGATCTGCCCGCCTTCGTGGTGGCCAGAAACGGCCAGCCTGTGGCGAAAATTGCCAACGGCGACAGCGTGATCCTCTTCAACTTCCGGGGCGACCGTGCCCAGGAAATTTCCCTGGCCTTTGACCGGAAGGACTTCGATAAGTTCGACCGGGGGGACTACACCGGCGTGAAGTTTGCCGGTATGCTCCAGTACGACGGAGACCTGAAGATTCCTGAGCATTACCTGGTGCAGCCCCCTGTCATTACCAACACCCTGACCGAGGTTCTGTGCAAGGCCGGTATCCACGAGTATGCCCTGTCCGAGACCCAGAAGTTCGGCCACGTTACCTATTTCTGGAACGGCAACCGCTCCGGCAAGGTGGATGAGAATCTGGAGGTCTACGAGGAGGTGCCCTCCGACGTGATCCCCTTCGAGCAGGCTCCGGCCATGAAGTCCAAGGAGATTACCGAGAAAATGGTGGCCAACATGGCTTCTCACAAGTTCCAGTTCCTGCGCTGCAACTATCCCAACGGCGACATGGTGGGTCACACCGGTGTCATGAAGGCTGTTGTCTATGCCATGGAGTGCGTGGACAAGAGCGTGAAGGCCATTCTGGAGGCTGCGGACAAGTACGGCTACATCGTCCTCATCACCGCCGACCACGGCAACGCCGACCAGATGACCGAGGTCAAGAAGGGCAAGACCATCGTCCGCACCGCCCACTCGCTGAACCCTGTTCCCTTCATCATCTACGACAAGGATCATGACTGGCACATCAAGGACGGCCATTACGGCCTTGCCAACGTGGCGCCTACCATCGTGAAGATGATGGGTCTGGAGGCGCCTTCCTGCTGGGAAAAGAGCATGATCTGATTTTTTAGGGAAACTCTGAATCAATCGCCATCGGCCGAGCAGCGGATCTTTTCCTTTATCCGTGCGGCTTCAAAAGCGAACAATACACAAAGTATTCCTCCGCTTTTGAAACCTTCGGCTAGAGAAAAATCTCTCGCTGTCGGCTCTTGCCGATTGAATCAGAGCTTCCCCGATACATTACGAGAATTTTGGAGGTTGTAATATGGTACGTCACGAAAATCAGAACGGCAGCGTCAATGTGAGCACCAATGTCTACACCGATATCGTAGGAACCGCCGCCACCAACTGCTTCGGCGTGAAGGGCATGGCCGCCCGGAGCCTGACCGACAGTGCCTATCATCTGCTGCGCATTGAGTCCGTGGGCAAGGGCGTGAAGGTCACCTTCAACGAGGACGGCTCCATTTCCATTGATCTGCACATCATTGTGGACAACGTGAATATGAACGCCGTGGGCGCGTCCATCATTGAGGAAGTGCGCCATCAGGTTACCGAGTGCACCGGCACCCAGGTCCGGGAAGTCAACGTCTATGTGGACTCCATGATGATCGGCTGAGAATCGGAGGGAAAGAATCTTGAAACAGACAATCAACGGCGCGGATCTGCGCAGAATGATCATCAGCGCGGCAGCCGCCATTGAAAATCATAAGCAGGCTCTGAACGAGCTGAATGTGTTCCCGGTGCCCGACGGGGATACCGGCACAAATATGTCCATGACCATCACCGCCGCCGCGGCTGACCTGCGCAAGGCCGACGAGCCGGATCTGGGCAGTGCGGCGAAAATCGCCGCTTCCGCCATGCTCCGGGGTGCCCGGGGCAATTCCGGCGTGATTTTGTCCCTGCTGTTCCGGGGCATTTCCCGGAAGCTCAAGGGATGCACCGAGTGCGACGGCGTGCTGTGGGCGCAGGCTCTGCAGGAGGGCGTGGACGCGGCCTACAAGGCGGTGATGAAGCCTGCCGAGGGCACCATCCTCACCGTCTCCCGCCTGGCTGCCGCCAAGGCGCAGGAGGCTTCTCAGGAGAATAACTTCATTGAGTTCGTCCAGAACGCCGCCGTGGAGGAGGCCAAGATCGCCCTGGCCAACACCGTCAACCAGAATCCCGTCCTGAAGAAGGCAGGGGTGGTGGATGCCGGCGGCAAGGGCTGGCTCACCGCCCTGGAAGCCATGCTTTCCTCCCTGCAGGGTGAGGACGTGGTGGCCGACGAGGCCGCCGGTGACGCGCCTGCGGTGAAGGAAGCGGCGGACTTTGCCGATTTCAACACCGAGGATATCACCTACGCCTACTGCACCGAGTTCATCGTCAGCCGGGAAAACGACAAGGATCCGGAGGAGCTGCGCGCCTTCCTGAGCCAGCTGGGCGACTGCCTGGTGCTGGTGGACGATGACGAGATCATCAAGGTGCATGTGCACACCAATGACCCCGGCAAAGCTTTGAGCAAAGCCATTGCGTATGGCTCCTTCATCACCGTGAAGGTGGAGAACATGCGCCTGCAGCACACCGAGAAGGTCATGAACGAGAAGGATCTGGCTCCCCAGATCGCCACCGCCGAAAAGCCCCTGGGCGTGGTGTCCGTCTGCGCCGGCGCGGGTCTGGCGGACGTGTTCCTGAACCTGGGCGTTGACCAGATCATCTCCGGCGGCCAGACCATGAACCCCAGCACCCAGGATATCCTGGAGGCGGTGAACAAGGTGCCTGCCGAGACGGTGTTTGTGCTGCCCAACAATAAGAACATCATCATGGCCGCCGAGCAGGTGGACGCGCTGACTCCCAAGCATGTGGTGGTCATCCCCTCCAAGACCGTGCCCCAGGGCGTCACCGCCATGCTGGCCTTCAACCCCGAAGGAACCGTAGAGGAGAACACCGAGGCACTGACCCAGGCTCTGGACAACGTGGACACCATGCAGATCACCTACGCCGCCCGGAACTCCGACTTTGACGGCTACGATATCCACGAGGGGGATTATCTGGCTCTCTATGGCAGTCAGCTCTTCGGCACCAGCCGGGACATCCGGGTGCTGCTCAAATCCCTGGCGGAGAAGGTGCGCGACGAGGGCAAGGAGTATATCACCATCTACTACGGCGAGGACGTGAAGGAAAAGCACGCCCAGAAGGCCGCAGACATCTTCGCCGATATCTGCCCGGACGCGGATGTGAATCTGCTCAACGGCGGCCAGCCGGTGTACTACTACCTCATTTCCGCGGAATAACTTTGGCTCGGCAACACCCCGCAATTGCGTCTGTGGAGTCTGACAGGCATAATTGCCGGATTCTGCCGTAAACTAATCTGGTAAAGCAGTCAGCCCGCCGCCGGAATCGGCGGCGGGCTGACCCTACCTGCGGGCATCAATATGGGGGGATTGGATGGAAAAGCTTCCGAAGGGCGGGCTGATCGGAAAAACCTTGGGTGCTTACCGATCCATCCGGGAAAAGCGGATTCCCCTTCACGCCGCCTACGCAGGCTACTTCATCATTCTGGCGGCCTTTCCGGCTCTGCTGATGCTAGTGAGCCTGCTGCGCCTTACGGGGCTGCAGGTGGAAATTCTCGTGGACATGATGAAGGATTTTCTTCCCAAGGCTCTGATGGAAACGGTGGAAAGCCTGGTCTACAGCACCTGGGTCAATTCCACCGGCATGGTACTGGGTCTGTCCGCGCTGACCGCCCTCTGGTCTGCCAGCCGGGGAATTTACGGCCTTCTGCGGGGACTGAACGCGGTGTACGGCGTGTGGGAAAACCGGGGCTATCTGTATACCCGGGGCATCAGCATGGTCTACACCTTTCTGTTTGGCATTGTGCTGATCCTGACATTGGTGCTTCATGTGTTCGGCAACGCCATTTTGGGGCGGCTGTCCATGGTGGACAATCCGGTGGTGATTTTCCTGGTGGATCTGGTGGACGTGCGGTTTTTCCTGCTGCTTACCCTGCAAAGCCTGATTTTTACGCTCATGTATATGGTACTGCCCAACGGGCGCAACGGCTTCGGGGAGAGCCTGCCCGGCGGGATTTTTTCCTCTCTGGGCTGGCTGGTGTTTTCCGACCTTTTCTCCATTTATGTGGAGCATTTCAACCGGTATTCTCTGATCTACGGCTCGGTGTATGCCCTGGCTCTGGGAATGCTGTGGCTTTACTGCTGCCTGAGCATTCTCTTTTACGGCGGGGCGCTGAATCACTGGCTGAGCCGCCGGGAAAAATGTTAACTTTTTCCGGCGTTTACGGCCTGTTCACACATGCCTGCTAGAATACCTCAAAAAAGGAGGGGTCTGGGTGTTTGGTTATGTAACGGCCAGTCTCCGGGAGCTGACAAAGGAGCAGCAGAAGCGTTACGGCGCGGTTTACTGCGGCATTTGTCGGCGGATCCGGGAGCAGTCCGGTCAGCTGGCCCGGCTGGGACTGAGCTATGATATGGCCTTTCTGGCACTGCTTCTCATGAGCCTCTACGAGCCGGAGGAGACGGGAGGAAAAAGCCCCTGCCTGCTCCATCCGCTGACCCGGCGGCAGTGGATAGACGGGCCTTACATCCGCTACGCGGCGGATATGAACGTGGCTCTGGCCTACTACAACTGCCTGGACGACTGGCATGATGACGGCAAACGATCCGCAAAGTGGATGGCAGACCGGTTTGAACCCCATCTTCCCAGAATCGAAGCCGACTGGCCCCGTCAATGTCAGGCCATCCGTCGGTGCCTGGACAAGCTATCCGTGCTGGAGGCGGAGAATTGCCCCAACCCGGACGAGCCGGCAGGAGCCTTCGGCGAGCTGATGGGGGAGCTTTTCCGGGTCCGGGAGGACATGTGGGCGGACACCCTGTGGCAGATGGGAAACGCGCTGGGTCGGTTCGTGTACCTGCTGGACGGAGAGCTGGACTACGACAAGGACAAAAAACAGGGAAAATACAACCCCTTCCTGGCCAGAGGCGACGAAAAAAACGCTCAGGCCTGGGAGGATTATCTGGTGCTGACCATGGGCAGATGTACGCAGAGCTTTGAAAGGCTGCCCCTGGTTCAGGACAAGCCCCTGCTTGACAACATTCTCTACAGCGGCGTGTGGGTCAGCTACAACCGAGGAAAGAAAAAAGAGGAGGAAGGCCATGATTGACGATCCCTACAAGGTGCTGGGCGTTGACCGGAACGCTACCGACGAGGAAATTAAGCAGGCGTACCGGCGTCTGGCCAAAAAATACCACCCGGACTTGAATCCCGGCGACCAGGAGGCCGCTCTGCGGATGCAGGAGGTCAACGCGGCCTACGAGCAGATCAAGAACCCGGAGAAGGCGCAGAGCCAGTACGATGCCGACCCCTTCCGAGCCTACCGCCAGCAGACCTATCAGGATTATCAGGGCTACGGCGCCCAGCCGGAGGATCAGTACCAGCAGGCGGCCTACCAGTATATCCGCTTCGGCCGGTATCAGGAGGCTCTGAATACCCTTCAGAACTGCGCCCAGCGGGACGGTCGGTGGTACTATCTCAGTGCCATTGCCAACGATGCCCTGGGCAATCAGGTGACGGCTCTGGAGCACATCCGCCGGGCGGTGAGCATGGAGCCCCAGAATCCGGAGTATCTGGACGCTTTGAACCGGATGGAGCACGGCGGCGCGGCTTACCGGCAGAGCGCGGGGGCCTTCCGGGGCTTTGCCATGGGCGGCGATCCCTGCACCAATCTGTGCCTGTGCTATCTGGCCAATCTCTTCTGCTGCGGCGGCCGGGGCATGTTCTTCTGCTGTTAGCTGGGAGCCCCGGCTGGCAATGCGTGCGCGGCTGGCCTGTATTCGCAACACCGGTGGGCACCGCTCGGTATCGATTTTGCGGTGTGCTTGAATAGAAGATGTCATTGCGAACCA